>QKCL01000081.1 GCA_003246895.1 Spirochaetota bacterium | reverse complement strand
AATGCCAGCACAAGGAAATTTTTTCCATTCATAGCATTGTATAAAATTGGTACACCCCTGAAAGATATTATCTCAAAACACAGAGATGAGGTATCCGGAATTGAGGGTGTAGTAAAGGGGGGGTCTGATTTAATTATTGTCAGAAAAGGAAACGATGAAAGAAGTTTCAGGGTTTTCGGCGATACTCTGGAGAGTACAGGATATTTTGCCGGTGGCAAAATATATATACTTTCTGATGTTACAGAGCAGGTGAGGCTGAATGAAAAACTGAGCCTCATGGCCATAACAGATCCCTTAACCGGTATTTTTAACAGAAGGAAATTAATTGAATCAGCCAGGAGTGAGTTATTGCGCGCCCAGAGATATGAACGAAACCTGAGTCTGGTTTTTTTCGATATAGATCATTTCAAGAAAATAAATGACACACACGGGCATCAGGCCGGAGATTTTATCTTGCAGAAAAGTACAGAAATCTGCAGAAACATTATACGCGAAATTGATATTTTCGGACGTTATGGAGGAGAGGAGTTTGTCCTGCTGCTTCTGGAAACATCTCCGCACGATGCGTTTACTCTGTCAGAAAAGATACGAAATGCCTTTGAAGACTTTGCCTACATATACAACAGCCAGCTCATTCCTGTTACGGCCAGTTTTGGTATTTCAGGATTGAGAAAAGGTGACACACTTGATGATCTCCTGCATAGAGCGGACGAGGCCCTCTATATGGCAAAGGAAAATGGAAGAAACATGATATGCAGCATGTAATTCATTATATTTTCACACCGAACTGAATGTTAATGGAATGGTCAGTTTTTTTCAGGTCAGGGTTTTCTTTCAGTATTTCATCATTGTATGTATTGTATTCATATTCATAAAAGATTCTCAGAGTCAGATATTCGAAGATTTTCAGATCCAGGGAGGCATTCTGTTTTACCCTGTAAATGTCCATGTCTTCAATAAGAGGAATATAGAATACCCTGTAGCTGAGGCTGAAACTGCGGTTTCCGGGCATGATTTTAAGCCTTCCCCTTCCGGAGAGTCTCCATTCCTTCTCCGCTTCATTGGAAATTTTTTCATACTGGTAGAGCGGTGCTCCGCTTAAATCAAGCTGGAGATACCTGTTTTTGAAAAATACAAATTTAAGGCCGATTCCGGAACTGTTCCTGTGGTCCAGGTCCGTGATTCTGTTGTACTCGGAAAAGGTGAAGGAGAATATCTCCAGCCTGTAGAGTATATAATGGTCAAGGTTCAGTCCCAGGGATCCCTGGTTTTCAATTGTTTCGCCGGAACTCTTACCGTATGATCCGCTGTATGAAATCTGGAATTCGGTTATGTTATCATCAAAACTGTATGAAGCGCTGTAGTTAAAGTTTTCTGAGTCTGTATTTCCTGTTTTTCTGTTATAACCGGAAAATACATCAAAACTGTTTCTCTTTTCGCCGGGTTTTTTGATTTTTGGAGCATTATAACTGAAAATATCAATTATACTGAAGTTTTTTTCTGAAAGTTCATCTTCTGTTTTTCCGTTTTTTTGTGCAAAAACGGCGGACATGTTTAAAATAACAAGGCAGATTGTAAGTGTTTTTTTCATAGGCACTCTGTAGTATTGGTATTTCTTCTATTATACGTAATAACAAGGAATGAGTCAAATAAAACAGATGCCGGATCTTTCAGGGGGCTATGTCACAGGAAAAATTGAATCAGCATGTGTATTTGATATTTTGTTTATAAAATACAGGGTATAAAATATGGGTAATGTAACTGCAGGGAGAAAACATCTCTTTATAAAAACCCGGCTTTGTTCTTCATGCGGAGCGGATATCGCGGGACATCTGCAGAAGTGTCCATACTGTTCTGCATCGGTATCAGTTCAGGACCTTCTACCGCAGGAGGCATATGAAAGGACAAAAGCGAAACTCCTTGAGATTGAAAAGGAACTTTATGGAATGAAGTGGAGCAGAAGGCAGAGTGCTCTCTATTATCTTGCACTTCTGCGGGTTGTGTCTGTTCCTCTGATGCTCTCGGGAGCTGCATTTATAATATTCCACAACTGGTTTGCTGCGACCGTAACTTTTTTTTCAACGGGCATAATCGCCTTTATAAGGAAGGAGCCGGCTTACAGAATGTTTTATACAGGTTACAGTTATGAAAGAAAGGTAATCCGGAAAAAGTATATACCTGCTCTTAACAGGCTCATGAAGGAGTGTAATGCCCGTTTCTATGCCTGGGAGGATGTTCTTCTGGATGTTATTGAAGAGGAGGAATATGGCGAGTATTCTCCTTTAATTTTACTGATGGATCCGGTTAATGAATAAGTTCAGATGCAAAAACTGCGGAGGAAATGTTTCTCCATCGGATATTATGTGTGAATACTGCGGAAGTGCAGTGGAGGCTCAGGGCAGTCTCCTCCCTGAAGATAAAAAAAGAATGGTAAGTGTTGCAAAAATTATGAGCAGGGCTCTGGACAGCAATGCAGTAGCACAGGAATACAGTGATAACAGGGTCTATGTCTATGTTAATATGCTTTTGACTGCATTCTCCGGCTGGGCCGTACTTTTTGTTTCATCATGGATAAGTGCTGCAGTGATTTCTCTTCTGCTGGCTTTTCTTGTCTTTGCTGTGTACAGTGAGGAGTACTGGTATCTTTTACAGAAGGAAACTGAAGGGAAAATTTATGAGAGCAGAATCAAGCCTGCAATTGAGAACTTTCTGAAAGCCTTTAACTATTATGGTGCGCACTGGCGTGAGGTGGTAACTGAACTTCTGGATAACAATATCATTCTGGACGGAAGGGATTTTTTCAGGAGAGAGTATTCGCTGGAACCGGATAAAAACAGTATTTACGCCAGACTTGAAGGCATCTGGAACACTGCTTATAATAAAATATCTGATCAATGGGGTGCTCCTGCTGACAAGCTTTCATCTGAACCGGTAAACAGCGGCGCCAGAGCTGTGCTGATCAGGTCAGCCGAGATTCTTGGAGATTATGCCTATGCTGCAATGTCCAGGAGAAAGGCTAGGGTCTATCTTGCTGCCGGTTATACTGCAGCTGTTTTTGCGGCTATATCCTATCTCTTTATTGATACATTCTGGATTCCGCTTATCTGGACAGTCCCTGTACTTGTTTTTATTATCCTTCTGGCCCTTGATAAAATCTATGTCTATGCCATTGACTTTGACTATAAATATGACCCTCATATTCTGAAGGAGAAAATTATCCCCAGGCTCGAAACCTATTGTAAAGAAGCCGGGACAGATTTTCCTGAACTTTTGGAGATTGCGGGGAAGATGAAACTCTTTGAACTTCATGAGCAGCTTGAAAAATATAATAAATAGTCCAAAAGACTGTCATCATTACCCACACAATCGGGCATTTTTACCCCATTTCTGAATTTTTATGATAAATTCTGTTTCAGATCCGTAAGGAATTCCATGTTGTATAAAAGTATACAAAAGAGGGGCGAAAATTTATTGACACTTAAAAAACAGGGAAGGTAATGTCAAAGCAAAAAAATGAAATTACGGAGCAGTTTTATGGAATTATCCTCATCATATGAACCTTTGGAAGCGGAAAAGAAATGGTATGAATACTGGGACCAGAAGGGATACTTCCATGCCGATGTGAATGACGGTAAGGACCCCTATTCAATAGTTATTCCTCCGCCAAATGTTACCGGAAGCCTTCACATGGGCCATGCTCTTAACAATACAATTCAGGATATACTGGCAAGATGGCAGAGAATGGCCGGTAAATCTGTACTCTGGATGCCGGGGATGGACCATGCAGGCATTGCCACACAGAATGTTGTGGAAAGGCTTCTGGCCCAGGAGGGGAAATCCAAGTATGATCTTGGACGTGAAGAGTTTGAGAAGAGGGTCTGGCTTTGGAAAGAGGAGTCAGGCGGTCAGATAAAGGACCAGCTTAAAAGGCTGGGCTGTTCTCTGGACTGGGAAAGGGAGCGTTTTACTCTCGATGAGGGCCTTTCCAGGGCTGTACGCAAAGTATTTGTAACGCTGTATAATGAAGGGCAGATTTACCAGGGATACAGAATCATAAACTGGTGCCCACGCTGCGAGACCGCGCTTTCAGACATTGAAACCGAATACAAGGATCTTGAGGGTAATCTCTGGCATATAAAATATCCTGTCAAGGACAGCGATGAATATGTAATTGTTGCTACAACAAGGCCTGAAACAATGCTTGGTGACACCGGTGTCGCCGTTAATCCTGAAGATGAAAGGTACAGCCACCTTGTGGGGAAAAAACTGATTCTGCCGCTTGTTAACAGGGAAATTCCTCTCTTTGCGGATTCATATGTTGACAGGGACTTCGGTACAGGTCTGGTGAAGGTAACTCCTGCGCATGATCCTAATGACTTTGAAATGGGCAAGAGAAACAATCTTGAAGAGATAATAGTCATGGATGAGAACGCCGTGATTAACGAAAACGGCGGGAAATACCAGGGCATGGACAGGTATGAGGCGAGAAAGGCAGTCCTCAGGGATCTTGAAGAACTCGGTCTCCTGCATAAAACTGAAAAACATGACCATTCAGTCGGCCACTGCTACAGATGCCAGACAGTTATTGAGCCCTATCTTTCAAAGCAGTGGTTTGTTGATATAAAGCCCATGGCTACTGAGGCCATAAAGGCTGTGGAAAGCGGAGAAATAAGGTTTGTTCCCCAGAACTGGGAGAAAACCTATTTCGAGTGGATGTATAATATCAGGGATTGGTGTATATCAAGGCAGCTCTGGTGGGGGCACAGAATTCCGGCATTCTACTGTGAAGACTGCGGACATGTAAATGTTTCAATGGAAGATCCTGAAAAGTGCGAAAAGTGCGGTTCCGGAAAACTGAAACAGGACGAGGATGTTCTTGATACATGGTTCTCTTCGGGGCTCTGGCCTTTCTCAACAATGGGCTGGCCCGACGAGACTCCTGAGCTTGCCAAGTACTATCCTACAAGTGTTCTAGTAACCGGGTTTGACATTATCTTCTTCTGGGTCGCCAGGATGATAATGCAGGGAATGAAGTTCATGGATAAAATTCCATTCAGGGATGTATATATTCATGCACTCGTCAGGGATGAACACGGCCAGAAAATGAGCAAGTCAAAGGGGAATGTAATAGACCCTCTCATTATGATGGATAAATACGGTACAGACGCATTCCGTTTTACTCTTGCCGCCTTTGCAGCACAGGGCAGGGATGTTATTCTTTCAGAGAAGAGAATTGAAGGATACAGGTCATTCTGTAACAAGATATGGAACGCCACAAGGTTTATTCTCATGAATCTGGGTGAAGATTTTCAGGAGAAGGCCATAGACTCTGCAACACTTGAGAAATTTGACAAGTGGATACTTAATTGTCTTAACAATACAATTAAGGCTGTAACTAAATCTCTTGAAGAATACAAATTCAATGAGGCAGCTGCTCTGCTATATGATTTCTGGTGGCATGAGTTCTGTGACTGGTACCTTGAACTGGTAAAACAGAGAATATACGGAAAGGATGATTCAATGAAGGAGTCATCTGAAACCGCAAAACAGGTTCTCTTTTATGTACTAAAAAAGGGACTTCAGCTCCTTCATCCGATAATGCCGTTTATTACAGAGGAAATCTGGAGCAGAATAAAGGGTCAGGATGAAGAGGATATTACTGTTTCCCAGTGGCCTGAATATTTAAGTAATTTTGATTTCTCAGCTGAATTTGATTACACAGAGATATTTAAGGAGATTATCTATAAGATCAGAAATATCAGGGGAGAAATGAATATAGCGCCGGATATAAAGGCTGATATTGTTTTTAAGACATCCTCTGAGGTAGTTAAAGAAATAATAAAAAATGAATCTGTCCATATAAAAGCACTTGCAAAAGTGGAAAAACTGGACATAGATGACGCATATGTTCCGGATAAGACCGATGCATCGGCAGTAATGACTGACCTTGAAATTTTCATGCCTCTCAAGGGTGTCATTGATATAGAAAAGGAGATGGCAAGGCTCCAGAAGGAGATTGCCAGAATTGATGCTGAACTTAAGAGAGTTGAAGGCAAACTGACAAACGAAAAGTTCATATCAAAGGCTCCTGAAGATATAATAAATAAAGAAAAAGGGAAGCAGAAGGAGTTCATGGAATTACTTTCCAAACTCAATGAAAGTCTGGAAAAATTAAAATAGGAAGAGAGTAAAATGAAAAAAACCAAGTTTCTTATGAGCCTAATTCTAGTTTTTACAGTTTCGTCCCTCTGGGCGTTTTATGAAGATCTACAGGTTAATAAGATAATAGATGACAGAATTAAAAAATTTCCTGTTCCCAAGGATAACAGGAATTACTTTTTTCTTCATGCTTATGAGAAAAGGACAAATATCATAATCGGGGATTTTTCCGGTTTGCAGAAGATGATTGTAATGCTGGTTGATGAAAATAGCGACAATAAACTTGACCGTGTTATAGAATATTTTCCTGAAAGCGGAAAAACAAGAATAAGCAGAACTTCAAGTTCCAGATTCTTTACAACTGATATTGAGAAACTGAAAAGGGATATAATTGAAGGTACAATTTATGAAAAGAAGAATTATACCGATGAAATGAAATCCATAAACATATGCAAAGCCATATTTACTGAAGGAGACCGAAGGTATATTACAAGAGATACTTATGGATACATAGTGAAATACCATGAAGTAGACAACATGGAAAACTATTCTGCAGTATTTTCCTTTGGACAGAATTCTGAAGGATATTATCTTCAGTTCAGAACAGATTATTACAGGAAGGATTATAATACAACAGAAGAGCCCATACTGAAGTATTCAGTTTTCTGTAAAAAATCCAGCGATCCTGTTGTTAAAAATGCAGTAGAGGAACTTTTAAAGATCAGAAAGTAAGTCATGATAACATAGGCAGATAAAAAAGGGAGTGCTTTTAAGCACTCCCTTTTTTTTATTCGTTATTTTCAAGTTCTCTGGCTTTCTTAAGCTGTTCAATACGGGCCTTGCGCCTTTCGATTGCAGCAAAGTTCCATCTTTTTTCCCTTTCCGTTTCAAAACGGATTGGCGGAATCTCGACGGGTCTATGATTTCTGTCGAGGCATACAAATGTCAGGTAGGCAGAGCCTGTGTGCCTTATCTCTCCGGTTATTACGTCCTCTGCTTCAATTTTGACCCCGATTTCCATGGAAGTTTTTCCAACATAATTTATGCTGGCGCTTACACGTAACAGGTCTCCTATAAATACAGGTGAATGAAAGTCAAGTCTGTCTATTGAAGCGGTTACAACGTTTTTTCCGGTGTGCCTTGTCCCAGCGAGACTCGCAGTGTTGTCGATCAGTTTCATTATGATTCCACCATGTACATTTCCTGCAAGGTTTGCATCTTCATTCATCATCTGCTGTACTACAGTAATATTGCTGTCTTTAACACTTTTGGTGTTCATTGTTATACCTCTACTCTGGATCTAAAATAACAAATAGAATATAAAAATTATGGAGGCTCATGTCAAAAAGTATTTATAAGTCAATATTAACAGCAGGTATATTTGTAAAATTATGTTGAAAAGAGGAGTATTTTTTGTTACTATTGCGCTTAAAATTGTAGAAGGAATTTATCCTACCTTACAGACAGTGAATCTGTAATAATTTGGAGATTGAAAAATGGTATGTAATACTGAATCTTTTAAAAAAACTGCAGTTAGAATAATTATATGTTTAATTGTCTGTTCAGCAATATCCTGCAACACTGCCCATTATGTACATATTAATGAAATATACAATGGCAAAATGGACCTTAATATTGACGTTAATTCCATGGATATAAAAAACGGTTTTATCGGTATGTACAGGGGTGATATGAGAGGTCTCATTGCATCAATTCTTGAAGCAGTCTTCTCTCCTGGAAAATACAGTAAAGACGATGCGGAAGCATTAAGAAAAACCATTTTGATTGGCCTTAAAAAAAATCATATGATAGTTAAGGGATCATCCAAAAAAATAAGACTTGATGTGAGTATTGAATATTTTTATATGCACATTAATAAGGGTCTGCCAAGTTCAAAATTTCTTACAAGAATAAGATGTAGTATTATTGATGGATCGAATAAGCAGATTGATGAATTTATCTTCAGTATGTTTTACAAAAAATTTTTTTACTGGTCCATTGGGTCTCTAAAAACCGGAGTTAATGAGGCCATTGCCTATAAGATTGTTTCTGAATTGATTAACAGGTATGGAGATAAAAAATTAAACCTCACTGAGTACAAAAACGCCAGATATTTCAGTGAATTCAGGGACGCCGAAATAAAATATGAAAATGAGTGAGAAGACGTAACGGTTTTGATTATTTTTCAGGAATTATGAATTCTTTATTACTAACTCATGAAGGAAATTAACTAAAGATTTTATTCTATTGTATTTTTCAGGTCTACCTGAAAAACAACAGGAGAGCCACCGAAGCTGCTGGATTTTTCGTACCGTATGGCCCTGTATCGGTTGCCGATCTCTATGTTCAGCTTTTTCAGCAGAGGTTTGTAAATATTCATCCGTGATTTGTGGGAGAACTGAATATGCCTGTCGGGCCATGACCTGTATCTGTATCTGTTTACAGCATCAATGTCATCGGGTGTGAAATCCATGAAGACATCACAGTACATGTTTTTTCCGTTCGGGTTATAGACCGAATTATTTATTTCTGTTATTATTACTGTACCGGGAAAGGGTTTGTACCGGTCTTCTATTCTGTTGCTCCAGCATGATAAAAAAAGCAGCACTGATGATAGTATTAAAATATATCTCAGACTTTTCATGGAATCTCCTTAATTGAATAATAAATTATTGTGCAAAAATTATTAACAAGAATATTTTACAATTATTATACAGTCAGTTGAAGGGAACTTCAAAATAAAGTTACGGGTATTTAATAATAGGCACAATATTTTATTGTCTGATTCAAAGAAACCTCACTGCCATTGCGGCACAGTTTTTTCCGTTACCTTCTGGCATGAGAGCTACTATCCCTGTACTGTGATTGCCTCCAATGAATATCCCGTATGAGGCGTGAAAATTTGTTCCTGTCAGTACGGTACCTGTTTTTCCCCAGAGTTCATCGGTGTTTATCCCTGTTTTTTTTACAGGTTCAGATACTGTTCCGGTGGTAAATGTTCTGTGGAGCGCCCCGGCAATGAGGGAGATTTCGTTTTCTCCCAGATCATGCAGAACTCCATTAACATTCTCTTTTCTGCCTAGTGAGTGGACAAGACGGGTCAGTTTTACAAGGTCTGAGACTGTCACCTTCACATCAAAGTCGAGGCCGCACATAATTCTGGAAAAACCTGCCCGGCTGTACCTTTTTCTTACTGTGAAGTTTATTCCGTAATCTTTTTTGATGGCATCAATAAAATTCAGGAATTTTGTCTGGTTTATCTCCATTCCAAGAGAAGAGAAGTACAGGTTGCAGGATGAGGCAAGGGCATCCGTGAATGAGACAGTTCCGTGCCCTTTCTTTTCCCAGCATTCAAGGACAGAATCATCAATCTTTAATTTGCCGGTGCAGTTATAACTGTAGCGGTGGAGAATATCGGGTCTGTACATTGCAAGATATAATGATGTAATTATTTTAAATGTTGATCCGCATGGGATTCTACGGTTCATTAAAGCGGAGGGCCCTGAAACTTTTAATGTACCGTTTTTTTTCAGAGTAAAAATTACATGGTATCCTGAAAAAGCATTGGCTCCGTGTCTTGTTTCTGTGAAAGCAGCAATGGGGAAGTAGTGTCTCAGGATTTCTCTTGATGAATAGCCTGCATTTGAAAGGTTCCTTGCTCCGGTGATGCTCAGCCCTGCACAGTGCCCGAGGCCGGATCCTGAAAAAATGAAGGTATCTCCGGCTTTTTCAATAGTGTAGTAATTGCTCCTGATGTAGTTCCAGCCCAGCTTTCTGTTTATTTTAAGGCGGAATGTTTCAGGAGCAATAAGAACGTTTTTATGTGGAAATGAAATTAGCACCTGTTCCCTGTCCAGATTGAAGGAGATTGAGACCATGGGTCCATTATGCATATTAAGTATTTTTTCAAGATCATCCGATCTTATTGACCTCTCCCACTTTTCGAAAGTAGCCTCACCTGGAATAAATCTGTCATTGAATGAATATTCCATGGGAGGCCTGTACTGTCTGGGTGACCTGGAAAAGACCGATTCCGTCATTATTCTCCCGCCGTTTGATGAATGAAAGTAAAGAGGCACCTCATGGGGGTTTGAAATTATGAAGGAGTCATCAAAGTCAAGAGTGCTTCTGCCGCGGTATACCTGGCAGCAGGTGAGATCGCAGAAGTCATAATCTCTGTGCTTTCTGTATTTTCCGGAACGGATTCTTGCATATATTATCTGGGACAGGGCCTTGACTGCCTCCATGTCCTGCGCTTTGTGAAAACCGGTTTCAGCATATGCAGAGTCCACTGAGTACTGTTTGGCAGTTTCTGTCACAGTAATATTTATTTTATTACCATCATTCAAAATTTCCAATGGAAGGGGGTAGTTCCGGGTTTCATCTGCAAGAGAGCACCTGCAGCTGCCTGTTCCATTAATGGTTATTCTGCCGGATTTTACGGGGGTTCCATCTGCGAGAATAATGAAGGAGTTTTCGTTTCTTATTATTTTCAGTCCCCGGACAGGAGATTTTATATTTTGTGCATCAATAACTGAGCCTTCAGGGAAGGAGAAGTTTATGAAACCGGTTCTCTCCTCCTTCATGAGCCTTAAGAATTTTGACAGTATGCTGATGGTAACCTTTTCTGTGCTGAACAGGTTCTGTGCTTCTGCCTCTGTTCTGCCATGGATGGCGGATGACCGGAACAGCAGAAGAGCAAATAAAACGGGGAGAAAAAATCTCCCCATCATGTTATTCCTTTTCATTAACTTCTATGAGCGAAGGCTGTGACCACCCCTGAATATCGGGATCGTACATGCACTCAATTTTTCCTGGGCGCATTATGAATTTGCCTGGTAGCTCAGCCCTGATTATATAGGCAACCTCATATTCCGCCCCCTTTTGAAGATCGCTGAAGAAGTAGAGCATCCTGTTGTCCCGTCTCTCAACATGGACATAGGGCTGGTACCCGTTGTATGCATCATTTTTGACAACTTCAAATCCTGAGGGCAGAAAATCCTGTAGCATGAGATACTGAAAATTATCGCTTGCCCTGAACCTTATCTTCACCAGCATCTCGTCACCAACCAGAATTCTGCTCCTTTCTGAAAGCGATGACGGTACAAGGTATTCCTGCATCTTTACGTCCTTTACACGCGACAGGTAGTATATGTCGCGTCTTGCCTGTATTCCGTTTGATATGGACTTTATGCCGCGTTTTTCAGACTTCATAAAGGAGAAGAGACCCTGGGGTTTAAAGTAGAGTGTGCCCCTTATGTTGACTGTGTAAACCAGGTCTTCTGAGGCGTTCCCTTCCATTTTGATGGTGTAGCCGCCGGCTGAAGAGGATTTATCCAGTTTTACGGTTTTCGTAAGTGAATCGGTATTTTTGTCTTTTTCCATGTCAAAGGAAATTGATGTGAGGTGGCTGCCGTTGAGGCTGAATTTCAGGTCACCCTTTGGGTGGTAGGTGAAATTTTTACCTTTAAGGTAATCAGATATGGCAAAGATTACCATGGCAGTTTCCTTTGTGGATTTCCAGCATGTGCCGTTAAATCTCTTTGAAAGAGATAGAAGTGTTTTAGACGCAAGTGTGGAGAACTTGTTGTTCCCGGATATTGCAGAGAGAACATTTGCAGTAATTTCTGTTCTGTCACCGGCCCATGACCAGTTTTCTCCGTTTCTGTTTGGCCAGTAAAGACCCATTGAATCTGTCGATGCGCTGTCTGTAATGATCTTCTCCATTCTTGTTATGATGTCGGTGATTTCTTTTCTTTCTGAGTCAGGAATACCGGTTGAGAAAAGCATGTTCTTTCCTGCCTTCAGGAGATTTGCGGCAGCATATGGAGTCAGATCTTTTCGCCATGAAAGTCTCTTGTATGCTTCGTGGTTACGTTTTTTGAATATGCTGTATGCATAGATGGAGTATGCCTGCTCCTCCATGTCCAGATTTCCGGATGAGATTATCTGTGCAAGGGCATTGATTCCTCTTTTTTCATGGTATGGGTTTACGGTAAAGCCTGAAAGTTTTGCCCTGTGCAGTGATTCCATTGCATAACAGGTCAGGCTGGCATTGCCTCGTCCGCCGCTCCACCATCCCCATGTGCCGTCATAGTTCTGGGCGTTCTCAATTTTTTCTATTCCCTTTTTTATGTTGGTTCTGAACTTTGCAAGTTCTTCAGTATCTATTAGAGATGCATAGTCGCCTTTTTTTATCAGTTCATCGAGGGCAAGAGCCGGCATGAACCTGTTTATTGTCTGTTCCAGACAGCCGTAGGGGTAGTGGTTCAGGTATCTGAGTGATTTTACCATCTGCAGTACAATTGAAGGGAACACAGAAATTTCAGCAACTTCCGGAGTGAAAGTGAAGTCAGAGGTATCCTTCACAGGTTCAATTTTAATTGTTTTGCCGGAGAGGTTGTCTCCTGAACCTGATATTGTGTATTCAAGGCCTCTTTTCTGAACCGGAATTTTATGAAGAACTATATCTGTATCCGTGTCTGTTTTCGTAGAGAATTTAAGACTCACCCGGTCCTTTCCTGAAGGGACATCATACCTGTAGTATTTCCTTGCAGAACCGTATTCAGGAAGGCTTATTTTGTAATCCTTAAGAGGCAGTATCTCCTTTTCATCTGCAGTAAACTTTGTGATGACCGATGAAATACCCTTCTCAGTGTTGTTATTAACAATACCGATGAGGTCAATAGTATCCTTTTCAATCATGAACCTGGGCTTGCCGATTCTGGCAATTATATCTTTTGATGTAATAATGGTTTCATTTTTCTGTCCCATTTTTCCTGACATGTCGTGTCCCCTTACAGTGAGCCTCCATGTTGTAAGGTTGTCTGGAAGTTTGAACTGTACTGTAGCTGTACCGGTTTTATCTGTTTTTATATTTCCTTTCCAGAAAGCAGTATCCCTGAAGTCTGAACGTATTTTCTGATCTCCTGATTTGGAAGCTCCAGCCAGAAGTGTAATTGGGTATGAATATGAGGTGAGAACCCAATTGGAGATTTTTGAATAAAAATATTCAGAGATCTCCTTTGTATGATCTCTTCTTATTGAATATATGGATTCATCAACTGCTCCGAGAGAGAGGTCAGAGACAACCGGTTTTCCGTTCTCATCGGTTGCCTTTATTTTGAGGTCAACAGTATCCCCGGGGCCGTATTTTTTCTTTGAAGGAATTATGGCAATTTTCATTTTTATGCCGCTCACAGGCATCTCTACGCTGTTCTCTGTAGTGTAGAGGGCCCTCTTCCTCTGCATTGCAGCTCTGATATACAGGTTCGGGGCATATTTTTCACTGATTGAGAATTTTACAGGAACGATGTTTTTATCCATCTTTATAACTCTTGATTCATATATGTCGCGGCCTTCCAGTGTAAGCCAGACATATGAATCAGTGAATCGGCTTTTCACAAGGCATGTAACGGTTCCCGGTTTATCAAGTTTAGTGCGGTCAAGGGTCACCTCAAGGTTTTTGAATCTTGAAGCAACAGTATCTCCCGTACCGTGATATATCCAGAGCACCATTGACCCCTCGATGAAGTTATCCTTTCTGTCTCTTGAAGTGGCGATGAGGTCAAATTCACCGGAACCGGTAAATTTTTCAGGAAGTTCAACATAGACCTTTCCGTCCTTTCCTGTTGTGACAGATTTTGTAAAGTATGGCCTCTGGTCATGGACATATACCATCTGTACAGGCTTCCAGATGTATCTGTAGAGTTTGAGATCAACATTTGCACTCACTGCCTGTCCGGAATGGTCCTCTGTTTTTATGAGAACCCGTTTCTTTTCCGCTGAGTCGTAGAATGTCCTTTCAGGGATAACAGAAATGGAAAATTCTCCCCTGCCCACTCTTACAGCTTTCTGGGAGGAGATGCTCACATTTGACCTGTCTGTTACAGTTGCCTCAAGTGTGATATCACGGTCATATGGAAGTATTCCTGAATCCACCCTGAGCATTACCAGTCCGTTTTCATCGGTGTATTTTTCTCCCTCAAGCTTGATCCTTGAGTAACTGTTCTGGCTTCCGTATTCTGAATTTATGTTTACCTTGTTTTCATAGAAACGGTATTTAACCACGGCATTTTTCAGGGGAGCACCGAAGAAATATTTTGACTCGATCTTGAATTCCGCGGTGTCACCGTTTATATAGAATTTCTTAACCGGCTGTATGGTAACCTTGAATTCGGGCTTTCTGTACTGTTCAACATGGAAGTACTGGTAGGCGTAAAGATTCTTTTTGTCAAAACCTGCCCTGATTGAGTAAGTGCCGAGTACTGAATCTTCGGAAACCGTAAAGGATCCTTCCGCAGTTCCCCATTCGTCAAGTTTGACGGATTTGCTGTAAAGGGGAGTTCCGCCGTATTCTCTCGATGCCTGAATAAGGATCTGTCTTCCACCTAGAGGTGTATATTTGTTCTCTCTTTTTTTTGAGATTATTTTAAAATAAACCGTGTCTCCTGCACGGTAAACAGGCCTTTCAGTGTAGATATAAAATTTTTCTTTTTCAGATTTATAGAACTGTGGATTGCCGGTACTGCATATTGCATAGCTTCCGTCGCTGTTAAGAACAAGTATGGACATGGGACTCTCAAATTTCAGTGATGACCTGAATACTCCGCTGCTGTCAGTTTCGCCTCTCTGTACAATCTTTACAGGAAGATCCTCAATGGTCTGCGGGGAGGTAGGCTGATATATCCGTTTACCATTTCTGTATTTGTATTTAGCCTGTTTGTATATGAAAACTTTTGCCTTTCCCACAGGTCCGTTTTTAATCAGGTCTGTGGCATATACGAAGAAGTTTGAAGGAGATCTCTTCATGACAACACCAATATTTGTAACTGTGAAAAGCCTTCTTGCAAGTGTGCCGTTTTTACCCTTTGCTTCAATGCAGTAGCCGCCCGGTGACAGGGCCTTGTTAATGTTAACCGAATAGTACATCCATCTGTATGGGTTGAATTTTTTTACAGCTTCTTCCCATTCCACAACCTTTTTAAAACCGGTTTTTGCAGGATTAATCTCGTCCGGGTCCTTCTGTTCAGTTATCATGAAGTCCATTGGAGCACGGTAAACTGTAATATGTACGGAGTCCATCCTCAGTGATTTTATGTTGAAGAGAAGTTCACTTCCCGGTGTAAATGTATATCTGTAGGAGTTGATGTTAACTTCCGGATTTTTTGCATTTATTTTAAAATCAGCCAGTTTTTTATCGGAGTTTTCTGCGATGTCGATGTAGTCTGTTGTGACAGTTTCAAATCCCTGATGGGTAATGTAGAGTTTGTATCTTCCAGGCTTCAGTCCCTCCAGTCTGAAGGAGCCGTCCTGGTAGGTTACATTTGAGTATGAGTATCTTCCCTTTGCCGTGACATTCACGTCTACTGCAGGTGCATTGAGCCTGTTTATTTTTATATTTCCGCTCATGGATGAGGGCCTGTACATGATCATTGAAAGCCTGAATGTTTCATCAATTCTGACCTGTTTTACCCGGGCAGTTTCAGTGATATATCCAGCGGAAGAGTATGTGAGCAGGTATGACCCCGATTCCAGTTTTTCGAACCTGTAGTTTCCCGAACTGTCAGTTTTGGCAAATACCGGCCTTGAAGAAATTTCTTCGTAGTAGCCCGTATATTTCTTCAGTTTCACCTCAATGCCCGGAATGACCCTTCCAGAACTGTCTGTGACAGTGCCGGTAATTATGGATTCCCTGGTGAGCGGAATATCGTTCTTCGCAGAGGTTATGCGTGTAACAGCGTTGTAGGTAACATATCCGGGAGCACTTACATTGAGCTCATAATTTATGTTTGGTATAAAGTTATCAATTTTGTATTGTCCGTCTGAGTCAGTTTCTGTCTTATAGTAACCCACACCCCTTGAAGAGTTCTTTATCTCAATGACCGCTCCCTTTACAGGTTTGCGGGTTTTGCTGTCTGTTATCCGGCCTGACATTGAGTTTATTGCAGTGACATCTCCTCCTGAATAGAGGGTCTTTCCGTCAGAAGTTTTTCTGACCTCCGGTGTGGCGCATGATACAAGGAAAGATGTCAAAACTACTGCAATGATCTTTAAAAAATTTGAAGATTTCATTGGCTGCTCCGGAATTATTTTATTGTTACTGCTCTGAATCTATATATACGGCAATGGCCCGTTTTTTCTGTCATACTTCTTATGGCCGATCCTGTTCTGTATTCAGCGGGCACAATTACTGTGCTCTGCTGGTTTTCACTCTCGATTAGAACACCATTTTTCCAAATGTCAATATCATTAATATCTGTTACTTCAAGGGGCCTGTCTGCTATTGTGAGAATTATTTCGGACTCATCAAGCTCCCACGGCTCAAGCTGTGCGTATCTTGGGTCGGAAAAAAGCGCACCCTTTATGTATCTTTTAAGGCATGTCTCAAGGGAGGAGCTTCTGTGGGAAAAGGCTCCGAAACATCCTCTGACCTTTCCGTCCTTTACAAATGTTATGAAGAGGCCGAGTTCCCCGTAAAAGGCTGGAGCCTTAAGGTTCAGGGATTTTACATCAGACCGGCTGAGAAGAGATTTTGCAGCATTCCTTAACCATCCTTTAAGAATAACGGCATTACCGGTCCGGGAAAAAGTATCCCACCCTTCCAGTGCAGTGGATGAAGCATATAGATTTCCGCAGGATATTGTAATAGTGAGCGTTAACAGTAATTTTATCAGTTTCATGCTATTCCATTCTTGCAGGGGGGTAGAAATCCTTGTAAAGGAGATATGAGCCAAGCAGTTTTGTTCCGCTGTATTTCTGCCTGTAAACTATAATTGACAGTCCCGGCCTTATGCGTATATTTTCATCAGTGTTAAGGGGGAGATTGACCTCTTCCTCTTCAGTGCTTATTTCATAGCGGTACGGCAGAGAGCTGCCTGATTTTACGGTTACAGTAAGGCTTCCGCCTGAGATTTCAGTAAAAATGAAGAGATTGAAACTGTAGGGATTCCTCACCTTCAGGTCTTTTTTACCGTATTTGATTGTGGCATCAAGCCCCAGAGGTACATATGATACGGGCTGATAGTGCCTGTGTCTTTCCTTTATAATAACTCCAGACAGGAGAAGTGCATTGAAAAGGGTTGAAGAAACCTGGCAGATTCCGCCTCCCTCTTCGTATGCCGTTGAATCCCTGTAGAGGACCCTCCCTGTGAGGTAGCCCCGTTCGGCTGAGCCTTCACCTACGACAGAGTTGAATGAAAAGGTCTGCCCGGGGGAGATTACTGTACCGTTCAGGCTTTCGCTTGCCAGGGCAATGTTCCGCTGTACAGAGGATTCCTGGTGGGCAATTGAAGTGGTATATGATGCAATTACATGTCTGAACCTTTCCATATCCCTGCCGGTCTCGGCAGGGGATTGTGATGTGAAAAGGAACAGGCAGGCTGCCGTACAGGCAAATGAACGTTTAAACAATTTTACTCTGGCCACTGTAGACAAAACCCTTTTCTCCGTCGACTTTTACTGCAATGCCGCTTGTGAGAATTTCTGTTGCGCCTGAGGCATTGGTAATTACCGGAATATCCAGAGCCTTTGCAACAATTGCCGCAGGAGAGTCCGCCGCTTCCTCTTCGGTAATTACTGCGCCTGCATTTTTTATGAGATGAAGTATCTCATCATTTGATTTTTTTATTACGAGAATCTCTCCTCCGATAAAATCTTCCACGGCAGATTTGTTATCAGCTATTACACACAGGACCCCAGTTGTGGAGAGCCTGTTCTGGGACTTTCCCTCAACGAGAATATCTCCGATTATGTGAATTTTTATCATGTTTGTTGTTCCGCTGATTCCAACGGGCATTCCGCCTGTAATTATTACCAGGTCGCCGTTCTTCAGAATGCCTGTGCTCCTGGCATCATCAACGGCCTTCTGGAATATCTCATCTGTTGAATTTGAAACTGTTGAGAGCACCGGTATCACACCCCATATCATGGCAAGCTGATTGTAAACTTTTTTGAGAGGAGTCGATGCTATCGTGGGGCAGCTCGGCCTGTGCCTTGATACCATTCTCGATGTGTGTCCCGATTTGGTGATTGATATTATTGCAGCTGCATCAAGAGAATGTGCCGCGGAACAGGTTGAATAGCTTATGGCGTCTGTGACATTCTTTGTTGAGCTGAGTTTTTCCTGTTCAAGATTTTTCTTGAAGTCAATGCTTGTTTCAGTTTTCATGGCTATTTTTGCCATTGTGGCAACTGAAAGTTCCGGGTATTTCCCCACTGCGGTTTCTCCCGATAGCATGATGGCGCTTGTGCCGTCATAGATTGCATTTGCAACATCTGTGATTTCAGCCCTTGTGGGTCTGGGGTTCCGTATCATTGAATCAAGCATTTGTGTTGCGGTGATGACAGGTTTTCCGGCTCTCTTTGTTTTTGCAATTATCATTTTCTGGAGAGAAGGGATCTCCTCAAATGGTATTTCAACACCCATGTCGCCCCTTGCTACCATGATGCCGTCGCTGACCCTGAGAATCTCATCAATGTTTTTCACTCCGTCATTGTTTTCAATTTTTGAAATGATCTTTATGAAATTTCCGTCATGGTCGCTGAGAAAATTCTTTATCTGCTTAACATCGTCTGCGTTTCTGACAAAGGATGCTGCGATGTAGTCAAAATCGTTTTTTATTCCGAAGAGTATGTCCTGTTTGTCTTTTTCACTTAAAAATGGTATGTCAAGGGTGATGGATGGCAGGTTTACACCCTTTTTATTGCTTATTTCACCGCCGTTTATTACCTCGGTGTATATCTCTTTTTCAGTTGTGCCTGTTACCCTTAACTCTATGAGTCCATCATCAATGAGAACCCTGTCTCCGCGGTTAAGGTTCTGTGCGAGCTTGTCATAGGTTACGGACACAATCTCCTGCGTGCCCTCTATGTCTTCTGTCGTAAGGGTGAAGGAATCTCCCTTTGCAAGGCATATTTTACCATCCTTGAATGTTTTTATTCGTACTTCCGGACCCTTGGTATCGAGAAGAGCAGCAGCCGGCTGATTCAGTTCATCCCTGACCTTCTTGAAGAGGCTAAGCCTTTCGAGCTGCTCTTCGTGTGTACCGTGTGAAAAGTTGAACCTTGCCACGTCAAGGCCGTTCAGAAACAGTTTTTTCAGAACAGCAGGGTCATCGGTGGCCGGTCCCAGTGTACATACAATTTTGGTTTTTCTCATCTTGTTACCTATCTTAATCCATTTATATTTAGTTCTTTATCAAAAGTTATTTCAGCGTCATATGATATTTCTGTCTTTTTACCGGGGGCCAATTTAAGACTGAATTTTCTTATCCCCCTGAGGTATTCACTGGTTTTCTCAATTTTTTCATCAAACATATATTTATGTGTGAGATTCTTAATCTCAATCTCGATTTTACTGTTTCTTGATACCGGGAAATTGTCAAGCAGCAGAACTTCTTTTTCTTCATTTGATGTGTTTTCCAGTGTAATTTTGTATGTGTATATTATTTTGCGGTTTCCTCCGAATATTCCGGATTTGTCTTCGAATTTTTTAACAAGTTCCTTTTTGGAAATTATGGAAGAGTCCATGCCAAGAACCATTTCCCTGTCCTTGCCCTGTGGTGTTTCGGCAATATTTGTTTTTCCTATAAATTCATTTTCAAGGAATATCTGAGCTTCTCCGTTGAGCCAGGGAAGCCCGGTACTGTTCACTGCAGTGGCCATGAAGAAGGCCCTTGATGACCTGGAGGGTACAACCTTGTAAAAGAACCTCAGATTTTTCCCCTTTGTTATCTTATATGAACGCAGGTACTTTTTCTGATATTTCTCTGAAGATTCTATTGACTGACTGATGGGGAATGAAATTTCGAAGTTTAGTCCTGTTTTTTTTACGGAAGTCTTCGGAACAACTTCCTCATCGGCAATAGATTTTCCGGTAGAATACTCCTTCTTCGCCTCAAAATTTGACATGCCCGCTGCACCCATGATGCTTCTCTTGCTTTTATATGGTTCATATGCTGAAAGATACCATGGATAGAGTTCAGGTACGGTTATGTTGTTAAGAGGTGTGCCCGTGGAGAGGCTCAGATCTATGTTCTCCCAGTCCTCACCTGTTTTCTGGTAGATGTTTGAGTAAATGATAACTTCAATGTCGCTGGTTTCTTTGCTGGCCCTGAAGTCGTACATCATGTTCCAGTATGTTCCGGGTATAATATAGCTGAATTTAAAATCCACTGATCCTTCTTTTGTGGAATAAATATCGAGCATGATTCTTTTTTCTGTATCCAGCCCGGAGGTATCGCTTGTTAGGTACTGGTTTCTGCGTTCATACTGCCTGGCAACATTTCCGTATTGCTGAACCTGTACAGATTTTGTGTTTTTTTCCATTTCTTCATTGAGCTGAAGATATGTGTCGTAGTAGCTTCTGCCTGCGATCTGGTTAAGTTCAAATTCCAGTTTCTGAATTTTCTTTGCAAGTTCCATTCGCTGTTTCAGTATCTTTCTCTTTGAAGCCTGTATTGTTCTTCTGTTTGTGCTGAGGTATCCTGATGTCTTTGACCATACCTCAACGCCGGGCATTTTTGTGGCTAGTTCCTTTGCGGCGGTCTGTTTTGAAAAATCACCTATGGAATTGAGGAAGTGCTCCTGGTTTCTCAGATTTTCAAGTTCATCGGCAAGGCGTGTATCCTCATCTTTGAGGGTTTCGAGATCTCCTTCAATTTTAAAAATCTTTTTTCTTCTTTTTTCAAGGAGAGCCTTTTTTGATACCTCAAGGGACATTATCTTTCCGTTAAAGGATGATGGAAGTGTGGCCTTTGCAGACCAGTCATAAAGATTATCGGGCAGATCGTCCAGAAGAACATGGTTAAGCCCCTTTTTCAGCTGGATGCGGGCGGTTCTTGTTATCTCAGCCCTGTTTGTATAGAGTTTTACGGATTTTATTTTGCTCTCTGGATTTATTGTCTGTGAAACAGCAGGTGATTGAAAAAGTGCGGCAGCAGTCAGTATTAGCAGCCATAATTTTATACGAAACATTGCAGAGCCTCCGGTAAAATTTATATTTTCTGTTTGATGATTTATAAAACACTTTTATCATAGCATATTAATACTTTTTCATGTCCAATGCCAGTAAAAAATAGGTTTATAAATTATAAATATTCTGAGGTTATATGATAATCGATTTTCATACACATATATTCCCTGACGATGTCTGTGAAGGGAGAGAAAAATTTTTTTCAGATGATAATTTCAGAATCCTCTATGAAAGTGAAAAATCAAGGCTCATCGGATATTCGGCACTACTTGAATATATGGATAAGAACTGCATCGATTATTCAGCGGCAATGTCATTTCCCTGGGAAGACATGGAAACGGGCAGACTCCACAATGACTATATGGCCATGTCGGCACGGTCATCATCGGGGCGTATTATTTCTTTCGGCATACCACATCCTGATTCTGATATTGAAAAGTCTGTTGTCGATATGAAGGAGAATGGAATCTTCGGCGTTGGAGAAATTGCATTTTACGGGGAAGGGCTCACCGAAAAAAATTACAGGTACCTGGATTCTGTTCTCGGGGCCTGTGAACTTCATTCCATGCCTGTCTGTATACATGTGAACGAACCGGTCGGTCATAAATATGCAGGAAAATATGAGCCGTCACTTGGAAGCATATATTCGCTCATTGAAAAACATCCTGAAGCAAAAATTCTTCTGTCTCACTGGGGAGGGGGGATGTTTGTATATGAACTCATGCCTGAAGTGAGAAAGGTTCTCGGGAATGTTTTCTACGACACAGCAGCATCTCCATATCTCTATGATTCCGGAATATACAGAACTGCCGCTGAAATTGCCGGTAAAAAGATTTTATTCGGAAGTGATTACCCTCTTCTGGGATTAAAGAGATACGAGCCGGTAATAAGAAAGGAGCTTTCTCATGCCGAAGATATTGAAAGGATAATGGGAAAAAATTCTGAAAAATTTTTGAAATTATCCGGCCATGCAATAAAGTAGTATTTTACCTTGTAAAAACTGTATATATGCACAAATAGGGCAGTTCTATATAAAATTTATGTTAAACATTTAGTCAGTCATGACTAATTTTATTTTTTAGGCTTTACCTGAAACCTTGCACCTGTAATTTTTGGTAGATTTTCTTTATCTATAAAAATGGAAAAAGGTTTTGTGTGATGCGTATAAAGTTTTTAATTTTTAATCTGCTTTTTCTGTGCACTGCAGCTGCGGCTTCAGAAGGGAGTGTTTCGGGTAAGGTTACAGATATGACAGGCACTGTTTACGGTTACCTGGGAATTGCGGTTTTTGTCCTGGCCTATGTGCTGGTTCCTCTTGAAAATAAAATACATCTCCGCAAGAGCAAACCGGTTATCTTCGCTGCAGGTATTATATGGATACTTCTATCTGTTGTTTATATACAGATGGGAGATGTGCATACAGCCCACGAGGCCATCAGGGAAAGTCTTCTTGAGTATGCTGAACTCTTTCTGTTTCTTCTGGCTGCAATGACTTACATCAATGCAATGGAGGAGAGGAATATTTTTCATGCCCTAAGGGGGTACCTTGTGACAAGGGGATTTTCCCTGCGCGCAATCTTCTGGGTTACAGGACTGCTTGCCTTCTGCATCTCCCCTGTGGCCGACAACCTTACAACTGCACTCCTCATGGGGGCTGTGGTCATGGCAGTTGGCGGCGACAATAAAAAGTTTGTGGCAATAGCCTGTATAAATCTTGTAGTAGCTGCAAATGCCGGAGGGGCATTTTCTCCTTTCGGAGATATAACCACACTTATGGTTTGGCAGAAGGGGAAGGTGCATTTTTCAGAATTTTTCAGGATATTTCTGCCGTCACTTGCCAACTGGTTGATCCCTGCACTATTCATGAATTTTGCCATTGATAAAACCATGCCGAAGAAACTTGATGAAAAGATAACCCTTAAATACGGTGCAAAAGCCATAATGGTTTTTTTCCTGTTAACAATTGTTATTGCTGTCTGTTTCCATAATTTTCTTCACCTTCCTCCGGTTGCGGGCATGATGTTCGGACTTGGTCTTCTTGGTATACTCTCCTACCATATAAAACTTCACGAGGGCCATGTTGAACGCTTCGACCAGTTTCTTTTCACAAGGGGTACCGACAGTGTCTTTCCTCTCAAAAATGTTTTACAGAGTGATCTCAGCCTTGACCTGGCAATTGAGAGGAGTGAATACCCTGTATTTGCCGTGGACAAAAATCATATAGTCACACACTGGAACAAAGCCTGTGAGGAGTTCACAGGCATTTCAGCAGGAGAAATGTCGGGGACCTCAGATCACTGGAAACCCTTTTACGACAACAGGGAGCCTGTTCTTGCGGATCTTGTTCTTAACTATATGCCCGAGAAAATGATCGATAACCACTATGAATGCCAGTTTAACCGGAATGAACTGCTGAGCGGTGCATTTGAGGCTTCCAGATTTATTCCCGGACTGGGAGAAAACGGTAAACTCGTGACATTTTCCGCAGCGCCCGTAAGGGATGAGAACGGCGGTATTACAGGTGCCGTCCAGATGCTTGAAGACCAGAGTGAGAAGGAGACAGCGGCAAAGAACTTTGATCTCATGAAGAATATTGCACGCGCGGAATGGGACACGCTGCTTTTCTTTTACGGCGTAATTCTGTGTGTAGGCGGCCTGGCTCAGTTCGGTTACCTTGCTGCGGTTTCACAGTATATGTACCACGACCTTGGTGCAACATCCGCAAACATAATAATAGGAATTCTTTCAGCAGTAGTTGACAATATTCCGGTGATGTTTGCCGTACTGACAATGGATCCGGTTATGTCCCACGGACAGTGGCTGCTGGTTACACTTACGGCAGGTGTGGGCGGAAGTCTTCTCTCCATCGGGTCTGCTGCTGGTGTGGCACTCATGGGGACCGCAAGGGGAGTGTATACATTCGGATCACATCTGAAGTGGACACCGGTCATAGCACTGGGCTATGCGGCAAGTATAATCTGCCATTTTATTATCAGCTCGAAGTTAATGTAGTATACAGGCCATAATGCTGCATGCTGTCATGTAAGAGTGCCGGCATGCACATATTGTGTTCTGACTGCATATGAAGGAGATTTTTTAATTGGGATAAATTTTTCCGTAGTTCATGGAAAGAATGCTGTCTGTAACCCCCGAGAGCCATGGAATGTCGTGTGCTGATATGATAATGGTGCATGTTCCGCTTACCCGTATTTTTCTTATAACATCCCCTATAATCAGTGAGCTCCTGTGGTCGCAGTTTGAAACAGGTTCATCAAGGAGAAGAACTGAAGGTTTCAGGGCAAGCCTTGCGGCAAGGGCAACTCTCTGTGTCTGTCCGCCTGAAAGTTCATAGTGTCTTCTTTTTCTGTACACCGAAGGGTCAAGATTAACCAGTTCCAGGGCCTCATCAATCCTTTCATCGATTATATTCTTTGAAAGGCCCCTTATTTTGAGCCCGTATGATATGTTTTTCTGTACTGACCGTTTCAAAAGATATGGCGACTGGTCAAGGAGTGTGATTTCCTTCATCCCGTACCTGCAGAAAACAGTGCCTCGTTCGGGTTTCTCCTGCAGGGAGAGAATACGAAGCAGGGTACTTTTGCCTGCCCCGTTAGGCCCTGAAAGGCCCAGTGATTCACCTTCACTTATATTTAGGTTTCCGATTTCAAGTGAGAAATCGTTGTAGGAGTGAAAAATATTTTCCAGGCTGTAGGAGCAGTTCTGTTTCATCTCAGGCTTTCCTTTTTAGCGTTAGCAGCGCAATATTTACCGAGAGCCCTATGGCCAGAAGAACAATGCCGAGAGCCATGCCAAGGGCAAATTCACCTTTTCCTGTTTCAAGGGCGATTGCCGTGGTGATTGTCCGTGTGTGCCATTTGATGTTTCCGCCTACCATCATTGAAACCCCCACTTCTGAAAGAACCCTTCCGTATGCAGTGACAAGTCCGGCAAGTATTGCAAACCTGGCCTCAACGATTCCTGTAATAATTATTCTCCTTCCATGTGCTCCAAGAGACAGAAGGGTACTGTGCAGTCTGGGGTCAAGTGTTTCAATTGCGCTTGCGGTAAGTGAGATAATAATTGGGAGTATGAGAGCCACCTGGCCAAGAATAATTCCGCTTTTTTCAAAGAGCATCTCCATGCCGCCCAGGGGACCTCTTTCCGTGATAAATGCATATACAATGAGACCCACAACAACTGTGGGCATGGCAAGAAGGGTATCAAAGAGAGTCCTTATAAATTTTTTACCGGGAAAATCAAAATATCCGAGCATAAAACCGGCAGGAAGCCCCAGTGCTGAAGCAGTAATTATTGAAACCGTTGTGACTTCAATTGTGTTTCTTATTGCGGAGAGGGCCTCACTGTTGCCTGAAATAATAAGATTAACTGCTTCAATGAGGCCCTGGCTTATAAAATTCATTTTTTCTGTATGGCTGCGTTTGGAGTAAAGAGTTTTTTATTCAGGAGCTTGAAGTCTCCGATGTACTTCTGGATATTTTCAGATGTTATCCATGTATTGAACTTTTCTGCAAGTTCAGTCTTTGTCTTTCCGCATTTATCCTTATTTATGATAATTGTGCTGTACTGGTTAATGAGGTTTTTATCACCTTCTACAATAATCTTGAGAGGAGGATTCCCCTTCATGGTTGATTCGTATTTTATGTATGTACCTCTGTCAGTCAACGTATAGCCTTTTTTTTCAGCAGCAATATTAATTGTATTCAGCATTCCCTGGCCGGTCTGAATATACCATTTTTCTTTCTCAGGGGCCTGAATTTTTGATGCTTTCCAAAGGGTCTTTTCCTTTTTATGAGTACCGGAATTGTCCCCTCTGCTGGCGAAGATTATTTTTTTCTTTTTTATTGTATTCAGTGCAATATTTATGGATTTTCCGGAAATGCCGGCCGGATCATTTGCCGGGCCTATTATTACGAAGTCGTTGTACATGATTTCGGTTCGTTTTACTCCGAAGCCCTTTTCAACGAATTCCTTTTCCGCAGCTGGAGCATGAACCATGAGAATGTCAACGTCGCAGTTCCTGCCCATGGCTAGTGCCTTGCCGGTACCCACAGCGGTCCATTTCAGGTCCATGCCGGTGTCCTTTTTAAGGCGAGGTGCAAGATAATCAAGCAGCCCTGTATTGTCCGTGCTTGTGGTTGTGGCCATCATGAGAGTATTTTTATTGTCTGATATTTTTCCGCATGAAAATACCAGAAAAGATAGAAGTACTAATAGAATTTTTTTCATAAACGTTGTATTTCCTCCTTAATATTTTGTATGACTGTATATATATGATAATTCTAAAGTCAAGAAAAGAGTATTATGTCGATCGCAAATAAAAAGAATATATGCAGTTTAGTGGTATATTTTTTTTATAAGTTCTCATTATAATATTATATAAATATTTGTATATTTAAAGTGTCCTATTTTATTTAAAAAATCCCTTGAAAAATACGGCAATTTCAATATAGTGTCCATATAACAAGTCATTAAACAGCATCTTTTCTTATGCTGTGTCTTTTTTCCGTCAGATGTCAAAATAATAAATAAGTATAATTTGAATGTATGTGACCAGTATCGGTTACCCGGCTGAATTATCAACTCGGAGGTAAAATCATGAACTGGAAAAATGAATTGAAAAATAATATTACAACAGTTGAGGAACTTGGGAAATACATATTCCTTTCTGAAGAAGAGGCAGAGAAGCTAAGGGAAGTAATCTCAATCCACCCCATGAGTATTACGAGGTACTACCTTTCACTCATTGATAAAGAAAATCCTATGGATCCATTGCGCAAGATGATGATACCATCAGTTAATGAACTGATTGCCGATGGCTCATATGATACGAGCGGAGAGGCCAGCAACACCAAAATGTCCGGGCTTCAGCATAAGTATGCCCAGACTGCTCTTGTTCTTTCAACTAATGTCTGCGCCGCATACTGCAGATTCTGTTTCAGGAAGAGGCTTGTGGGGCTGCCCAATGAAGAGGTTGTCAGCATGTTCCGGGATGCTGCGGAATATATCAGGAATCACAGGGAAATAACAAATGTTCTCATAAGCGGCGGAGACTCAATGATGTGTGATACACCTGTAATACGCAGTTTTCTGGAGGAACTGAAAGGGATAGATCACCTTGAATTTATAAGGTTCGGGACAAGGGTTCCGGTTGTATATCCACGTAGAATAATTGAGGACACGGAACTGCTTGATATGCTTGAGGAATATTCCGATAATCATCACAGGGTTTATGTGGTGACACATTTTAATCATCCAAATGAAATAACATCTGAATCTGAGGCTGCATGTGCCGCATTCAGGAAAAGGGGAATAACTGTGAGTAATCAGGCTGTTCTTTTTAAGGATGTAAATGACAGCCCTGAGACACTGGCTGCACTCATGAGCGGACTGATTAGAATTGGGGTCAATCCCTACTATGTTTTTCAGTGCAGGCCCGTTGCAAGGGTAAAGTCACATTTTCAGCTGCCTCTAAAGAAGGGGTATGAAATTATTGAAAAGGCCAAGACTCTTTTAAACGGCCACGGAAAGAGATTCAGGTATATAATGTCCCACTGCACAGGGAAAATTGAAATAGTAGGCATCATGGATGACGAAATATATTTTAAATATCACCAGGCGAAAAATCCCGAAGATGTGGGCAGGTTTTTTAAAAGAAAACTTAAGGATACTGCGGCCTGGCTTGATGAACTTGAGAAGGATTAAATGAAAATATTTCCCATAAAGATATTTCCCCCAAGAAAGTATAAACATGTAAGCAACATGAAAAGGACATGTCCCATGTGCGGTACGCTCCTTGAACCTGAAGATGAAAAGCGCATGAGGTGTCCCGAAGGATGTGATCTTTCAGGGTGTTATGTTTCAGATGACGACTTTCAGGGTGAAACTGACAGCGAAGAAAGGAAGAAGCACAGGGAAGAGTACAGGAAAAATCCCGGTAAATATAGGAATATTATTAAAAAGGGTGTGGACAGAGTCCGCAAGGCCTTTTTTATAGACAGAAAGGTGTAGAATCCGGTAACTGGATTTTAAAATTTTACAGCAGGAGAGTAGCATGAGTGAACTTAAAGCGATAATAAAAACCGAAAAGGGTGATATAAATCTTAATCTGTACCCTGAGCATGCGCCGGTAACTGTGGCGAGTTTTGCCAATCTGGCAAAGAAAGGTTTCTATAACGGACTTGTTTTTCATAGGGTTATTGCAGATTTTATGATACAGGGCGGATGCCCTCAGGGTAGAGGCACAGGCGGGCCCGGATACAAATTTGAAGATGAGTGTACTCCAAAGTTGAGACATGATGCACCCGGAAAACTTTCCATGGCAAATGCAGGGCCGGGAACAAACGGAAGCCAGTTTTTTATAACACATGTTCCAACACCGTGGCTCGACGGCAAGCATACTGTTTTCGGATCAGTTGTTTCTGAAGATGACCAGAATGTTGTGAACAGCATTGCCCAGGGTGATAAAATAAATGAGATTGTAATTGAAGGAGATACAGAGTCCCTCTTTTCAGATCTTTCAGACAGAATTGAGGAATGGAATTCAAAGATCAGGTAGACATAAAGAGCCCGGCTCATGGGCCGGGTTTTCCTTTGTATTCAGCAATGAGCAGTGTAAAATCATCATCCATTGATTTATTTTCGCCGGAGAAAAGCATCAGCTCTTCATAGATTTTGTCGCAAAGCCTTTCACTGCTCAGGTGGAGATTGCGTTTTATTATCTCTATGAACATATCTTCTCCTGACATCAAACCGTCAGGGTTGTGTACTTCGGTCACTCCATCAGTATACATTATAACCTTGTCGCCAGGTTTAAGAGTAAATGCAAACTGCTCATAATCTGACTGTATGAGATCCGATATCATCCGTCCCTTTGCGTTTATTTTCTGAATGAGCCCGCTCGTTGACGCCACCATGACGGGAGGATGGCCTGCGTTTGAATAGACCATTCTTCCTGAATCAAGGTCAATAGTGCACATGCAGGCAGTAAGAAAATTGTCTCCCAGTTTGCCGTTCAGTTTTTTACGCATATCCAACAATGCGTCTGAGGGGTTTTTTATATGAACCCCCCATGAGTTCAGGGACATCTTCACCATGGAAGCAATGATTGCCGCTGTGATACCGTGTCCTGAAACATCACAGATGAAAAGACCAAGTTCATTCATATCGTTTCTGTGGTGAATTCCTATTAAATCTCCCCCCACACCTATATACGGGGCATATTTATAGGCAATGTCAGCTTCCATTAGATTCGGGATGTTCTGGGGCAGTAAAGTAGTCTGGAATTTGTGGGCCAGCTGTATTTCATTTTCCAGTTCTTCCTTCTGACGGTTTATTATTTCAGTTCTCTCCTTCACCATTTTTTCGAGATTATCCTTTATATCCGAAAGATTCTGGTATATCATTGAGTTGTAAAGGGCTATTGTGGCGTATGTGCTGATAATGTGAATGAATCTGGCTTCATTTTCGGTCAGGCGTTTGCCGTTTTTTTTGGGAGAAAGAGCCAGAAAGGCTATGAGACTGCCGTTATGATTAAGGGGGATTATATACTCATAGTTATAATTTTCCATAAAGATGATAAGTTCTGATTCTTCAGGAAGAACCTTTAATGATTTCAGAAAGTTCCTTTCGATGTAGCTTTCACTATGTTTCAGAATGGACTCGATTGATGTCCCTTCATAAACCCTGTTAAGCAAAACATCTCTGTAGGATGCAGAGTTGTCTGCTTTAAGGAATATGTCAACTCTCTCTGTCTTGACTGACTGTATGATTGTTTTGCGCATATTTTCGATGAGTTCATTGATCCCCTTCAGGAAGGAAACTTCTTTTATGAAATTCTTTTCAATTGTTTCAAGATGCCTGTTATTACGATTAAGAAGAACTTCTATTATTGGCTGAATTTTTATCACATAGAAATAGTTTATGGTGAACCACATTGTAAGGGTTGCCCCCATTGTCCAGTAGTTCATTTCAAGAAGATAGTGTCTGACTCCATGGAGAATAACAAGATTCGGAAAAAGAAAAAGAAATGCAATTGTGAGAA
>QKCL01000031.1 GCA_003246895.1 Spirochaetota bacterium | reverse complement strand
ATATACTTTGGTTCCCATCGGGAAGTATAAAAATCACCAGAATAAAAACATGAATAAAAAAAGAAAACAGCAGGAGATATGAAAAATTTATCCTGTACTCTGAAAACACAATTTACCCGTTTTAAATATAATAATATATAGTTATTTCCGGAGTCATTTTGTTACAAGTAAAAAACCCGCCAACGGCGGGTTTTATTTACAAGTTAAACAATTATTCCGACTCCTTTGCCCTGTCTGCAATTATTTTATCGGCCTCTTTACCTGTGAGCGGATCATAGTGAGAGAAAGACATTTCAAAAGAAGCCTTGCCGCTTGTCATTGACCTGAGGTCTGTGCTGTAACGCAGCATTTCAGACTGAGGAACCAGAGCCTTTATGACAGAAACAGAACTAGAGGAACCATCCTTGCTATCCATACCGAGCACCCTTCCCCTTCGTGAAGTGATATCGCTCATAACATCTCCCATAAAATCCTTATCAGCATATATCTCAACATTCATTACAGGTTCCAGCAATTGAGGCCCCCCTTTTTCAAGAGCAATCTTCAGGGCATGCCTCGCTGCAATTTTAAAAGCCATCTCCGAAGAGTCAACGCTGTGATATGACCCGTCATAAATTTCAACTTCAATATCAACAACAGGATAACCGGCAAGAACACCGGTTGTCATCCCATCCTTAAGCCCCTTTTCAACTCCAGGGAGAAACTGTTTTGGAACGACTCCACCGACAATACTGTCTTTAAAAAGAAACCCCTGGCCCCTGTTCATTGGAGCGACCCTTATATGCACCTCTCCGTACTGACCGTGTCCGCCGGACTGTTTTTTATGTTTATAGTTTGCATCTGTCTTCTTTGTTATAGTTTCCCTGTATGCCACACAGGGGACGCCTGTTTTAAATTCAATTTTTGTCTTCTCTTTTAAACTGTCAAGTATCAGATTAAGCTGCATCTCCCCCATTCCAGAAAGCACAGTTTCACCGGTTTCTCCATTGAATTCATAAGTTACAGTTGGATCCTCTTCAACAGCCCTTAAAAGGAACTGGCTGGTTTTATCATCATCACCTTTTTTTACAGCCTCAACTGAATATGAAAACACCGGATGCGGAACAACTATAAGAGGCAGAACAACAGGGTTCTTTACATCACACAATGTATCAGCAGTCGTTGTCTTTTCGAGTTTCATGACAACACCGATATCCCCGGCATGGAGTTCCGGAACCTCATACTGTTTGGCCCCTTCCATGGTATATAGTTTTCCGATTCTCTCCTTAACCGATTTTTGGGAATTAAGAACTTCCGAATCAGGCTGAAGTTTGCCTGAAATCACCTTTATATAGTTGAACCTTCCAGCATACTGATCAATTGATGTTTTCCAGACAACAGCACTGAACGGTCCCGCAGAAGATATATTCACTGATAACTTGTCATCCATGGCTCCGGGCTTGTACCCTTCAACTTTTTCTATATCTGATGGTGAAGGAGAAAATGACGTAATCACCTTCAACAGATTTTTTATTCCAATAACACCCTGAGATGATCCACATATGACAGGAGTAAGCTTCGCCTGCTTTAACTGAGCCTTTATACCGCTGCGAATCTCCTCTTCTGAAAGTTCTTCCCCCTCCAAAAACTTTTCTATGAGCTGGTCATTGCTCTCGGCACTCAGTTCAACAAGATTTCCACGCTCATCCTCTGCCAGCGGGAGAAGGTCAGAAGGGATATCAAAAACATCGACATCTCTTGTGCCGGGTTTAGGCCTGTACATTTTCATTTCTATAGTATCAATTACGGAACCGAATTTTTCTCCTTCCGCATCTGGAATGCACAGGGTAGCCACATTCACGCCAAGACTGTCTCTCAGGTTAGATATTACCTTAGAATAACTTGCCCTATCCTTCTCCATCTTGTTTACGAAAATAATTCTGGGAATACTGCTTTCCTTGAGGTATCGCCAGGCTTTTTCAGTTTCTATCTGCACTCCATCCACCGAATCAACAACCAGGATAACAAGGTCAGCCGCCTCGACGGCGCTGCGGGATTCTCCTATAAAATCTGAAGTCCCGGGGGTATCAATTATATTTATTTTTTTCCCGTTAAATTCAACAAATCCAAGAGAGCTTTTTATGGAAATCTTCTTTTCTTTTTCATGTTCATCATAGTCGGACACGAGAGTCCCTGCGGAGGATGTTCCCATCTTGTCAATTTTACCGCCCACATACAGCATTGCTTCAAATAGTGTGGACTTCCCTGTTCCTCCATGACCGATGATGGCAACATTTCTTATCTCATCTGTGTTATACTGCTTAAGCATCTCATGACCTCCTGAATAATAAAAATCTTTTCTATATTTCTACATGCCCACCCGTTTTGGAGAGGCACAAGAATTTCATGTCTGTTACAAATAATTCAGAAATATTTATGAGACTTAAAAACCTATGCACACCTCTTGGAAACAATTATTGTTTAATAGTCAAGTCAGGATAACAGTTAAACAACAGATATCATGTGAGTCATTTTAATGACACAGTATTTATTTATAAAGCAGCATAATTACACTTTTGTAAAGAACTTTCTTCTGCAAAAAAGGTTGGAATATAAAAATTATTTTATGGGTCGGTCCTTCAGATATCCCATGAATACAAGTGCTAGAAGAAGAATTATAAAAACGATGGAAACAAAGAGAACAATATCCCCATATAGACTATAGAATGTATGTCCATTTTTTGAGAATATGACATTGCCTGTTATAAATCCTTTTTTCAGAATGGGCATTGTCTCACTGATTCTGCCGCATGAGTCTATTATTGCACTTACTCCGGTGTTTCCGGCTCTGACAACGGGAATTCCATTTTCTATGGCTCGGAAAATTGAGGCTGAGAAATGCTGATAATGGCCATTGTATGCATCAGTCCATCCATCATTTGTAATATTAACGAGAAAATCCGCCCCCATATCCCTGTACTGTCTGCAATGCCTGAAAAAGATGCCTTCGTAACAGATGAGTGTCCCGAACTTCCTGCCGCCTACCTCAAATAACACAGGTTTCTCTCCGGGAACAAATGCAGATCCCCCGAAACTGAGAACAAGCCTCTGAATCCATGGAGCCCACTGTGCGTACGGGAACCACTCCCCAAATGGAACCAGATGCATTTTCGCATATGCATTATTCAGAGTTCCGTCACCGTTAATCAGCACTGCGCTGTTCTGCGGGAAATATCTTGGCCCCATGAATGTATCCATCTCAACGAGACCAATCTCACCTGTCAGTAGAGGAACCCTGACCCTGTTTTTTATAAATTCAGTCAACTCCTTGTCAAACCTGTCACTGGTACCCCGCAAATATCTAAAAGATATGAGTTCCAGGGTGGCCGATTCAGACCAGACAACAAAATCAGGTTTTTCGGCAAGCGACTCTTCCGTGTACCTGATGAGTTCCTTAAGATACCGGAACCTGTTTCTTGGCCAGTTTTCCCATGGAGAAATACACGACTGTACTATTGCCACTTTCAGACTGTCCCCTGTATTTTTACATTTCTTAAGCCTCAATTCGCCTGCAGATATAGTTATGACAAAAAGAATTACAACAGAAACAAGGACACGACCTTTCATGCTTCCAGATAGAGACCGTATACCATGAACACGCAATACTTCTACCGCTTCAGCAAGTGATGTATTAGCAAGAATTATAAAAAATGTAATACCAAGTATACCGGTTACAGATGCAAGCTGTATAAAAGATGTAAAGGGATACTGGGAATATCCCATATATGACCATGGGAAGGCGAGAAAACCGAGAGACTGAATCCAGTCGACAATGATCCACACTGATGGATATATTAAGAACCTCAGCCCTGAAAACTTTTTCGACAAAAGTTCAGCCAGAAAAATCTTTACAGAAAAAAAGACTGACAGTGCTGGAATCAAAAATGACAGTATTACGGCACTCCCTCCGGGAATCTTTGCCCCGAAATGGCCAATCCAGTTATACGCAAGAAAGTTGCCGGCAAAGGAAGTGACAAATGCAGCAAGAAAAACAGACCTGAGAGGTCTGCCCTTTACATAAAAAAGTAATGGAATCAGGAATATCCATGCAAAGAAGGGAAAAAATTTGAAAAGCCCCAGATCGAAACTGGGAAACGAAAGAAAAAAAAGCACCCCCGTAATGATAAAATAATACTTTCGAACAATCTCTTTAAAAAAATTCATTTTCATGTTAAAACCAGACTTTAACCCTTCTGTTTAATTTTCTGCATACCTTTGAACAGGCTCTGTATCCTTCAGTTATTATCCTGTAGATGCTGTCAAAATCGAGTGTCCCGATGTTTAGAAGTTCCGGCTCAATCAGTACGGTGGGTCTGTTATGAACAAGAATATTTCTGGTATTTGCTATTTCCATAATATCAATGGACTGAAGCATTATCTCAAAAATATTCGGCGCGTCAACCCCTTCTTTTTTCTTTTCCGAAAACCAGTGTTCAGATCCTGAAGACATCCCATCTTTATACGCATAAGCGGGAGAATCATTAACATTAACAACATTCATCGATGGAGCTTCTCCTGCAAAATATCTGTCATCGGAATAGAGGTTAAATCCTTTCCGGTCCATGAGAGCCCCAAGAAACCTGTCAAATCCGGAAGTTTTAAGGCCCGGATGAAGATTTACTGCAATTGTCAGATCCGCCCCCATCATTTTTACAGTTTCCACAGGGAGAGGATTTGCCACTCCTCCGTCTACAAGATATGTCTTCCTGTAGGGAACCGGCACAAATACACCGGGAATTGATATACTTGCCCTGACGGCATCAAGTACAGGCCCCTTGTTAAAGATAACGGATCTTCCTGAATAATAATCAGTTGCCAGAACAGAAAGTTCAACCGGCAAATCTTCCAGCAGTGCATCTTTCGGGATATACTTTTCAAGAAACCTGATCAGTCCGTCTCCCTTTAGAAGTCCTGAGGTAGGAAAAGTCAGGTCAAAAATAGAAAAGAGTTCCTTCCTGGTTATTGAAAGAGCATCATTTTTAAGCTTTTCAATTGTACCGCATGCATAAGAAGCTCCAACAATTGCTCCTATACTTGAACCTGCAATCTTGTGAATAGGGATGCCCATATTCTCAATATACCTTATCACGGAAATATGAGACAGCCCCCGAGCACCACCGCTGCCAAGGGCAAGGCCGACCTTCTTCGACATGAAATATTTTAGCGGATTTATTATTCCCATAAGTTCATTCCAGATCAGAAAATACCATTTTCACAGAAAGGGTCAAATATTTTATATCCAAAAAAAATAATAAATTTTATTGACAGAAAAATGTAGTAGAATAGATTTGCACCAGATCGCGCGGTGGAGCAGCTGGTAGCTCGTTGGGCTCATAACCCAAAGGTCGTAGGTTCAAATCCTGCCCGCGCTAATAAAAAAATACCCGGCGGGGTAGCTCAGTTGGTTAGAGCACACGGCTCATATCCGTGGTGTGGGGGGTTCGAGTCCCTCCCCCGCTAAATACTCCTCCCATTTAAACTTTTTTTATTGCAATTTACCGGCATCCCTTTAAACTAATATAAAATTAAATCGGTATATTTTTTTATGGAAGAATTACTAGAAACACTCTTAACAAACAAAATTTTCATTTTAATCACAGTTCTTGTCATTGCATTGCTTGTCTACTCCCTTTTAAAAAGGCTGTTAAAGCTCATCATTTTCATACTCATAGCCCTTATGTTATATGTAGGATATATGACATACACGGGACAGAAACTTCCCCGTTCATCGGAAGAATTCATAAAACAGGGCACTGAAAAACTTAATGAAATCCAGAAGGGCAGCAGGGTAATAATAGACTCAATACAGAGGATAAAAAAGACCAATGAGGTTCTGAACGGTTCAGAAGACGGGAAAAACGGTCAGTAACTTTCAGAATCAGAATAAAGATAGAGAGAACATTCATCTATTTTTTTTGCGCCGCTGTCGGTTATTTCGGTTATGACTATTTTATAATCACCCGGTTCATAGCCCTTAAAACTTCCGCGGACAATATTTTTTTCAGCATCAATGTGATCGGGTCTGGACAGCACATCCACCCAGGATAAGTCCTTTTTCAGAATAACCACACCAAGGTTTATCCTGGAGGAGATTTTTTCAAAGCTGTATATCCAGAACAGTTCCTTATCTGCATCAAACTCCAGTCTTTCAGGATTTATTCTGTACCCCTTATCCGTGAACGTCTTAAATGCAAACTGCCCCTTTGGTCTGCTGCAGGAACATATCAAAACAGAAAGGACCAGAAGAAATACCGCTGCCCTTTTCATTCTTATTCAACCTTATACTGGTTTTTATCAAGTTCAATGACGCTGTTATCGGAACCATTACCCGCACTACCCTTTTTTCCGGACTGCCTGTTTCGGTTTATCTCATCTATTTTTCTGTTTATCTCTCCGGCACTTTTACCTATGCTGAATATTATTCTGATAAAACTGACAAGAACATAGACAATAACTATCAAAAAAATAAACTGTATTAATTTTAAAATCATAACTACTCCGCAGATTACTCTCTTACCTTGATCTTGACTCTTACAAATTCGGGATCAACATATAATATTTTCTTCAAAGATGGATCAGAATCACTGGCAATCTTCACCCTCATGGCACTTATATTATCTCCGGATTTTCCCATATCTACTTTCTGGGATAGATCAACAAATGCCCTGTAGTCTGCATCACCCGATGAATCTTTTCCTCCGGATAAAAATTTAATCTTAATTTTTTCATCCAGCAGCTCATAAACATATTTACTGTCGGCATTCAGTGTATTTACACCTGATTCAATCTCCTTCACATCAGCCTGGGGAACAATTGGCACTACTATTGTCACTGAAGAAGAACTGAAGTCAAGGGAATCACCATACTTAAAGGATTTATCAATACTGACAGTATCCGTAATGGTTTTTGAGCTGTTACGCAGGAGAATCTCCTCGGTTCGCACCTCCTCTACAGTATCAATATAGGATTCGGCCCCCGATACGAAAATATATTCAGGAGAAACCCTTACTTTCCCGGTAATGTGATTGCCGGCAGTATTGCCGTCCAGGACAGGCACCACCCTGACTTTTTTTGAAACCCTTTTTTCAACAAGGACCTTTACATCATCTGATGAAACATAGATATCTACATCTTCCGGAATCTGATTTCTAAGATACTGTACCTTATATGACCTGTATTTTCCCACATCAGGTTTTGCCAGATCCACATAGAGTTTCAAATTCTTGAGACTGGTATTTTTCAGTTCTTCAGAAGTACCACGGAACCTGACAGTGAGACTTCTGTCAGACATCCTTGAAACAGCATAATTCTTGTTCAGCCCCTTAACAGTAAGAGGAACCTTGAATTTAATATCTCCGTTCTGAGTCTTGGAGATATAGGCCCAGAGTATTAAAGCTAGGAATATGCATATTAATTTCGGGATGAGATCCTTCTTCCTTACCTGTTCCCTGATCATGTCATAGTACTTTTGCATCAGATATTGTATTTTTCCTCATATGCAGTTTTGGGGTTCATGAAAAACAGTATCATATTTTTCAGGTCAGCATGTTTGACATTTTGAAACATTTTTCCATTGACCATTATAGTAATCTCCCCACGCTCTTCCGAGGTGACGATAACAAGTGCATCAGTTTCCTCAGCAATTCCTAGTCCAGCCCTGTGTCTTGCTCCATGATGTTTCTTCAGCTGCTTTGAATCACTTAGCGGAAGATAACAGGCTGCTCCGGAGATCCTTCCTTCCTGAATTATTATGGCTCCGTCATGAAGCGGAGTAAGAGGGAAAAATATTGTTCTGATGAGTTCCTCAGATATCTGTGAGTCTATTTCGGCTCCGGATTCAACATAACTCTTTAAACCCGTATTTCTTTCTATTACAATAAGTGAACCGACTTTCTCTTCGGCCATGGCAAAAACTGAACTCACAAGTTCATCAAGCTGAAAGGATTCAGCCCCTGAATCCGTGGCAAGCCAGTTTTTCTGACCGAATCGCGTAATAAGTCTCCTGAGTTCAGGCTGAAACAGTATTACAACTGTGATAACAAGAGAAGTTGTTATATTTTTAATGAGCCATGACAGAGTATCAAGCCTCAGGAATGCAGAGATTACCGCCACAATAAAAATTACAATTACGCCCTTTAAGAGCTGTATCGCTCTTGTATTTGTCAGAAACCTGTATATCCAGTAAAACAGGTAGGCGACTATAAGTATATCCACCACATTTCTGAAATAATTCCAGAAAGTGTCAAAACCGGATACAAGTTTTCCAAATAGTTCTTCCATCAGTCCAGGGATACTCTCTTCATAAAATCTATTGAATCAAGTGCAAGACGATGCTCCTTAACATCATGCACCCTTATATATTCAGCCCCCTTAAGGGCAGCAACAGAATTCAGGGCAATAGTACCCGGAAGCCTGTCGGCATCGGGATCATCATATATTTTTCCGATAAGCGACTTTCTCGAAAGAGCCATCATCAGAGGATACCCCAATTCAAGAAATCTTTCCAGATTATAGATAAGCCTGTAGTTATGCTCAAGACTTTTACCGAACCCTATTCCGGGATCAAGAACAATCCTTTCGCCTGAAACACCGTTACTCAGGGCATTGTCCACTGATTCTTTTAAAAAATCAAGTACATCTTTTATTTCATCGGAATAAGTAACATCATTCTGCATGGTTCCGGGCATGCCCTTAATATGCATGATTACCAGATCCGCTCCCCCCTTTGCAACAATGGAAGCCATATCCCTATCAAAGGTCAGGCCGCTTATATCATTTACCATTACTGCACCGGCAGAAATTGCCGCTTCTGCAACTTCCGATTTATATGTATCCACTGAAATTTTTATGTTAACTTCAGATAATATTTTTTCGATTACAGGGCATACCCTGTCAAGCTCCTCCTGACACCCCACAGGCGCGGATCCGGGCCGTGTGGATTCACCGCCGATATCTATTATATCTGCCCCGTCCTTCTTCATCTCCAGTGCTCTGCGCAAAGCAGAATCTACAGAAACATATGAGCCGCCATCATAGAATGAGTCCGGAGTCACATTGAGAATTCCCATAATTTTTGTTCTCACAGTCATCAGAAGATAAGCTCCATTGACAATGTATTATTATAACCTCCGTCTACGCGGTCAAGAGACAGGGCATAGCCGAACCTCATGTTTAACAGGGACAATTCAAATCCAGCTGTAAAGGATTCATCAAACATTCCGGCAGAAATGGAAAAATATGATTTAACATGGTACTCAACCCCTCCTCCCACATAAAAACCGTCCTGTTCAATTCTTTTGGACGTTGTCAGGGAAAGAACTATTCCGGAATCAGTTATTAGAGATATTCCAGATGAAATCTCCGGCTTGAAAAAATCATATTCACTTTCTGATTCAGTAGACCCCGATGGCTTCAGAAAACTGCATACATCCCTAGCCATTACACCTACCTTTATGAATGGAAGAACAAAGACCTGAACACCTATATCAGATCCCAGACCAGAATAGGTCGAATCACCAATTTTTTCATAGAGGGGCTTTATAGACAGACCTACCGAGTATATGGCCGATGACCATGCATAGGAAATAAAACCCTCTGCTCCCGCATAATTATTTTTACCCGTCAGGTTCCCGTCGCTGTCCCTTGTCTCAATATCCCGTGAAATTACGGAATAGAGTCCCGCACCGAAGACTCCGTTAAAAAGCCCGAAAGCTACACCCGTAAACAGCGCATCCCTCTCAACATCAAGTCCCGTGTAGGATGCACCAAAATCCAGAAAATTTCTCTTGCTGCTGTTCTCTGAAAAATTTAGAAGGTCTGCTTCTGTTATTTCTCCGTATTTTTTTTCCTTTGCTTTCCGCGCAACATCATCCTCAGTCATCTTTTTTTTAGACAGGAGATCGCTTAATCCTGCAGGATTCCAGTACATGGAAAAGATATCGTCTGACATCACCACACCGGACATCCCGGAAGCGACATACCGGGCACCTGCCCATCCTCCGCGGGTATAGGCACCCCTGCTCCCCGCATCATCCGCAAAAATTGGAGAAGATAAAACAACAACAAATAAACCAAACAGAATTCTTTTCAAAAGCACATTTCCCCTAATAATTTATCAAAATGCGGATTATCTTCTTACCGTAATCACCGTTTTCATTCTCAACCGTGACCTTAATAATGTACATGCCCGGCTTAACAAGACGTCCGCTTCTGTTCCTGCCGTTCCAGTACAAAGGCAGCTGACTGCGGTTTTTCTCAATAACCCGGTCTCCATTTATGTCATAAATAACAACTTTAACCTGATCAGCAGATGCACCGGAATAGGATGCGGGGTAACCTACTGTGAGCACACCATTTCTCGGGTTAAATGGAACAGGATAGGCTACAATATTTTTCATATCGAATGAGAAGCCGGCTGAACATACCAGAAGTAAGATTATAAATGTTAAGATGCCCCTTTTCATTGGAAATCCCTCTTTTAATTGAGGGAAATACTACTCCGCCGAAAATAAAGGTCAACCACTATTCTCTAAAGGTACCGGCTGCCTTTGAAAATAATAAAACGGGTTATTTGAGGAATGAATATCTGAAGGTCATGTGATCACTGTAAGTTCCTTCAAGGATACCGACCACATCTTCCACAAAGACAATTTCTTCATTTGTGGGAATCATAAAGACCTTAATTGCTGAATCCGGCAGGGAAATCTCAGTCTCTCCGTCTGAACTTTTAACTTTAAGATTCTTTTCAGTATCAATCTTTATACCAAGGCATTCCAGATTATCCAGAACCATTCCCCTTATTTCACCGGCATTCTCTCCAACACCAGCAGTAAAGACTATTGCATCCACCCTGCCCAGGGCAGCAGCGTATGCTCCAAGGTATTTTTTAAGATTATAGGTTTCCATTTCGAGAGCAAGCCTGCACCTGTCATCACCGTCCTTTGTGGCGGATACGATATCCCGCCTGTCGGTAAACTTGCCAGTGATTCCGAGAAGTCCCGATTTTTTATTAAGTATCTCATCCATCTGTTCAGGGGAAAGATGAAGTTTACGCTGCATCATCATTGGAATTGCCGGATCAATATCCCCGCATCTCGTACCCATTATTGCACCCTCCAGGGGGGTCATGCCCATTGAAGTATCATAGCTCTCACCGCCCTTGATCGCGCAGCAGGAGACACCGTTTCCGATATGCATACTTATAATATTACATTCTGAAACATCCTTGCCAAGAAGAACTGCTGCCCTTTTTGACACATAAAGGTGGCTGGAACCGTGAAACCCGTATCTTCTGATTGAGTACTCCTCGTACCATTCAAATGGCAGGCCGTACATGAATGCCTTTGCCGGCATGGTCTGGTGAAAGGCAGTATCAAAAATCCCTATCTGGGGAGTATCAGGCAGAGCCTTCATGGCTGCTCCTATGCCGATAAGGTTTGCCGGATTGTGAAGAGGAGCCAGACTTGACAGTTCTCTCACTTCATCAATTACCTCATCTGAAATCATTACGCTTCTGGCAAAACGCTCTCCTCCATGAACAATCCTGTGCCCCACTGCGGATATCTCAGAAAAACTGCTTATTACAGCATGTTCTCCCTCCGAAAGCATCTTGAGTACCAGCTCTATTGCCTCCTTGTGACTATGCATGGGCTGTGTAATCTTTATCTTCTCACCATCAGATAATTCATGATGAAGCACAGACTCATCGGAGCCTATTCTCTCCACCAGCCCTGTTGCTATGACCTTTTTTTCTCCCCATGAAAAAAGCTGATATTTAAAGGATGAACTCCCGCAGTTTAGAGCAAATATTTTCATAAAACCCCTCGGATTGTATATACATAGAGTAAAACTAATTGATAAAGAATTAAAAACAAAAAATTACGGACTATTTATCAAGCACCTCGTGTGCCTCATTTACAACACTATCTATTTCATCAAAATTATAAACAGCATCACTCCCGGATGACACATGTGCAAGAAATTCAATATTTCCTGCGGGTCCCTTGATGGGAGAGTAGGTAATTCCAAGTACAGCAAATCCGGCTTCAGTTATACCGGCAATTACACGCCGTAAAATATCCTTATGTATCTGCGGATCTCTGACAACTCCCTTCTTATGCTCACCTGGTTCCGCTTCAAACTGGGGCTTAAGAAGGACAACTCCTTCCACTGAATCAAAAACAGAATGAACAACGGGAAGGATCTTCAATATTGAAATAAAAGAAAGATCCGCTGTAAAAAAATCTATTTTGTCCTCAAACATTTCACGTGTAATGTTTTTTGCATGGGTCTTCTCCATGACAGTAACTCTTTTGTCCATTCGGAGACTGTAATCAATCTGATTAAACCCGACATCAACAGAATAAACCCTGGATGCACCTGCCTTCAGCATGCAGTCTGTAAATCCGCCTGTGGATGCCCCCAAGTCAAGCGCCACAGTGCCGTTTACATCGATTTTAAAAAATGAAAGTGCACGCTGAAGCTTCTCTCCCCCCCTGCTGACAAAAATTCCGCCGGGTCTCTCAACAGTTATGTCACTGTCGGATAAAATTTTTTTTGAAGGATCCCTTACTGTTTCACCGTTAACTCTGACCCAGCCGGACATTATTTCTCTCTTGGCTTTTTCCCTGGACTGGGAAAGTCCCCTTTCAACTATAAGCAGGTCCAATCTGTTTTTTTTCATTATGTAAAAAATCCTTAAAAACTTCTTAACGAATACCTGAGGAAACCGGCAGTCTGAGCCGGTTATAATGTCAATATTCCTGATATGCCTTTATCAGAAAACCGCAGATTAAGGGAACAAATTTCTGCATTAATTCAGGTCAGTGGCAATGATTTCAGACAGGATAAAATGGGCCGCAAAATACCTGCTTAAGGAAATATATACGGCCCTGATTACCGGCTATAAAAATCAGCGTTTATTACCCTGTTCTACAAGTTCCATAGCCTGGACCTTATCATATTTTCCGTCACTATAGTTATATGTATAGGCAGCAACGTAACCAAATTTTACGCCTCGATTAACAAGGTTTACAATTCTTACATCCTGACCCTTCTTTTTGCTTTTAAATGTTAATGGAGTTACCCTGAATGTACCGGCAGGCACAGTAACTTTTGAGGGAACATCCATCTCCTTAATTTCTGATGCAGAAAGGGACGTTACGCCAACATACTCTTCATCATTTTTCCCGGCGATCTGGAGTGCAGTCTTTCCGGAACTTTCCACAACATATGCTTTCTTCACATTTCCGCCTCTGTCAAGATGAAGCTCGAGAACAAGAGTTGAAATATACTGGCCGGATATATCAATACCTGTATCGCTTGTTACAACATAGAGACCACCACTTTTACCTGTGATCTTCATTGTCATCTTGACCTGTCCACTGGATCCTTTATATACTGCATAATCACCCACTCGCGGACTGCTGTGAATAAGCATCTTGTTGCCCACTTTTGAAGATTTTACAGCACTTCCTGCAATTGAACTGATACTGCTGATACATGATGTCACTGACAGAGTCAAGATCAGTGTTACGAACATTAAAAATCTTTTCATCAAACAAACCTCTTCATATTTTTCTATTTTTTCTATACCCACGGAACTGTATTAATCAACCATTTTTACTTTCTCTCTCCCTAATTTGCCCTTTTTTTGGCCATGACAGGATAATCAGCATAATAATAGAGCAATCTGAAAAATTAAATATCAAAAACCTGTTAATTTACATGGGATCAACCATTATTGATTCAAAACATAAATTTATAATAGACTTTTTGAAATTGTGTTTTATAATTTTACAGATTCTAAATTCGGGTTTAGTCTGATTTGAAAACATTACTGGTCATTTTTTTTATTATAGTATGCAGCCCCGCTCTTTATTCGTGGCAGAAATTTGTCAAACTCGACACAGACGGAAGACATGAACTCTCTTTTGAAATCGACCCATACTATTCATATTTTGCATACACCTTCGGCATTGCAGAAACTCCAATCCCTGAAATCCAGTATACCGATGAGTTCAATATTTACCTGAGCCTTTTAAAAAACTTTTACAGACCCAGATTTGTACTAACAGAAGCCAGTATTTACCCACTTCCATTGGCAGGTGTATACATAAAAAAAAACAGAGAGTCTTCCTATGAGGATTCACAGGCAACAGAGAATATAAATATTGTAAAGGCTGTTACTGCAGGTTTTCCTGAGCCATGGGCCTCATCAGTTTTCTTCGGCAATGTAATCAATTTTACAGACAAAAACAACGATGGCAAAAATGAAACCGTAGGTAAAGCCTTCAGCGGCTTTCTTGTGAGCTATGGAAACAGGCATATCGTAGACAATATTATGGTTGAGGACGACTGGGTTGAGACAGAAATCAAACTGAAGGGTTCAGATATTAGGGAAAGAAGAGATCTTTCCTGGAGCTATGCCGTGGGGTATAAATGGCACAGAAACAACGACATAAACGACAAACTCTACATTTCCATTAAAAGAAGCAGAGTTGATTATGGAGACAGAGAAAAAAACATATTCATAAAATTCTTTATCCATAACAGCGAAACAGAGGTGAGGCTCGACTTCAACACCGTTGATTATGAAAAAAAGGCAATTGTAAGGTACTTTTTCCTCTTCGGTAAAAAATTTGCACTTTCAAAAAACACAGTTTTCTCTTTCGGACTCGGCGCAATTAAAACAGAATCGGACGGTTACCGTGGAGATCTGAAGGGAGAAATTAACGAAAACTGGCAGTTGATCTTCAGACCGAACATGAAACTGAAGTTTTAATTGATTTTATAACCGGTCCTATATATTTTAGTTAAAAATAAAAGACTATTCTGAAGTGGAAAACAAACATGAAAACCAGTGAAAAAAGAGCGCATGAAAGATTTGAAATAAGCCAGATAGTTGAAATCAAGGTTATAAGTGAAGAGTTTATTCAGGCCGAAGGGGTTGATATAAGTATCGGCGGGATGAAGGCAAAAACAACTGCCGAGATTGCACCCTTGACAAAACTTTTTCTGATGCTGAATGTCCCCTGTCACAAAAAGGTTTATTCAATACGAACAGAAGGTTATGTTGTATATTCCAAAAAAGTAAAAAATATTACACATTTCGGAATAAACTTTGTAGATATGGATGATGAGGATAAAAAAATTATCAGGGACTACCTCAAGGAGGTTAACAAATAATTAATAATATCTTATATTAAAACTTTTACACCAATCCCCCATTTAACATATTTTTATGCACCAAAAAATTTTTTTCACGCATGATTGATAAAATATCAAACCTCAATGCCACGAAAAAATTATTGCTAGTCAGCTCTTTTTTTATTAAACTTAAATAGTTACAGATAAAGAAAGGTAAAATGAAAATATTAATCGTTGATGATTCCAGAACAGTAAGAGCAGTACTTGTTTCTGTTTTAACCAAAGCAGGCTACAACAACATTGAACAGTCCGATTCCGCGAGTGAAGTATTCACCACACTCCAGAAACCGGATAGCATTTACAAAGATATAGATCTTGTTCTCATTGACATACACATGCCGGGAATGAACGGGATTGAATTCACCCGAAAAATCAAGCAAATGGAAAACTATAAGGATGTCCCCATTATTGTACTTACTTCCAGCAGAATGGTTTCATTCATGGAAGACGCCTTTGAAGCCGGAGCTAATGACTTCATCACAAAACCATTCCACAGCATAGAACTCATAGCAAGGGTTAAATCATCACTGAAGCTTAAGCAGGAAATGGACAAGCGGAAGGAGAGGGAAACCGAACTCATGGACCGTGAGCGTGAACTCATAGAGGTAAACAGATTTCTTGAAATAGCAAACCAGTCATATCTGAAATCTTCAGCGCTTGACGGCCTCACCGGCATTACGAACAGAAAGTACTTTAACCAGAGTGTTGAAATGGAATGGAACAAGGCTGTCCGAAACTCTTCTGCTCTCGCGGTAATAATGCTTGATGTCGATCACTTCAAGGCATTCAACGACAACTACGGCCACCAGAAGGGTGATGACTGTCTTATAAGTGTTGCAAATACAATAAAGCGTACTCTCACAAGGCCTGAAGATATGGTAGCGCGGTATGGAGGAGAAGAATTTGTAGTCCTTCTCCCGAATATAAATATGGGGGATGTTGCAGATATAGCTGAAAAAATCAGAAAAAATGTAGAGAATCTGAATATAAGGCACGAATTCTCTTCAGCAGCAGGATATGTAACAATCAGCGGAGGAGTGTCAATTGCCACCCCCGATAAAGTCAGGAGTTACGAGGAAATCATCAGGCTTGCCGACACTAATCTATACAGGGCAAAGGACGAGGGAAGGAACAGGATTGTCATCCCGCTATGAAATAGTCACAGATTCTTTCGGCCAGTGACTGCGCATCGAGCCCATAATCCCTGAAGAGTTCATTAACCTTTCCGTGTCTGATAAACTCATCGGGAAACCCTGCACAGCAGATACGTTTTGATGCATTGCCAGGATCTACAGATGAACAGATATACTCCCCGAATCCTCCCTGGACCATGCCGTTTTCAATTGTAACAAAGCCCCTGTGTCTTTCAATCAGAGAATTCACAGAGTCAAAATCAAGCGGCTTGATACTCCTTAAATTAACCACAGTTGCAGTTATACCCCTCTCTTTCAATAGTGACGCGGCATCAACAGAAATCTGTACCATATCCCCTATCGAAAAGATAACAACATCTTCTCCTTCTGTTTCAAGAGAAATTTCTCCGGGCACATAGGGTAAGGGGCTTTCCACATCAAGATTTTCAACATCAATACAGCCCCGCGGGTACCTTATGGCAATGGGCCCGTCGTTATAACCGTGAGCGAAATGGATCATGTCCCTGAGCTCTGCACCGTTTGACGGTACAAGAAAAATAAAATTCGGGATATTTCTTATCATTGATATATCAAATAGTCCATGATGTGTTTCCCCGTCATCTCCCACAATGCCGGCCCTGTCAATGAGCAGCTTCACCGGAAGATTCATTATGGCCACATCATGTATCAGCTGGTCATAGGCCCGCTGCATGAATGTTGAATATATACACACAAAGGGCTTATGGCCTGTTGAAGCAAGCGCAGAAGCAAATGTGACGGCATGCTGCTCGGCAATGCCCACATCAAAAACCCTCCGGGGAGCGACCTTTTCAAACTCGCTCAGTCCGGTCCCCTCCTTCATGGCTGCAGTCACGGCAACAACAGAACTGTCCTTTGCTCCAATGGCAGCCAGTGTTCTTCCAGCCACAGATGAATATGATTCAAATTTACCCTTTGAGGTACATTTCCCGGTGGAGAGATCAAAGGGGCCGATACCGTGAAAGCTGCAGGGGTCACACTCCGCAGGTTCATACCCCTTCCCCTTTCTGGTAATGACATGAATAATTTTGGGGCCCTGATTTATATTTTTGACCCTGTTAAGGAGTTCTATAAGTTTTGGTATATTATGCCCATCAACGGGCCCGAAGTATCTTATGCCCATATCCTCAAAGAGCCTGCCGGGTATGATAAAACTCTTAAATGCGGAAAGAACCCTGAAAATAAATTTATAGAGATATTTTCCGATTACCGGTATACTGCTCATCACTTCCATGGATTTCTTTCTGAAACGGTTATAGAAAGAACCTGATATCATTTCAGTAAGATATGTGGACATGGCCCCGACATTTTGAGATATGGACTGCTCGTTATCATTTAGTATTATAATTACATCATTGCCGATATGGCCTATATGATTGAGGGCTTCAAAGGACATTCCGCCCGTGAGGGAACCGTCTCCGATAACAGCAACGACCTTGTACTTTTCTCCATTTAAGTCTCTCCCCACTGCCTCTCCAACCGCAAGGGAAATACTGGTGCTGCTGTGGCCCACATTATAGGTATCATATTCAGATTCACAGCGTTTTGGAAACCCGCTTATTCCGCCGTATTTTCTGATGCTCTGAAATGTTTCCCTTCTGCCTGTAAGTATCTTATGTGCATATGTCTGATGGCCCACATCCCAGATAATCTTGTCTGAGGGTGTATTTAAAACATAATGCAGAGCTATTGTGAGTTCAACGACTCCAAGCGAAGACGCAAGGTGCCCGCCGTTTTTTGAGATCACCTCAAGCATCTGATCCCTTACTTCCCGGGCAAGTTTCGGAAGGTCCTCTCTGGACATTTTCTTCAAATCCGAAGGATTATTTATTTTTTCAATAAACATTTTATTACCTTAATTACACCAGAAAGTACATTAAAGTACAATAAGGCCAATAGATTCAACATTAATTTTTTTTTTTGCAAAGCACTTATGATCTGGCCGGTATGGGATCGGGAAATGTCATTGACATTCCCCGGAAAAAGATGACTCAATGATTTTTTTGACAACTGAAAGAGGCTATTCAATGACCCTGATGCATGAAACTGAAGTCATAATAATAGGCGGCGGTGCCACAGGAGCCGGAGTACTCAGGGACCTTTCTCTGAGAGGGATCAGGGCAGTCCTTCTTGAAAAGGGTGATATCACCTCGGGCACGACCGGCAGAAACCATGGACTGCTCCATTCAGGAGCACGTTATGCAGTCAAAGACATTGAATCAGCCAGGGAATGTATTTCCGAGAACAGAATCCTCAAAAAAATTGCCGGCCACTGCATTGAGGAAACCGGCGGACTCTTTATCACTCTGCCCGAAGATGACAGGCAATACCACGAACAACTCCTGTCCCGATGTCTGGAAACAGGCATCGATGCGGTTGAAATACCTGTTTCAGAGGCGCTGAAAAAAGAACCGGGTCTGAACCCTGAAATTGTTTCTGCAATTAAAGTTCCCGATGGAATAATAGACCCCTTCAGACTCACATCTGCAAATATACTCGATGCAAAAGAACACGGTGCCAAAGTATTCACCTATATGGAAGTATGCGGGATTTTCTCATCCAGCGGAAAAACAACGGGTGTAAAGGCATTATCAGGAGACGGATCTGTCCATGAATTTCACGGGAATATTATTGTCAATGCTGCCGGAATCTGGGGGCAGAGAATATGCCTCATGGCCGGATCAGAACTCAAAATGCTGCCGTCAAAGGGATCAATGCTCATCGTGGATTACCGAATAAACAACACCGTCATAAACAGGTGCAGAAAGCCCTCTGACGCGGACATTATGGTTCCGGGAGATACAGTTTCAATTCTCGGAACTACATCAATGGAAATACCCTACGATGAAATAGATTCCCCTTTCCCGGAAAATATTGAAATAGACATGCTTCTCAGGGAAGGAGAAAGGATGGTTCCGAATCTGTCAAAGACAAGGGCCCTCCGGGCCTACAGCGGGGTTCGCCCCCTACTTGCCCCTGAGGACAGCAGTGACGGAAGGAACATAACAAGAGGCATCACTCTCATTGACCACAAATCCAGAGATGGAATCGACGGTCTCGTTACAATAGCAGGCGGAAAGCTCATGACATACAGACTCATGGCAGAAATGACATCTGATCTTGTTTCCGAAAAACTCGGAAAGAAAACATCATGCAGAACCCATTCTCTCCCCTTGCCCGGTTCAGAAAAGGTAACTGGAAACATCCGGAAATTCTACAGGGACATCTCAAACTCAGTTGTGGGATCAACCATGTACAGGCACGGAAAACGCATATTTAATATACTGAAGAACGACAGGAAAAACTTCAGGCTCATCTGTGAATGCGAAATGGTAACTGAAGGGGAAATTGAATATGCCCTTAATAATCTTGATGTTACCACACTCATAGACCTGAGGCGCAGGACAAGAATAGGCATGGGCCCATGTCAGGGAGAACTGTGTTCATACAGGGCAGCGGCTCTTTTCAACGAATACGGCAAAGCTTCTCCCCATGAATCCACTGCAATGCTGAAAGATTTTCTGGAAGAGAGATGGAAAGGAATTAAACCTGTACTGTGGGGAGACTCCCTGAGAGAATCTGAACTTACATACTGGATATACACCAGCCTCTTCGGCCTTGATGAACTTCCGCTGAATGACACGGAAAGGGAGGAGAAATGAAATACGACTGCGTAATAATAGGCGGAGGTATTGCAGGCCTCACCTGCGGGATCAGATGTGTCCGCAAGGGGCTCAGAACCGTTATATTTTCAAACGGCATGAATTCTCTTCACTTCTCTTCAGGATCCATAGACCTGCTGGGATATGACAGAGAAGGCAGAAAAGTTCACTCCCCCTTTACTGAAATTCAGAATATGAAAAATCAGAATCCCAGGCACCCCTATGCAAAGTCTGGTATAGATAAAATAGTTGAATCGGTGGATTTCATTACCCGTGAACTTTCCCAGGAGGGCATGATAATGACCAGCAACGGGAGAGAGAATCATTTCCATATCACAAATTTAGGTGTCATGAAACCCACATATCTGTCACAGGAAAACATATTCAATTCAGAATCACTGAATATGGTAAAGTCGGATTGTCCCATTGCAGTGCTGAACTTCTCAGGATTCAGGGACTATTTCCCCGAACTTACCATTGCAAATCTTAAAAAGAACAATCTATTCAAAAATAGGGAATTCATAAAGGGCGATATATCGCTGAAAGAATTTGATGAAAAGAGACGCAACCATGAAGAATTCAGGTCAGTGGATATCGCCCGCATATTCAACTCTGAACGTTACCTGAACAAGATAGCACAGAAAATCAATAAAATCTCAGGCCAGGCTGAAATAGTGACACTCCCGTCGTTCCTGGGTATAGAAAATTTCAGAAGCGTAAACAGAAAATTAAGGGAGCTCACAGGGAAGGAGATATATGAACTTCCCACCCTTCCCCCTTCAATACCCGGGCTGAGGCTTGATTATGCCCTGAAAAATATTTTTTACAAGGCCGGAGGAGAATATGTCAGCAATGACAGGGTTATCTGCGGAAATTTCTCCGGCAGAAAACTGAACTATATAAATACAGAAAACTCCGGCAAGTACGGCATCTCTGCAAAGAACTTCATGCTTGCAACGGGAAGTTTCCTGAGCGGAGGACTCACTGGCTCATACAGCCGGATCCATGAACCCGTATTCGGCCTTGATACATTCTATAATCAGGACAGGGGGAGATGGCACAGCAAAGATTTTTTCGATAAAAACGGGCATCCCTTTCTATCCTTCGGTGTTGAAACCTCCGATTCCTTTACAGCAATTAAGGACACTACAGAAATCTCCAACCTCTTCTGTGCGGGATCAGTACTGGCCCATTACGACCCTGTCAAGGAAGGCTCAGGAGGGGGAGTAGCAATTACTACAGGTTTTACTGCAGCATCACAGATGACAGGAAAATTTTAATAATGGATAAACTGAAAAACATAAGTTTTGACCACTGCATTAAATGCACAATATGCACAATGTACTGCCCTGTATCGAAGGAGACCCCACTGTTCCCCGGGCCGAAACAGGCAGGGCCCGATTCCGAGAGACTGAGGATTAAGTCACCCGGGCTGGTTGATTCATCACTTAAATACTGCACAAACTGCAAGAGATGTGAAATATCATGCCCCTCGGATGTCAGGATTGCTGAAATAATACAGGATGCTAAATGGAGATACCTGAAGAAAAAATTCTTCAGGCCAAGAGACTTCTTCATGAGCAGAACAGACCTGGCCGGCAGGTTCGGCACTCTCCTTGCTCCCCTGTCAAACTTCTTTCTGAAACTGGATCTTATGAGGTTCTTCCTTGATATTTTCCTGAAAATTCCGGGAAAGAGAACCCTTCCGAAGTACAACAGAACAACTTTCAGTAAATACTTCACAAAATATATGGCAGAAAGACAGAAAAATTTCACAAGGGAATTACTGTACTTCCACGGCTGCTATGTGAACTACAACGATTTAAGACTTGGAACCGATACTGTAGACGTACTCAACGAAATGGATTACGGAGTAAAAATTGCCGATGAAAAGTGCTGCGGAGTCCCGCTCATAGCAAACGGATACATTGAGAAGGCCACAAAAAATGCGCTTCATAACATCAATGCACTGTCGCTGAACGACTGCACCAGCAGAATTGTATCAACATCATCGAGCTGTACATTTGCCCTGACCCATGAATATGAAAGTTTTTTAAAAGTTGACAATTCTTCAATACTGAACAGAACATCCTATATTACCAGGTTCCTTTATGAAGAATTTTCGGAAGGCAATATCCCTCAAATGGGAAACATCGGCCTAAGGGCTGCCTATCACTCTCCGTGCCACCTGGAAAGACAGGGGGGGCTGATCTATACCATCGGGGTACTAAAAATGATCCCGGGCCTTGAACTGATTGTTCTGAATTCAGAATGCTGCGGTATATCAGGGACCTATGGATTCAAAAAAGAATACTACGGGATATCCCAGAAAATAGGAGAAAATCTCTTCAGACAGATTGAACTTGCAGAACCTGAAGTAGTGATCACAGACTGCGAAACCTGTAAAATGCAGATAGAAATGAATACCAGATACAGGGTTATCCATCCGGTCAGCATCATAAAGATGGCAATAGAAAGGGGGAGAGAGATATAATGAAATCACATACAAAACATCTTGTTTTTAACACAAAAGCAAGAAGAGAGTATATAAACATCACAGCCCATATTGAACGGGAACTCCTTGAAAGCGGAATACAGGAAGGCCTCTGTCTGGTAAATGCCATGCATATAACTGCCAGCGTATACATAAACGATGCGGAAAGCGGCCTCATAAATGATTTTGATGATTTCCTCGAGGGGCTAGCTCCCCACGAACCATTAAGCAATTACAGACACAACCGCACTGGGGAAGATAACGGAGACGCCCACATCAAAAGAACGATAATGGGACGTGAAGTTGTTATTGCCGTTACAGAGGGAACGCTCGATTTCGGGCCATGGGAACAGATATACTATGCCGAATTTGACGGCAGGCGTCCCAAGAAAGTTATGGTAAAAATAATCGGGGAGTAGCTTTAACAGAAAATATGGCCAGAATACTTGTTGTTGATGATTCAAAACTCATGAGGAAAAGACTTGCCGATATACTCGAAGCGGCCGGTCACACTATTGTCAGGGAATGCGAGAGAGGAGATCAGGTTCTCGACGCCTACGCGACATTTCAGCCGGACCTGGTTACCATGGATGTAAACATGCCCGGCATGAGCGGAATCGACGCCCTGAAAGAACTGAAACATCATTACCCGAAGGCAAATGTTATTCTTATAAGTTCAGAAAACCATGAACTTGTTATAATGGATGGAATAAAATCCGGGGCTTCAAATTATATAATAAAACCCTTTAAGGCGGAAAATGTGAACCGGATCGTTTCACAGATTATTTCCAAATCTCCGCAGAATAAAGCAAATGAAAAGAACGGGTTCTCCTCCAGACTCATGGAAATTGATGAGAACATTACCGGCCTTATACTCCTCATTGATGATTCAAAACTGATGCTCAAGGCCACTTCGGATATGCTAAAGTCTGACGGACACAACGTACTCACGGCGGCAACAGGAAAACTCGGCCTAGACCTGGCCCTGAACGGAACTCCGGATCTGATTCTTCTTGATGTGGTCATGCCTGATATGGACGGCTATGAAGTTTTCAAGAGACTCAGACAGAATGAAATTACGAAAAATATCCCCGTAATAATATACTCTTCAATGACCCAGAAAGAGGATATTGTTACAGCAATGAAAATGGGCATTAACGAATACATATCCAAAAACTGCGATGAAACCATCTTCAGAAGAAAAATAAAATCAGCCCTGCACCAGGCACAGCTTGAAAGACAGAGACATGAGGAACAGTCTGTTCAGAGTATTGTCATAACGCAGATAGATAATTCAACCTACATCTCCTTCAGATACAGCCTTAAATCTGAAAATTCCATGGAGGAGAGAAGAAAAATATTCAACCCTGCATTTATAAAAACTCTTGAAGAGAAAAATCTCATTCTTGACTTCAGACAGGTAACTGAAATGAACAGTGAAGAGATAAAACAGCTCAAGTATATTTATTCTCTCTTCCCGGACAAAAAACTGCTCATAGTCTGCGGCAAACACTACAGTTCTTTTGCAGTTGAATTCGATATGGAGGGAAAAAACGAGTATTTTATTTCAGCAGGAGATCTTGAAGTCTACCTTGAACAGAACAAACACGGAAGGTTTCTGGAAATTATAAAATAAAATGTACGAACTCATAGATGCACATTGCCACGTCGGTTTAACCGGATCTTCAGAAACAACATTAATGGCCCTTAAGCTGGGCAGGGAGTCTGGAATATCAGAATTTATTACAAGTTCAGCAAAATTTGAAGACTGGGAAAATGCGGAAAAACTGCACATTCAGTACCCCGGAATTGAATACACTGTTGGAATTCATCCATGGTTTATACCTGAAAACTACAGAAGCATAATAGAGCTTCTTTCAGATTTTACTGACAGAGGGGCTGTTGGAATAGGAGAAATAGGACTAGATAAAGCAAAGGGAGACATACCATTCTCCTTGCAGACAGAAGTATTTATAATCCAGCTCCAAATCGCGATAGCCAAAAACATGCCTGTCGTTATTCACTGTGTGAAAGCCTACAATGAACTTATTGAAATACTGAAGAACACCGGAGTTCCTGAAGCCGGAGGGTTTGTTCACGGATTTTCATCAAGCAGACAGATTGCGGGGAATCTCATTGATCTGGGAATATCGATCTCAGCGGGAAAAACTCTCCTTAAACCTGCAGGGGAAAAGACAGCAGACGCCATGAGACTGGCATGGCCTGAACACCTGCTCATAGAAACAGACAGCCCCTATGCGGATCCCACTGATGAAAAGAATATACACTACCCCTGCGAAATAACAGACACACTGAAAATACTGTCATCAATTCTGAAAACTGATTTACATACGACAGCACAACAGACTACTGTTAACTCAAAAAGGATATTCAGGCTCAATACATGATAGATGATTCAAGAACAAGACTCATTGTTGGAGTTGACGGCATAGAGAAACTTTCCCGTGCATCTGTGGCAGTATTCGGGCTTGGAGGTGTCGGGGGATATGCGGCAGAGGCAATCGCAAGATCCGGCGTCGGTACCATGGTAATCGTTGATTTTGATACTGTTGCTCCCTCAAATCTGAACCGTCAGATTATTTCTCTCATGGATAATATCGGAAGACTGAAAACAGATGTCTGCGAAGAAAGACTTAGAAGCATAAACCCTGAACTGAATATAATAAAACATACCCTGAAAGTGACAGAGAACAACATAGATTCAATACTCATGAATTTCACAGATAATCTATATGTCATTGATGCAATAGACGATATCAGAGCCAAAGCGGCTCTCATGGCCTATCTTCAAAAAAACAATATAACATTCATCTCTTCAATGGGAGCGGGGAACAGACTCAACCCATGTGCCGTGACCATAGATGATATTTCAAAAACATCCCACTGCCCCCTTGCCAGAATAATGAGGAAAAAACTGAAGGAATACAACATCTATAAGGGGATAACAGTAGTTTACTCAACAGAGGAACCTTTACCAGCCGACAGAAATAATTCCGGAATAAAGGCTGAGGAAAGGGCAATAGGCAGTATATCATTTCTGCCTGGAATATTCGGACTCACTGCAGCCGGTTATATAATCAAAAAAATTATTGAATAACAGCATCATTATTATAAATATCAGAACGAAAACAAAAAATACACTATTGCCCGTTGCCGGAAATATTTTCATGAACAGCTTCTCTTGTCAAGATACATATGAGCATCAATCTTATCTGTAAGTTCCTTCAATGTTTCAGGATTTCCGGAGTCATAGATATAATAACCTATGCTGAACTTCAAACCGTATACCTTTTCCCCATGCAGATTAAAATTCTCAGCCGCTTTCTTCAGACGATTCACAGTTGCCTCAACACTTTCTTTATCAACACCAGAAAGAACAATAATGAATTCATCTCCAGCATAACGGCCCACAAAATCATCCTTTCTTAATGTTGAAGAAATAATTGCTGCCGTAGTTTCAAGAGCCTCATCCCCGACAACATGGCCGAACTGATCATTTATCTTTTTAAAACCGTCAAGGTCAATCATGAGCAGGGAAAAGCTTTCTCCGCATGCTGCCTCACGGATCCGTGTACTGAGGTAATGATCGATCTGCCTTCTGTTGGCAAGACCGGTTAAATGATCCTGATTTACAAGCCTGTTCTGGAGATTTACGAAAACAAGAAGAATGCTCAATGTTGTTGAACTCCAGATAGTTGTCAGGTTGTAATCAATTATCTGAATAATCCCTGCTATACCAGGTATCAGAGGGAAAATCAGAAGTATAAAAAAGCGAAATGCCGATATTTCCCTGCGGTGAAACGGCAATATCAAAAGCGGAATTAGTATTGAACAGTTATCAAGAATTGCCGTAATAAAATAGTATTGTCCCCGGTGATAGATATTAAATCTATCGACATGAAAAAAGATTCCCCAAAAGGGGGAAAGAATTGCCAGAAATGCATGAATAATTACGAGAAAAATGAAAAAACGCACATAGCCCGGCATTTTGCTTTCTTCATCATGTATCTGAATATGAAAATAAAATAACCAGAACAGGGTGGGAAAGGGATTTACAATATACAACAGCACATTTGAAACATTGTTTAAATAAAATGCCCATTCGTATGAAAGTCCGTTAACCTTACGTGTCACAATTTCAAGAACAAGAAGCAGAAGGATGGAAAGAACCAGCCCCAGAAAGACCTTATGAGACCTGACTATGAGATATGCGGAATTTATGATGGAAAAAAGGATAACAAGAAGTACGCAAATAGCAAAATAATCAACACCCATACCAGGAATATTACTCCAGCAGATCAAATATCATGATTCATGAAACAGAAATAACAATACTGCTCCAGAAACAAAATCAGTATATCCCGTTTCAAAACTAAAATTCAAGTATATATTACCTTTAACAGTAAATAATAACCGTAAAAACTTACTGATTCAGTTATTTTGTTAGTTCGAAAAAAACTCATAAAACTTCAGGAGTATTATTTCTTTGAAAAATCAGGATATCCTGGATATATCTTACACTAAAGATTGCAGCATATCATTTAATATAATGGGCAATTAGATACCACTATCCTGTAATAAAATTGACAAAATCCGCCCCCTGCCGTATGCCGTTAAAAAAAACAGCATGGTTTTTTCATGACAAAAAAAGACGATATTTTCAAAACCATATCCGGCCCCTTCGAATTTAACGAAACAGTGGCCACCGTATTTGACGATATGATACACAGGTCTGTTCCGCTTTACGAAGAGATCATACTTCAGCAGGCCCGTATGACAAAAAAATTCTACAGACAGGGGACAAGAATCTACGATCTGGGATGCTCAAATGGAAACTTTACAGCATCCCTCATAGGAGAAATGAACGACAGGGAATTTGATCTTATCGCTGTCGACAACTCATGCCCCATGCTTGAACTCTACAATAAACGGATAGCTGCGTTCAAAACCAGTGGGAAGATAACATCACTGGAGGCTGATATCCAGGATATCGATTTCGAGAATCCTTCTGTAATCATTTCGAACCTTACACTTCAGTTTCTGTCAATGGAAGCAAGAGAGACTATAATAGAAAGAATATACAACTCCCTCTCTGATGGGGATATTTTTCTTTTTACTGAAAAAACAATTAACGGCTCAAAAGACCTTGAGGAGCTTCAGCAGGAATTCTACTACCGCTTCAAGGAGGAGAACGGTTATTCACAAATTGAGATAACAAGGAAGCGTGAGGCTCTCGAAAACTATCTCATTCCCGAGACCGTTGAAGCACACATTGAACGCCTTAACAGGTGCGGTTTTAAAAAAATCGAAGTCTGGCTAAAGTGGTTTCACTTCACAGCCTTTATCTGCAGGAAATAGCCATGAATCTTGAGTTTATAAACAGAGATTTCGGTTTCGCAGAAAATGAAATTTTAGAAATAAATCTTGAATACCGTAAAAAGGTTGAGGCCTTTGAAACAAAAAACAAAAACGGAATAATACTGAACAGGCTTCTCTCTGAAATAGCTGTATATGACACAGATTACACAGACTACACCGGTAACTGTGTTGAAATCGGAAGATCCGATGAACTGACAGAGGATCAAAAAAAAGATCTTCGGGAAAAGATGATTGAATTCTGGCCATGGAGAAAGGGGCCCTTCAGAATATTCGGCATTGATATAGATACAGAGTGGAAATCGAACCTGAAATGGAACAGACTAAAAGATCACATAACGCCGCTTAATGGACGGCATGTTCTTGATATCGGATCAAGCAGCGGCTACTACATGTTCAAAATGCTTGAACAGTCACCAGAGCTTGTAATAGGCATTGAGCCCTATATAAATTTTTTCTACCAGTTCAGGCTTCTTAACGGATTTGCCAGGGAGGAGAGACTCATTACCCTGCCCTTCAGATTTGAGGAGATGGAGAACTTCAGAAAAAAATTCAACACAGTTTTCTGCATGGGGATACTTTATCACAGAAAATCACCCATTGAATTTCTGCAGAAGATACGCTCCTCCATGGCTAAAAACGGTGAACTTGTAATTGAAACACTTATAATTGACGGAGACAGCCACACATGTCTCTATCCCCTGGAACGGTATGCAAAAATGCTGAACGTATATTTTATACCGACCATGCCGGTACTTGAAACATGGCTTGCAAGGTCCGGCTTCAAAAACATCAGATGTATTGATGTATCCCGTACCACAACTGATGAGCAGAAAACAAGCGAATGGGTTAAAACTGAATCACTGCCGGACTTTCTGGACCCGAATAATTCCTCCCTTACAATTGAAGGATATCAGGGACCAACAAGAGCGATTCTCATTGCTGAAGCCTAAATTCCCAGTATGGCCTTTGCAACACCGAAATAGATAAGAATCCCCCCCATATCTACAAATGTTGTAAGAAGCGGGCTTGATACAATTGCAGGGTCAACCCTCAGTTTCTGGGCAATAAGCGGAATCACTGCACCGAATACAGTCGACCACACCACCTGAAGTGCAAGTGAGACAGAGATTACAAGAGAGACACTCGTAAGACTGATGCCTTCCGGAACCCCGCCGGAAGATGAGAAAAAATAAACCCTCATGAAAACAATAAATCCAAGACATACCGAGAGAAAAGCACTAATTATAAACTCCTTCCTGATTACCTTGAATATATCACGAAATGAAAGTTCACTCAGAGTAAGAGATCGCATTACAACAGTTGCGGACTGTGAGCCTGTATTACCGCCCGCAGCATTAAGCAGCGGCATATAAAAGGCAAGTATAAGCAGGGACTCAAGTGTTGACCTGAAACTTTCAATAATAACACCTGTCAGTATCCCGAAAAGTCCCAGCACAATAACCCAGAATGCCCTTTTCTTAAAATGGGTCAGGGCATGAACTTCAAGATAAGTTCCGGATTCGACCCCTCCGCTGATAGCCATCAGTTTCTCAAGATCTTCTGTCTGTTCCTCCTTCAGAATATCCATGGCATCATCATATGTAACAATCCCCACAAGTTTTACAGATTCATCAACAACCGGCAGGGCAAGAAGGTCATACTGTTCAATCTTACGTGCTGCAGTTTCCCTGTCTTCATTTGTGTATGTGAATTTAACGTCTTTCTTCATTACATCGCCGATTCTCATTTCCGGCCTTGACATAATGAGTTTTCTAAGCGAAACAAAACCTATGAGTTTCCCCTGATTGTCCGTAACATAAATATAATAGATCGTTTCTTTTGAAGGAGCGTCTTTACGTACCTTGGAAATGGACTGTTCCACAGTATCATTCTCGTTAAGAGTGGAAAAATCCGTTGTCATTATGGCTCCGGCAGTCTCCTCCTTGTATGAAGTAAGGTTAAGGATATCTCTTCTGTCTGCAAGGGGCAAGAGGACAAGAAGCCGGTCAGCAACATGTTTATCAAGGTGATGAAACAGATCCGCCCTGTCATCTGGAGACATTTCAGTGAGGAGTTCTGTGGTAGTTTTCTTCCTCTCCCCCGAAACCATCTCAACCTGAACGTCCATATCCAGATAACTGAAAATTTTAGCCCTCTGTGAAACATGCGCCATATTTAATATTTTCCAGATTTCGTCGGGATCCATTAGTGCAATATATTCGGCTATCTCCTTGGGGTGACCCTCTTCGATAAAATTTTTTATTATTTCATATTTATCCTTCGAAAGAAGGTCTCGGAGTTCTGGTACGAGTATGGGATTTTTCATTCTTTACTCCAGGGGATAACACTGCAAAACAAACATAAAAATAGGGTATTCCATTGTAAAATAAAATACCCCATATTAACTGATTTATGTAAATAAAAATTAATAATCTGTTGATTTTTTCAAAAATTCAGCCATACTATTGTCCGAGTCTTTAAAATCCTTCTTCCTTGATTC
>QKCL01000090.1 GCA_003246895.1 Spirochaetota bacterium | reverse complement strand
CTGTCATTTGTGCTTTAGCAATTGGAATTTATATTTATAAAAACGGAGTACGTGCACTCTTCACTCTTGGTGCAGTTAAGAAAGTGAAATCTGAATCTGTGGAAGAGATTGAAACACGAATAAAGATAAACGAGAAAGATTTTAAAAAGAATCTGGACAATGCCGAAAAAATTGCCGGAGATTATGAAAAATTGGGCATAAAATATATAGACAGGAAAAGCTGGACTCCTGCTATTGAATCACTTGAAAAGTCAGTGGCATACGGTAAATCCGGATCTTCAACCTTTTACTGGCTCGGTGTTGCCTATGCAAACAGGGGAACAGATCTAAAGAATGAAAGTGACCTAAAAATGGCAGAAAAGCATTATCAGAAGGCTCTGTCGCTGAACAGTAATATGACCGATGCTGAATATGGTTTATCAATTCTTTATTACTATGGACTTGATAAAAAAGATGAAGCGTTAATTATGATGAATAAAATAGTCAGCACAAAGCCGTCATATTATGATGCGCATTTTGCACTAGCCCGGTTTCATTTTGAAAACGGTTACTATGAAAAATCTTTATCAGTTTATGAAAATCTTTATTCACTTCTAGAAAAGCAGAGAGGGTCATTCCGGATTGATGCATTGAAGAAAAAGTGCAAGGAAAATATATCAACAGTGATGATGCAGCTTAACAGAAAATGACCACATCAACTTATATTCCAGTACTGCTTTCCATTGTAAACAAACCAAACAGCAGGGGAGTTATACACGGAGATTGCAGAACTCCGGAGGAATTATACGAAGCAGCAAACCTCAAAGACATGGAAACACAGGTTTATCTCCAAAAGGAATACGGAAGCGTTCCCTCTGTAAGTGCAAAGAAGATAATTTCCAGGTGCATGGAAATGTCTGTGAAAATCACATCAATATGGGATGATGAATATCCTCCACTACTAAAACAAATACCAAATCCGCCAACTGTAATATATAGCAAAGGTGACTGTCTTGGAAAAACATATATTTCGATGGTGGGAACCAGAGATGCAACGGAAAATTCAGTCCGAATTTCACGTAAAATAGCAAGTGAAATATCTGGAGCCGGTTTTACGGTTGTAAGTGGGATGGCACTGGGAGTGGACCGCAACTGCCATATAGGTGCTCTGGACGGGAATGGCGGTACCGTTGCAGTTTTGCCGGGCAGTATTGACTGTATCTATCCATTTCAAAACAGGGACATATATGATAAAATAACTGAATCTGATAATTCCGGTTTTATAAGTGAATACCCTCCGTTGATCCGTACAGGGCAGAAGTGGACTTTTGCAAGAAGAAACAGAATAATCAGCGGGCTCTCAGAGTTTCTTATTATTATTCAGGCTAAGGAAAAAAGCGGCGCAATGATCACTGCCAGGTGTGCAATTGAGCAGAACCGAACAATTCTGGCCTGCTGCGGAAATTTCGGAGATGACAGATTTTCAGGATGTGCAAGTCTGATTAAAGAGGGTGCTTTTTTTGTGCATTCAGTTGAGGATATAATGTCTGAAATTATGCCTGGGCAGAAGTATGTTGCAAAAGTACCGGAGATCATTGAGAACGTTATTCACGAAGGATTAACAGATCATGAGATTGAAATATTGGATTCTGTCAAATCAGGCAAGTCTGATGTAGATGATATTATAAGAACCCTGAATTTATCGACATCAGATATAATTGAGACAATTACAATGCTGGAATTGAAGAATGTTCTGGTGAGAAGAGGCAATAAAATTAAAATCAGGATATCATAGAATGATAATTAAAAGATTTTTGATCATTGTTATAATTATTCTGCTTGCTCTGGCAGTTCTTGAGATGCTGGACTTTTCTGTGACCGGTATAAACTCGGATTCACTTTCTAAATCTGATTATATTTCACAGATGGAGGAGAAATTCAATATTATCACGGAATCTTTTCTGTCAATCAAGACTCTTGCAGGACCGGAAGAGGCTTTTGTTTTTCTCAATAAACTTAAAAAGAATAATTATTGTGATATAAAGGTTTTTGACAGGTCAGGAAGACAGGTTTTTAGTCCCGGTTTTTTTTCAGACAACATAAACAGGGAATTTTACGAATTGATCAACGTGTCGGCAGAGAATGGTGTCTCGGGGTTCAGATCAGGAATCTACCGCTATGACAAAATACTCAAGGCATCGGAGAACTGTCTGCTGTGTCATAAAAGCATAAAAAGATCCGGTGTCATAGGTGTAATATCTTTTAGTGACGAGGTTGATGGAAAAATCTTTTACAGCCGTGAAAGGATATATTTATTTGCATCCATAGGGATTGTGTTAATTTTATTGTTGATATTGCTTATTAAATGGGATACACAGAGATTCATAAAAGAAATATTTGACAAATAGCAAATATTTTGAGTTGTTGTGATAAATCTGAAAATCTGGGAAGTAATATGTCTGAAGCTAAAGTTGCTGAAAAAAAATCTGTAAAAAAGAAAAGTACTAAAAAAAAAAGTAAACCTGAATATCTTGTAATTGTTGAGTCTCCATCAAAGGCAAAGACTATTAATAAATATCTGGGAGATAAATACACAATACTTTCTTCTGTTGGTCATATAATTGATCTCCCTAAATCCAGACTTGCCATAGATATTGAACATGATTTTTCACCTGAATATATTACGATCAGGGGCAAGGCCAAAGTCCTCAATGAACTGAAAAAAAAGGCTGCAGTTGTAAAGCAGGTTCTTCTGGCTACTGACCCCGACCGTGAAGGAGAGGCCATTTCGTGGCATCTCTCAAATGCGCTTTCTTCAAAAAATGACAACATCAAGCGCATAGAGTTTAATGAAATTACTGAAACAGCTGTAAAAGAAGCTGTTGCCCATCCCAGAGATATCAATATGGGTCTTGTTAATGCACAGCAGGGCAGAAGGCTCCTTGACAGAATCGTGGGGTACAATATCAGCCCATTGCTCTGGCAGAAGGTTAAGAGAGGTCTTTCGGCGGGAAGGGTTCAATCTGCAGCATTGAAGGTTATCTGTGACAGGGAGGAGGAGATTGACGCCTTTATCCCAAATGAATACTGGACAATTGATGCAACATGCACTTCAAATAAAAAGGAATTTTCAGTATCTGTTACTCATTATCAGGGTGAGAAAATCAAGGTTGAATCCGCAGATGACGTTGATGGGGTTTTAAAGGCTCTTGAAGGAGAGGGCCTGGTAGTTTCAGAGATCAGGAAGCAGGAAAGAAGGAGAAAAGCTCCTGCTCCTTATATTACTTCAAAACTTCAGCAGGATTCTGCAAACAGACTTGGTTTTACGTCCAAAAAGACAATGATAATTGCCCAGCAGCTCTATGAAGGGATTGACCTTGTCGGAACAGGCCCAACAGGGCTTATTACCTACATGAGAACAGATTCTACACGTATTTCAGACACGGCCATGGAGGCTGTAAGAAGATTTATAGGAGATAGTTTTGCTCCTGAATTTCTTCCCGAATCGCCGAATGTTTTCAAGGTAAAGAAAAACGCCCAGGATGCGCACGAAGCCATAAGGCCTACTGACGTCTTTAAAACACCTGATTCAATAAAATCTGATCTTACAAAGGAGCAGTTTAAACTATATGAACTGATCTGGAAGAGATTTGTATCTTCACAGATGACTCCGGAGGTTTCGGAAACCGTAACAGTCAATGTTTCCGGCGGAGATTACATTTTAAGAGCCAACGGCAGCAAGGTGCTTTTTAAAGGTTTTACTGAAGTAGATAAGCACAGCAAAACAGAAAAATCAAAGCTTCCGGATCTTAATGAGGGAGACCTTGTAGAAGTATCCGAATTTCACCCTGAGCAGCATTTTACTACACCACCTCCAAGATTTAACGACGCATCGCTTGTTAAATTTCTGGAGGAATCAGGAATTGGCCGTCCGTCAACATATGCTCCTACCATTGATACACTGATCCGAAGATATTACACAACAAGATCAGGACGGCAGCTGGTGCCGACTCTTCTTGGAAAACTGGTTAATAATATAATGAAGAATTACTTTTCTTCGCTTGTTTCCATTGATTTTACCGCAGAGATGGAGAACAACCTGGACAGAATAGAGAGTCAGGAGACAAATTATGTCGACATGCTGAGTGAATTTTACCCGTCCTTCAAAGAGCTGGTTGATAAAGCTGAAGAGAATGTTGAGGAGATGAAGGGAATTCTCGATGAGGAAACAGAATTCGTTTGTGAAAAGTGCGGCAAACCAATGATGAAAAAGCTGGGTAAATTTGGATTTTTCCTGGCATGTTCTGGTTTTCCCGAATGCCGTAACGCAAAGTCGCTCCCACTTGGGAAATGCCCTAAATGTGACGGTGATGTCATAAAGAGATCATCACCGGGAAGCAGGGGGGTGTTTTATGGATGTAGCAACTATCCGGAATGCGATTTCCTTACAAGGGAAACTCCCACAGACAAGGACTGCCCAAAATGCGGGAAACTGCTTTTTACAAAGAAAATAAAGGGCAGAGGGGTGGAGCTAAGATGTCTCAATGATGAATGCGGTTTTGCCAAGGAGATACTTGATGAGTCCGATAATGAAAATCAGGAATGACCGGTGTACAGCAGCATAGATTTTTTTATCTCATATATTCAGTATGAGAAAAACTATTCATCAGCGACTGTTAAGTCATACCTTGAGGATCTTCATCAGCTCAATGATTTTTTAATCAATGAAGACAACAGAGTCAGCTATGATATCCGGATCGAACTATCAGATAATGTTGAAGTTTCCTTCATAACTTCTGATGATCTCCGGTCATTTCTTGAGTTCTGCTATGACAGGGGCATGAAAAGGTCTTCAATTGAGAGGAAGGTTGCCTGCATAAAATCATTTTTTTCATACCTCTACAGGCAGAACAAAATTGAAACCAACCCGGCACTTAAACTCATTTACCCCAAAAAGGAAAAACGGCTCCCAAAATTTTTATATCTCAGGGAATATGAAAAGCTCATCGATTTTGAACTTAACAGTGTCTTTGATTACAGGGACAGGGCCATAATATCAATTTTTTATTCAACGGGCTGCCGGATTTCCGAAATAGCAGGAGCAGTTTATGAAAACCTTGATCTTGAACAGGGGCAGATGAAGGTTCACGGAAAAGGGGACAGTGAACGTTATGTGTTTTTAACACCTGAAACGGTTTCCTTCATTGTGGAGTATCTTAATTCCTTGAAAAAAAATTACAACATGGTTACCGGGCCGGTTTTTCTCAATAAAAACGGAAGGGGAATATCTGTAAAGGGTATTTACAACTTAATCGTAAAGAGGGCAAAATCGTCAGGCCTTGCCCATAAACTGACTCCACATACACTGAGACACAGCTTTGCAACAGAGATGCTTAACCAGGGGGCTGATATTAGGGCAGTTCAGGAGATGCTTGGACATCAAAGCCTGTCTACTACTCAGGTATATACGCACACGACAAAGGAAAGGCTTAAAAGGGTCTATGAGCAGTTTCACCCGCATGCAAAGAAAGATTGATTTTAGAGTTTAAAAAAACCCTGGAATGTCCCCCTTCTGTAAAATTCATCTTCAATTTCCTTTATTACTGTACCTTTATGCAGCCCCCATTTCGGAACAATGAGGCTGTCTTCCATCCTGTCTCCAAGAAGTCTGTGAATTGTTATATCAGGCCGGAGATGTTCAATAAAGTCACAGATATAGGAAACGTATTTTTTCATGGAAATTATCTCAAAATTTTCTTTCCTGTATATTTTCTCAAGGGGTGTGTTCTTTATAACATGGAGATGATGAATTTTGACACCCTGAACAGGCAGAGATGATACTGTTTCCGCAGTTTCTATAATATCATTCCATGTTTCTCCTGGAATTCCTATTATTACATGGAGGCAGATATTTATACCATGCCTGCTTAGAATTTCCACCGCACTGAGTGTATCTTCGTGACTGTGGCCCCTGTTTAAAAAATCAAGGCTTCTGTTGTGCATTGTCTGAAATCCGAGTTCAACCCAGAGTTCAAAATCCTTTCTTCTGTAGGAGGATATTATTTCTGCTATTTCTTCATCTATACAGTCAGGGCGTGTCCCGATCATAATACCCATGATATTTGGGAAAGATACGGCCTCATCATAAAATTCTTTTAGTTTTTCCCTGTCGCCATAGGTATTCGTGTATGCCTGAAAATAGGCGATATAACGTGTTCTGATATCTGAACGCCTGAAATTGCTTATGGCCTTCTCCATCTGTTCTGTAATGGAAAGTTTTTCATCGGCAGTGGGAGCGGCTGACCCATCCTCAGAGCAGAATATGCAGCCGCCTCTGTTTATTGTACCGTCTCTGTTGGGGCAAGATGTGCCGATTGATATGGGGAGTTTAAGAATCTTGCACTTGTATTTCTCAAGAAGGTAGTCGCCGAAAAAATTATATGGCTTTCCTGACCAATCCCCTGTTTTATAGTGATCTTTCTTTTTTGTACTGTCCAAAGTATGAATTCTTTAAAAATTGCTGGTTTTGATACCGTTTATCATCAAGATAAACAGATGGTACACGTTTTGCTGATGCAATTGAAAGATCACGGTTGAATTTGACAATATAAATTCCAGATCTGAAGTTAAATTTTTTATTAATGCGCACTGATCTGTAGATAAATCTTTTTCTTTTTTTAGACCATTGTTTTTTCTTTTCAAATGACGAAACATTGTAGTTATTCATTGAATGAAGTATTTTTCCAAGACTCGCTTCATCGGGAGAAAATGTTCTGGTAACAGCATCACTGAAATTGTTGTCTTCTATGGCAATTATTGCAGGCTTTGTTATGGGAGAAGGATCCACATGAACAACCTCTTCAATATCTGTTTTCCTGTCTGAAAAAATTCTGTCAGGCCTTATGGATATTTTATTTGCAGGTGTATTTGTGTATTTTCTGCCTGAAATGGCATATCTGTATTTATCTTTAAATGCATAGTATAACGCATTTCTGGTAAGGTTGGAGAGTGCAGCCGCAAAATATCTCCTGGCTTTGCTGTATTTTCTTTTTTTCTGCAGTTTTAAGCCCCTGTTATAACGGTTTTCCGAATAGTTAATTTTGCTCTGAATTGATACATAAAAATTCACCATGTCACGGAGCTTGGGAACTGAAGAATATCTTTTTTTCATAATGCCAATGACCCTTGCTGATTCTCTGGCTTTTCCTGATTCAATATAGTATATGGCAAGTCTTGACAATTTCAGAAGCTCGATTCTTTTGTAAGGGTCAATATCTGTTTTTTTTACTTCATCCCCCGAAATATCAACTCCATAGACATCTTTGAGCGTCCTCAATAATGAATCATACTGGGTTCTTATTATTCCGTCTATATAATAGGGATTTCTGAGCATTGCCTCTTCCTCCGGGTGAGAGATAAAACCGTTTTCATATATAACGGACACTGGAAAATCAACATAGTATGTAAAACGGTCATCTCCAACAGCACCATATTCCCAGCTGTTCATCTTGTAGCCCTTTTTGCCCAGTCCATCTTTTATGTTGAGTGCATAATTCTTTGAAAAACCGCTTGCATCGTATTTATTATAAAGAGTGAGGTATCCGGAGTAAGACCCGAAAATCTGTGTCAGAATTTTACGGTTTTTGTTGTCTCTGACAATATGCAGGCCCGGGATATTGACCATGCCGTCTGCCTTGTTGAATATGGATACATTATTCATATGCTCCGCAATTATCATAAAGGCATTGAATTTCTGGGCAAGAGAAACGGTTGTCTTGAACCTCAGGTAATGATATGAATCCGATTTCCCATCCAGAACTTTCTGAAATTCATCACATGTGACAACATTGATATGCCTGTTTGCCTTAAGAAGGTTGTACATGCGTCTTGAAAATATTATTGAATAATATTCCTCAGGTTTGCCTGTTACACCTGCACGGTTAGTTGTGTGGCCTCTCCAGCGTTCAGTACTGTCCTTGCCGTGTGCCGGATCAAAGAAAACTGTAATTTTTTCACCTTTTTTTAGTCTGCCGTATAGATTATGGTAATTGTTGTCTATGTAGTTGATTATCTCCGCCATATTGGACAGATCACTGGAATTTTTTTCTTTTTTGAGAATATATGTGATATCACTGTTCTGCCTGTGCTTGACTGAAACTCCCTGTGCAAATAGAGATTGTATTGAGGAAATCATCAATAGTGAAATTATAAATATGGTTCTCATGGCGCAGTCCTATTTGATATTTTTGATTCTCTGCATTTCATTTTTAAGGTTTTCTTTAACTATATCGAGAACATAGACCTTATCCTTTACACATTCCTGGCTATCAACTATTATCCGGCCGTAATTGTTCACAAGATTCAGCAGGGCACTGTGTCTTTTCCTGTTGAATCCGTCACTGAAAGAACGCTGCAGAGAGATTACAGCTTCATTCCTCACTTTCTGCCGCAGGTCTTCTTCAGGTGTACTTTTGCATTCTTCAATTGTTACAATGTGCACCAGGGCACGGTAGGTTGTATCCGAGATCCATCCGGTTTTTCTGTATTGACTATTAAGGTTTTTTGTGGTGTTGCTTTTGTCGGCTGCGTCATTTTTGTTTTCTTTTAAATTCTCAGAGCATGCAAAAAACATCAATAAAACCACAATGGTTATAAGGTTTTTCATGATCTCTCTCCAGTTTTTAATTTAAGTTGTCTATTTCTGTTTTTATATTTTTTTTATATATTCTGATCACAAGAACAAGCGTATTATCTTCTTCATAATACTCCTGTATAATTTTTGAAAATTTAAAATAATTTTCAAAGTATTTCAAATAATATTTTTTTTCACCGGCAAGATTTTTGTTTTTT
>QKCL01000010.1 GCA_003246895.1 Spirochaetota bacterium | reverse complement strand
TGAAAATTTAAAATAATTTTCAAAGTATTTCAAATAATATTTTTTTTCACCGGCAAGATTTTTGTTTTTTGATAAAATGTAGTCATACAACGTTTTGGACATCAGGTTTTTAATATCGGACTTGGCGCCTATGAATGCATCTTCTCTCTGTAGTACCATTGATTCCTTTCTGTTTTTGCCTGAAGGTTTCTGTTTTAAAACAACCTGGAAGACATTTTCACTCAAAGAACCATTTGTAAAAAAATCAGATTTCTGAGGCTCCTGCAGTTCAAATGCACTGCAGGATAATAAAAAAACAGCAATGTTAAGTGTAAAAATCAGTCTGATCATCATATTATTTACTGATTAGATTGATTATGTTCTGAATTTTATCTGCATTAGGGTGATTAGGCCTCATTGACAGTACCTTTTTGAAATGCTCGACAGCCTTTGGGTTATCTTTAAGATTTCTGTAGTAGATCATCCCAAGCTCCTCGTGTGCATCAGCCTGTGAACTTTTCAGTCTTAATGATTTTTCAAATGAATTCACCGCGTTGTTGTAGTCATGTTTGTCCCTGTATGCAATTCCAAGATCAAAGTGTGTCCTGTATTGGAGGGGCTGAAGTGAAATAGCTGTCCTGTATTCTTCAATTGCTTCGGAGTACATTTTCATTTCCCTGTAAGCATTGGCCAGATTGTAGTGAGCATTATATGAACGAGGCGAGTTCACTGTTGCTTTTTTCAGCTGCTCCACGGCCTGTTCATACATCTTTTTATTCGAATAAAGCCTTCCAAGATTTATGTAGGCCTTTGTGTACGAAGGATTTTGCTCAACCGCCTTGTTGTAGCTTTCTATTGCCTTTGTTTCATTTCCCAGGCCTTCCTGAGCCTTTCCAATCTCATAATATGAGGCAGCATCGCCGTTCTTTACATTAGATGCTTTTTCAAAAAGAGGTATTGCATCGGTATATTTCTTTTTCTCCTGATAAATAAGAGCCAGGTTAAAAAGGGCCTGATAATGGTTTGAATCTATTCCAATGGCTTTCTGGTAAAAGGTCATTGCATTATTATAGCTTTTCATTTCATGATATGTCTCGCCGACCTTGAAATTAGTGTCAGCATTGTTCGGCCTCAGCTCCTGGTCCTTTGAAAAATATTTAAGAGCTTCGCTGTAATTTTTTGATTCAAGATAAACATCACCAAGGTTAAAATATGCCCTGTCCATTTTAGGATCAATTGAAACAGCTTTTTTGAAATCTCTCAGGGCTCCGTTTTTATCTTTCAGCTGAAAATATGACAGGCCCCGCGAATAGAAGGCCTTTGCATGGTCCGGATCAATATTTATGGCCTTGTTAAAAGAATCTATTGCACTTCGGTACCTTTTTTTCATGTAATTCAGCAGACCCAGTCTGTAGTGTGCATCACCGTTTTTAGGATTGCTCAAGGTCGCATTATGGAACGAATCAATAGCTTCATCATACATTTTGTTATGAGTGTATATCCTTCCCATCCAGTAGAATGAGTGGTCATCATTTTTGTCTGATTCAGTGGCCTTTCTGTATGCCTTAAGGGCATCGTCGTACTTCTTTTCGCTGCGGTATTTATCTCCAAGATTTCTCCATTGCTGGGCTGAATCCTTTACCTTGTTTGCCTTGTTCTTTGTTTTGTCGCCTTCGCCGGCAAGGGTATTGTCCTTTGCGATGTCATCCTTTATATTCCTGTTATTTGAGGATGTATTTGTACCTGTGCCTGTAGTGGTGTTCTTTCCATCACCTGATCCGGATCCGGAAGCGATATTTCCAGTGCCGCCGTTCCTTCTTTTCAGATTGTCAAGGGCTTCTTTGTATTTTCTTCGGAGATTTTTGTCACGGCTGTTATACTGAAGAGCCTTGCCGTAATCTGTCACTGCATCTGCATAATCCTTCTGCAGTGAAAATATATCTCCCAGCCTCTCGGAAGCTTTTGCATCAGCCTGATCAAGCTGCTGGGCACGCCTGAAAGCAGCAATAGCCTCATTCCGGTTGCCGAGTCTCAGCTGGCTTTCTCCTATACCGCGGTAGTACTTCCCGTTTTTTGAATTTAAGGCCGCAGCCTTTTTATAGGCTCTGTCAGCATCTTCATAGCGTTTCAATCTGTAATATAGGTTTCCAAGATTGTAATAACCCTCGGCATTTTCAGGATTTTTTTTGATACCTTCTTCAAGCACCCTGACAGCCCCGGCAGTGTCACCTTTTTTTAACATCTGTTCTGCGATATTCTTATAGCTTTCCTGGTCTCCCGGGGCAACCCTCTGGGCCTCTCTGTATTCCCTGAGGGCCTTTTCAAGCTTTTCCTGGTTGTCATAGACGTTTCCGAGTTTATTGTAAGCCATGGGATATTTCGGTTTGGATTTTTTTGCCCTTTCAAACACTTCTATTGCTTTATCATAGTTGCCTTTAAGGGCGTATGCGTGGCCCAGGCCGTTCAGGGCCATGTAGTTCCCCGGATTTCTGGTCAGGGCCATCTCATAATAATCAATAGCCTTATCCAAATCTCCAATTGACTTGTAAAGGTCAGCTATTTTAACAATAATATCTGTATTGCCTGGATCTGTTTTAAGAAGATCCTCATAGAGCTGAATCTGTTTATAGCGCATATCCTTTATTTGATCAGCTGGATCCGATGATCTGAAGAGAAAATATGATGACGTTGCAAGCAAAAGGGATAGAATAACTCCTCCAATTATTAAATTCCGCTTTGTGTTATTCTGGTAGTACATGGCTCCTCCGGTTGTTATTATCTGGCATTAAAGGTCGTCTTCAATGTAGATACCTTCGATTTTTTTCTTGGACTTTTTATCTTCATGCCCTTCTTTTTTATCCTGGGCTTTTCTGTCCTTTTTGTTCAGTGTTGAACCTCCAAGAAGCAGAGCCTCTTCAATTGAAACGTCACTGCCTGCCTGGGGTATTTTAAAATTAGGATCCTTCAGAAGTTCAATTACACGCCTTATGCTGTCATACTGGGGATCTTCCGGCGCAACTCTCAGAAATGTCTCCCAGTTCTCAATTGTCTTCTCCTTGTCTCTAAGAAGCATGAGAGAGGAGAGTCCAATATGGTAGTAGGCAACTTTAATCTTTTCGTCCTTTGCCAGTGCCTTCTGAAAGTATTCGATTGAAAGGTTCCCTATTTTTTTATGGTAATAGACCTGCCCGATTCTGAAATAGTTTTCAGCAGAATCCGGGTCAAGTTCGATTGCCCTGTTGTAGAGGTTTAACGCGCCGTCATATTTTTTTTTCTGAAGATATATGTCGCCAAGATAGGCATAGGCAAGGGAACGTTCAGGCTCCTTCTTGATTACTTCCTGAAAAAGTATCTCAGCCATGGCGAATTTTTTCTGGAAATAATACTTTGCGGCGCGGTCAAAAGTACTCTCCTCCTTTTTTTGTCCAAAAAGGGCAGTGGATGATAAAATGAACATAACTATCAGAAATAAATTTACCGGTTTCATAATTTACTCCATTACAATAGTAGTGACGTCTGCTTCCTTAACCATTTCATCTGCAAGCTCATCCCTGTATGGTGATTTGTATATAAATGTTTTTATTCCGCTGTTTATGAGCATTTTCGTGCAGATGGAGCAGGGCTGATGTGTAACATAGATTTTCGCCCCATTTATGGAAACACCGTGCAGGGCACCCTGTATAATGGCATTCTGTTCAGCATGAAGTCCGCGGCAGAGTTCATGTCTTTCTCCGCTTGGAATGTTCAGAAGAGTTCTTATACATGTTTCAGGCGTGCAGTGTGTAATTCCTGTTGGGACACCGTTATATCCGGTAGTAAGAATACGTTTATCCTTTACAATAACCGCTCCTACCTGCCTTCTCGTGCAAGTTGATCTTGTTGCAACATCTTCTGCAATTTTCATAAAGTAGGTGTCCCATTGGGGTCTCATATTTTAACCTCATGCCTGAATTCAAGTGGTATGGAAATAGGTTCCTTAAAGTTAATGGTTACTCTTGCCCTGAATTTGTAAAACTGTCCCTTCATGTCGAGAATGGAATGTTTTTTATTGATGACCCTGCCGGTTTCGGCAAGATAGTCATTCAGGTAAGCCTTTTCCACTTCCGTTGAAAAGACCCTTATTTCATCTTTTCCCAGACTAAGATCTGCCAGGCCCTTTCCTATATCACTTCTGAAAAAGGTTTTTTCGCCATCCTGTAGTTCTACAGTACCGAGCCCATTTTTCAATCCTTTTTTAAGAACTCTCTCCTTCATACCCTTAAAAGTTAGAGTGAAAATATAGTTTTTTGTTTCCCTTGATTCGCTTATGGAGAACCTTATCTTTGTGCCGGAAAAGACAAGATCAGCCGAGCTGTACATGGTCTCGGGATTTCTGGTACTCATTATAATTAATATTATTAGAATTACTATGGCATCGAAGATCATAATAATCCTTGAAACCTTTTTTTTGCGGGATCTCCCGGTGTTATCCTTGTGCTCCTTGAGTTCCCTGTAAATCTGTTCCGATTTTGTTTCAGTCATGTCAGAGGGTCTTTTCCAGTTCAGAAATACCCCTTTCCAGTTCCCTGTATTCCCTTGTGCCCGGATCAAAGGACTTTATATACTCCCTGAAATATGAAAGCTGTTCCTTTTTCCAGTTGTGAATGCTTGAGCTTGCCTTTACCATGATAGTCCATCCTTAAATATAGGTTTATCTGCTTTTATTATCGGAAAAAAAGTGATTATTCTCAAACATGAGACATAAAAAAAGGAGCCTGCTTTGAAGCTCCCTTTTTATGGTCCGGAATTATTCTGCCAGTTCAAAGAGGGCAGCAGCACCCATGCCGCCTCCGATGCACATTGAAACAATACCGAATCGTCTGCCCAGTCTCTTCATGTTGGCAAAGAGTGTGGAGGAGAGTTTTGCGCCGGTACAGCCCAGAGGGTGCCCTAGCGCTATTGCACCGCCCGAATTGTTCAAGATGCACTCATCACTTCCCGAGGCCCAGTATTTTTTTTCGCCTATCCCGATCTCCCTTGCACAGTAGAGTGCCTGGGATGCGAAGGCTTCATTGAGCTCCATGAGTCCGTTACTCTTGATATCTTCAATGGAAAGCTTGTTCCTTTCAAGAAGTTTAGGTACGGCAATTGCGGGGCCGATTCCCATTTCATCAGGAGCACATCCCACGGTAACATAGTCAATGAATTTTACGAGTTTTTTAAGACTGTATTTTGCAATTGCCTCCTCACTTGCAATGAGCACTGATGATGCACCGTCTGTGGTCTGTGATGCGTTCCCTGCGGTAACAGAGCCTGAATTCGGAACAGAAGGGTCAGGAGCGGCAAATGCAGGAGGAAGTTTTGCAAGTGCCTCAAGGGAGGTATCTCCCCTGATCCCGTCATCCTCACGTACAGTAGCTGTTTCTTTAACATGGCTTCCGTTTTCGGTTTCCCTGTGAACTGTTGCAACTGCAGCAATTATTTCTGTGAAAAGTCCATCTTTCTGTGCCGTTGCGGCCTTTCTGTGGGATTCAAGGGCAAACTCATCCTGATCCTGTCTGGATACATTGTATCTCCTTGCAACATTCTCGGCAGTTATTCCCATGGATATGTATGTGTCAGGATTTTCCTTTGCAAGTGCAGGGTCAGGGCGTGGAGTGTTGCCCCCCATGGGGACAAGGGACATGGATTCAACTCCGCCGGCAATTGTTACATCACTTATCCCGGACATGACCCTGAGTGATGAAAGTACAATTGCTTCAAGACCCGATGAACAGAAACGGTTTATGGTTGCTCCGCTCACAGAGACCGGAAAGCCGGATTTCAGAACGGCAATGCGTCCAATATTAAGTCCCTGCTCAGCTTCAGGGAAAGCACATCCTATCATAATGTCTTCCACACCGTCCTTTGGCATTCCTGACCTTTTTATGAGCCCTTCAAGTGTACAGTGAAGGAGATCCTCAGGCCTTGTCTGTGCAAGATGCCCCCGTCCGGCTCTGCAGGCGGGTGTTCTGACTGCCTCAACTATATATGCATCTCTCATATCTATTTCCTCTGTCTTCTCATTTTTTAAATCATCAGTGATCTGCCGGTTCGTGCGATGTGCTCGGCCATTTTAAAAGTTCTTTCATCCTTCCAGAGTTCAACGAAATTTTTTCTTTCAAGGGAAAGCATATAATCCTCTGTTACATATGATCCGGGCCTTGCATCTCCTCCGCTTAAAACAAGAGCCACTCTGACCGCGATATCACTCATGTATGGGGTAAGAAATCCGGTTTTTTTCAGGTCGTGGATCCTTGAGTAAACTCCCCCCATGGCAGTATCTCCAATTATCCTGATTTTTGTCACGGGCGGGGGAGTGTATCCGTCTTCGATCATTCGCAGGGCTTCTTTTTTAGCTTCACCGATAAGGTAATCCCTGTTGAATACTATTCTGTCACGTGGCATGAGAAATCCTGAATTTCTTGAATCCATGGCTGATGCTCCCACCTTTGCCATGGCGATCTGCTGAAACACTGAAAGGAAAAGCGGCATGAGATCATCGATTTTTACTTCCTTTACCACTGATTCAACATGCCTTCTCCACAGATTCGTGCATCCACCGCCTGCAGGAAGAAGTCCTGCTCCTATTTCAACAAGTCCCATGTAGGTTTCGCTGTGCGCCACAATCCGGTCTGCCCACATAGCCGATTCGGCACCACCGCCCAGAGTCATTCCGTAGGGAGCTACAACGACAGGGAAGGGGGAGTATTTCAGGGCCTTCATGCCGGACTGTGCATTTTTCACAAAACTGTCTATTGTGTCGAACTTACCCGCAGCAGCAAGTTCAAGCATGAATTTCAGATCAGCCCCTGCACTGAATGCTCCCGGTATGCCGGCAGCCTCATTGCCTATAACCAGAGCCTGACCGTTTTTTGACACATACTCGATTGCCTTTGGAATCATATCGACAATCTCACCATTAAGTGCATTCATCTTTGTATGGTACTCGAAGTCAAAAACTCCGTCACCCAGATCAATGAGTGAAGCACTCTTTGAGGAAAGTACAACTTTTTCAGGAGAGGTCTTTATGTTTGATAGAAAAATCATGTTTCCGTTTTTCTTTATCTCCTCATATCTGCCCTTTAGAATATTATAGAATTCTTTTTCACCGTCATTTGTTCTGTAGAATGTTCCTGATCCCGATGAGATCATCCTTTTCACGGAGTCAGGAATGGTAAATCCATAACTTTCCACGAGATCAATAGACCTTTCCACTCCAAGTTCGTCCCACAGTTCAAATGGGCCCTTTTCCCATGCGTATCCCCACTTCATGGCATTGTCTATGTCCACAATGGAATCAGCAATTTCAGGTATTCTGTTTGCAGAGTATACAAAGAGGCTTGAAAGAAGTTTTCCGCTAAACTCATGATTCCTGAATATGTGGAAGAGCCTTTCACTATTTGAACCCTGCTGTACAGCCTCCTTCAGTATATCAGGGACAAAATCCCTGTTATATTCTTCATACTCAAGAGTCTTTATGTTGAGAACTCTTTTTGTTTTTTTGAAATTTTTGTCCACAGTGGAAACATAGAAACCACCGTTTTTCGGTGTTTTTTTCCCGAGCATGCCCTTTTTAAGCATTCCAAGAAAAAAATCAGGGAGCCTGTATATTTCACGGTATTCATCATTTTCAAGAAGATTGTATGAATTATGGGCTAGATGGCCGATTGTGTCATTTCCAACCAGGTCAGCCAGCCCGAATATTGCTGTACCGGGCATTCCCATGGGTCTGGAAAAGATAATATCCGCCTCGGTTATTGTGGAGAGCCCCTGGCCAAGAAGCCTGAAGGCCTCACAGATAAGTTCAACTCCTATTCTGTTTCCGATAAAATTTGGAGTATCCTTTCCCCATACAATTCCCTTGCCCAGAGCCTTTTCAGCCCATGAGCTGATAAAGTTGCATATTTCAGGATCTGTATCTTCCCCGGCAACAAGTTCAAGCAGTTTCATGTATCTTACAGGGTTAAAAAAATGCATTATAAGGAAATGCTTTTTGAAATCATCACTTCTTCCTCTGGCCATCTCTGCGATGGGCAGTCCCGAAGTGTTTGATGCCACAATTGACCCCTCCTTTCTGTACTTTTCAATAACCTCAAATACCGAACGCTTTATGTCAATGTTTTCGACAACCACTTCAAAGATCAGGTCACAGGTGGAAATCTCGCCGATATTATCCTCCATGTTTCCTGTTCTGATGAGAGACAAATCGTGTTCCATGTCCATGAAAGCCGGGGGCCTGGTTTTTGAAAGGGATTCAAGCCCGGTATTTACAATTCTATTCCTCTCCATGGGGTCATCTTTTTTCTCTTCACTTATACCAGGAGGAACAATATCAAGAAGAATAGTTCTGTAGCCCGCTGCTGCACAAAGCGCAGCGATTCCCCCCCCCATGATCCCTGAACCGATTACTGCAATTTTATCAATTGTCCGTTTCATAAACTGTCCTTTCTGTTATTCTATTTCCAGAAAATTTTTAACATAGGCAATCTGGTCCTCTGTGAGGTCAAATTCTGTTACCTGTGACCTGTCTCCATTTCTGAGAGAAAATTTAATCTTGCCTGCTATGGGTATTCTTCTGATGTCTATGAGCAGTTCAGGGTTATATGCAGACATCTTGGAAATTTCACATACAAGAAGCACCAGCTCCCTGCCGTCCTTTGTAACCTTTACTCCAAGTTCCAGATCCTCTTTAGGTATTTCAAAATTCAGTTCATATTTATATGAAGGGGAGTCTTTAAAAAAGGACTCATCGCATTTATGATATATTTCAAGCACATCGCCTTCCGGTTCGTAGTAAACTTCATAGTTTTTTTCCATGTTTTTGTCTCCTTTTATAATACTGTTTCTATAATATATAATCTATTATTAGGAATGAATATTAATATTTTAAAAATTTCAACACTTT
>QKCL01000040.1 GCA_003246895.1 Spirochaetota bacterium | reverse complement strand
GTTACTGTAAAGGATATTATATCTTCACCCAATGTTGATTATACATTCTGCGTTGTTGTAAATGTTGAAAGCAGCAAGGGCCCTATTGAATGTTATATTTTCAGCAAAAACATTAAGAAAATTTCGCTTCTTAAAAAAAATAAAACCCAAATTAATGTAACCGGAAATTTTGGAAGATATTTTTCCATGCTTGATAACTTTTACACTAAAATTGAAATTCTTAACGCCTCTATTGAAATTATTGAATAGCTGATGGAATAATAATGGCTCTTAAAAAAAAAATTAAGATTCTGGCAATACTGATCATCATCATAGCTTTAATTCTTGCAGCACTGTATTTTATCATAGTTAATTATATGAAAATATCTTATAATTCAGTTGTTATTGGCCCGGTAAACAGCAAAATTACCATAAACAGAACAAGTCATGGTCTTCCTACGATCAATGTCTCCAGCATTGATGATCTCTACTTCGCCCTTGGTTACTGTCATGCAAAAGACAGGCTTAATCTGATGGAACACCAGAGAGCAATAGCAATCGGCTCAGCAGACAAAATAATTAAAGAAGACGGTGTTTTTTTAAATAATCTTTCAAGAACAATTGGTTTTACACGCAAGGCCATTGAACTTAAAAAAAATCTTCACACCGATCAGTTAAACCTCATAGAAAAGTACTGTTCAGGCATAAATTACATCCGACAACATGAAAAATACACATCAACACTCAGGAGAGACTGGTATCCCGAAGATGTCCTTGCGGTTCTAATTATGAAAGAATGGGCTAACTCCTTTTTGAACAATACGGAATTGCTCATCAATCTCAATACAGAAAAAAGCTCTCCTAAAATTAAAAATCTTTTAAAAAGTAATTATTTGTACTTATATGAAAATGAAAACTATGAGAAAGTCGTAATATTACGTAGAATCAAAGATTTAATCTCAAAAAACATAGGTCCTTTCAACAACGGTTTTGCAATTGGAATAGACAAAAAATTCACCAAAAATTTTGCATCAGGTATTGTTGCATACTCCTACGACAGTTCAACGGAAATGTACCCGGACATCTATCCCGTTAACATAAAACTCAATGACTCCTACATAAATGCAATAACATCTTCAGGTCTTCCATTTATTTTCTCTTTCAAAAATAATGATTTTTCAGTATATTCATTTAACCTGAAAAGTAATTCTCAAAAATTTTATCTGCTAAAAACATCGGTAAAGGACAATACTCCTCATTACATTACTCAAAGAGGGCTTAAGGAATTCATCCCCACACGCATACCCGATTTTATAGATTCAGCAGAACTTTCTTTCAATCTCAACTGGGAGACAGATTTTGGGCCAATAATAAGCAATGTCTATGATAACTCATTGTTAAGTGATAAAATTATCTCTATTGACTCAATATTGCCTGATATTTCCTACATTGACCTTCTTTTTAGGGCACCATTTATCTCAAAACCTGAAAACTTAAAGAATCTTTTACGAAAAATAGAGTGCAGCCCCAAGACTTTTCTAATACAGAACAAAAATGATTTTTTTATTTCAGTTTCAGGAGAATTCTTTCCCCCAGAAAGAAATCAGCGGGTTTTCAATACATCCCTTGTTCATATTAAGCCCAGCAGAGCATGGTATTATAACCATTCAGTCAATATACCATTCACCGGATCTGACGTGACAGACAAGAATATACTGGGTCAAAATCTGTCATTTGCTACTATTAACAACAAATTCCGCAATGAAAGCATCAAGAACCAGTTTAAAAAAAGGAGAGTTTACGACATTGAACACCTGCGCAAATCATTATATAACAGTGATTCACAGATTGCAGGCCTGCTGCTCCCACATGTTATTAAATATCTGGAAACAAGTCCATTAACATCCGCCAGACTATCAAAAATCTACTATTCAAACTGGAACCTGCTGATTTCAAGAGAAAGCATTGCTCCGACAATATTTTACTCCAGTTTTTTTTATGGCATAATCGAAACTCTAAAGGACGATATGGCTGAAGATGCTGATTTTAACTTTAAGAGTATACATCTGTTAACAGAACAGTACTTAAATATTTTAAAAGGAGGCAATTTCGATATATTTGACAATATCAATACTGAACCAATTGAAACCAGAGAAGCGATATACGACAAGGCCTTTCTTTTTGCCATAAGAGAACTCAGTAGAAAACTCGGTCCTGAAATGGAAAAATGGGAATGGGGGAGCATTTACAAAAGCCATTTCAGAATTCCCAATCTGGATAAAAGCATTTTTTTCAGTTTTGCCAGAAAAAGCCAGTTGCCATTTGCCGGAAATTTTGACACAGTATATAATTCAATCGGAAACTATAATCTAAAACCGGAAACCGTGCCATCGTTAATCGGTATATTTGACAAATCGAGAAATTTTTTACGATTTAACTTTGGATATTCCACCTCTCTGTTTTCAGACTTTTTTTACTGGAAAAAATCAACTAAGACAATTGATGATATAGCCAAAGAAAACCTGATTACAAAAACTGTAATTTCTTCAAATAAACAATCAGTTAAATAAAAAGAGGCTGACCATAATCAGGTCAGCCTCTTGTATCGTAGAGTCGATTGTTTCTAATTTATCTTAGTACATTCCTGGCATTCCGCCGCCCATTCCACCTGGAGGCATCATTGGGCCTGCATTTTTCTCTTCTTTCTCGGAAATAAGAACCTCTGTTGTTGAAAGCATTCCTGCAACAGAAGCTGCGTTCTGAAGTGCTGATCGAACAACCTTAGCCGGATCTATTACACCTTCAGACATGAGATCAACCCATTCCATGGTATATGCATTAAATCCAATTCCTTTTGCTTCAGATTTTGCTTTTTCAACTATTACTGATCCTTCAAGGCCTGCATTAAATGCAATCTGTTTCATTGGAGCTTCAATTGCTCTGACAATGATTTCTGCACCGATTTTTTCATCTCCCTCTAGCTTCTCAGCTGCTGCAATTACAGCATCCTGAGCTTCGATAAGAGTAAGTCCGCCTCCCGGTACAATTCCTTCCTCAACAGCTGATCTTGTAGCAGAAAGAGCATCTTCAACCCTGGCTTTCTTTTCTTTGAGTTCAACTTCTGTAGCAGCACCAACATTGATTACAGCTACTCCGCCGGCAAGCTTGGCTTTTCTTTCCTGTAATTTTTCAATATCATATTCAGATGTTGATTCTTCGATCTGCTTTTGAATCTGAGAAATTCTGCCCTTAACATCAGCCTGTGATCCCTGTCCTTCAATTATTGTAGTATTTTCTTTATCAACAATAATCTTTTTTGCTTTTCCGAGCATATCAATTGTTGCATTTTCAAGTTTCATTCCAAGCTCATCAGATATTACCTGTCCGTTGGTCAGTATTGCTATATCTTCAAGCATTGCCTTTCTTCTGTCTCCAAAACCTGGAGCTTTTACAGCCACACAGCTGATAGTCTTTCTAAGTGTATTTACAACTATTGTAGCAAGAGCTTCCCCCTCCACATCTTCAGCAATAATAAGAAGAGGTCTTCCATCCTGAGCAACTTTTTCAAGGACTGGAAGAAGGTCTTTCATTGTTGAGATTTTTTTGTCAAAAATCAGAATGTATGCATCTTCAAGAATTGCCTGCATGGATTCAGTATCATTTGCCATATATGGAGAAAGATATCCTCTGTCAAACTGCATACCTTCCACTACATCGAGGGTAGTTTCAATTGATTTTGCTTCTTCAACAGTTATTACACCATCTTTACCGACTTTGTCCATGGCATCTGCGATAAGTTCACCAATTTCCATATCATTGTTTGCAGAAATTGCAGCTACCTGAGCAATTTCCTTCTTGTCTTTTATCTCTCTTGATGAAGAAGATATAAAATTTACTGCAGCTTCAACAGCCTTATCAATTCCTCTTTTCAGACTCATTGGGTTTGCACCTGCAGTTACATTTTTCAGGCTTTCCTTATAAATAGAAGCAGCAAGGATAGTGGCCGTTGTTGTTCCATCACCTGCAATATCATTTGTTTTAATGGATACTTCCTTAACCATCTGAGCACCCATATTTTCAAAAGGATCCTCAAGTTCAATTTCTCTAGCAACAGTAACACCATCTTTGGTTACTGTTGGAGCACCGAATTTTTTATCTATAGCCACATTGCGACCTCTTGGGCCGAGTGTTACCTGTACTGCATCGGAAAGTTTAACAACGCCGTCAAGAATAGCTCTTCTGGCTTCATCATTATACATTAGTATTTTTGCCATCTTATTCCCCTTTTCTTAAAAATTTTTAATATCTTAGTCAATTACCGCAAGGATATCGTGTTCATTTAAAAGAAGATAGCTTTTGCCATCATATTTTAATTCAGTTCCTGCATATTTACCAAAAAGAACCTTATCTCCAACTTTTACCCTTAATGGTAAAAGATCCTTACCATCATATTTACCTTCTCCAACAGCAACAATTACCGCATGGGTGGGTTTTTCCTTGGCTGTGTCTGGCACATAGAGGGCTCCAACTTTCTGAACATCCTCTTCAATTACTTCAACTAATACTCTGTCACCTATTGGTTTAATAGCCACAATAGCCTCCTTAAATTTATAGTAATTATTAGTTTACATTTGAATTATTGTTAGCACTCATCCTTTTGAGTGCTAACAATAATTCAAAATATTAAATCATGATTTTTTTTTCAAGACAATTTTAAAATATTTATTCTCAAAAATGCTTTTTTTAAATATTCTCCGGGTTTTATGCAGATAAAAAAAAGGAAACAATGAGGAAACATTGTCCATGAAATAAATTGCAGGGATTAAGCCTGTTGTTTATAAAATGAATAGTTTTGCTCAATCTCACAATTAATATCTGGTTCATAGCGGAATATTAGGAAATGTTGCCGTTTTTCATCAATAAAGGAGATTGGAATCAAACAGTAATCTCCTTCATTAACTTAAGCATACTATTTTTTAAAATTTATAATATGTCTGGCGATTCCCCAAAAAATATATAAAAAGGTAACTGAAAAAATTGCCAGGCTTTTAAAAAATATGAGCAAGAGAATTATTATACCCAAAGTAAGAACCCTTGCATATACTCCCCTTTTCCAGATTTCAGAAAACACCTTTGAATAGTCAATCTCTGAGACCATAAGCAGTGCAACGATGATATAAAATCCCGCATAAAAATATAAGGGCATTACAAAATAAAAATCGCCCAGAATTGTATCTGTGGTATTAAACAGGGCAGGAACAATACTGACAATAAGACCAGCTGGGGGAGACGGTAACCCTGTAAATCCACAACCACCGGAACTCTGACAATTAAACCTTGCCAGCCTGTACACAGCACATACGGGGAAAATAGATGCAACTATTATTCCAAAGCTGAACAAACCGAAAACATCAGGCAACCTGTGAAAATACGCCTGATAGGCAAGAATTCCAGGAGCTATTCCATAAGAAACAGCATCTGCTAACGAATCGAGCTGCATCCCAATTTCACTCTCTACCCCTAAAGCCCTTGCAACAGCACCATCACATAAATCAAATATACTGGCGACAAAAATCAAAACACCAGCAACTGTCAAAGTCGAAACATTACCAATTGTTGAATCATACTGGGCGGAAAATATTATTGAGACAAACCCCATAATCATATTGCCCATAGTAAAACAACTTGGGATTACAGCCTTAAGCTTCATATCTAATCCTATATAACAAATTTTATATATTTAAAAGTCATTCATTATTTCTCTTATGTCAAGTGTTAAATCAAACATCCAAAAATTGTACTATTCAGAGCTTTTAAGGCATACCAGGCTTTTTTTTCTGATTTGCCTCTCAATGGCCAGTTCGAGCAATCTATCAAGAAGTTCAACATAGCTGAGTCCAGTTTGACTCCATAGTTTAGGATACATACTTACACTTGTAAAACCTGGTAATGTATTTATTTCATTAACATAAAACTGGCCTGAATTTTTATCAAGAAAAAAGTCAATTCTTGCCATTCCCGAGCAGCACAGTATTTTATATGCTTTCAACGCTGTTGCAGACATTTCATTCTTTAATTCTTCATCAAGAACAGCAGGAACAATAAGTTCTGCTCCATCCTTATCCAGATACTTTGCTTCGTATGAATAAAATGAATGCTTGGGCCGGATTTCACCTGGTATTGACACAACAGGCTTATTATTGCCAAGAACTGCAAATTCTATTTCTCTGGCATCAATATTTTTCTCAACAAGAACCTTAAAATCCCATCTGAATGCTTCTTCCATGGCGGCACTAATCGACTCAACATCACTTATTTTGGAAATTCCAACCGAGGAACCTGCGGAACTTGGTTTTATAAAACATGGAAAATCAATAATATTGGTAATTTCATCAATAATCAGATCCTTTTCTGTTTCCCACTCAATAGCATTGTACACCTTCCATGGAACAATTGGTATATTCCCGTCCCGAAGAAGTCTTTTTGCCACATCTTTATCCATACCGACCGAGGAGCCAATTACATCGGGGCCCACATATGGAACCATTGCCAGCTCCAGCAGTCCCTGCAATGTTCCGTCTTCACAGAAAGTTCCGTGAACAGCAGGAAAAACTATATCAATAACTTTCTGATTTCCAGAAAGTACATCTTCAAGAACCAGTTTGCCATTATTTTCATAATGATTTAAATGCCACTTGCCGTCTTTTTTATAGGAAAGAATTCTTCCGAAATCTTTATCATCAACATAATTAATTTCATTCTGAACGTACCATCTTCCATCTTTGTCAATAAATATGGCCGTAACATCATACTTATCCCTGTCGATATTTAATATGACAGAAGCTGCAGAACAGATTGACACTTCATGTTCACCCGATCTGCCGCCAAAGAGTACTCCAACATTTTTTTTCATTATCTAACTACCTATAAACTCCTTATGAAGAATCTTGGCTGCAAGTTCCGCATATATTGAATCGATGACACATGAAATCCCAATTTCAGAAGTAGAGATCATCTCTATGTTTATCTGATGATCTGATAAAATTTTAAACATTTTGCCTGCAACGCCATAAGATGAAAGCATTCCGACTCCAACAGCGGATAATATGGTAATATCTTCTTTTGATTCAATGGCGGAAGCACCGAATTCATTTTTCAATGATTCACAAATAGTCAGTGTTTTTTTGACATCATTTTTCTTCACTGTAAAGGAAATTGATGCAAGTTTATCTCTTCCAGTAGACTGAACAATCATATTTACATAAATTTTAGACTGCCCGAGATCACTGAATAATTTTGCAGAGATGCCGGGTCTGTCAGGAATATCTCTGATAGTTACTTTAGCCTCATCATTTTTTGCAGTTATACCGCTTACAATAAACTTTTCCATCATCTCCTCCGTCGACATCAGGATTGTACCCTTTTCATAAGAAAAACTTGACTTTACATGGAGCCTGACTCCGTATTTTTTGGCAAATTCAACAGAACGTGAATGTAATACTCCCGCACCTAATCTTGCCAGTTCAAGCATTTCATCATAACTGATCGTTGTCAGTTTTTTTGCTTCAGAAACGATTCTGGGATCTGCAGTATATACTCCATCAACGTCTGTATATATTTCACATTCTTCAGATTTCAGGACTGCCGCCAGAGCAACCGCAGATGTGTCAGACCCTCCTCTTCCTAAAGTTGTAATATTTTCATCCTCATCAATACCCTGGAATCCGGCCACAATCACCACCTTGCCGTCATCAATTGATCTTTCGATCTTTTCAGTGGAAATTTTGGAAATTTTAGCATCGCTGAAATTTCCGTCTGTCAGAACCTTTATCTGTGAACCGGTGTAGGAGATGGCATCAACTTCAATTTCATGAAGAGCCATAGCCAGTAAAGCTATTGTAACCTGCTCACCAGTAGATAAAAGCATATCCATCTCCCTTTTGCTTGGAGATTTGGATATCGAATCTGCAAGGTCAATGAGTTGATCAGTGGTTTTCCCCATTGCCGATACAACAACTACAACAGAGAAGCCGTCAGTAACGTAGCTTTTGATACGCTGAGCCACTGCCTTGATTCGTTCAGGAGACTGAACCGAAGTACCGCCATACTTCTGCACTATTAACTTTCTTTTACTCATAGTTTTAGCCTTTTTATATTAGGGTACTGAAACCGTAGAACCAGCCGTTACGGTGATTGTAGTCCCGACCTGTGTAAAAACTCCATCAACAAAAAGTTCTCCATATGATGGACGGGTACACTGATAAACATTATATGTACCAGGGGCAACATTTGAAAATGAAAAAGATGTAGATGCGGAATAAGCTACAAAAGGCGCAATCTTAAAACCGGACACACCGTCATCATATGTATCCCAAGCAGTTGCATAGGTTTCAAGATCAGGACAATTGGTCTCCGCTATGTTGAAGTCATATTTATATTTTTCATAGGCAAGATAGTAATCTATTTTAGGTTCAATGTAATCACCCGGATCAGAAGGCTCTGTGGGAAAATAACCTTTATACGTAGAACTCCCAAGCACAGGTTTTACAACCGAAGTATCAGCAGTATAATCAGTAATCGGATCATCTGCAGGAATCATTATTACATAATTCCCGGCTGTTGCTGTTATATTGACTGTTCCGGTATTGCCAGCCACATATGCCCTTGCGGTCCCATGAAGGTTTTTACCAGTATAGACCTCTCCTTCATAGATATCCCTTAGCCAGTCAGACATGCCGTAATAGTGAACGAGCCTGAATTCACCGTCATCATAATAAGAATACTCATACTTTTTAATTAAATCTTTAATTGCCAGTCTGATTTCAAGAACAGTTTCATCTGCATCCTTGTCGTATTTAAAACCGCCGGGAATTGAAACAGCAAGGGGAAATGTACTTAAAAGCTCTCCTGCATTATCCTTGAGACTATCTACATATGAAATAACCTGAAGCTGGTTAAAATCAAAGCCGTAAGTATCCTCTTCATGAAACACAAACTCCGTATCTTCAAGATAGGTATATCCGCCCGACGACGGAATATATGTTTTGGAATTATCAAATGCCATTTTTCGAATATAGACCTGCACAGTATCATAGGTTTTGCCATTCTTCGGGTCATCACAGTCCAGCTCAATACCAGTGCCGTTAAAAAAAGGTTCAGTATCATTTAACCCTGCGGTTATCACATTCCTGTAATTTGATATCTCATCACCGTTCATTTTGATCTGTGCAATAT
>QKCL01000075.1 GCA_003246895.1 Spirochaetota bacterium | reverse complement strand
AGGAGAAGGCGGAGAGTTTTAAAGTATAATTTTTTTACAGGGAAAGTTTAAATCCGGGAACTTGTCAATTCCCGGATTTATGTGGTTTTATTTTTTGTAGTAATGTGTGTGCAGGAGTTCATGGGATTTTTTGCCGCAGGGTTCTCCCAGAAACTCCCTGTAAAGCTGCTTTATGTATGGATTCTCATGTGATTTTCTTACAGGCTTCTGTGAATCTATTTTATAGAGAGCTCCCATTCTTTTTTCCAGTATGCCTGTATCTCCATGAATATAGGGCTGTCCTCCGCCATTGATGCATCCGCCGGGGCAGGCCATGATTTCAATGGCATGGTACTGATTTTCTCCATTCTGTATTTTTTCCAGTATCTTTCTGGTGTTGCCAAGACCTGAAGTGGCAGCGACCTTTATAGTCATGTCCTTTATTGTAACTTCAGCCTCCTTGATTCCATCAAGACCTCTCACTGCGTGGAAATCCACTGCGTCTAGTTCTTCACCTGTAATGTAGAAATATGCTGTGCGCAGGGCTGCTTCAAGCACGCCGCCTGTAACACCGAAAATGTCTGCCGCGCCTGTTGATTCTCCCAGAGGATTGTCGAATTCCTTGTCATTAAGGTTTTTGATGTTTATTCCAGCTTCCTTGAACATCTTTGCAAGTTCACGGGTCGATATTACATAGTCCACATCGGGGACACCGTCGTGAATAAACTCGGGCCGGCCCGCTTCATATTTTTTTGCCAGGCATGGCATGATTGAAACAACTATGAGATTTTCAGGTTTTACTCCGATTTTCTGTGCATAATAGGTTTTTGCTATGGCACCGAACATCTGCTGTGGAGACTTGCTCGTGGAGGGGATATTTACCATATCAGGAAACTGGTATTCAAGAAAGTTTATCCAACCCGGGCAGCATGAAGTAAGAATGGGCAGGTTATCTCCGCTTTGAATTCTCTCAACAATTTCATGGGCTTCTTCAACAATGGTAAGGTCGGCTCCGAAGTTTGTGTCGAATACATTGTCAAATCCGAGTTTTTTCAGCCCGGCAACGAGTTTCCCGGTTACAATCTCATCGGCAGGAATTCCGAATTCCTGTCCGATACCGACTCTTACTGCGGGTGCAGTCTGGCAGATTACTGTTTTGGTCGGATCGCTTATTGCTTTCCATACATCCTGAATGAAATTAATTTCAGTGAGTGCCGCAGTGGGGCAGACATTAACACACTGGCCGCAGAAAACACATACAGACTGGTCAAGAGGCTTCATTTCGGGAGGAGCAACTACGGAATCAAAACCTCTTTTGAAACCGCTCAGGACACCGACAGTCTGTATTTCGTTGCATGCTGTTTCACATCTGCGGCACATTATGCATTTATCCAGATCTCTTTTTATAGCCCTGCTTGAAATATCTTTTGGGTATTCAGATTTTTTACCTGTATAGGTTATTTTTGTTATTCCAAACTGTTCGGCAAGAGCCTGAAGTTCACAGTCCAGAGACTTCTCGCATGTGAGGCATTCAAATGGGTGATCAGAAAGGAGAAGTTCGAGAACTGTTCTCCTTGTCTGAATAACCTCTGGTGAATTTGTTGTGATTTTCATCCCTTCCGCAACCGGAGTGGAACATGCGGGCATCATCTGCCTGCGCCCGTTTCCGGAATCAACGTCAACCATGCATATACGGCATGAGCCGTTTCTGTGTTCTATATTAAAGACTTCAAGATCAAGATGGCACAGCGTTGGTATTAGTATATCCAGTTTTTTTGCCGCGTGTAATATTGTTTCACCCTTTTCAGCTTCAAAAGGGATATCGTTTATTTCTATTTTTGGCATCTATAGCTCCTTTTTTAAAACACATCTGTCATGAATAGTATACTGCACCGAATTTACATGAACTGAGGCACGAACCGCATTTAATGCATTTATCCTGATCTATCACATGTGTCTTTTTCGGTTCTCCGTGAATGCACATTACCGGACAGTTCCTAGCGCAGAGTGTACAGCCGATACATTTATCAGGGTTAATTGCGTAATCTATAAGTGCCTTACAGACCCCGGCCCTGCATTTTTTGTCATTTATATGCTCAAGGTATTCATCCCTGAAATATTTCATTGTAGACAGAACCGGATTTGGTGAAGCCTGCCCCAGCCCGCAGAGGGCGGATTTTTTGATTGTATTGCATAGAACTTCAAGTTTCTCCATGGTATTATCATCAGCTCTGCCCTTTGTTATGTCATCGAGCATTTCCCATAACCTGGTGTTCCCGATTCTGCATGGTGTGCATTTACCGCATGATTCATCCAGTGAAAATTCAAGATAGAATTTCGCAACATTAACCATACAGTCATCTTCATCGAGTACGATCATGCCTCCGGAACCCATCATGGAGTCTATGGCCTTTAGATTGTCATATGTGATTGGGGTATCAAGATTTTCAGATGTAATACATCCTCCCGAAGGCCCGCCAGTCTGAACGGCCTTGAACTCTTTCCCGTTTTTTATACCGCCTCCCACTTCGAATATTACCTGGCGGAGAGTCGTTCCCATGGGAACCTCAACAAGCCCCACTTTGTTTACTTTACCCGCAAGGGCAAATACCTTTGTTCCGGGAGACTTTTCATCGCCGAAGCTTCTGAACCATTGGGCACCATTCAGAATGATGGGGCTTATGTTTGCATAGGTTTCAACATTGTTCACAAGGGTCGGTTTTCCCCATAGACCGCTTTCAGCGGGATATGGGGGTTTGACTACAGGTTCCCCTCTTTTGCCTTCAACTGATTTTATGAGAGAGGTTTCCTCTCCGCAAACGAATGCCCCTGCACCGAATTTAAGTTCAATATCAAATGAAAAGTCTGTTCCGAAAATATTTTCACCGAGAAATCCGTATTCATAGGACTGGGCTATGGCAGTGTTCAGCCTTTCTATTGCTAAAGGATATTCGGCGCGGATATATATAATTCCCTTTGAGGACCCTATGCAGTAGCCTGCGATTGTCATGGCCTCCATAACGGAATGCGGATCTCCTTCAAGAACCGCTCTGTCCATAAATGCTCCCGGGTCACCTTCATCGGCGTTGCATATTACAAACTTTTCATCTGATTCGCTTGCGGCTGTGACTTCCCATTTGATTCCTGTTGGAAAACCCCCGCCGCCCCTGCCCCGGAGTCCCGAGGCCTTGACAGTTTGTATTATATCTTCGGGACTTGATTCGGTGAGGCATTTAACAAGTGCCTCATATCCCCTGACTGAAATGTAGTCATCAATATCTTCCGGATTTATGAGCCCGGAATTTCTCAGTACAATTCGAACCTGTTCAATCATATCTATACCTTCGTTACATCGCAAGTGACATTTTTTTCAAGGACATGCTTCCCTTTCTTTTTGAAATTTGACAGATAGCCTGCAACAACCTCCGGTACTGTGTGAGGGTGGAGATTACCGAGAAGTACTGACGTACCGTCGGGATACTGCAGTTCAATGGTCGGTTCAGCATGACAGTACCCCACGCAACCTACCTTTACCAGTTCGCAGTTTAATATTTCGCCTGAAATGATGCTTTCCTCAAGAGCTTCATATATTTCTCCTGCACCGGCTGCTATTCCGCACGTTCCGTAACCTATTAAAATTTTTGAATTTGTATTCTGTTTTTTAATTTCGGATAATTCATTTTTAACTTCCAGGTATGATTTCATGTCTGTTATTTTTTTCATGCTTCAGCCTCCATTAACAGGCAGTCTTCAATGATATCTCCCACCTGCTTGACAGTCACATTCCCGTAAATTTTGTCATTTATCATGACAACAGGCGCAAGCCCGCATGCTCCGATACATCTCAGGGCATCAATTGAATATTTGCCGTCTGGAGTGACCTCACCGGCTTTTATCTCCAGAAATTTTTCAAATTCTTCCAGAAGTTTCTCTCCCCCCTTTACGAAGCATGCTGTTCCCATGCAGACGCTGATTCTGTATCTGCCTTTGGGTGTTGCGGTAAAGTAGTTGTAGAAACTTATTACACCGGATATTTCCGCGTGGGAAATGTTCAGTTTTTGCGATATTATAATCTGAAGTGGTTCCGGAAGAAAACCGAAAAGACTCTGGGCCTTGTGGAGAATCTGTATCAGATATCCCTTTCTTCTTTCCGAGTTGAGGTCAATCTTCAGATCACCTATATACCTGTCCAGTTCGTCAAGAAGGTTGGCGGGAATGTGAATTTCCCGGGTATCAGTTTCAGTAGCCAATTGATTCCTCCATTTTATATTTCCTTAATTATAATTTGTAGACGGAGAAATTCAAATATAAAAAGTCAGGTTTATTAAAATTTTTCTATTAAAATAATAAAAGTCAGCATCTGAATTTTCTGAGTCATGGCTGCAAGACCTTCATGTGAAAGTATCCGGTTCTGCAAAATCTTCTTGTAAATTTGTAAGGCATATGTGAAAATTATCCTGGTTATTTTCGGCGGAGTATTCAGATTAAACGGTGTAGGATTTTATTTTTATTCGGGAGACTGGAATGAAAAAAATCTCTTTTGCAGTTATACTGGTTTTTTTGTTTTATTCCGGTCTGTCCGCATCAGACAGAAAAAATGTTCTGGTATTTCACAGTTACCATCAGGGGATGAGGTGGACAGACAGTATTACAAAGGGTGTTGAGGATATCTTCAGGCAGCATCCGTCAATTAGAGTCAATTTTGAGTATATGGATATCAATCCTGGATCGGGTGAAATTATTCTTTCTGAACTAGCCCGTTTTTACTCTGTCAAGTACCGGAACAGAAAAATAGATCTCATAATTTCTTCAGATGATAAAGCCCTTTCCTTTTTGTTAAAATACGGAAGTAAAATTTTCAGGGGAGTACCAGTCGTATTCTGTGGAGTGAATTTTTTTAAGGACTCAATGCTGGAAGGGGTAAATAATTTTACCGGAATTCTTGAAACCTACGGCTATAAGGAGACCATTGATGCAGCAAGAAAAATAACTCCGGGAATAAGATTTGTCTATGTCATCAGTGACAATTCGCCTTTCGGGAAACAGTCGGCCGATTCAATCAGGTCGATATCGCGGGAATATAACGGGAAAGTTGATTTTATACATCTGACCGATATGACAATGGATGAAATCAAATTCCGGGTAAAGACATTGCAAAGGGACAGCATTGTTCTGCTTACATTTTTTTCCTCTGACAGAAACGGCAGTAGATTTCTTGCAGAGAATAGCGTGGGAAAAATATCGGGTGCAAGTTCATGTCCGGTTTACGGCTGTAATGATCTTTATTCTGGCCATGGGATGCTGGGAGGGATGATTACAAAGGGTAATATCCATGGAGAGGAAGCTGCAAAAATTGCACTGGATATTCTGAATGGCAGGAAACCATCTGAAATCCCTGTTATAAGAAAAAGTACCGGCAGTTATATCTTTGACTATAATGTCATGAAGAAATTCAATGTCAGGTCAACGAGGCTCCCGGAAAGAAGCACAGTAATCAATGAGCCTGATTCTTTCTACAATATGAACCGGGAATTTGTCTGGTTCATGATCCTGCTGATGTGCCTGGCTTCTTTTATGGTCTTCCATTTTTTAAGAAGAAGGACAGTTGAACAGAAACTTGAACACAGTGAATCCAGGTTCAGGGATATGGCTGAGCTTCTCCCGGAAGTAATATACGAAATGGATTTTAATGATAACATAGTTTATACCAACAGGAAAGGTCTGGAACAGTTTCAGTACAGTTTCAGTGAAATAAGGGAAAAGGTTAAAATTACCAGTGTAATAGACAGAGAGTATCATCGTGAGATGAACAGGGTTGTTGCCGAAATAAGAGATGGAGTAATAAGAGGCAGCCAGAAAGAGTATATGGCAGTGCGCAAGGATGGTACAAAATTTCCGGTTTTAATTCAGTCCTCTCCATTATACAGAAACGGAAAAATCTGCGGTGTCCGTGGAATACTGATCGATATTACAGAAAGGAAAAAAGTGCAGGAGCAGCTGAATGCAGCCCAGAGGATGGAATCCATAGGAACGCTTGCAGGGGGCATCGCCCATGATTTTAATAATATTCTCGCCGGCGTACAGGGACATGCAGAACTTTTAAAAATCGGGTGTAATGAAAATCCCGATGTTAGAGAAAACATAGAATCAATACTTAAATATATCAGAAGCGCTTCGGATCTGACGAAACAGCTGCTTGGATTTGCCAGAGCCGGGAAGTATGATCTTAAACCTGTTGATTTGAATCGGCTCATGGGGGCAACGGTTGAAATGTTCAGCAGAACAAAAAAAGAACTTGTCATTGAAACCAGACTCTGCGGAAACCCTGTTGTGTCGGTTGTTGACAGGAGTCAGATTGAACAGGTAATACTTAACCTTCTTGTCAACGCATGGCAGGCTATGCCTTGTGGAGGCATGCTGTTTATTGAAACAGATATTGTTATGCCACAGGATGAGAATGTACCGGATGTCAGTTTGAGCCCGGGAGAGTATTCTTTGATCAGGGTAACGGATACCGGTGTTGGAATGGAGCAATCCGTTCTGGAAAGGATTTTTGAACCATTCTTTACTACAAAGCCAATGGGCAGAGGGACAGGTCTGGGGCTGGCTGCATCATTTGGTATAATTCAGAATCATGGTGGAATTATTCACGCAGAGAGTAAACCCGGTGAAGGGTCTGTGTTCAGTGTTTATCTTCCAAATGTTCAGGATATGCCGGTTGACTATAGTGCTCCGGAGGACAGTATTACCTTCGGGAGAGGTCTTGTGCTTTTGATAGACGACGAAAAAATGATTCGTTCAGTGGGAAGCAGAATACTTAGACATCTTGGATACAGAGTAATTACCGCAGAATGCGGTATGAGCGGTGTGGAAGTTTTCGGAAGAATGATGGATGATATAGATTTGGTAATACTTGATCTCATCATGCCCGGCATGAACGGTACTGAAACATTTAACATTTTGAGAAGAATAAAGCCCGGTATTAGAATTCTGCTGTCAAGCGGGTACAGCATGAATGATGAAGTGGCGTCGGTAATGAATGCCGGTTGCAACGGATTTATTCAGAAACCTTTTACTATGGCGGAACTTTCAAAGAAACTTTCCGGAATAATTGTAACAGAAGACTCTTAGTTTTTTGATGTTATATTTTCTTAGAAATTGATTAAAATTCAGGTATATTTTTCTTGCCGTGATAAAATATATAAGTTCAGATTTTTTGTCATTCATAGGGCAGATTCAGTTTAGATAAATTTTACATGGGAGATACTGGCAGTTCTTGATTATCCGGTATTAATAGTCTATATTGTATTATATGCTTTTTCAGTAATTCATGTTTATGAGGTAACTTTTTTGAAAAAGGCTTTGTTTTTAATATTGTTTTTTATCACCTCAGTTTTCATGTCTGCTTCACATCGTCAGAGCCTTAATGCAGCCGGAAGATATGATGTTCTGGTTCTTCACTCCTATCATAAGAATTTTGAATGGACAGATTCTATTATGGAAGGATTCGAATCATATATCAGAAATTCCGGCCTGGAGGCTGATTACAGCATTGAATACATGGATACAAAAAGGTTCTATGACGGCCCTGCTGGCAGCTTTTTAAAGAGTCTCAGGAAACTATACAGTTTAAAATACTCCAGGCATAAGTTTGATCTCATATTAGTTACAGATGATAATGCCTTTAATTTTTTGCTGAGAAACCATAAGAGTCTTTTTAAGGATGCTCCTGCTGTTTTCTGCGGTGTTTCAGATTTTTCACAGGATATGCTTAAAAAAGACAGGAATATCACCGGAATTGTCCAGAAAATTGACCGTAAGGATACTATAGATCTTGCCCTGGGCCTTTTCCCGGGTACGAAAAATATCGCTTTTGTTACAGATAAAACCACTACGGGCCAGCTGAACAGAAAAGTGTTTAAACAATTGGAAATGGAATATGCCGGGCGTGTGAATTTTATTTTCCTCGACAGATATAATAAAGGGATTTCTCTAAATAAACTTTTTGAAAATATTGGAAGACTGCCCGATAAAACAGTTCTGTATTTTTCAGATTTTTACAGAGGGGTGAACGGGTTTGTAAGCCCCGAATTCATATTTGGTAAAATAAAAGAGCTGCCTATTCCATGTTTCAGTCACGCGGGTTATACTTTGGGCAAGGGCATAGTTGGGGGGAAGCTGTATCATGGCACAATTCAGGGGAAGGAAGCAGCGAAAATGGCTGTTGAAATTCTCAAGGGAAGGGATGCGGCTGATATAAAAGTTGAAGAAGAAAGCCTGAACAGATACATGATTGATTACAGACAGTTCAAAAAGTTTCAGGCTGATGAAAGTCTGATTCCTCAGGATGCCATTGTAATAAACAGGCCTCTGTCTTCTTATGAAAAATATTATTATTTAATCAGCACAATAATAGCTGTGGTTGTAGTTCTTGTCATGATAATAGTAAAACTGCTTCACACTATATTTCAGAGAAAAGAGATTGAGCTTGAACTTTCAGAAACCAACGCAAGCCTTAAGAGGCTGTATGATTCCGCAACGGGTATATCAATAATAAGTACAGATACAAAGGGAGTTATTAAAGTTTTTAACAGTGGAGCAGAGCTCATGCTTGGATACAAGGCAGATGAGCTGATTGGTAAATTTACGCCAGAAGTGTTTCATGATCCTGATGAGGTAATTAAAAAGTCGAAAAGTCTTTCGGATGAATATGGAAAAGAAATTAACGGTTTTGATGCCATGGTCTATAAAGCAAGCCTGAATGACTATGAAGGGAGCGAGTGGACCTACATAAAGAAAGATGGTGAGCGTATAAAAGTTTTTCTGAGGATTACATCCATAAAAAAAACAGGAGGGGAGATTACAGGTTTTCTTGGGATAGGAACTGACATTACCAAAATCAAGGAAGCGGAAAGGGCTATGGAAAGGAGAATCCTGACATTGACAAAACCGCTGACAGATATGAGTGATATATCTGTTCATGATATATTTGATATTGATGATCTGCAGGAGATACAGGATGAGTTTTCAAGAGCAACCGGTGTTGCTTCAATTATAACCTTCCCTGACGGCAGGCCCATAACAAATCCCAGTAATTTCTGCAGGCTTTGCAATGATATAATAAGAAAAACCGAGAAGGGGCTTATCAATTGTCAGATGTCAGACTCGGCAATTGGAAAATTTAATCCCCATGGGCCAATTATTAAAAGATGCCTCAGCGGCGGACTCTGGGATGCAGGTGCAGGGATAACTGTGGGAGGAACCCATGTTGCGAACTGGCTCATCGGGCAGGTAAGAGATGAAAATATGGAGGAAAGGCACATAAGGGAGTATGCAAGGGAAATAGGAGCGGAAGAGGAAGATTCTGTAAATGCCTTTCGTGAGATTCCTGTGATGTCCAATGAAAGGTTCAGGGCAATTTCTGATTTCCTGTTTAAGATTGCAAATCAGCTTTCGGATATGGCCTATCAGAATCTTCAGCAGGCCAGAACTATTTCAGAAAAAAGGGAAAAAGAAAAGGAGCTTTCCAGACTCAGAAATTATCTGTCAAATATAATAGATTCAATGCCGTCAATGATTATTGGAATTGATTCCACCGGTATTGTCACCCAGTGGAATCAATCAACGGAAATCCGGACAGGTGTTAAAGCCGGAGAGGCTATTGGGAATACAATTGATGCATATCTGGGCAGTCTGCTGCCAAATATAGCATTTATAAAGGAAAAACTGGGAAGAAGGGAAATTTTCAGAGAGCTTAATCACAGCTCTGACAGTGAAGACGGGGTAAAGTATGAGAATATTACCATTTATCCTCTCGTGGCAAACGGAATTGACGGCGGTGTAATTCGTATAGACGATGTTACAAGAGAGAAGGATCTTGAATTTAAACTGAGCCACAAGAATAAAATGGATGCCATCGGGCAGCTTGCTGCAGGTGTAGCCCATGATTTTAATAACATGCTGGCTGGAATAATGGGTGCAGCGCAGGTGCTTCAGTACGGCAACGATAATCTTACTGACAAGGAGAAGCAGCTTATTGATATTATCATAAATTCTTCAACACGTGCTTCAGAATTGACTGCAAAGCTTCTTGCCTTCGGCAGAAAGGGGCGGCTTGATTCAACGCCTGTAAGTATTCATGCAGTAGTAGAGGATACCATAAAGATACTGGAAAGGTCTATCGATAAAAGAGTGGGGATTGTTCCATTTTTGGATGCCAAAAGAGAAAGTGTTGTTGGAGATAATTCTGCCTTACAGAATGCTCTCATGAATCTTTCGATCAATGCGGCACAGGCAATGCCGGACGGAGGAGTTCTTACAATAAGTACAGGAAATGTATTTCTTGATGAAAATTACTGCCGTACTTCTCCATTTGACATAGGTTCCGGTGAATATGTCAATATTTCCGTTCGGGATACAGGCATTGGTATTCCTGAAAATATTATCGGCAAGATATTTGATCCCTTTTTTACGACAAAGGCAGAGGGCAGAGGAACAGGTCTTGGACTGGCCGCAGTCTATGGTATTGTTGAGGATCATCACGGCTTTATAAGTGTTTACAGTGAGGTCGGTGCTGGGACAGTTTTTAATATTTATCTTCCATGTGCTGAAGGAGAGGCGGAACCCGTTAGAGAATCATCTGAAATTGTCGAAGGTACAGGAACAGTGCTTCTGGTTGATGATGAAGATATTATCAGGGTTACAAGCAGGTATATGCTGGAAAGGATGGGGTACTCGGTTATATCAGCGGATAATGGAAAAAATGCAGTGGATATATTCAGAAAAAGTCATGACCATATTGATGCTGTCATAATGGATATGATAATGCCTGAAATGAACGGCAAGGATGCATTTATTGAAATGAAAAAAATAGACAGGAACTGCAAAGTCATAATATCTTCAGGGTTCTCGAAAGAACATAACATCGGTGACCTCAGGAGAATGGGGCTTTCAGGATTTATACAGAAACCCTTTAATGATCATGAACTCAGTGAATTGCTGTCTTCTGTTATTAAGGGCTGATTCGGATTATTCTTTTATTCATTCATTTCAGAATCTCTGGGCAATAGTAACTGAGAACATTCTTCCATTTTCACTATTCAGCAGATCAAGGACTGTTCCTATGCTGAATTCATTAATGACCATATCAAATCCGAAGATATGGGATACAGTTGTTGTCTTGTTGTGAAATTCACTGCTTTCAATGAAAACATTGGAAGTAGTTATCCCGGTTTTCATGTAGTAAAAGGGAATTATTTTAATTCCACTGTTTACTGTAAATTCGGAATATAGCCCAAGAACAGGCCCCCACTGCCATATATTCAGCTCAATACCCTCTTTTGTTTCAATAAATAGATACGAGTATTCATAGTACAGGCCGCCGAAGAGAGTGAGGTCCGGCAGCTTGTTGCTGCTTATCCTGTACCCGAGGTTGGCATTAATAGGCAGAGAAAATCCGTTTGTTACGTTATCATAACTTTCACCTTTGGTATATGACACACCGAATCCCAGATTCAGTATATAGCGGCTTCCGGTTAGGAAGGGTGAAATATAGTTATAGCCAAGGTTCAGGTCGTTTAACTGAAAGTCCCTGTTTGTGAAGTATGAATAATCAACTCTCAGTTCGGACTGTGCGGTTTCATTTGACAGTGTCAGAGGCATCCTTATGGGGGCCGGCGGAGTAAATCCCTCTGTAACGGATGCACTGGCTGAAATCAACGGCAGAAAAAGAAATAAACTGAATGTACAGATAATGAATAAAAAAATTTTTTTTTGCATTTACAGCCTCCTTTCTGTCGCTCGGGAAGCCTGTTTGTAAGAAAAGAACAAAACCCAGCTTCCCGGGCCTGTGCTCTACTCTCTTTAAACAATATACTGAATTTATTGTCTGAAAAAATAAAATTTGAAAGTAAGTGTGGCCTCACGGGCCTGTACTTCTCTATAAGTTAAGTGTGAAATCTTTTTGTATGGAAAATGAACAGTCTATTCCTCTCATACTGGTTTTGATTTTGAAGAAGAGCATTGCCTTCTTTGTTGAGTGAAAAAAATTTGTTATGATTTTATTTTCTCTTTATGTAAAATTTCAGGAATTCCGGGAGTTTTCATTTGTTGTGAAAATTACATAAATGTTAATAAGTGTATTTTTTATTTCAATAATGTACTAAATTTTTGAGTTAAGTTCAAGGCCTTTATTTTTTTCAAATAAATATCTTCTCCTTCCACACCTTCATGGGAAAGGTGTTTGAAATGTATTTAATTAATGGTACGATATTCAATATGTTTATGAATAATTAAGAATAAAGAAGGAGGTGCCCATGGAAATGAAGAAAACCTGGGAAAAAATTCTCGAATATGCAAGTTCACCGCTTCACGGAACACTGTCAAGAAAGCAGAGGAAGGGAGTGAAGCTTCAGATTAATGACAGTGAATTGTTTGAAAATTCCGTGATTTTTCTTGGTGAAGATTTTATCCGAATAACTGTCAATGGAGATTCAGAGACTGTGAATATCTATTTTGACTGGGAAAAGGTTGCATCAATCAAAACAGTCAGTAGAAATGAAGAGTAAAAATTTCAGTTCGTGGGGAGCGGGTTTCCGCTCTCCGTCTTCTGCTTTTATTTACATCTGTTGCGAGGCTGCCGGCATTTGAGCACAGAAGTAACGTCTTCTCCGTTCACAAGATCTTTTACAAGGTCACTGTCAAAACCGTATGCATAAGAACCCTCTGCATGTATTAACGGGCGTCTTATCAGATAGTTATCCTTAATCATTTCCGGGAAGATGTTTTCTTCTGTAAAATCATCCAGCGTGACTTCTCCGTATTTCAGTCTAGGAGCAACGGGATTTATCCAGTTCTCCAGTTTCCCGTCATGGAAGAAGCGGCTTAAGAGTTCTTCAGACCATTGGGTTGAAAATATGTCGATGGTGTTCACTTCGTGGCCGTTTTCCTTCAGAATGGAAATCTGTTTTTTATTATTTATGCATCCCGGTTTTATGTAAAAATCTATGTTCATGTTCTCCTCCATTAATTTTATATTATTAATAGAGCACGAATCATGCCATTGCAGTCTTCTTGTTTGTTGATGTGGCATTTGTTCAATTGAGCAGGTCCCTGATATTTACTGACAAACTGATGGATTCCGTTCTCGTGAGTTCATATCTTATTAAGGATAATGAATTATTTGTTTCAATGAGAGCCGGAGTTGCAGTGGGGTTTAATGATTATGCGGAACTTATGTTATGTGAAAATATAACAGAAAGCATGGAATCAAGAACAAGCGTTGAGGCTATAATTACATTTGCCCACAGGCTCGGTATAAAGATAATAGCTGAATTCGTGAGTAATAAAAAAATATATGAAGTGATGAAAGAACTAAAGGCAGATTTCTGTCAGGGACATTTTTTTGGAAAGCCTGAAGAGGCCTGCTGTTGACTCTGTTTTAAAACAGCTTCAGCTTTCCTCGGCTGTCTGAATCCCGTTTTTTAACATAAAATAGATAAGTCTGGCGCCCCAGACGACAATGCCCGCCAGTAAGATTCGAGGAAAGGTTATCCACCAGGCAGATACGCCGATTGCAACAAATAGAAGAGTATCTTCAAGAAGCGAGTGTGAAACTGCAATGTGGTAGTTGAACAGGTTCAGTTCTCTCTGGCTCATGCTTCCCTTTCCGGCATGGTCTATTAGTATCCCGGATCCGTATGCCAGGCCGAGGGTATTTGAAACTATCCATAGAAATGCAGCATTTTTCGGAATGCCCAGAATGCCCAGAGGGTATTTCATTATGGATGCCAGGAGAATTGTAATTCTAAACTGTTCAAGAATTTTCTGCAGTATCATGAGCAGGACTATGAGAACGAAAATTTTTCCGCAAAGCCAGGCTGTGCTGGCAAGCCACGCAGATGCATCAGTCATGAACTTCCCGGAGGATGACTGGTGTACTCCGTTTATTAAAGATTTAACACCTGTGTCCGCAGGAAGAAGCATGTTCAGGGCTGCTCCTCCGGCAAAGCTTGCCCCAAGCCTTACAGCAAGGAGTGCCAGCACAGGGGTTCCGGTTTTTTTCTGAACAGCACATTCAACAGGGAGGTTGTGTGAGATGAGGCACATGAGTGCGAGCACTGTAATCTCATGGCCGGTCAGGTCAAGTGTTCCTATTACTGCAATGCATGAGTATATATTCAGGAGACATGAAGTAATGAATACAAGGGCGGATTCACCGGGCAGGCCCAGTAGTGAAAAAACCGGAGAGAATAACCCGGCAATACTGTTTATGGCACCTGTATATTTGAGAAGAAAAACCATGAATGCAACCGGTACCGTGATGCATATTATCCAGACGGCCACTTTTATCGCCGCAGGAATGGGTGAAATTATGCAGTTTATAATTTTATCGGCTGTTTTATTCATGTCGGTATAGTCAATAAGGGATTTTATATGTAAATCATTTTATTCATATGTATCTTTGCCTGAAGCTTTTATTCCATGTGCCCGGCCAACATAAAGAATCCCATGTCGAAGTTTTTCACTGTTCCCTGTTCCCATACTTCAGATAGCCGTTCCTCAAGTTCGGCAAGAAGGTTATGAGTGTTTTCTCTGCGGTAGATTTTGTACCCTGACCATGTCCGCACATAGTTCAGGAACTGATCCATGTTCCAGTTCATTATCATCTTGAATTCAGGAACATCAATCTTTTTGAATGGGAAACCGATAGTCTCATACCGGTCTCGTATCATTTTATTTTTATGGGAGGAGTATGGTTTTATTGCACTAAGCAGAATCTCCTTCACAATCTCATTCACTGATTTTTCGCAGCGAACGCTGTTGTAACCCCAGCATGAAAACAGGCCGCCTGGCTTCAGGGTTCTTTTAACTTCATCGTAGAATTTTGGTATGTCGAACCAGTGAATTGCCTCTGCCACACAGATCAGGTCGAAGCATGAGTCAGGAAAAACTGTTGATTCAGATTTCTGTACAGAATAGTTTATTCTCTCGTGTCTGTATGCATGTTCAATCTGATTTTCACTCATGTCTGAAGCTTCAACACTTTGAAAAAACTTAACAAGGTGTCTGGCCACTTGTCCGTTGCCGCATGCGCAGTCCCATGCCATTGTCTTTTCAGAGCACCGTGATGCAAGATATTCATAGACTCCCGCAGGGTATGAGGGTCTGTGGAGATTATACTTATCTGATTCTTTACCGAAGGTGCAGGCTGTACTTTCTGTCATTTTCGCTATTGGTTTCTCTGTTTTTTATTCTGCATGAGAACAAGTTTTCCTTCATCCACTCCGATATATTTTGATACAGGTGAACATTTTACTCTCATTAAAAAAAATAGTCTGCAGGAGTCTTCGTCATTTAGGGTCTCAAAATTTCCCTGTCCCTTTGATATTATGAGATCCGCAGTATGAAATTTATTTCTGAATTCCTCACTTGCTTCGGAAAGGACTGTTCCCGGATAGATACTGCCGCTGGACATCACATGGGCTGTTTCAGTCATTCCTGTGAATTCAGCATCATCAAGGGTAATGTCATTAATTACAGGTTCTTCCCGTGTTGCAAAGGTTATTTCTGCTTCCGGATTAACTGATTTTAATGTGTTTACGAGTACCTTGTCGAACACTATTTCTCCTGCATTATCTCCTATATATAGAATACTGCGGGCACTGTGAAGTTTCTCCTCAAGCTGGGTGAAGTCATAGATGCCGAAACCTATGTTGTCAATTTTTGAAATCTCATGATCTATATCTATATTTTTGACTCCGTCAGCTCCGAAATCAATTATATTCCCTGCAGCGGCTATCTTCACTGCCGTTTCAAGGGGATCCGGAGAATCGGCAGTTTTTCTGCTGAGGTGTTCAAAATATTCCATGGCTTTGGTATTGGTCATTTTTTTAAGTTCTGAATATGGGTCGAATTTTTCATGGGGGAAATATTTTCTGCCCATGGACTTCTGCATGGCCGTTGCAATATGCGGTGCTGTGCATTCCGGGCTGGCGGTAAGCAGAATTTTCATTGTTTCGTCTATGAACTCCTTTGTCTGCTCTTCATTGAGTTCAGCCAGTACTGATAGTTTCAGGGCCTGTTTGAAAAGGCATGGATAGCAGTGAACATTTATCTTCATGAATAAAGCCTCAATAGGGTGTGATGAATTATTTTTTCTTTGAGAAGGTTATTGTTCAAGAAATTTTTAGAAAAGATTTACTTTTTGGGAATTTACTGATCAACAGAGCGGATGAGGCACGGGTATGCATGCCTCATCCGGGGAAGTTAAAATTTTGCTGAAAGGGTTAAGGCGATCAGTTTACCGTCAGTATTGTTTATCATGTCCAGGACTGTGCCTATGCTCACATTATTTATTTCAATATCGAAACCTATGAGGTGTGACACCGCTGTATCGCTTGCGCTGTAATAATGTCCGTTTACCCAGATATCCATATCGACAAAATCTATCCTGAGTGCATAAAATGGAATAAATTTTGTATTCTCTGACATGGCAAATTCTCCCATTAAACCGAACATCGGACCCTTTTGAAATACGTTAACTTCAATATTGGTCGAATCTGAGTCACCTACATAGATGTGTGTGAAGGCAAAGTGGGCACCTGCGAAGATCACCGCTCCCGGTTTGTCATGTGTTCCGCTGAGCCTCATGCCCACGTTTGCATTAATTGGTATTGAAAAACCGTCACCATCAAGGGTGTCTGTCTCTGCAGTCATATAGGTTGCAGCAATACCAACGTTAAAGACATAACCGTTTGCTGATCCGAACGGGCTGATGTAGTTATAACCGGCACCTATACCCTTCATGTCGATATCATCATTACTGTAACTGAGAAAGTCCACTTTGACTTCCGATTCAGATTCATCCGCGTAATCTGCTATTGGAAGGTTCGGCGGCTGGCTGGGTATAAATCCATCACCCAGAGATGAAAAGGCAGAAACAGGGAATGTAAATGTCAGGGCCAGAAAAAACGTGATAGTAATAAATTTTTGCACCGTATTCATAATCTCCTCCCTTCGTCCTTAATGATAAGGAAGAGAAGATTTCGGAACGCAGAGGTAAAATCTCCTCTTCCGAAATTTTGAAAGTACATATAATATAACAGGTGTCATGCGGAAATACAAAAAAAAGAGCACACAAAACCGGACGCGGATATGATACAGAAACTGCTACATCAGTTCGAGCTCTACTTTTTTGAGAATTATATCCGTGAGTTTGCGGTTGAATTCTGCATCACCTGAGAGAGCTCTCACAGACAGCCTGGTCTTTCCGTTACCGGAAGAAAATGTTCTTGTTTCGATTTTGACTCTCCCTACCTTGGCATAGAGTCCAAAAACTGAAGCCGAAGCCACACCTGCATCAATACCTTCAGATATTATTCCGCTGTTCATTATGGTCCCTTTCTCTGCGTTTATTTCACCGCTTGAATAGTTACTGTGTGTGACCTGGAAGCTTTCATTTTTGAGAATTTTGCTGAGTGCATTGAATACTTCCTTTTTGCTGTTTTTGTAATCCTGGAACTGGCTGTGTTCCTTGACAGTTGTGACTATGGGAATACAGCCTGATGCGAATAGAACTGCGGCCAGTACTGAAAAATAGAATATCCGTTTCATTTGATCTTTACTCTCCCGACAATTTTTTTTTAATATACCATGTATTGGAGCAGATGTAAATTTTTATTAACATTCAATTTCATGTAAAAAGTGGATGACTATATTATACCTGAATTCTAGTCTATGTCTAATTCAATAAAACATGGTGTTGAAAATGGATATTTTTAATTCAATAATTCTCGGTATCATCGAGGGGTTCACCGAGTTTCTGCCTGTTTCATCAACAGGGCATCTCATTGTTGCGAGTAAGTTTCTCGGTATAGACCAGGACAGTGTTACAAAGGCATTTGAGGTCATAATACAGTTTGCCGCAATACTCGCTGTTGTTATTAATTACCCTTCAAAGTTTACATTCAGGCATTTTAATCTGTGGCTGAAAATTTTTGTGGCATTTCTTCCTATTGCTGCAATCGGATTTATATTCTCTTCACAGGTGAAGGAACTGTTCACTGTACAGATTGTTGCCGTAATGTTTATCGTGGGAGGTGTAGTCTTTCTAGTAGTCGAAAAGTTCTATGATGAATCAAAGCATACCACAGGTGATGTCGAGGATGTATCGTTCAAACAGGCCCTCTATATAGGTCTGGCTCAGGTATTTGCACTCGTGCCAGGGACATCCCGCGCAGGTTCAACAATTGTGGGAGCAATGCTTTCTGGCCTTAACAGGAAAGCCAGCGCTGAATTTTCATTCCTTCTGGCGTTCCCGGTAATGTGCGCCACAACCTTTTATGACATACTCAAGCACAGGCATGAGCTTTTTTCAGGAGCCAATTTTGTAAATCTCGGTATTGGATTTGTTGTATCCTTTATTGTGGCTTTTCTTGCAATAAAGTTCTTTCTCAGATTTCTTGAAAGCTTTACATTTGTGCCCTTCGGAATTTACAGAATAGCATTCGGGATTATCCTTCTTCTGGCAGTGTAGTATTCATGCGGGAGATTTACCTCTCCTGCATATTTAACTCAAATGAATCATGATTCATTCTGTATTGGTAAATATCCTCAACTGAAAGCACCGCCATATCTCTGGAGTCTGCAAAACGGCAGATTTCGGGAAGTCTGGACATTGTCCCGTCAATATTTGTGAGTTCACAAAGTACGGCTGCATCACCCAGACCCGCGATTTTAACTATGTCCATACTGCCTTCCGTATGGCCGCGTCTTGAAAATACTCCTCCGTTGCGGCCCTGAAGGGGGAAAACATGTCCTGGCCTGGCCAGGTTTTCCGGAACGGCCTGAGGGGCAATTGCGGTTCTTATCGTATGGACTCTATCAAGGGCGGATACGCCTGTGGTAACTCCTTCTTTTGCCTCGATTGAAATGGTAAATGCCGTTTGGTTTCTGCTGGTGTTTTCGTTTGTCATCTGGGGCAGGTTAAGGTCCATGCATTTTTTTTCAGAGAGGCACAGGCAGATTATGCCGCTGCATTCCCTGATCATGAGGGCCATATCCGCTGCTGAAATTGTAGATGCAGGAAATATTATATCACCTTCATTCTCGCGGTTTTCATCATCAACAAGTATGATCCCTTTGCCTTCTCTGAGGCAGGATGCCGCGTTTTCAATACGTTCATTAAATGTTTTTCCGAATTTTTTAATCATGAAATGTCCCCCTTAATTGATAGGCATATCGGGGCATGGCAGGTTGGACCTGTTGAGGTATACTTTTAAATAAATTCTTCTACCATCCAGACTTTAACTGTCGGTTACGGAATTTCACCGTATCAGTCCCTGAGGGAGTCGCGGACTATAACCGCCGGTAGGGAATTGCACCCTGCCCCGAAGAAATATGTTATATTTCAGATGTTTAGGAACTAAATGTAAAGACAAAAGCTGGATAAAATTCTTTTTTTATCTTACTCCCAGCTCTCTCTTCCGTCGCCGGAAATTGGAATAACCCGGTCTCCTGGTATGGGATCAATTTTGAGCATTATCTCAATGAATGCCTTTACCCTTGCCAGATATTCCCTCATGGCATATCTGTCTCCATACATGTATTTTCGTCTGTCTGCAGTAAAGCCGGAGGCATTGATGCCTGAATTTTTTGCGATGTAGACTGATCTGTTCAGGTGAAACTTCTGTGTGACAATGATCATGTCACTGACACCGAAAATACGTTTTGCCCTTAAAACGGAGTTGTATGTATTGACGCCGGAGTGGTCGGTGAATATATCTCTTCCCGGAATTTTGAGTTTAAGGAGACAGTTTTTCATGGCAGCAGATTCATTGTTCTTGCTGCGGTCGCCGCTCACGAGAATTTTTTTTACTTTTCCGGCTCTGTAGAGTTCCGCCGCGGTTCTGACCCTGTCATATGTAACGGAGGAGAGTCTGCCTCCGCTGTAGACCTTTGCACCAGGAACAAGAGCGCATGTCGCAGCCGGTACGGTGCTGATTTTACGGTGTATGAATTTTTCAGTGTCTGAAATAATTGTGCTGTTAATAAAATGTGAAATTATAAAAGCCATGATAGATCCTGTAAACAGAACCATCGAAATGTAGAGTATTCTTTTTTTTAACAGCATATTGTGAGTCCCAGTCGGTATTTATTCAGAACGGCATCATGCCGTATCATAGTGTTACAATTCCTCCATTTAACCCATGTGTTGTCTTTTAAATTTTTTATTTATTGTGAAAAAAAGAATTGCTCTTTGGAGTGCTTGCTATTAAATAAATAGCAAGCTATTAAAAAAATAGCGAAGAAAAGGAGGCGCTTATGCCAGTAATTACAGTACAAATGGGAACAGGTCAGGCCAAAGACAAAAAGGAGTTGATCAGAAGGCTCACGTCTGCTGCTAATGAAGTAACCGGTATTCCGGAAAGTTCCTATATTGTTTTCATAGAGGAACTTGATTACGATAATATCGGTCTGGGGGGAGTTACGCTTACGGAGAAACTTGCAAAACAGTAAGTTTAGTCAGTATCTGTGTCTGATCGGAGCCTTTCGGGTATTTTCTTTTCTGGAGGAGAAGTATGTCTATTCCAAATCCGGGTAAACCGGTCAGGGGCTCCCGGTCAGGGGCTCCTATCATGGCCCTCTTTGATCTTCTGGGCAGGCCCTGGGCCATGGGTGTGGTCTGGAACCTGCAGAAGGGGCCCTGTACTTTCAGAGATCTTCAGGACAGGTGTGAGTCAATATCTCCTTCAATACTGAACAGCCGCATAAAGGATCTGCGAGAGGCGGATATTATGGAACGCACCATTGACGGATATGTACTCACAGAACGTGGAGAGAAACTAATCAGTCTTCTGCTTCCATTCGGGGAGTGGTCCCTAAGCTGGTCCGAGGAGGTATTCGGATTCACAGACCACCATGCGTTCAGAAACAGGGAGAAGTAGTTTCTGGAATGGTGAGTTGATTATCCCAGAGCCACATCAAGAAGCATCATCGTGGCAAATCCGACCATTGCACCCACGGTTGAAAGGTCGGTCTCCTCTCCGGTCTGTGCTTCGGGAATTAGTTCCTCTATTACAACAAAGATCATGGCCCCTGCAGCAAAAGAAAGGGCATATGGAAGGAGAGGTTCGATTACCAGAACCAGATACGCTCCTATTACACCTGCGACCGGTTCAACCACTCCGGACAGCTGGCCGTAGTGGAATGCCTTGAGCCTTGAAAATCCCTCCCGCCTTAAGGGGATCGAAACCGCAGCCCCTTCGGGGAAATTCTGAAGGCCTATACCTATGGCCAGAGCAACGGCTCCGGCGACTGCCCCGGCCGATGAAGATGATGACAGTGCCCCGAAAGCAACCCCAACTGCAAGCCCCTCGGGTATGTTGTGAAGCGTAATTGCAAGAACAAGGAGGACGCTTCTTTTCCATGATGTTTCAATACCTTCAGCCTTGTCCCTTGAAAGCCCCATGTGCAGGTGGGGGAGTATTTTATCAACTAGAAACAGAAAGAGGCCGCCTGCAAGAAATCCTGTTACTGCAGGTACCCACGGGGTCCCTCCGTTTTTTGATGACATCTCGATTGCAGGGTTCAGCAGGGACCAGAAACTGGCAGCAATCATGACACCTGCGGCAAATCCCAGCATGGAATTGAGTACTGTTTTTTTTATTGTTTTAAAAAAGAAGACCATTGAAGAGCCGAGTGCTGTTACAAACCAGGTGAACAGCGTGGCACAAAGGGCAAGCAGTACCGGATTGTACTGAAGAAGAGATTCAAGGTTCATTTTTTTCTCCTTATGTATTCAGCATGTGTTGGTATCAGATAATATAAATTCTTATAATATCAATATAAAAACCTGTGGCAGCTCAGATCATTGAGTAGGCCATTTTACTGCTGTATTTCCCTGCAACAGACATTTATTCCATGTCTATGTTGTACCGATTCAGTCCGGCTTTGATGAGATCTAATTCCATAGGATGGCCAGAGCCCTTTTCCCTGCAATATAGTCATCAAAAACGAGTCTCCCCTGTGCCTGTGCTGCCCCGCAGCATACATGAAGCGGCAGCAGGTGCTCCTCTCTTGGGTGGCAGTATCTTGCTGAAGGAACCTTTTCCCAGTTTATGAGTTCCTGTTTTCGTTTATCCATGGAATGTTCACCGGTACATATGTCTATAAGCCAGTTCTGAAAAGAATCGTTTTTTTCATCAACTGCGGGATTTTGGGTGTAGTTAAAAAACATCATATTGTGAAAAGAAAAACCTGACCCTATTATCAGTATATTTTCATCAGAAAGTTTATTGAGAACCCGACCGACATTAATGTGAAATTCAGGATCAAGTCCTTTTTTTAAAGACAGTTGTATTGATGGAATTTCAGCCTCAGGGAACATCAGCTTCAGTGGTATGAAGAGTCCATGGTCATAGCCTCTTTGTGAATCTATGGTGCAGTCAATATTGTAATCAAGGAAAAGATCTTTTATTATCCCTGCAAGTTCCGGATTGCCGGGCGGTGCATACTTTATACTGTAAGCTTCATCGGGAAAGCCGTAATAATCATAATAAAGTTCCGGGTTTTCTCCCCCCTGAACTGCAAGAGTTCTCTCCTCCCAATGAGCGCTGATGACAACTATGGCATCTGGTCTTCTTAATAAAGAAGGAATTGTTTTCATGAAATAATTCATTTTTTCATGACTAGGGTCACCAAGAATTGGGAGAGGACCCCCTCCGTGAGAAATGTAAATAACCTGCAGTTTCTTATTCGCCATAATATGCTCTATGTGTTCTCTTGATAAAAAAGATTATTCAATATTGATATAATAACTGAAAAAGTCTGTTCCCACAACTAATAAATATAAAAAAGAGGCATTTGATGCTTGACTAAAATTGAAGCTGTATATTATTGACTACTATGGTAGTTAATAATATACAGCTTCTGACTGAACTCGGTTTCACGGAATATGAGGCAAGGGCCTATGTTTCACTCCTGCAGAAACATCCTGCCGGAGCTTACGAACTTTCGAAAAATTCAGGAATCCCATCTTCAAAGATATATGAAGTTATTTCAAGGCTTGTGGAGCGTGGAGCCCTCTTTGAAATCAGCGACGGAGCAAAACCGAAATTTATGCCCATGGACCCGGACAAGCTTGTTCTGAAATACAGGGATTCCATGGAAAACCGGCTCGATGAGCTTTCCGAGGGGCTGTCGCAGATCAGGCAGGAGGAAAATATTTCGTACCTGCGAAATATAAGTGATTATGACACACTCATTGAGGAGTGCAAACACATTATCACCGGAAGTTCCAGGTCATTGCTTGTGTCCGGATGGCAGGAAGACCTTGAAATACTGGTGAATCAGATTTCCCGGAAACCCAAAAAGGTCAGAAAGGCAATAGTCTGGTTCGGCGATTCTGTGCCGGATATTGATATAGTGTATTCCCATCCGGTGAAGGATACACTTCTCGCAGAAAAGGGAGGACGGCAGCTTGTAATCTGCGGAGATGACAATGAAGCCGTAATAGCTACCCTGAATGAAAAGAGGGTCCAGGGTACTGTGAGCAGAAGCAGTGTCTTTGCCGCTCTTGCCAGGGATTATATAAGTCATGATGTGTATATATTGAAGGTTGTGAACAGGTTCCCGGAGCTTCTTGAAGAAACATACGGGCCCGGGTACAGTCTTTTACGGGACATATTCAAAGACGAGGTGCTGAAATGAAGATATTTATTGACGGTTCATATTTTGAAAAGGACCAGGCAGTGGTTTCAGTATTTGACCACGGCCTGCTCTATGGAGACGGTGTTTTCGAGGGGCTCCGTATATACAACGGCAGAATTTTTAAACTGAAGGAGCATGTTGACAGGCTCTACGCAAGCGCAAAGGCCCTTTCTCTTGAAATTCCCTATACCAGGGATGAGTTTTCCCGGATACTTAATGATGGAGTTGAGATAAACGGCAAGAGCGGCTCCGGGCAGTCAGGCTACATAAGGGCTGTTGTAACAAGGGGAAGCGGTGACCTGGGGCTTGACCCTGATAAATGCGTCAGGGCATCTGTAATTGTCATAACCGGCGATATCCAGCTCTATCCAGAGGAACTGTACAGGAGCGGAATATCCATTGCCAGTGTTTCAGTAAGGAGAAACAGTGTAGATTCACTTGACCCAAGAATCAAGTCCCTGAATTACCTTAACAATATTCTGGCTAAGATTGAGGCAAAACAGTCCGGGGCGGCTGAGGGTCTTATCCTGAACCGTGACGGCTTCATTGCCGAATGCACTGCCGATAATATATTCATTGTAAAAGACGGAGTTCTGTGTACACCACTCCTTACCTGCGGCGCCCTTGGTGGAATCACAAGGGGGGCTGTTCTTGAAGTAGCGGAGCAGGAGGGGATTTCTGTACTGGAAACTGTCCTTGCCCAGTATGACCTGTACACGGCAGATGAATGCTTCCTCACGGGAAGCGGAGCGGAGATCATACCGGTTGTTACTGCTGACAGAAGGGCAATAGGCGACGGGAAGGTGGGCCCTGTCACAGAGAAACTGCGCAGCGCCTTCAAAAAATATGCTGAATCCTATGGCGGATAAGAAATATTGATCAGCAGTTGTCAGGCGCCTGCAAATGACTTAAGATCTTCTCCGGCTAGTCTGTAGAGGATCCATTCGTTCTGCGGTTTTGCCCCTGTGCTGTCATAGACCCTTATGGCAGGCTCATTCCAGTCAAGCACGGACCATTCCATTCTCCCGCATCCCTTTGAAAGGGCCAGTTGAGCAAGATGCTTCATTATGAATTTTCCGGCGCCCTTTCCTCTTGATTCGGGAGTAATATAGAGGTCTTCAATGTAGAGTCCGTTTCTGCCGAGCCAGGTTGAGTAGTTGAAGAAATATACTGCAAATCCGATGGGTTTGTCTCCCGACAGGCAGATCAGTGAGTGTGCACTTGCCTGCTTTGAAAAGAGTGATTCACGTATTGTCCCGGCAGTTGCCTTTACTTCATTCTCGGCCTTTTCATATCGTGCAAGTTCCCTTATGAAACCAAGTATGAGTTCAGCATCACTTTCCGAGGCCTTTCTTATTTTCAGTTTTTCCATTGCTTACCCTTCAAAAAAATAATAATATGTTGTTTAAAAAAATGTCAATTTTCAAGTCTTTCAATTCTAGCAAGTACAGGGGGGTGTGAATAATGGAAAAACACATAGAGGGGATGCGGAGTGAGATTGCTTAGGTTCTTAACCGACAGTTTTTTCAGGGCCCCTGCAAGTTCATGGCCGCTGTATTTCTCCTTTGCAAAGCGGTCTGCCTGAAATTCATTTCTTCTCGAGAGAATGTTCATTACTATTCCAAGTACAAGATTTATCGGTGTAAAGAGAATTCCAAATGCCAGTACTGCCATGTGGAAACTGTGATTCTCCGCGCCCAGGGACTGAGACAGCAGCGGATTATTCGCGAAGAGGGAGAATATAAAGAGCAGTGCGCCCATCTGCAGTATTCCTGTAATGAGTCCTGTTATTACATGCTTCTTTTTGTAGTGCCCTATTTCATGGGCAAGTACTGCCACAATTTCCCGTGTTGTCATCTCCCTGATGAGAGTGTCAAAGAGTACTATTCTCTTTTTGGAACCGAACCCTGTGAAATATGCGTTGGCCTTTGTTGAGCGTTTTGAACCGTCTATTTCATAAATTCTGTCCAGAGTGAAACCTGCGGTTTTGCTGAACTCTTCGATCTCCTGCCTGAGCTCACCCTCGGGAAGGGGTGTCTGTTTGTTGAAGAGAGGGACTATGACTGTTGAATAGGTCATGGTAAGAATCACAGAAAATGCGGTGAACAGTATCCATGCATAGAGCCAGAATTCTGACCCTGCGGCGAGATAGAAATATGTCACGGCTGAAAGGAGTCCCCCTCCGATTATGACTGTCAGTATCCAGCCTTTTATTTTGTCACCGAAGAATGTGGCCAATGTCATTTTGTTGAACCCGAACTTCTCCTCAATTACAAATGTTGAGTATAGTGAAAAGGGGAGCTTTATAATATCCGAAGCAAATATGATGATTCCGAAAAAAATCAGTGTTACAAGAACAGTGTTTCCTGTTATGGACCTTGCAATTGTATCCACATATGCAAAGCCTCCGAATATGAGCATTGCCATTATGACCGCAAAGTCAAAGGACGATACAATAAATCCGAATCTGGATCTGGAACGTTCGTATTTCTGTGAAAGTGAATACTTCTCCTGGTCATATATTCCTCTGAGGCTTTCGGGAAGTTCGGGCTTCATGTTTCTGTAGTTCAGAAAATCCAGAAACTGGTCCAGTAAAAATCCGGACGCAAGGATTATACAGATTATGGCAAAAAGTGTATGGGAATTCAAATTCATCACCTCATATGTTTGTTTGGGGCAAGTGAAACCGGCGGGAGGTAATGTGTCAAACAGTAATGGAAAGTATTTTCCTGAATACAGAATTTGCTGTTACATGTCAGAAGCGGCTGTTTATGAAGGAGAGCTGGTCAGCGAGCATTTTTATGAGCGGCAGCTTTACTCCGTGCTTTTCAGCTTCTTTAATTGGATTGCGGTATATGTATTCAATTTCCAGTTCCCTTCTGCTGTCAAAATCCAGTTTCATGCTGGGATCATATGGGACCATCTTTCTTGTAAATTTCAGGATCCTTTCCGGTGAATCAGGGTGGAGAGTGCATCCGCATGCTTCCGCCCCTTCCATTACCTCTTCAAGTATCATTCGTGCTATGGATGTTGCATATTCGCTGTTCATGATCTCGCTTGTATTGGCATTGAGAACAACTGAGAGCCCGTTAAAGGGGATGTTCCAGAGCAGTTTGCCCCATCTGGCTGATTTTAGATTCTCGGTGTATGAAGCCTTTATCTCCGCCTTTTCAAAATCATCTATAATATTTTTCATGAGTACAGAGTGCTTTTCATTGAGGGGGGAGAAATTAACAGATCCTTCATCCATGTGTACAATGTGTCCGTGTCCTCTTTTCTGGGAGCATATAAAACACATTCCGCCTATTACGGCAGCATCTGGAAAATCTTTCTGGATCTCCTCCTCCATGCCCAGGCCGTTCTGAAGAACAAGTATTGCAGTTCCGGCCTTTACAAGCGGAGAAATTATATTTTTGAGCTCCCTGTTTGAAGTGGTTTTTAATGAAATGATTACGGCGTCCGTTTCAGGCATCTCTCCGGCAGAAGAAAAGACGTTTACATTGTTCAGGTGAAAATCTCCGTAAACAGAATCTATTTGAAGTCCTTTCTGCTTTATGTGTTCATAGTCGCTTCTTGCAAGGAAGTTAACCTCCAGGCCGGCCCTTGCAAGTTTGCCGCCGTAATATCCTCCAATTGCACCTGTGCCGATAACTGTGTATTTCATTTTAAACCCCTGAACCCGAATTCAGGATGAACAGTATTCATGGCAAAGTAATTTGTCACTAATTTTTTATTCTCTGATTTTCGGGCGGTAAAGCTATCCCCACTTCTGGATTTCGATGATATTGCCTTCCGGATCTGAAGCATATACGACGTGGAGTGTGCCTGCCCCGGTAACTTTGGACGAGACAGTTCCGCCAATAGTGGATCCACCATTTTTAATGACTGCTTTCAGAATCTCTTCAACATCATCAACTGCAAAAGCAATGTGGGCAAAACCTTCCCGGTTTATTGATCTTTTTCCGGCTGTAACGCTTTCATTGTACTGAAATATCTCGATTGTGGGGCCGTGCTCATCATAGCCGGGAAGGTGAAGGTGGGCACCGGTAATATGTGCATTTTTAAGGCCCGTAAGTGAATCGATCCATTCGCCTGAAAGGTCTCTTTCGGGGGGCTTTATGGTGCATCCGAATACCTTTATGTAGAAGTCCGCAAGCCCTTTCCAGTCCGATGCCACAATGTTGACGTGAACGAATTTTATTTTCATTAGTTTCCTTATCCTATTAAACATGCAGTGATCTGTATTTTTTATAATGGTGAACGGAATTTGCAACAGGAAAATACTGGGAGTTTCATAAAATTATTGACTAATTAAACTATATATATAATATATATAGTTAGTAAATTAAAGGAGATTCTGAATGATTAATATAGTATTTAATACAGCGAAGGATTCGAAAAAGCTTCAGGATCATGATGCATCGAAACACAGGCCCCTGAATGCTGATGAAAGGGGACTGGACATTATTCCCCATGGATCAGGCATGGGCTGGTTCTCAGACAGCAGGGGGCCGTTTTTCTATAATGAATTTTCAGGGAATTTTATGATTGAGACAGGTGTTGATATATACCGTCTTGACGGAAATAAAGGCATGCCAAAGGCCCAGTTCAGTTCTGCGGGGCTGCTCATGAGAAACATGGAGCAGAAAAAGGGAAAGGCGGTCTGGGTTATGTATAACATCGGTTTCCAGAACAGTTTCTGGGGCAGGGAGATAAAGGTTACCAGAAAAAGACCCCCCTTCAGATTTGATCCCTATGTATTAATGGGCCTGAAATCGCTGTCGACTCTGTATCTTGTACCTGACGAATACAGGCCCGGGCCCTACAGACTGAGGCTTGCAAGGGTTAACGGAGAGGTCAGGGCATACTATATGGATTACGAAGGGAAATGGAGGCGGGAAACTCCTTCGGAGAATATGGAGGTCATGGGAAACGGCACGAATATTCCCGTGGAGGGGTTCAGCAGTGATGAATTTTCTCCGGTGAACTTCGGGCTTGAAGACAAGGTTCAGGCAGGGATAATTGCAAATCCGGGAATGAATATGAAGAATCCATTTGTGAAATTCAGGGATTCAGGGTACAGGTTTTTATATTTTTCGGCAAGGGAGATAGAATCCTTTGATGAATGCACCGGTTAGTTATTGACTTAATATTGCATTGTGAAAGTCTTATGAAGAAAAAAGGCCGGAGTATTATGTTTCCGGCTCAGGGAATCTTCATTCTCTATCAGGAAGGAGGGGACAGTGTCATACTCCATGGCATTTTCACAGGCGATAACCATTCTCATATATGTCTGCATAAAGATGGTTAATGACAGGCTGGAATATTCATCAACAAAGGCCATTTCCGCCTATCTGAACATACCTTTTCCCACAGTGGTGAAGGTGCTGAAGAGTCTTAACGATGCAGGGCTGATTCACACAAAGGAGGGTGCAGGCGGAGGCATAATGCTTGCGCGTGATGCAGGTGAAATTACCATGCTCGATATTTTTATGGCCGTGGAACAGAAGAAACCGCTGTTTAAAAGAAATTTTAATTTTTCCGAGCAGAACGTTCAGATAGAGAAACTCACTGAAAATATAAAAAATACCCTCCAGTCAGCGGAAGATGCCTTTAAAAATACTCTTTCGCAGCAGACTCTGAAGGATCTTATAGACGGCAATTACAGCTAGCCCTGCAGAATTTCATTTGGTTATTTTCAGTCGATAAACCTTTTTTTAAGGCCGCCGAATTCCTCAATTCTCCGGTCACGAAGAAATGGCCACATGCGCCTGACCTCTTCTGATCGGGACATGTCTATTGTTATTACCGCATTTTCTTCTATGCCGTCAGGGCACTGGTGGAGAAACTCCCCCTGGGGGCCTGTTACAAATGAACTGCCCCAGAATTCTATTCCGCCGGTAACACCCGAAGGGTCTTTCTCATATCCTACACGGTTAACCGATATTATAGGCAGTCCGTTTGCCACGGAATGCCCCCTCTGAACGGTTATCCAGCTCTCCCTCTGTCTTGACTTTTCATCAATGCTGTCTGTGCTCTCCCAGCCTATTGCCGTAGGGTAGATGAGCAACTCGGCTCCCTGGAGTGCCATGAGCCTTGCCGCTTCCGGGTACCACTGATCCCAGCAGACAAGCACGCCGAGTTTTCCCAGTGAAGTCCCGATTGGGGTGAATCCAAGATCCCCGGGAGTGAAATAGAATTTTTCATAGTATGCAGGGTCATCGGGGATGTGCATCTTTCGGTATTTTCCTGCAATGGAGCCGTCCTTTTCAAAGACAACGGCAGTGTTATGATAGAGTCCGGGAGCGCGTTTTTCAAAAAGGGATGTAACAAGCACTATGGAGTGTTTGCGTGCAATCTCAGAATAGAAATCTGTGGACGGCCCGGGTATGGGCTCGGCAAGGTCAAAGGAGTCCGGTGATTCAACCTGACAGAAGTATAGGGAGTTGTGAAGTTCCTGAAGCACAACAAGTTCTGCTCCTCTGCCTGCTGTTTCTGAAATATTGTGTGAGAGTTTATCCATGTTCTCACAGACATTTTCAACATTGCTCTGCTGTATTATTCCTGTTCTTATCTCTCTCTTCTTCATTCTATTACTCCTTCAGGATACTGCATGGTCACACAGTGCAGTGAACCGTGCTGTTTAATGAGAACACTGCAGTCTATTCCTGTTATTTCACGGCCCGGAAAAAGTCTTTTCATTATATTGAGTGCCTCGGTATCTTTTGGGCTGTTGTATGTGGGGCAGAGCACTGCTCCGTTTATTACCAGAAAATTGGCATATGTCGCAGGGAGCCTCTCTCCTTCAAAATATACCGCATCTGCCATGGGGATGGCAACAAGTTTATAGCTTTGCCCCTCACTGTTCCTGAAGGTGCTGAGTTCCTCTTCCATTTTTTTCAGGGACTCATAGTGTTCGTCAGTTTCGTCTGTGCATTTAACATAACAGATCGTGTTGTCGGGGCAGAATCTTGCCAGTGTATCAATGTGGCTGTCTGTGTCGTCTCCCGCAAGGTAGCCGTGGTTCAGCCACAGAATCTGTTCAGTACCGAACATGCCCTTCAGTGATGCTTCAATCTCCTCCATGGAAGAACCGCCGTTACGGTTTGGCGACAGGAGGCATTCAGAAGTGGTCATGACTGTGCCGTTCCCGTCACTTTCGACAGACCCTCCCTCCAGTATGAAATTAAGAAGGTTTTTGTATATGGGTTTTCTGCCGTACAGTCCCTTTTCGTAAAGGAGGCCGGTAATTCTGTTGTCCAGATTGGATGCAAATTTCAGACCCCAGCCGTTGAAGGCAAAATCGTTTATTACCGGTACTGAGCCTTGAAATGTGGTGATGGCGCCGAAGTCTCTTGACCATGTGTCGTTTGTGGGAATTTCGGCATAGAGAATCCGGCCGTCATCAAATTCACTGCATTTTGCACGGGGAACTGAAATGTCCGGCGCGGCAATTAGAAGTTTTTCACGTTTTGAAATTTGCCTGGCAATTTCGGTAAAGCATTTTTCCGCCTCATCAAGGTATGGTTTCCAGTCGCTGTTTGCGTGGGGCCATGCGATCTGCACGCCGCTCTGTATATGCCATTCCGGCGGGAAGAATATTTTTTCTGTCATGTGCCATTTTCTCCTGTGAGATAGTGTTAAAATAGGCAAAGCCATGTTTATGACAACAATTTTTTGTGACTGCATGAACTCTCATGAAATAACAGTCCGGAGCATGTTGAATATATAAAAGTTTTTGTTGATTCTATTGCGGCCATTTGTAATACTTAAGAATGGATTTATGAGGAGAAAACCGGCAGGCTTCTTGTCTCTTCTATTAAACCGATGAAAAATCCGGAGGAGAGGTTTTAGCAATGATTGAAGCAGAAAAATATGTAAACAGTCCATGTCTGATCTGCGGGCAGGCCGACTATGAATGGGGTTATCTCCAGGCAGACAGCCTTAAATACTTCAGCGACGGGAGCGGTTTTTTACAGAGGAATTTTTATCTGAAGTACAGGGTCAGGGCCCGAAAATGCAGGTCCTGCAGCAATATTCAGCTCTTTGATATCGATGAGTAGAACTGTTTCATTTTCTGCTGAGTAAAAAATCTGCAAAATTCCCAAGAATTACTTCTCCGGAAACTGTTTCCATGCACCGGATTTCTGAAAGACGGCCTTCATCATTTCTGCAGTTCCGGTCATGGAGGAGATTTTCCTTTCTGTAGGACTCAAGGTATGTTTCTGCAACATTGACGGTATACTCCGGATGAAACTGTACTCCCCATGCACATTTTCCAATGCGGAATGCGCTGTTGGGGTCCTTCTCTGTGGAGGCTAGAACCACTGAACCTTCCGGAAGTTCCGTAACTGACTGATAGTGTGATGTATGAACGTATATTGTTTCATCCAGTCCCCTGAATAGAATGTCATTTACAGATTCTGCAGTGAGTGAAAGGGGTATTGTGCCGAATTCCGGGCCCCGGGGTGAAGGGCTGACCTTCCCTCCCATGGAAAATGCCAGGAGCTGGTGTCCGTAACATATTCCCAGAAGCGGGGTGGAAATTTCAGCCGCATCCCTGATCCACATGGCTGTTGTTTCGCTCCATTCTTCATGATCTGTAACCATGGAATGGGAACCGGTGATTACGGCACCTGAAACAGATAATGGATCGGGAAGGGGCTCCCCTTTCTGCACATTTATTATTCTGTAATTAAAACCTGCCTGTTCCGGGAGTCTGGATATTATCCAGTCTTCAAAGTCTCCGGCCTCTGATACAAGCTCGGAGAAGCTGGACCCTGTTTTTATTATGATCAAATCTTTCATGGAAATTTATTTTTTAAATTGATATTTTTAATTCAGGAACAGTATAAACCCGGGTGCAGTGGAATCAACATTTTTAATGATGTTGTATTTTTTATTTTAGTCAGA
>QKCL01000045.1 GCA_003246895.1 Spirochaetota bacterium | reverse complement strand
GGGTACTTCCCATATTTTATTGTTTGTTATAAGCCATCCCTGTACGACTGATGTGAATGCGGCTGACCCCAGCAGTGCCATGAAGAATATGAACAGTCCGAGAGGCCATGAGTTTATTCCCTGGAGAATGAGGTCTGAATTGAATACGAAAAAGAATGGAATTATTGCGGTTCGCATGTCGTAGGTGAAGCCCTGAAGCCCTGTGCGTATGGGGTCTGATTTTGCTATGGCAGCTGCCGCATATGATGCAAGCCCCACTGGAGGGGTATCATCTGCAAGTATTCCGAAATAGAAGCAGAACAGATGACTTGCAATGAGAGGTATTACCATGCCGTAGGATGCTCCTACATGTACAATTATTGGAGCTGTTAAAGATGCCATTACTATATATGTCGCCGTTGTGGGAAGCCCCATTCCCAGAAGAAGGCTTGCGATTGCAGTTATAATGAGCAGGAGAAAGACATTGCCCTGGGCAAGGATTTCCACAATCTGCGTTATCATTCCGCCGAGCCCCATTCCCACAATGCCTACTATTATTCCTGCGGAAGCTGTGGCAAGTGCCACAATTACCATGTTCTTGGAACCGCCTATGAGGCCGTTCTTTACTATCTTCAGTGTGCTTATGATTCCTTCGCTGAAATGATTCCCTTCCTTGATAGCCCTTGATATTTCCTGATAAAGTATTGATGGAATGAGCACAAGGATTGCGTGGTAGGCTGAAAGTTCAGCCGAATGTCTCAGTACAACAAGTTCATATACAAGCCAGGCAATGGGTATGGTGTAGTGCCACCCTTCCTTCATTGTTTTTCTGAAACTTGGTATGTCCTCTTTGGGAAGTCCGGTCATGCCCAGCTTTGATGCTTCAAGATGTGTGACAAAGAAAAGTGCTCCGTATGAAACAAATGCAGGAATCGCCGCAGCCTTGACTACTTCTATATACGGCACATTGCAGTATTCAGCAATTATGAATGCCGCAGCTCCCATAATGGGCGGCATGAGCTGTCCGTCCGTACTTGCTGCAACCTCAATTGCGGCCGCCTTTCTTGCCGGATAGCCGACCTTTTTCATAAGGGGAATTGTGAATGTACCTGTTGTTACGATGTTTGCAATACTTGATCCTGATATGAGACCTGAAAAACCGGAAGAAACTACAGCCGCCTTTGCCGGGCCGCCCTTGTATTTCCCGAGAAGGGAAAGCGAAATTGTTGTGAAAAAATTACCCGCTCCGGCCCTGTCAAGCATGGACCCAAGGAGCACAAAAAGATATACTATGGTGGCAGAAACTCCAAGGGGAATTCCGTATACCCCCTCAGTGGACAATGCGATCTGGTTGACAAACTTGTTGAATGACACTGCCTTTGTGGCCATAAATGAAGGCATGTAGGGTGCAAAGAATGAATACATTGCAAAGACAACCGCAATAAGAGGAAGCGCGGGGCCTATTGCCCTTCGTGTGGCTTCAAGGAGAAGCAGAATGAGGATTCCTCCAAGCAGAAGATCTCTTGGCAGGAGAGCTCCCATCCTCAGGGATATACCTTCCCAGTCGAGCATAACATAGAGCGCCAGAAACCCTGAACCGAAAGCAAGGGCATAGTCAATTAGCGGAATTTTTCTGACTTCAGAGAGAGGCCCGAACCTGTTGGATTTTTTAATCATGGGTACGTTAAGATAAATAAGCACTATTGCAAAGAACAGATGGATTGCCCTAATCTTGACACTGTCCAGTATGAGCCAGCCTGCAATTGAAAGCTGAAACAGTGCCCACATTATGGCAATCGATGCAATCAGAAGGTTTTCTTTTTTCCCAAGGAGACGTATTGCTGCGCTCTCTTCGTTTATCATCTCCTCAATGTTCTTTTCAAGCTTTTTCCTCTTAAACATAAGCATCCCTTTAAGATATTATTTCATTAACGGTTGTAAAATTCCGGCCCCCTCCGGGGGAGCCGGAATGAATATTCTATTTTAACAGTTCAGGTTTGATGTACTTGTCAAGACCTGCTTCCTTGTAGTACTTTGCGGCACCGGGGTGTACAGGTGCAGAAAGACCTTCAAGCATGTTCTGTTTTGTGAGTACAGAATATGCAGGATGCAGTTCCTTGAATTTGTCCAGGTTTTCAAAAACTTCTTTTGTTATTGCGTAAACCACGTCTGCACTTACATCAGATGAAGTTACGAGTGTGGCCTTGACGCCAAGAGTGTTAACGTCCTTTTTGTTCGCAGCGCTTGGATAGTTTTTGATTTCGATGAGTGCTCTTGCATAGTAGGGATATTTGGAAATGAGGCCGTCCAGTTCCTTCCCTGCGATGTCAACAAGTCTGACCTTGATTCTTCCGGATGTTGCTTCCTTTATGCTTCCGTTTGGATGACCAACGGTGTAGAAGAATGCGTCAATTTTTTCATCCTGAAGAAGTCCGGCTGCCTCAACTGCCTTGATGTATTCAGCCTTTACAGATTTTTCATCCAGCCCGAATGCTGAAAGTGCGTCTTTTGAATTCTGCAGCTGTCCTGATCCTGGATTTCCGAGATTTACCTTCTTTCCTTTAAGGTCTTTGATTGTCTTGATTCCGCTTTTCACAGATGCAACAAGAGTCAGAGCCTCAGGGTGTATTGAAAAAACTGATCTGAGTTTTGACTGCGGCCCCTTGTCTTTCCATTCTGCGAGCCCCTTGACAGCCTGAAACTGTCTGTCTGACTGCGCAATACCGAATTCAAGGTCTCCGCCTACGACTGCATTGATGTTGTAAACAGAACCCCCGGTTGATTCAACAGATGCACGGATTGAGTACTCCTTGCTTTTTGCGTTTATCATTTTCGAAATTGCACCACCAGTGGGATAGTAAACTCCTGTTACTCCTCCTGTTCCGATGGTAACGAATTTTCCCCCCTTGCTTCCGCAACCTGTAAGTGCAAGCGAGAAAACAAAAATTGCGGCTAGTACGACTGATATTTTTTTCATACAACCTCCTGGTTATTTTGTTTCACAAAATCCGATTCTTTTATTTATCATTCTGTAAAAAAAATGCAAATATTTTAAGGCCCACTGAACATTTATTACAAAAAAGTTTACTTTCCGGTAATGGCAGGCCCCTTTTCGGGCCGGTTTACCTGGTGCTATCTTACAAAATCAGCGGGATTGAGAGTTTTTTCCCCTTTTCTCACTTCAAAGTGAAGGTGGGGGCCTGTAGATCTTCCTGTACTCCCCACTTTTCCGATGAGCTGACCCTTTTTTATGGAGGCGCCGGGCCTCACAAGAATGGACGAGAGATGGCCGTAATATGTGGCCAGGCTGTCCTTATGTTTCAGAATTATGAGGTTTCCGTATCCATAGGTAACGTATTTTGCAAGGTTAACGGTCCCCTCTGCGGCTGCATAAACAGGAGTCCCCTTGGGGGCTGCAATATCTATGCCTTTGTGGAATGATTTTCTTTTTTTTGTAATGGGGTCAATTCTGTAGCCGTAATTGCTGCTTATGAAACCCTTTGCAGGCATTTTCATCCTCCAGTCGGTTTTGTCTGCGGGTCTGTCTTTTTCAATGGGTCTGTTTTCAGAGATAAAATACCCGAAAGCCCAGCCTTCGTTTCCGTTATCGAGTTTTACAAGTAGCCATGGGGACTTGTGGCCGCTGATGTCGTCGATTTTTTCGGACTGGTAAAGAATCTCGACCTTTTCACGGAATTTCAGTCTGCCGATGACCTTTCCGGCTGAGGATCCGTCTGTTCTTATGTTAAGTGATTCGGTGTTTACATATCCGTAAATGCGCGGAAGGATGACACCGCCCTCGTGAAGTCCGGTGATCTCCTGCACACCCTCAATGGATTTTTCATCAAGAGGGGTTGAAAGTTTCAGGCTCGAGGTTCTGGATACTCTTTGATTCATCTCCTTCATGAAACCGCGTACTTCATTGAGGACTCTGTCTCTGTTTGCGAGGTCCTGATTGTGCTGGTCAATTACTCTCTGTTTATGGTCGCCGTAAAACCTGTTTTCAGATTGTGCGGCAAAGGGCAGAATAAAAAGAATGATCACTGCAATGCATTGTTTCATGGTATGCTCCTTCCTGAAATGCATTATAGGGGTTATTTTTATTATTGCAATATAATTTTTAGGTAATTTCTTACAGAAAACTTATGGATTTTATATATGGTATTCTGTATTTAGTATTAACCGGGTGCAGAGAGAAGAGATGGCTTTTGAATTTTTAAAAAACATATTTAATTCAGGGAGAAGCGGATTTCCCCAGAAAAAGGCTCTCATAATAGAGGGCGGCGGTATGAGAGGGGTCTTTCTGGCGGGAGTGCTCCAGGGGTTCCATGACAGAAAATATTTTCCATGGAAAATGATTTCCGGTTCTTCTGCGGGAGCACTCACCGGCACAACCTATGCTTCGGGCCAGATCCATCTGTCAAGGGACGCGTTTTTTACAAAACTCCTGACCGGAGAATTTATCAATTTCGGCAATATTATCCGTTTTGACAGGCATATAATGGACCTGGACTGGATGATCAATACTATCCTTCTCCAGGATGAGAAGCTGGACATTAAGGCCCTGAAAAAAACATGCCCCGTATACATTACAGGGACACTGTGCACGCCCAATGAGCTTCCAAAGAGAGTCTATTTTGATTCCCACAGGGATGATATACTTACAGTACTCAAGGCCACGGCAGCACTGCCTGTTCTTTACAGGGGCTTTGTTGTTTACAAGGATCTTAAATATCTTGACGGAGGCCTCTTTGACCCCATCCCCATAGAAAAGGCCTATGACCAGGGATTCAGGGAGGAGGATATTCTGGTCATTTTAACCAGGCCCAGGGGATACAGAAAAAAAGAGGAGTCTTTCTGGATACGTAAAATGTATGAACTGTATTATGGTGACAAGAAACATCATCATTTTGTCAAGGCCCTTGACGGCAGATATAAGATGTATAATAAACTTCTTGATGACCTTGAACGTCCGGGGTCAAAGGTTGATCTTATTTATCCTCCTTCGGACTTCAGGGTTGAAAGGCTTACTACGGATGAGAAAAAGATTCTTGAAGGATTTGAGCAGGGCATTGAGGCTGCAAAGAATTTTCTCTACGGAGCCGGAAGGTGATGCTACAATATCACTGAGTGTATTTCTTCCATGAGCTGACTGATTGAAAATGGTTTTGTAACACACCCGTTCATGCCGTATTCAATACATCTTTCTCTCAGGGAATCTTCTGTATGGGCCGTAAGTGCAATGATTGGTACAGGCTTCTTCATGTTGTTCTTTTCATATTTCCTTATAGCCTCTGTTGCCTCGAATCCGGTCATGCCCGGCATTGTAATATCCATGAGTACAATATCGTAAACATTATTCTTTATCATTCTTACGGCATCTGTTCCATTGTCTGTTGTTTCGATTATGCAGTTCATTTTCTCCAGAGACTTTTCCAGGAAGAGCCTGTTTACTGATTCGTCATCTGCAATGAAAAGTCTGAGTTTCCCATTACTCTCCTTCATGAAACTGCCTGTCTGGCAGGTGTCTGTCTTTTCGGAAAACTGCTCTTCCCGTTCGCCGGACACTTTGTTGAAAATTTCAACCGGAATTGTGACAGTGAATCTGCTCCCTTTTTCAGGTTCACTCCAGAGGTCTATTTTCCCATTCAGGAGAGTTACCAGTTCCCTGACAATGGAGAGGCCAAGCCCCAGACTTCTGTCTTTTGCAATGGTTCCGTGGTTTACCTGTGTGAATGATTCAAAAATTCTGCCCTGCATGTCTTTGGGGATGCCTATTCCGGTGTCTGTTACTTCAATTTTCAGGGATCCGCTTTCCTGGGTTATGCTTATGTGAACAGAACCTGCTTTTGTATATTTTATGGAGTTTGTAAGGAGATTGTATATGATCTGGCTTATCCGTTCCTTGTCGGAATATATGATTCTGTTTTCGTTGTGTATTTCCCAGGAAAGATCCAGTCCATTTTCTTCGGCGTAGAGCTTCATTACGGCAAGTACAATGTTTCCGAGTTCCTCTATGTTAAAATAGGATTTTTCAATCTGCATTTTACCGGCAGCAATTTTTGAAAGGTCCAGCAGATCAGTTATTATCCTGAAAAGGTTTTTGGCTGATGATTCGATTATTGAAATCAGGTCTTTCTGTTCCGGGGTAATATCAGTCTTTGACAGTATTCCGGTCATGCCTATAATTCCGTGGAGCGGGGTTCGCAGCTCGTGGCTGACTTTCGCGATGAATCTGGACTTCGCCTCACTGGCTTTTTCCGCTTCAATACGCGCGCTGGTTGCCATTGCATTCATTTCTTCTTTTTCAATAAGTGTATTTTCAAGTTTTTTCTGTATCCTGTTTTTTTTGGTAAGTTCAATCCGCAGTTTTTCTGTCTGGCTGGTTATTTTGTCCTTCAGGGTTTTTGACCAGATCGTTGATGCAACTGTGGCTGTTGCAAGGATCAGGAGAGTTATTGCCAGAATCCAGAATGCTCTGCTGCCCATTAAGCTCCTGCCATGGGAATGTCTGAACCATTTTTCATATATACTGTTGTATTTTCCCGAGAGCCTGATTATTCTGAGTCCGTCATTGAGTACTGCCTGTAGCTGGCTGTTTTTTTTGGTAACAGCCATTGAATAGCTTTCCTGGAAGAGCGGGTTACCTCTCGAGGTGATGTTTTTTATGCCTTTTTTTCCCAGTATGATGTTTCCCTGGAGCACTGGCATTATTACGCAGTCTCCTTCACCATTTGAGAGTTTTATGAGTGATTTTTCCCAGTCCGGGGCAGTAATAATCCTGTCTGTGACATTGTTCATAATGAGGTAGTCATAAACAAGGTCGTAGTCCTGAATTATTATTTTTCTTCCCCGCAGATCTCCTTCCGAATTAATATCAGAATCTATTCCTGCAAAAATATAGTAGGATGTTATATAATGTGCGTCTGTCAGGAGGACCTTTTCCCTTGAAAGTTTGTTGTTGATCATGCCCATGACTATGTCTATTCTGTCGTGTTCAAGTTCCTGTCTTATGGTGTTCCAGCTGTTTAATTCAACTGCGATTTCAAGGTTCATTACCAGTGCGATTTCCCTGATTATATCTATGTGAAATCCTGCAGGATTGCCTTCAGTGTCAAAGTAGCTGAAGGGGTAGTTGTTTCGGGCGGCCTTGACGGTCAGTATTTTGCTGCTTTTTATCTCTGTTTTTTCTGCTGCTGAACCTATAAAATGAGCGGTAATCAGCAGACTGATGACTATGAGGCAGCTGTATTTTCGGCTCGAAATTTTATATTTTATATTCATATAGCTATCATTTAAATAAGCAAAGTATGGGAAAGCATTTGAAACCCGATATACTAATGCCTCCCTACGGCCGAAATATCTGAAAACCGGTATCTGTGAATTTCTGAATTATTGAAACACCGGTTTTTAGAGAGCCATATATATTAAATTTAACATGAGGGGTGGCTGAAATTTTTTTTTACGCCCTTGTTTCGGCAAAACCTTAACATATGTTATTGATTGTAACGGTTAATTGATAATAAACTTCAAGGGATTTAATTAAATATTATGGTGTGTATCTAAAAGGGATGGCCTATGGATTATGGCAAGATTATTGGAAATCTGACCTCAGCTCTTAATGAGAGAATTTCTGCGTTTATCAGGGAAAAGGCATTGAAGCCGGTTTCAATCATACTTGGGTGGAATTATTCCGGAGATGGCATTTGCGTATGGTTTGATGATTCATGGGAAGATTTCGGCTATTATGAGGCGGATGATTCTGCATTTGTTCAGGAAGCTGTGTATTTTTCTCATGCGCTTGAGGGTATCCCCTATGGTGCAAAATTTGTTATGGAAAATACTCCGCATGAATATCCCGTATTTGGCAACAGAATAGTTTTCAGAAATGAATTATTTTCATCTGAATATAATCTTGTCAGAAATGCATCCCTTGAGGCCCTGGTTGATATCTGCAGAAAGCTGTGCAGTAGCATGATACTGGAAATTTCTGATCACCTGGTGTCATTTAAGGTAATGGGTATCAGTGACAGCGAACATCCGGAACTGATCTGTTTTTATGGAATAAGTGGCAGTGATCCTCTTCTGTTTCTGGAAGTTAAAAATGAAAAAGCGGATCTTAATTGTTACTGTATGTCCGGTGAAGAGGGCCTGATTTTTTTCATGCATGGAGATGAAATAGAAAGGGAGTGGGAAAAAGTATTTAAAACAGATTCTTCGGTTTATGAAATTCCCTATGAAAGGATGAGGTATTTTTCAACTGAGAAAAACCTCACCCCGGGGGAGATTGTCATAGTCCTTGATTCAGATGTCTTCAGGCTAAACAGGGCCAGAAGCAATAAAAAACACATTCTTCATGATGCCGGTTCTGTTACAGCTCATATTACAAAGAAATTGCAGGAGAAGAGGCCTGCTGCTCACAGGGAAGTTCCCCCAATGCCTCCGCCTTATGAAAAGGAAGAGTTTCAAAACTGGTGTAGATTCCTCCATGAAAGCAGGGGTGATTTTGGATGGAAGGATCTTGAATTTGCTGTAAAAAAATACGGAACTGATTTTATCTATTCATTTGTACCGGAATTTTACAAAGAAAGCAGATACTATGATATTACTTTAAAGCAGGCTGCTGAAATACTTGCCCGTGAGGGTGACTTTGAATACGCCGGAAAGTGCTTTGAACAGATAAGTGAGTCGATGCAGCGGAATGAGTGGGGGCTTTATCTTGATATTCTTCTGGGGGTCAGGGATTATGAAACAGCCAGTCAGTTCATTTCTGAAAAAATGAGAGAAAACTCTGCCGGATGGCAAAGGGCAGAACTTTATTACAGACAAATATTTTTAAAAGCTTCAACGGGTAATGTTCATGAGGCTTTGTCTGACCTTGAGAATATTGAAAGTGACGAAAGATCCAGGTATCATGACTGGTTCTTGGCACATGGCATGGCCCATATTGATCAGAATCGGGCCATGGAGATATTGATCCCACTGTTGACGTCGGGGCACCCGGTTATTCCCGGAGAAATTCATTTTTCTGAATTTGATAAAATTCATGAAGTTTTCCGGGATAGAAAAAAAATACTCCATCGTGCCAGAGAATATGACAAACTCATAGAAGAGAGGCATACTCCTGTTAAACCCCATGCTGAAATCTCTGATTCCATAAGCCTGATGAAAATGAATATTCAATCGGACAGTCCACGCAGATGGGTTCTCGGCAGCGAATTTAGTACAGGTGGAGAAAATGTCAGAAATATTTTTGCATATAAGTCTGATGTATATTTTGTTACAGGCAAAGGCTGTCTTTATCAACTCAGTGAGAGTGAAGGTGAATTAATATCAGTACTGGTAATGGATTTCAGGATTAAAGTGAGATCTGTTTCTCTGTGGGAAAATATGGTTTTTCTTGCCGGGGAAGGGGCTCCGGTAACTGTTTATGATATGTCCCAGAAAACAATCTGCGCGGAGATTGACCGGCTCTTTCCGGGAGCCCCTGACTATATATATGGAAATGAAGAATTTATTATAGTGTCAACTGTTGCGGGAGCCGAGGTCTATGATAAATTTTCAGGAGAATATAAGCTAAAAGGTATGATCGGTGTCGGCAGCTCCGTAATTGATTATGCATGGCCAAGAGGAATTATCATGGTTGATGATTTCTTGTATGTTGCATCTGGAAATGCCGGGCTTGCGGTTTACAAGCTGAAAAATGGTGAAGAACCTGAATTTGTGAGTGTGCTGGCCTGTGATGTGCCGAGGCCCTTCTGCACGGATGTCGTTCAGTCTGGAGATCTGCTCATAATAAATGTGGAAGGGCTTCAGTGGATTCTTGATATTTCAGACAGGGAAAATCCGGTAAGTCTAAAAATCCTGAAGTCGTCCGAAAATGGTATGATGACAGGGCCCGGTTTTGATGGAAAAAATTTATACTTTCTCGAAAAAGACAGGCCAATGATGTGGGGTTACACATGTGACGGAAAAGATGTTTTTGATGCACGCTGCATTCAAATAGTGAACAAAGACGGGGAGGAGTCGTTTATCTATTATGCTGAAAGTATTCTTTTTTGTGGTGGCAGACTTTTTGTTGCGGCAAAGGATTCGATATACCTTCTGTCTCAGTATGCCGCTGAAAAACTTGACTGCGGTGTAATCACGAAATTGAACGATAAATTTTCGGAAATCTATAGAGGACTTATAAAAAACCTGAATGAGCAGAGCCTGGTCCTGAATATGCAAAATGTTGGATTTGTAAAGGTGGAGAAAATTTACGATAAGCTTGCCGTTTCGCTGTATTCTGAATGCAGTTTTGCTGAGTTTTCCGGATATTCGGCAGAACAACTTTTTGTCTGTCATGATATTCTTTCTCTTGCGGGAATTGAATTGGTTTTCAGTCAGAATTTCCCGTATGGTTATTTTCTGGAGAAGGAGTTCGAAAAAGTCTCTGAACTTCTGGGCAGGAGAATCATCGAAAAATTATCGGGAGAAAAGTTGAAATGGTATGCCGAAACGGTCTGGTTTATTTCCAGCGGCTATAATGAATCTGCAGACAGAGAGTTGATGACGGTTGAAAAAGTAATCTCACGAAAAAAATAATGATTTGATAAATTAAGGCATAAAAAAAGACCGGAAAGTTCCGGTCTTTTTTCGTTAGCTGCGGGGTGTACGAGACTCGAACTCGCGACCCCCTGCGTGACAGGCAGGTACTCTAACCAACTGAGCTAACACCCCGTGTTGTTGAATAACAATAAACATTTTAGCTTTCGTTGTGTCAAACAAAAAAAATTTATTTTATTTAAAAATAAATTTTTTTTGAAACAGGTACGTTTTATGATATGCATACTGAAGAGTTTTTGTTTTCAGTCTTGTAAATATTGCTGTTGTGCTGTGTTTATTTGTTGACACTAACTTTTTTTGTTTAATTCTGATTCAAATATTTTTAAGGATGCTGAGTATATGAAAACATTGCCCTTTGATAAATCCAAAATAGAAGAGATTATAAAAAAGTATCCCACACCATTTCATATTTATGATGAAAAGGGTATGAGGGAAAACGCCAGAAGGCTCATAAAGGCGTTTTCATGGGCGCCGGAATTCAGGGAATACTATGCGGTCAAGGCTGCCCCGAATCCCTCACTGCTTCGTATTTTAAGTGAGGAAGGTTTTGGAGCGGACTGCAGTTCTGTGGCGGAGCTTGTTCTCTCCGAGAAGGCCGGTGTGACCGGTGAAAGCATAATGTTTACATCAAATGACACTCCCATCAGCGAGTATGAGTATGCAAAAAAACTGGGGGCTATTTTTAACCTTGATGATATTACCCATATCGACTATATACATGACCGTATAGGTTTACCTGAACTTCTTTCATTTAGATACAATCCCGGGCCGCTGAAGGGCGGAAATGCCATTATAGGAATTCCCGAAGAAGCCAAGTATGGGCTAACAAGGGATCAGCTTTTTGATGCATATAAAATGGCTAAGGAAAGGGGGGGGAAGCGTTTCGGGCTGCACACCATGATTGCATCGAATGAACTCAATCCGGATTATTTTGTTGATACTGCGGAACTGCTCTTTGACCTCGCTGCAGAAATAACTGAAAAACTCGGCATTGACCTTGAATTTGTAAACCTAGGCGGAGGACTCGGAATCCCATACAGGCCCGAGGACAAGCCCCTTGATCTTGATTATATCGGTTCAAAGATAGGGGAGGCATATGAGGAGAAGATCGTAAAGAGGGGTCTTAAGTCTCTGAAAATCTGTCTTGAAAGCGGAAGGCTCATAACAGGACCATACGGGTATCTGGTTTCCACGGCAATTCACAGGAAGGAGATCTATAAGAGTTACATCGGACTTGATTCATGTATGGCAAACCTCATGCGGCCTGCACTCTATGGCGCATACCACCACATAACAGTTCTTGGAAAGGAGAACTCTCCTCTTACACATGAATACGATGTGACAGGCTCTCTCTGTGAAAACAACGACAAGTTTGCAATAAACAGAATGCTTCCTGAAATTGAAATGGGAGACCTCGTTGTTATACACGATGCCGGAGCCCATGGACATGCAATGGGATTTAATTATAACGGTAAGCTCAGGTCTGCTGAACTACTTCTCAGGGAGGACGGGTCTGTTGAGATGATCAGAAGGGCCGAGACTCTGGACGATTACTTTGCGACACTTGATTTCTAGTTTTTTAAATAAAATAAGTAAACTTTGTGGGACCTGTCCGGGTCCCTTGTTTTTATGGCTTACCTGCGTCAGTTCCCAAATGTTATAATGACACAGTATGTTGCATTTTATACAGAAGAGGCAGTGCGTAGCATGGAGCAAACCAGTCTTGATTCTCTCATTGAGTTTCATAATACAGGAAAAAGCATCAGGGAGATATGCTGATTATATAAAACATTGAAAGCTGTAAAATGAAGGTTGGTGAGAGTTGATTACTATGGAATTCATAAAAATGGACATAAAAAAACGAGATACAAAGTATCTCGTTTTTTTATATTTAACCTGGCAACGTCTTACTCTCCCACACAGCTACCCATGCAGTACCATTAGCGATAAGAGACTTGACTTCTGTGTTCGGAATGGGAACAGGTATTGCTCTCTTTCTATAATCACCAGGAAAAAAATTTCTTTTCCGTTAAGTTAATGTCATAGTAAATCACCGTCTGACGAAGTCAATAAAAAAAATTTGTTTTACAATTTTTTTAAAAATATTATATTTTTGACTTCACCGGGATCGATTTTTAAAAACCGGGGGCAGTACAAACGGCAGAAGAGAAAAAATTATGCCTTCAGCTTGCTCTGGAGAATCTTTCTCACCACCGCTCCGTCTGCCTTTCCCTTCAGCTCCTGCATGGCCATTCCCATGACCCTTCCGAAATCCTTCTGTGTTATTTCTCCGAAACCGGCGATTATCTCCTCCACTGCCTTTGAGATTGCATCCTCACCCATCTGTTCCGGAAGATAGCCGGAGATTACTTCAAGCTCGGCCTTTTCGGCGTCAGCGAGTTCCTGTCTTCCGGCCCTTTCGTATTCGCTGATGGCTTCCTTTCTCTTTTTCGCTGCGCGCATTACCACTTCGAGAATCTGTTCCTCTGTAAGGTCAGCCCCGGTTTTTGTCTTTTCATATGTTATATCTGTTTTAAGCATCTTCAGAGTGCCGGAGGTGACCTTGTCTCCGGACTTCATGGCCTCTTTCATTGCACTGTTTATCTCTTCGAGAAAACCCATATTGTCTATCTCCATCTCTCTTTTTGTCTTATTGACTCAGCCGGCTCAAAAGATTTCAAGTATTAAATTTTTTTCTGTTTTCAATGAGTGACCTGATGGGTTCCAGGCCCAGAACTGTTCCCCCTTCAATTGCCTTGAGAACTGCACCCCCTCCGGTGAAGATATAGTACTTTGGAGAGTCAAGTGCCACTATGTAGAGTCCCGGGAGCAGGCGCTTGAGTTCCTGCATGGTGTCTCCTCCTCCATAAAGCTTTACCGCATCCCTGTTCTCGTCAATGAGCTGGTCAAGGGCAATTGTGCCTTCATTAAAGTGCGGCGTGAAACCCATTACGGCGTTTACGAAAATTGTTTTCGCAGATTCAAAGGTTTCAGCTACCTTTTTGTCTGTGAAGCTTTCCTGGGCAATATCCAGTACATAGTTGAGGGTGTCTCCATTTTTAAGGCTTCTCACATCAACAGTTCTGTATTTTCCCTGTTCACGGTTGTCAGGCAGGTCAGATTCAATGATCCAGGGCAGTTCAACAAGTTTGCCCGGAAATTTTTCCGCGTACCGTACAAATTTTTTCGCGTGTTCAAGGTCATCATCTTCAATGCCCTTTATGGTAACTCCGTATTTCGCACAGAGATAGGCGTTGTATATGACCCCGCCCAGAACAAGGTGGTCGGTCTTTTCAATGAGTGAGTAGAGTGAGTCTATCTTTGTGTCGAACTTGGAGCCTGCCACAACGGCGATGAATGGTGAAAGGGGAGAGTATATCCTGTCCAGGTTTCCTATCTCCTTCTGCATTAGAAAGCCGGCATATGAAGGCATGAACTTTGTTACTCTCACTGTTGAGGCGTGAGGCTGCCATGAGCCGAATGCGTCGTTTACGAATATGTCCGCAAGGCCCGCCAGCTGGTTTGCAAAATCATCCGCGTCGCTCTCCTTTGATTCCTCTCCGTGGAACCATCTTGTGTTCGGCAGGTATATGCCGTCGATTCTGTTCTCCCTGAGTTCGCGTATCATGTGATTGATGGATGTCTCAACTCCCCGGTAGCCTCCCTTCTCCCCCCTGGAAAAATCTGGGATTTTAAACTCTATGTGAAGTTTCTGCTGGAGATAATCCACTATGGGCTGAACAGATGTGTCCTCACCTGTGGTGATGGTTCCGGCTTTTTTGTCCCTGGGCCGGCCCACATGTGTCATGAGGATTATTTTTCCGCCCCGGGCCACTATGTGGTAAAGGGTTCCGATTGTTGCGTCAATCCTGTAGGGGTCGTGTATGATTCCTTTTTTTACAACATTGTGGTCAACCCGCACTAGCACGACCTTGTCTTTCAGTTCGGCGTTCTGTATGAGGGGCAGGTCCATTATGTTCAGGTCAGTCATGATAATCTCCTTCATCTTTTTTAAGGGGTTTATGGAGAATAATTTATCTCTGTAGCCGGTCGCGGTCAAAAAAATGGTAATTTTGCCTGAATATGAGTATTAATTTATCATTTTTCTTGACTTATATGACTATATAAAGATATATTGATATAGTATGATGATCAATATTTTGAAATCCCTGGCAGATGAGAGCAGGTTGAGGATTTTCAATCTCCTCTCTGAAAATGAACTCAATGTCCATGAGATACAGTCGGTTCTGGGCATGGGGCAGTCCCGTGTGTCCAGGCATCTAAGGATTCTCACGGATTCGGGGCTTCTTTCATGCAGAAAAGACGGCCTCTGGGTTTTCTACAGGCACAGTGACAGTGATTTCACAGTGAAGTTCAGGGAGCTTCTTGTTCCGGAAGTTCAGTCGGAAGATCAGTTTCTCAGGGATCTGGCGCAGCTGCGGCTCTATACTGAGCAGAGAGACAGGGAGGGGCGGGAGTTCTTCGATACAATGGCAGCCCAGTGGCCTGAAATAAGGGAGGAGCTCATGGGAGATTTTGACCTGTCATCAGCAGTGGCCGGAAAAGTTGATTCATGCAGCAAAATTGCCGACCTTGGTTGCGGTGACGGTGAGCTCCTTTCAGTTGTCATGAAGGGTGACAGAAAGGTCATCGGAGTGGACCGCTCATCCAGGATGCTCGATCTTGCAGAGGAAAGGCTTTCTAAAATAAGCGGAGGGAGTTTTGACCTGAGGCCCGGTGAACTCTCATCAGTTCCGGTCCGTGACGGAGAGGTTGACTGTGCAGTGATAAATATGGTCCTTCATTTTCTTGACAGGCCCGGTGATGCCGTTGGAGAGGCCTCTCGCATTGTCCGTTCCGGGGGGAAGCTGATTATCGCAGAATTCGACAGTCACGGTGATGAGTCCTTCAGGGAGAGATTCGGACACAGGTGGCTCGGTTTCTCCGAAGAGATGATAAACCGTCTGCTTGTGAAGCACGGTTTCGGCAGTATTGAAAGGGAAAGTTTTAAAATAAAGGAGGGGTTCTGCATAGGCATATACTCCTCCATTAAAATATAATTAATTAACAATTACGGAGGATACTATGAGTACGAATGTACAGGAACTTGATCTGAGCCTGCCATACAAGATAGCAGACATTTCTCTTGCCGAGTGGGGCAGGAAGGAGCTTGATATAGCTGAAAGCGAAATGCCCGGGCTAATGGCAGTGAGAAGGAAATACGGCCCCCAGCAGCCCCTTAAGGGACTGAAAGTTTCGGGAAGTCTTCACATGACAATACAGACTGCGGTTCTCATTGAAACCCTTGAGGAACTTGGAGCAGATGTGAGATGGGCTTCATGCAATATCTTCTCAACACAGGACCACGCTGCCGCAGCAATCGCAAAGGCCGGGAAAACCGCTGTATTTGCATGGAAGGGTGAAACACTTGAGGATTACTGGTGGTGTACAGAAATGGCTCTCACATGGCCTGACGGTACAGGACCCGATCTTCTCGTTGATGACGGAGGGGATGCTACCCTGTTCATGCATAAATGCTACTGGGCAGAGAATGACCCTTCAATACTGAACGAGAAGCATTCACATAAAGAAATGCAGATAATAATGGACAGGGTTGCGGCGTCTGTTGCCCGTTCACCGAAAAGATGGAACGAGGACATCAAGCACTTCAGGGGATGTTCAGAAGAGACAACAACAGGTGTTCACAGACTCTATCAGATGTTCGAGGCAGGAGAGCTTCTCTTCCCTGCGATAAATGTAAACGACTCTGTTACAAAATCCAAGTTTGATAACCTCTACGGATGCCGTGAATCACTTGCAGACGGAATCAAGCGTGCCACAGATGTAATGGTTGCAGGAAAGGTTGTGGTGGTTGCAGGTTACGGAGATGTGGGCAAGGGCTGCGCCCAGTCCATGAAAAATTTCGGTGCAAGGGTTCTTGTTACCGAGATCGACCCGATCTGTGCACTCCAGGCATCAATGGAAGGCTATGAGGTTGTTACAATGGAGAGGGGAGCATCTGAAGGAGATATCTTTGTTACAGCAACAGGCAACATGGATGTAATAACAGGTGCCCACATGGAAAAGATGAAGGACGGCGCCATAGTGTGCAACATCGGACACTTTGACAGCGAAATTGCAATGCACTACCTCGAAAGCAACAGCAAGTGTAAAAAGGATACAATCAAGCCCCAGGTGGATAGATGGACACTGGAGTCCGGAAGGTCTGTGATAATTCTTGCCGAAGGAAGGCTTGTTAACCTCGGCTGCGCAACAGGCCACCCAAGCTTTGTAATGAGCAACAGTTTCACAAACCAGGCCCTTGCCCAGATAGAGCTTGCATCAAATAAACATGAACCTTCAGTTTTTACATTGCCGAAAGTTCTTGATGAAGAGGTTGCAAGGCTTCACCTTGAAAAACTTGGAGTAAAACTCACAACTCTCACTGATGAACAGGCAAAATACATCGGTGTTTCCAAAGAGGGTCCATTTAAACCTGAGCATTACAGATACTAGAAAAGGTTTTATATATGAAGTTGAAATCCCGGACATCTGTCCGGGATTTTTTATGAATTTTCCTCCGGTATGCACCGGATCTTCCCGCTCATTGCTGCAGAAGAAAACTGTATTTTTTCAGTAAATTTTATGGTATTTCTTAAAGCATGTTTTATGCCAAAACTGCGAAACCGGCCTTTGGTGTTGTCAGGGACTTGTTCGGTCCTGGCCAGTCCTGGCCAGTCTTGTTCGGTAAAAAAAAGTTCAAAAAAATGCAGAAAAAGTGAAAAAAAATTCATTTTTAGTCTTCCGGTCTGGGGAGATCACTTTTTTCAGCGCAATAATTTTCTTGTAAGAAAGGTGTAATTCCGCTGATTTCCAGAATAATCCGTGTCCATTTTCTCTCCAGTCTGTGTCTATCCAGTGAGCAAAGCGAACGGGTGGTTTTCCTTATTTCTCAGTGCCTCGAACAAAGCGGGGCTTTACTCGCCGAATTTAAAATTTACACGCCTTGAATTCTGGTCCGTGCTTTTTGAACTGCTCCTTCTGTGATCCCCTGTTTTTTCCACTATGATGCGTTTTGAATCTATTCCCATTGAGGTCAGGTACTTTTTGATTCTTTCGGCCCTTTTCATACCCATGCGGAGATTTGCTCCTCTATTGCCTGTACCGTCTGCATAGCCTCTGAGCAGAATTTTTTTTTCAGGAGATTGACGCAGCTCCTCAACCAGCCTGTAAAGATATGGTATATAGTGTACCTGTATTTCAGATGAGTTGTATCTGAAGAATACCGGCTTCACTCTGAAAGGCTCATCCCCCTTGCGGCTTTTCAGGACAATTGAACCGCTTATCTTTTTTTTGGAACCGAAGATATATTCTGCAATGAATTCTTCCGTATTGTCGTCTGCCGGAATTATCAGTATGCGCTTTATGTTATTGTCAGGTGCAACCCTTACTGTCCCTGATTTATCCGGGTAGAGGATTCCGCTTTTTACAGGGGCGGCTGTTCTTTCCGGTGTATCAAAAAGCAGGGCCTTGAGACGGGGAGGTGATGAGAAATCGTTAATGTTTTTTATTGTGATAACCAGTTCCCTTTCATCTTTTTCCGAAAGCACAGGTTCAGTTTTTATTATCCTGAAGTCATAGCTGCCGGAAATTCCGTTGAAGTTGCTTGAAACGATAAGTTCCCTGTTTTTTGTTTCCCATATTGATATCTCATCGCCCGTTGTGTTTATGCTTTTCCCGGGGTTTATTATCTCCATGTTTTCCTTTGTGGTTCCCCTGACCATAACAATATCCCTTTTCCCTGTGCCGGAGCTGTCAAAGGCTGAAAGAAAAAATGCCCCGGGTGTAACTGAATCCCTGTACATGTAGTTTCTGTTGGTATCGTTAAATGGAATATAGAATGTTTCGGCATCCTGCCAGAAGTCATCCTTGTTCTCTACTTTTATTACCTTGCTTCTGTTGGGCAGGTTGATTTTGCCTCTGGTAAAAATTAAGGTTTTTTCATCGGCAGAAAGATAGGGGTTGAACTCATCGGCCTTGGTATTTATTGCTCCGAATATCTGAAGAGGTTCGGACCATTTCCCGTCAATTTTTTCAGAGTAATAGATATCGTATGATCTGGATTTTCCGGTTTCATCTTCAAGACTCTCGCTCCTGTCGGATGAAAAAAGGATAAAATTGCCGTCCTTCGATAGAAATGGGGATCTGTCATCACTGTCTTCGGCACTCAGTTCTTTTATTATTTCAGGTGTAGTCCACTTCCCGTTACTGTACCTGGATATATAAAGGCTGGCCTTTCCTCCGGGGACCCGTCTTGAGAAGATAATGGTATCCTCTTCCCGGTTCATTGTCATTGAGATTTCATCGTCTTTGGTGTTTATGATTTTTATGGCGTCATCCAGAGGTGATGCATTGAGAAATGAAATATTTATGAGAACAAAAAGTATGGAGTATAATATGGGGCTTTTCATCATCTTGTGGAAACCTCATTTTTTATATATGATATATATTTTTTTATCGGGAAATTCAAGAGAAAAAGGTGAAGAAAAGCCGGTTTCATGAAGTGAAACCGGCGAGTTTTTTAAAAATATGCTGCCATGTTGATGATAAGACCATAAAAAATCAGTGGTCGCATACATTTGCACCGCTTTCAATGGTGCCTTCCATATAGTTTTTCACCACATTTTCGGTGAGGTCAGGCTGTACTCCCACTATGACATGGATATTTTTTTCCTCAAAAAGCTGCAGGGCTCTCTGGCCCATTCCGCCTGCAATGATGAAGTTGACGTTCATCTCCGACAACCATGCAGGCAGAACTCCCGGTTCGTGAGGGGGAGGTGTATGTGACTCTTTTTTGAGTATTGTCCTGCTGTCCATGTCCACTTCAAAGATGTCAAATTCCTTGCAGTGGCCGAAGTGCATGCTGAGCCTGTTTTCTGCTGATGGGACTGCTATTTTCATTTAATTCTCCTTTCTGATCAGTTTTGTTATTATATCTGAAATTATTTGCTTTATATGGGGATCTTCACTCCCTGCCATGGTGCTCCCATTGTCTCCCATTTCACAGATTGCTCTGTCCATGGGGATTCTTCCCAGAAATGGGATGTCCAGCGTTCGCGAAAGTGATTCTCCTCCGCCCTTTGAAAAGATGTCGATGATCTCCGAGCAGTGAGGGCATTTGAACCCGCTCATGTTTTCGATTATGCCTGTGACCGGAACATGCGCTGCCTTGCAGAAACTGATGGATTTTTTTACATCAGCAACTGATACATCCTGCGGAGTGGTGATCATTATGGCTGAACTTTCTTTGGGCAGAAACTGGGACAGGGAAAGGTGAACATCTCCTGTGCCTGGAGGCGAGTCCACGATGAAATAATCGAGTTCCCCCCAGTTTACCTCCTGAATGAATTCCTTTATTGCGTTATGCATGAGAGGGCCTCTCCATATGACGGCCTCGTCCCTGTTCTCCATCATGAGTCCTATGGACAGGGCCTTGAGGTTTTCATTAACCTGGAGGGGCAGAATTTTCCCGTTCTGACCGTGAATAAATTCTCCTTCAATTCCGAGCATTTTAGGGATACTTGGCCCGTGAAGGTCCACATCCATGAGGCCTGTTCTGTATCCCATTGATGCAAGACCCGCAGCAATATTTGCCGCAACAGTGCTTTTCCCAACTCCGCCCTTGCCGGACATTACAGTGAATACCTGCCCGAAACTGTTATTTTGACTTGTTTCACTCATTTAAATTATCCTTTGGTTATGAAATCTGACAGCGCAGAGTGAATTTTTTTCAGCTCCGCAGCTGTATCATTTGATGCAAATTCAACAAGGTTTTTGCCCTCTTTCTGGGCCTTGAGAAACAGAGGGTCATGTCTGATTTCTCCGGTGAGTTCAATATCGTTATCTGCTGAAAACTTTCTGATTTTTTCAGACAGTTCTGTGTTTATGTCAGCCCTGTTTATGCAGAGGAATATTTTAATTCTGAAATGCCTGCAGAGCTGGCTTATCCTTTCGAGATCGTGTATGGCGGAGATGCTCGGTTCAGTAACAATGAGTACTGCCTTTACCCCTGAAATGGTTGCAATTACAGGGCACCCTGTTCCGGGAGGGCCGTCAAGGTATGTGACACCGATATCTGTCCTGTTCCTGAGTTTCATGCTGTTCATTTCCCTGAGTCGGGCCACAAGTTTTCCACTGTTGCCCTCACCGATTCCAAGCCTTGCATGGAAGAAGGGCCCACGTGGAGTTCTCGATGTGTATATTGTTCCCGAATCCCTGTCTTCGCTATTTACAGCCCTTGCCATGCAGAAGAATGAACATACACCGCAGCCCTCGCAGAATACCGGATTAATTATATAGTCATCTGAAATGGCTTCAAACCGGCACAGGCTGATACATTTCCCGCACTCAATGCAGAGGTCTTTGTTTATTGTGTATTTTTTCCCCTGCATGAAGTTCTCTTCCTCGATCACTTCATGCTCCGAAATGATGGCAAGGTTTGCCGCATCAACATCGCAGTCAATCATTGAACACTTTTCCTCGAAGCTTGCCAGGGCAGCGGTAATACTGGTCTTTCCGGTTCCGCCCTTGCCGCTTATAATGGCGATTTCCTTCATTGACATTCCACTATCCTCCTGCGGCTGTTTATTATTTCTTCTATTTTTTCGAACTCCCCCTTTTCTGATTCAATGAGTAAATCAATAAAGTTTCCTGAAGAGTAGGCCACTGCAAGGTCAAGGGAGTCTGATATTACTGCTGCTATTTCCGTGTTCCTCTTTTCCAGAAAACCGGTCAGTTCATTCTCTCCTTCCTTTGCCTTGTTCACTATTACGCTGTATTTCAGGCCCATTTTATCCAGTGTCTCCATGGCCAGCTCCAGGTCATTCATGCTGAAGGGGCTGGGCTCTGCCACAAGAAATACATGGTCGCATTCCCTTACTGTCTCAATCATGGGGCAGGAGTTGCCGGGAGGTGAGTCTATTATGTTTATTTTTCCAATGTGGTTTTTCTTTTCCTTTTTTACTTCACCTATGAGGCCGGGGCTCTGGATTTTGCCTATGTCAAGTTTTCCGGTCAAATGGGTGATGGAGCCGTCTGAACCTGTAAAGATTGTTCCTATCTCAACATCCCTCTCCTTCATGGCACCTGATGAGCAGGCTATGACACACCCACCGCATGAATGGCACAGTTCAGGGAAAATAACCGCCTTTCCCTTCAGCACCGCAAGGGCATTGTACTGGCACAGCTCTTCGCATACACCGCAGCCTATGCATTTTGACGGGTCTATTTCAGGCACAGGGGTGGTGACTCTTCTTTCCTTAAGTGACCCTGAATGCATGAAAAGGCCTGCATTGGGCTCTTCCACGTCGCAGTCGAGGAGTGTCACATCATTGCCCCGTGATGAAAGAAAATGTGATATGGCCAGAGACATTGTGGTTTTTCCGGTTCCGCCCTTGCCGCTGGCAATTGCTATCTGCATCTACATCCCTCCCCAGTGGCCCGAAACATTGGCCTGGGATGTCTCTTCAAGCTCACCTTTTTTCCAGGACTCGATTGAGTCTTTCACTGTCGATTCCCTGCATAGAAGTATTGTCACATTTGCGGAATTCAGGGCAGTGTAGGCCTTTGGTCCTATGTTTCCTGTAATGAGTATTTCCGCTCCCGCATCTATGACATGCTTTGCGGACTGAATGCCGGCACCCTGCACTGACTGATAGTTCTGGTTGTTGTCAACGTAGCTGAACTCTTCAGTTTCAGAGTCGTATATTATGAACCCCTGGGCTCTTCCGAATCTCGGGTCTGTTGATGATTCCAGATCATGGCCTGTGGCTGTTACTGCAATTTTCATATGTTCCCCCATGTATAAGTTTTGCATATTATTTCGCATGAACCGTGCCAAAGTGGAATTTCAGGGTTTTACGGCATGTTTTATGATCAAAAGCATGATTATGTTTATTTAAAGTGGAGTTTGTCCGGTATATTAGTCATTTTGATGGGGGAATGATTGTATTTTGCAACGTTTTGCTGTCCGTTGTAATTGCAATATGCAATACTATTGGTCAAGGCCGTATTTTTTCAGCTTTCTCCATAGTGTGGATTTATTTATTTGAAGGATTTCCGCGGTTTTTTTTCTGTTCCAGCCGCTTTTTTCGAGAATATTGAGTATGTGGAGCCTTTCCATCTCTTCCAGGGATGATTCAGGCTTATATCTGATGCTTATACTGCCCAGATACTGGGGGAGATGGCTTTCATTTATGTATTCACCTTTACAGAGTATGAATGCGTGCTCTATGATGTTCTCCAGTTCCCTTATGTTGCCGGGGAAGGTGTGGTTCAGCAGAATCTGCATAACAGCATCCGTTACCCCTTCAATCTGACGGTTCTTTACTATGTTGTACATGGAGATGAAGTGGTCAACGAGGAGAGGTATGTCCTCAAGGCGCTCCCTTAAGGGGGGGAGCTTTATGTTTATTACGTTGAGCCTGTAGTAGAGGTCCTGCCTGAACCTTCCGTTTTTAATGTCCTCTTCCAGGTCCCTGTTTGTTGCGGCAATGACCCTGACATCGGCCTCAACAGGTGTGAGGCTTCCCAGAGGTTCATAGCGCCTGTCCTGGAGAAACCGTAGCAGTTTAACCTGTATGTTCATGGACATTTCACCAAGTTCATCAATGAAGAGCGTTCCTCCTTCGGCAACGGCAATTTTGCCGGCCTTGTCCTTTCTGGCATCTGTGAAGGCCCCTGTTTTGTATCCGAAGAGTTCAGATTCAATGAGATTGTCCGGTATTGCCGCACAGTTTATGGGAACAATCCTCTTCGAGTACCGGTCGCTGAGATTGTGGAGGGCATGTGCAATGAGTTCCTTGCCTGTTCCGCTCTCCCCCTGAATTATTACTGAGCTGTCGCTTTTTGCAATGTCAGGGAGAATGGAGAGAATTTCCTGCATGGAACGGCTCTTTGTTACTATGTCCTCAAATGTATAGGCGGATTCTATTGTTTTTCTAAGGCTGTATATGTCGCTTATGTCCCTGAATGATTCAACACCGCCTGTAATGTTGCCATGGGTATCCTTGATTACCGATGTGTTTACGCTTATGGGGATTTTTTTCCCATGGGAGTTTTCTATGTACACAGTACGGTTGCAAATTGCACTGTCTGTGTCGATTGATTTCTTCAGGGCACAGGAAAAGCTGCATATGTCGGCCTTGAAAATGTCCCTGCAGTATTTCCCCAGCGCCTCGTTCTCCTTTATTCCCAGGATTTTTTCAGCCGCTGAGTTCATGGATGTTATGCGGTAATCCCTGTCCACTGTAAAAACACCCTCTATTATGCTGTCTAGAATTTTTATGAGAGTACCGCAGTCCTGATTTTTCAAAGAATCCTCCTGTGCGGATATAGAATATTCCCTTTCCGGGGAAGTTGTAAAGCCATTTTGACAGGGTATAGTCCATAATTGTAAAAAATGGTACTGTGTGAATTAATATATAAAAAAATTACTTGCATGCTGAAAGCAGGCTTCTATTATTAAGTGCAGAGGGCATTATGGAGCTAGAATATACATATTTCAATAATGCAGTTGTAGTCCGGCTTAACCACGACGAAGGAAGTCTTGAGGATTCGGACCTTCAGTCTCTGTGCCGGAACATTTCACAGCTCCTTAATGAAAGAATTGACAGCATAGCCCTTGATATTACCCCCTGCCGGTTTTTAAACAGCTACGGCCTCGGTGAACTCATCAGCATAAGAAACTATTTCAGTGATATTCATATTGACTGTATTCTCGTCACTGAAAATACAAAGGTGCTGAAGCTTCTCGATATGGTCGGAATGACAGACCTTTTCACGGTTGTGCCGGATAAAACAGATATACCTTCGAGAGTTTAATCATGAAAAAACAGGACGAATATTATTCCCCTTTTATTGCGAAAGGGAGACTCGGTAAAGCGTACCAGCGTATTTATATTTTTCTGTGCAGGTTCTTCTTCAGAAGAATAAAAATTGATGAGGAGAGCCTTCTTCATCTCAGGGGACTTGAAGAGGATGCAAAGATAGTCTATGCATCCATGCAGTCATCCCAGACATCTCTCTATGTCCAGCTTGCCACTCTGGAAAAGGCCGGGTACCCCATGCCAATGTTTTCCATGGGATTCAGGCCATGGATTGTCCACAGGATAATAGGCCTCGTTGCGGGGATTGTTCTTTTTTATCGCAAAATCTTCAGTTCCTCTTCGGACCGTCTGGTATCGGACAGCGAATTTATCAGAAACTCTCTCATGAAGAACAGGAGTCTCATATTCTCCATGATGTCGGTTCCTCTTTTCAGAAGGAGATATGTGGAGAACAGGAGCGATGCAATCGGATATCTCCTTGATCTCCAGAGGGAAACAGACTCACCCGTATATATATTTCCCCAGGTTGTGTTCTGGAACAAGAATCCTGAAAGGGACGGTTCTCTCTTTGCCATAAACCCCACGGGAGATAACGGCATCATCAGGGCGGCCATAGGGACCATAAAGAGTACCACAGCGGGATTTTTGAGGGTCTGCGCTCCCCTTAACCTTAAGGAGATAATGAAGGCAAACCCCGGAATGGAAAGGGATGAACTTGTTCATCAAATACGGAAGACACTTTTTGATACATATAACCATGAGAAGAGAGTCATTCTGGGGCCCCACATGAAAGGGCGGCAGCAGATGATGGAGATGGTCCTTGACCATGTGAATGTGAAAAGCGTAATAGAAAATGAAACGCTTGAAACCGGCAAGGACAGGCAGAAACTCCGTAAAGAGGCATACAGGTACTACAGGGAAATTGCAGCGGATTTTTCGATTCAGTGGATAATCTTTTTCAGGGTAATAAGCAACTGGTTCTTTAAAAAGGTCTTTGACGGATTCCATTTCAGTACTGAAGACTTTAAAAAGATCAGGGACTGGACAAAGAAGGGGACCCTTGTATTTGTGCCCAGCCACAAGAGCCATCTTGATTATGTTATAATTTCAAATCTGCTGTTCCATAACAACTTCATACCGCCCCATATTGTTGCGGGAGCCAACCTTTCATTCTTCCCCCTGGGGACGCTTTTCAGAAAGTCCGGGGCATTCTTCATGAGGCGATCATTCAAGGGTAAAAACCTTTACGCATCTGTATTCAAACAGTATGTGAAGACCCTTGTTCAGGAGGGGCACTCCATCGAATTTTTCATTGAGGGTGGGCGCTCAAGAACCGGCAAGATAATATCACCCAAGATGGGGATTGTCAAATATCTAATAGAGTCCGTTGATGAAGGCTACGGCAAGGATCTGATTATAGTCCCCATTACTGTTAACTACGACAGGATCATGGAAGAAACATCCTACAAGAAGGAGCTCCGTGGCAGGGAGAAGACAAAGGAGTCGGCCTCGTCTTTTCTAAAAAGCCGGAAGCTCATCAGGAAGCGTTACGGCAAGGTTTACTTTGCCGTGAATGAACCCTTCAGTATGAAGGAATACAGGGATGAGTTCATGGCCGGTCACGGTAAAGACTGCAACGGAGAGTTTATTTCAGCACTTGGTTCACACATAATAAGAAAGATAAACGAGATAGTAATGGTGACCCCCTTTGCCCTTGTTTCCGCCGCGATTCTCTATACGTCAAAGCGCGGGTTCCCGGAAGACATGGTCCTTGAGAGAATGTTTCTTCTTAGAAACACGGTGAGAAGTTTCGGAGCGCGCATTGCCCCTGTACTTGAAAATGATGAAAACATGGCCGCAGCGCTTTCAAATGTGCTCGATTCATACATGGACGACGGAATAATAAAGAAGATTGAGTTTGAGGATTCAGAGGATGCTGAACGCGAGCTCTATTCACTAAGCGACGAGGAGAGAATCCGCATAAACTTTTACAAGAACAGTATTCTCTACTTTACTCTTCCTGTAAATATGCTGGCCCTTGCAGTTATCTCATCTGCGAAAAAGGGCAGAGTCAGCGCAAAGGCTCTCAGGGAAAGTTTTAATGAGGTGAAGGAGCTTTTCTCACGGGAATTTGACTATCCCGAACTTCTTGATGAATCAGCAGGGCTCTATGAAAAGTCCATTGAATTCATGAAGGAGCAGGGCATTATCTCCTCCGATTCAAAGGGGATAAAGACAGGAAAAGAACAGTGGGAAAACCTCAGGTTCCTTGCCGGTACCCTGAGAGATTATCTGGAATCCAAACTGATAGTTATCAAGGTCATAATTAAACACAAAAACAGAAAGTTTGTAAAAAAGGACTTTGTTGCAAAAATAAGGGATGAGGCTGTGAAGATGTATCATCTCGATATCATAGACTGCTCAGAGGCGATTTCAGATTCCAATTTCAATAATTCAATAGAGAAGATGGTTGACATGGGGCTTGTTGAGTTTGAGAAACGCAAGGACAGGGATTATGTGAAGACTCTGGCAGGAGAAAGGGCTGAGTTGATACTTGAAAGAGTTCAGGGGTATCTGGACGGGCTGAAGTAACGGCTGCTTATGAAAATCCTGCGGTACTGGTGAATATCACAGGATTTTCATAAAACTTTCTAGTCAACGCCGAGCATTACATTGGAGGCTTTGACTATTGCATAGGCTTCCTTTCCCACTTCTATTTTGAGTTTTTCAACTGAAGAGTTTGTCACGATCGATACGATTTCGTCACCGCCCGGAAGCTGAATTGTCACTTCTGCATTGACTGCTCCCTTTGAAACACTGGTAACTTTTCCTTTCATCTTGTTGCGAGCGCTTATTTCCATTATGCACCTCTTTAAGTAGTTTTTTTTGTATTGTTATGCATATAAATGCAAAGTCAAGAGCAGAAGCGCGGAATTAGTGTCTGATTGTTTCATGGATGTTAAATTTCACGATAAGGTGTTTCGGCAGTAAACGAACCCTCTGTTTCCGGACTAGCTTTTAATAAACGGCCGGGATCTTAATCTGCAGAAAACACCGTTTTTAAGGGCCTGAAGTTTCCATGATAGATTACCCATGAATGTATATAACCACTTCCCGGGTATGAGCGGTTTTTCAATGAGTGAATATGCCATTTCCGGAACAGATTCTTTTTTTATTACTGAGCTGCATATGAGGTCCATTGCTTCTGCTATGGGAGCAGTCATTCCCCTGGCCTCTATGGACTTGCCGTCAATGACTCCGCCCATGCCGATGGAGAATCCTCCTGCCCATTCCATTTCGAAGTATGCTGCAAAGTTTTTCAATACCTCGATTGCATACATGTTATGTTCCTTTTCAGGGAACCCGCAGTTCACAATTGCGAGTATTCTTTTATTGCGGAGGTTTCCTCTGCTGTCCGCATGGTCTTTCAGAATTTCAAGTGCCGCTGTGACCGGCGCCGGGAGAGTATCAACATAGAGCGGAAAGGAGAAGACAACAAGGTCAGCCCATTCGAAAGCCTCAATGAGTTCATTGTCTTTTTTATGGGATCCAAGATATGGCCTGCCGCTGATTTCACGGGTACTGAAACCGGAACCACGAAGCCTATCCATGAGGGACCTTCCCAGGGATGCTGATGTGCTCCTGTTCTTTTTGGGGCTGCCAATTAGGAGCAGTGCATTATTTTTTACCATGTTCTTTCTCCAGCCTATCAAGTATAAAAGACGCTTCTCTTTCCATGCCTCCGGTATCTGTAAAGACAGCACTTTCACATGCAGGTGCATGGAAGTTTATGCTGTTGCGCCTGACTATTGTTTTAAAAGTCTCAGCATGTTCGCAGGCGTATATGTCCATTACGCCTATGGCGAGAATTGACGGGTACTTTTTGTATCTGGGCCGGTGGTGGACCTCTCCTTCAATCTTCATGAAAAAGGGGGAGATGAGGCAGATCATTCTGTCCAGGGACTTTTTCATCTGTGAGGAGTATGTGCCGAAAACCACAGGCGAAAGGAAAACCATAAGATCAGAATTGATGAACATTTCACTTATCTCATTGGCATGGTCTTTGATTATGCATCTGCCCGGAGTCTTTACCCAGCATTTGAAACAGCCCGTGCAGGGCAGAATCATCTTCTCCGAAAGGTTTACTGTGCGCACTTCGTGGTTCCTTTCCCGGAACCTGTTCTCCAGAATGGCCGCATAATTTGCCAGTTCACCGGGGCTGTTCTCTCCGTTCAGTAATGTAACAAGCATTTTGCCTCTCCCTGATAATTGATGAATTCATTATAGAATCTGTTTCTTCATAAGAAATAAAGAAATTATTATTTATAAGAAAAGAGTCACGGTTTCTACTGCCATCCATGGCCTTTCTTGTTTTTCAAAAAGTCTATTGCCAGAAAAATGGAACCTGTGCCAATGATGATACCCAGCGAAAGCCCCCCTGCCCATTCAAATGGTGAAGCAAGTTTCAGTGATACCGCATGGTAAAAGAAATAGATCGACAGCGGAAGAAAGAGCAGAAGCGAACTTGCCATTCCCGGGTTATAATGCCTTTTTCCCCTTATGTTGAAGAGGAGAATATGTGCACAGGCATTGCCAAGGGTCGCTGACATTACCGCTATTGCTGCGATCATTAAGTCGCTTAAAAGAACGGCTCCTGCGTATGCTGCCCAGCCCATTATGACGTTAACAGTAAACGCCGAAACACGGTTCAGGGGATATGAATCCGGAATGGCGCTTCTGAACATTACACTGTTGAGCATCCGGGGGAAGCGTCCGGGAAAGACATACTCCTCGAACTGGTGGATAAAGAGAAATATCAGATTGAGTGTGAGAATATTTTCAGTGACACTGTTTGTGTTCCGGTTCATATAAAGGTAAACAGCAAGAACCGGAACTGCAGTGATTCCAATTATGGGCCAGTATCTGTAGAGAAAGTTAATGATCTTCATTGTGTTCTCACCGGGGCTTTATTTTATATGTGGATTTCACCGGTCATGTATAGGGAACACTTTCCGCTGATTCGGGTTCTGTCTCCGGCATTTTTACAGCGGAGAAATCCTCCCCTCTTTGAGAGCTGCATTGCCGTGAGTTCATTTTTTGAAAGCCTCCCTGACCAGTATGGGGTCAGCGTTGTGTGGGATGAACCTGTTACAGGATCCTCATCTATTCCGGAACGGGGGGCGAAGAATCTTGAGACAAAGTCGGCTGACTCACCCGGCGCGGTTACTATTACGCCACGGGCATTGAGGCTTCTGATTCTGTCCATGTATGGAACAATGTCCCTGATCTGTTTTTCATTCTCAAATACCAGCATGTAGTCCCATGCCCCTTTGTATGCTTCAACAGGTTCAGTATTAAAGCATTGAAGGAGATCTTCATTCAGTTCAGCTGAATTGAAAGTGTCTGTGGGGAAGTCAAGGGTCAGGTAATCTCCCTCCCTTTCAACTGAAATGGCGCCGGTTCTGGGCGAGATGAAGTCAATTCTGTCTCCTCCATAACCCTCTTTACTGAACATGACAAATGCAGAGGCCAGGGTCGCGTGGCCGCAGAGGTCTATTTCAACTGTTGGGGTAAACCACCGTATTTCATGGACGCCGTTTCTCTTTACATAAAAGGCGGTTTCCGACAGGTTGTTCTCCATGGCTATGTTCTGGAGTATTGTGTCCTGTGGCCAGTCTGCAAGGGGGCATACTGCAGCGGGGTTGCCCCTGAATACTACATCTGTGAATGCGTCGACCTGATAAATTTTCATGAAGTGCCTCCGGTTCAGTTGTGGAGAGCATATAACATGCTCCTGAAATTTCAACCAGTTTTACAGGGTGAGGCAGATGAGTGTATATTCATGTAATAGAGGTCCATGGATAAATTCAGTGCAGGCCCTTGAATTGGACGGATATATTATGTTTTATAGTATCATGGTTTTAGGGGCGCAGAGATTGTGAAAAAGGGAGTGGAGCCATGTCGGGAAAATGCAGAAGAAAGGGCGGAGGATGCCTTACACAGGGTCTGGGGCTTCTCCTTGTACTGGGGGGAATAATTACCGGTATTGCCTATTACATACATTCATACGATATAAACCAGTTCATGACCAGAGGCAGGGAGATAAAGGCACGGGTACAGGGCAAGTCAAAGCTCACGAGAACCGCAGTGGGCGAGGGCAGGCTCACAAGGACAGATGACATGGTCTGTGTGACCTCGGAGGAGTTTAAAGAGAATGACAAAACAGTGTGCACCACACTCTTCCTTTCGGGTGAGCTTGTGAAGAGCCTTTCTCCCGGGGATGAGGTTCTGGTATACTACAGGCATGACATACATGAGATGATACTCGCAAAGGCAGTTGAGTACCGCAGCAGGTCTGTGTTCTTCAGTTACACACATTTAATACTTTTCTTCGCCGGGCTGATGCTAATGGCATGGGGGAGAGTGGGGTTAAAAAGGAAGGAGAGGTGAACTTCTGAACTCCTGAACTGCGGAAGTGCAGGCACAGTGCAGGTTCCTGATCTGTTTCTCTGATTACATCATGTCACTGAATGTAAAGTGTTCCGGAGTTTTGCAAGACTCCAGAGGGTGAAAATGCAGCTTTTTGTCAGCGACACAAAAAGCTGCGCAAAAAAGCCGCCCAGTCAGACGCCCTGGGGCGGCTTGCCTTTTACTGGAATGAACTATAATATCCGGCCTGCGGACGCTTCCGTGACTGTCCTCGGCCGTCCTCAAATCCACCTTCCATGGCGGGTTTGTCTCAGGTCAGCAGTTTTTTTACCTAAGGCAGCTATTTTTCGGCTATCCGGTATGTATTATGCCAGCTTTTTCCGTGACACCGGCGGAATCGAAGCGGAATCGAACCCCTAACGGAGAGGCATCGAAGGTAAAGGCTTTGTATACACCGGGAATAGCGGAGGGAAGAGCCTTTACCGGTTTGCTGGAGGCTTCCGGATTTACAGAGTTCTGTTTTATGAACATGGAGATGAAGAGGCAGTATCCGTTCCGGGAGTTTCTTTTCTTTGAAGAGATTCTGTTGTAACCGTTCTTTTCCTCAATGGGAAGGCATTGCCATGCCTTAATAGCCGAGGCAAAGAGGCTTCGGTTTGCCCTCTGATTTACAGTGTCGGGGTTTTTGGGAACAACGTAACGGCGCGCAAAGATGTCTGTGCCTATACGGTAAAGGACAATGTTTCCCATCCTTCCTGAAAAGTTAGTGAATCCCGGGTTAAGCTGAACACTTGCCATATGGAGCCTCCATTTGTATATATAACGAAAAACAGGGGATGGAACATTAACATTAAATGGAAAATTTTGTGTAAATGTTTAAGGGGGGGCTCTCTTGTTATGGTTAAATAATAGCTTGAAAAATGGGGGAGATACATGGTAAGGGTGTGCCGGAGACCATTGCAGGCAATGGAAGGAAGGGATGAAGAAATAGATACTACCCTTCGGTAATTAAGGTAGCATAGTTTCTGCTTAAAACATCTCTTGAAAATGGGGGGAGTACACACACCTAAGCGAATGGCTAATAATTTATACAATAAGAATAAGAACGCTGTAGGTAATGGAGATATTAATGTTCTGAAAGGAGATTGGGAAAACTATAATAATGGTAGTGGGTCAGTGAGAGGTTTGATTGAAAAAAATATAGGTGAACCATTAAAGAGATGGGGTAATAGTCAAAATAAATCAATTAATATGTGAATAGCAGATTAAATGATTTTATGAAGGTTTTGTATGAACTCTAAAAAATTATTATCTAAGATATGGTTATTGTTTGTAATATTTGGAATTGCACTACTGCCAATTGTTGTTATAATATATAATACGTTTCACGAGCCTGTTCAATCAACGGCTCTTTACAAAAATTTGATTATTAAATATAGAAATGAAAAAATTCCAGTTAATCGAATAGTCAAAAAACAATATAATGAATTTAATATTCATTCAGGTTATAGAGTCTATTTGATATTCCGGAAAGATGGTAATTTGGTTCAGAAAATTTATGGTGATGAATCCTGGAACCACTATGAAATTTATGATATTGATAGTGATAATATACCTGAGTTCTTTTTTCGTCAAACTTCTTTAGTTAATAACGAAAAAGATGTACAGGATATAACTTGTTATAAGTACAGTGTTAACTTTGGAAAATATGTCTTTTCCAAAAATTATAAAAGAGATACATTGCCAATTTATTTAGAAATAAGCTTCTTTTCAGTCGCCTGGTTCATGATATTTTTACCGTTTTTTATTGTAATTTATGGGATTGTATTCCTTGGATTATTTATTGTTACAATTAATAAAATATTTTCGTGTATAAATAGAAAAGAATGAATGATCGGAGTTAATTCTTGGACCTTTGGTGCGAAAAAAATTGATTTGTAGTTCATGCGGCAATATCATTATAGAAATGATGGTGACGCCCTTCGACACATCGATGAACTCTTTTTGACACTCTGTTCAGGATAGTCAGGAAATACATATTTGAAGTTTTACAACTTAAATGGCAAACCAAAACACACAGAGTAATTGCCGGAACATGAAACTAACAGACCTGTGGGCCCACAATTTTGAAGACCCCGAAACACATTCCAATGAAACAGAAGGCCCTCAGTGTCAACATAGTTGTCGCCTAAAATATTTAGGAGAAAGCTATGAAATACAGTCGAAGGATGAAAGAATCAGTGTTGCGTAAAGTATTACCTCCTGAGAACCGGAGTGTTCCTGAAGTAGCCAGAGAGATGGGAATAT
>QKCL01000042.1 GCA_003246895.1 Spirochaetota bacterium | reverse complement strand
GAGAATTCAGGAAATACGATCTATCGCAGATTACCACTATTCTCAACCTGCTGTGTAACCCTCAAAAATCATTTAAATCGGTCCATATTGCAGGTACAAACGGTAAAGGGACTACCGCGTTCCTGCTCAACAAACTTTTATGTGAAACTAACTATAAGACAGGTCTCTTCACCTCTCCCCACCTTTTATTATATAACGAAAGAATACAGATATGCGACATGCCAATACCTGATCATAAACTTGACAGCTATGCAGCCGAACTTCACGATATATTGTCAAAACATAATGTAAATGCCACATTCTTTGATTTTCTTACTGCAATGGCATTTAAATACTTCAGTGATGAACACGTTGACTTTGCAATAATTGAGACCGGGCTCGGAGGAAGGCTGGATTCAACAAATGCTGTTACGCCGGAGATATCAGCAATAACTGAAATATCACCTGATCATACAAAAATTCTTGGAAACCAAATAGAATCAATTACCACTGAAAAATGCGGTATAATTAAACCACAGGTTCCTGTTTATACAAATAACACATCAGTTATGATACTGAATATAATCAAAAAATTTGCAAAAGAAAATAATTCCATGATTATTTCAGAAGAAAAGGATTATACCTTTTCAATTACATCATGCTCCATGGAAGGCATCGATTTCAAATACCGTTATGGGCCTGTTTCTCTGGATCTCCATACTCCAATGATAATGAAACATCAGCTGAAGAATATATCTTTGGCAATGTCTATTTACACAGATCTTTTAAATAAGGAGAATCATTCCGTTGAAAACAGAATAATAGAGAATACCGTAAATAATTACACACTGCAAGGCAGGTTCCAAAAAATCTGCTCAAGGCCTCTCGTGTATTATGATGCAGCTCATAATTTGAGCGGCCTGTCTAACCTTTTTTCCACAGTTGAAGAAATCTTCAGCAATTTTAAAATTACTTTTATCATTTCTCTGCTCGATGACAAGGTAATTCCGGAAATCAGGGATTTACTGTCGGTGCACAGGAACAGTATCATCTATTACACAGGATCCATGTATGGAGTTTTCAATCCAGAACCTGATACTTTTAAAACCTGTAAAAGTAAAAATGATTTGCTAAATATATTAAAAAGTGCAAACAAAGAGAACGAAGTCATTGTATTTACCGGGACATTCCGTTTATATGAGACAGCAGTAGAACTTACTAAACAACTGGAAACAGATGAGAATGGGAAAAAAAGAAATAATTAATCAATTATCAGATCTGAAAAAAAATATTTCAGATGGTACAATTGGACCGGATGAAGCTCTAGACTCATTAAATGAATACAAAACACAGATCCGCAATGAAATACCGGGGAACAATGAAATAACCGGATATGTTGAAAAGGTATTTCTGGAATTCAATAAAAGCAACTTCAGTGATATTACAATCCTTATCATGAAGGAAAACGGTCATTCGGTAATAGTAGAGGCTGTTGGAGATCAAAACCTCCTGAACAATATAATCTTCCGTCTCAATCATGGAAAGGATTTCTATAAAACCTATGACTCAATAAAATACAATTCAATTATCTACAGATCATATCATGAGACAATGAATATCAATGACAGGGAATACTCTCTCGTATGCTTTAGTGAATCAAAATTTTTCAAAGCTTCAAAATTTCATATGCTCTCCGACATTCTAATGGAATACATCAGGCTTACTGAAACCGTTGAAAAGCCTTACTTTAATGATTTTTTTGAAGATTCAGCTGTTCAAATCAACTCATTTCTCCATAAAAATGAAGCAGTCATAAGGTCTATCTATATCTTTAAATTTGATCACAATACGTTTCTTCATGAAACCGGCCTGAATACAGCCATAGAATTTTCAGAATCTATTGAAAACAAGCTGAAAAGCTTTTTCAAAAACAGATCTGGTATTTTTAAATTATCATTAACGCTGTTTATAGTGATTGTAGTTTCAGAAAACAGTATGGAAAAAGGCAATGAAGAATATAATATGGAGGAGAAGGAAAATCTTAAAATTGATTCATCATTGAACTTCATTTTCAATGATATAATTCTTGTTTATACTTTCACCAAAATTCCGTATTCTGATATAAAAACTTCCTATGACATCTTTGAAAAACTATACTCCATCACGCTGCATCAGTAAATCAATGAGGAATAATCATCAATTTTACTCTTATCAATTACAATATAATCATCATTGTTTTTTGCCATGAGTTTGTTTTTCACCAGGAACTTACCCCCTTCCCCGGCTATCTGTCGCGGTGTCTTTTCAAAGGATAGATGATATCTATCAATGAGTTGTTCTACATGTTTTTTTAGCTTGCTCTGTTTTATACTGTATCCTGAATCCTTCACGACCCTGGACACAATATGATACGGTAGTATGATTCTGTCACTTTCCCAGGAATCTTCAATCATTTTTGACAATGAAACATTGTTTGTGGATTTTTTCGTAAAATCGGATAAAAAAAGAGGAGAAGAGAATTTAACGTTCACATGATCGATAAACAGTTTTCTAATGAGAGACTCATTAACCCTGTCTGAGTATTTAATCTGCAGTGGAAAAAGAACAATTTCAGTTGTTTCCCGATATAAAACTTCATTGATAAGTGAAAAAAAGCTCTCGTTCATTCTTTCGTTTATGTCTCCGGAATGAGTCTCAATATCCGGCGAATAAAGGACAGGAACGCCATGACTGATAAGAGACGATATGTAATGAACAATACATTCCCTGTATATATCATTATCAAATTTATTTTTGTTTACCATGAAACCGCCGCTTTTTCTCTTAAAAAAGACCCGGAGCCTGTTGCCCAGTATTTCATTTGAAATAAAAAATCTGGGAACAGGAAGGTTATTCTTTCTCATCTCCTTTAAATAGTAGGCATTATCCATAGCATTTTTGTACTTTGTAATATAAACAATATTAACACTGTTTTTGAGGTCATTTATGACTTTAAAATCACCTTCCGTTGTAATTTCATTTCTCATACCCCTTATCTTGTTCAGATAATACTTAAAATTATAGAATTTTAGGTTTAACTCTGAAAACAGAGGATTGTAATGATCCATAATCTCGTTTAAATAAATTGACACCAGTTTTCTGATTATCTTTTCATAATTAACATCATTCAATGATTCCAGGTAATCTTTTTCATCCTTAAAAAACACAGCATTCCCTTTCCCCTGGTTGGCATCAAGATGATTTTTAAGATTGAGAATTATACTCTTTTTTATTTGCAACTGTTCCTCTGAATCAGGTTTTCCAGTATACTTGTTTATTATCTGCTGCTTGATAATTCTCTTAAAGGCCTTTCCCTTTACTCCTTCAAGCCCTTTCTTTTTGTCCTTTATATGAATCTTTATATCATTATATATTTCATCAAACTTTTCAGGGTCCTTAATGGTCTCGATAAGAAGAGTCGGATCCTTTTTGTTTAACAGCACCTCATAAAGTGATCTGTAAACCGGTATCGAAATATTGTTCCTCTCGGCAAGTTCAATAAGAGGCTCTATGGCATATGCTCCTTCAGCCAGATAATGCAGGTTTTTACTCATTTTCTCAAGAACAAACTCCGGCTTAAAACGTAGATAAAGTCTGTCTGCAAATTTTAGGCTTGTACCCTTGTCAATGATCTGTCTGGCAATATCCTGGCCGAATCTTCTGTTCCGGCTATGTTCACTCAGGGCCGTGGCAACAAGATCACCTGTTCCTGAAATATCAATTATAGTCTCCGCTCTGGCACCTATTGAGACCCCGAGATCTATCATCTCCTTCAATGACTCAGCAATAAGTGCCCCTGAAAGATTATCTCCACAGTTAGGAAGTATCGATATCATACCTGCCGCAATGGCAGCTGGATTCTTCAATGTGCCGCCCACGTCTACACCTATTATATCATCTGAAATTCTGCATTTCAGATATTCACAATTCAGCAAATTATAAAAAAACATGCCGTCTAAACTGGAATCCGAGGCTATATTCAGACATGTATGATATTTTTTAGTCACTTCCTCTGCATGACTGGGACCATATATTGAAACTACCCTGTTTTTGTATTCAGGAAGAATCTGCGCAATTGTCTGGGATATTGTAAGAATATCATTATTTATTCTGCAAAATCCCTTGGTCAGATATGCAATGGGAACCTTTTTCTGCATCTTTTTCCCGATTCTTGCTACTATATCCGGCAAAGCCTTGGAAGGAGGAGCAAGGATAATTCCGTCACTGTCTTCAACTGCATCCTTAAGGTTAGTCGTGGCGGAAATATTCACGGGAAGTTTTATCAGGGGGAGATATTCGTCATTCATATTCCTGGAGTTAATCGATGATGCAGTGGCTTTTTCATATGACCACATCTTTACAGAAACACCAGGATTGGTCTCTGCAATAACCTTGGCAATAGAAGTTCCCCATGAACCTGCACCAATAACACTTACGACTTTAACTCTTGGATGATTTGACATTTTTACACTCATTCAAAATATTAAAACTAAAAAATAAAGGGATCTGTTTAATCCCTTTATTGAAAAACCTACATATATTCAAGATAATCTTTAAGTTTTCTGGCTCTGGTAGGATGCCTGAGCCTTCTCAGGGCCTTGGCCTCAATCTGCCTGATCCTTTCACGGGTAACTTTAAAAACATAACCTACCTCTTCGAGAGTATGAGAATACCCATCGTCAAGACCGAATCTCATTCTTATTACTTTCTGCTCCCTTGCCGGTAATGTACTTAATACAGAGTTTATCTGTTCATTAAGAAGTCTGTGGGCTGCTGTGTTTGCAGGAGAATCAACATCCTTGTCCTCAATAAAATCACCAAGCAGTGAATCTTCCTCTTCACCAACAGGAGTTTCCAGTGAAATCGGCTCCCTCGCAACATTCTTCACAGCCTTGACTTTTGCCTCAGGCCATCCAAGTCTGACCGCAAGTTCTTCAGCGGAGGGTTCTCTTCCGAATTCCTGCTGGAACAGACGGGTCTCCCTCATAACCTTGTTTATCTGTTCTATCATGTGTACAGGGACACGAATGGTTCTGGCCTGGTCTGAGATGGCCCGTGTTATGGCCTGTCTTATCCACCATGTAGCATATGTTGAAAATTTGTATCCCTTTCTGTACTCGAACTTGTCAACCGCCTTAATGAGGCCTATATTCCCCTCCTGTATGAGGTCAAAGAAATGCATGCCCCGGTTAGCGTATTTTTTTGCGATTGAAACAACAAGTCTCAGGTTTGCGTTTATCAACTCCTGCTTTGCACGCTGAATTTTTCTCTGGCCCTGGGAAATCTGTTTTCCCCACTCCAGAATGAAATCAGCTTCCGCACCAGCCTCCTGTTCAATCCTTCTTATCTTTCTTTCATTATTACGAATGTCTTTAACTACTTCCAGAAGTTCATCTATATTCTTTATGTTAAGCTCATCAGCAATCTGCTCAACATCTTCATCCTTCTCAACCTTTCTTGAAAAATGCTTTAACTCTTTTATATCCCTGCCATAGTTGTTTTCAATCTCTTTAAAGAATGAATAGGTCTCCTTAATTCTTTTAACCATGGATTGAATTTTATTGGAAAGTTTTCCGATTTCATCTTCACTGATCTCAAGTTCAACAACAGCCTGCATTATTTTTTCTTTAGAAGCGTCAATCTCGGCATCTATTTTTGAAACCTCTGCCGAATTATCCTCATATTTTTTCTTTTTATTCTGAAGTTTCAGACATTTGGAATCCTCATCTATGATGGTTTTCATTTTCTCGGTATATTTCTTTTCCAGTTCACTCAAGTCAACGGATGAAAAATAGTACAACCTGTTTATTCTTAAAATATCCGTAAGTTTTATTTTTCCGGTAACAACCTTGGAATGATTTTTTATCAATTCATTTACAAGAAGAGCTGAATTAATAACGGCTCTTTCAATGAGGATCTCCCCATCCTCAATTCTTTTTGCAAGGTCTACTTCCTGGTCTCCTGAAAGCAGAGACACCTTTCCTATCTCCTTGAGATAAAGCCTGATAGGATCATCAACATGAGATGTGTCTTCATTTGCTGAGGATGCCTTTCTGGTAGATTTTTTTACAGGAACTTTTTTCTCTTCTATTTCAAATTCCTCTCCCTTTTTACTGGAAGATTCCTCAACTACCTCTACCCCAAGCTGATTCAGGAGTATAAAAATATCATCAATTTTATCTGAATTGAGCAGTTTGTCAGGTAATATCTCGTTGATTTCATCATAGGTAATTTCATTGTTGGCCTTACCATGCTCGATCAACTTTTTCACTTCAGCGATATTTTCTAAAACAAGATCATTTTTACTCATATTTTTTTTAATCCTATAGAACAATTTTTCGGCAACCGGGCTGACAGTTACCCTTTATTATAGATATACGTTTTCAGTTTTTCCTTTTCACGTCTTAGAATTTCAATCTCGGCAAGATATTCAAGTTTGTCATCTTTTGATTCCTTCAGCAGTCCTGCATAAGTGTTAAGTTTACTGTCTATTGAATGAAGCTTGAGATTCACGTAAATTTCAGTATATGCTGATTTTGGATCAGAAATCTTGATCTCTTTTTGAATTATTTCTTTCAAAAATTCCATTTCTATCCCTTCACTGAAAAAGTCAAATATTTTATCTATTTTGAGTTTATTTTCAGATTGGTACAACTCGGAGATCCTCAAGTAAATTTTTCTGGAAGTTTCGTCTTTTATATCATCAACAGAAAAATCTATAAGAACATCTCCGGTAATTTCAGGGTAATGAAGAATAAGGGATATCAAATCCCGAAACAGCCTTGCTGAATAATCAATTTTAGTCATGCCGGGTATTGATGATATTCCAGTTCCTGATGCACCTGACCGTAGATGCATATAGTCTTTTCTTAAATCAATCTCATTAATTTTAAGTTTCTGTGCTATATATGTTAAATACCTGTTTTTTTCAGTATCAAGTTCAAGAGAATCAAGAACAGGAACCATCTGCTTCATCAACCTGACAACATCCTGGTTTCTGCCGTTTTTAAGAACAGTGTCGATCTGAAACTCTACAGGATTCTGTGCATTTTCAATAATAATCATGAGCTCCATGACGCCTTTTTTCTGAATATAATCAAATGGATCATCTTCTGGAAGCGTTGCCACCTTAATGTCTGTATTGAAAATACTACCTGTTTTTATCGATTTAAGAGCGGCATTTATTCCGGCTGAATCAGAATCAAAGAGCATTATTATTTCATTGCACAACCTTGAAAGATTTTTTATATGATTCTCCGTCAGAGCAGTTCCAAGAGGAGCAACAACATTTTCGAGTCCATTCTGATGGCATCCTATTACATCCAGATAACCTTCAACCACTATTACCCTGTCATTTTCTCGAATTGATTCCTTTGCAAAATTCAGACCGTAAAGAATATCCCTTTTGTGAAAAACCTCTGAATCCGGCGAATTGAGATATTTTGGCTGACTGGAATCTGACAGAACACGTCCGCCAAACGCCACAACATGTTCAGATGTATCAAAAATAGGGAACATTACCCTGCCCCTGAACCTGTCAATATATTTGCTTTTATCCTTCGTGAGAGAAGAAAGCCCGATTTTCTCAACAATTGACATATCAGCCCTGTTTTTTTTAAGGCTTCTGGAAAGCATATCCCAGCTGTCAGGAGAATAGCCGATTTTGAACTTTTCTATGGCCTCAACACTTACACCACGGGAAATAATATAATCCATGCCTGCTTTTCCGGCAGGAGATTTTAAAAATGAGTTATAGTATTTAAGTGCATAAAGATTAATTCTGCGAATCTCATTTATTATTCCGGAACTGCTTTGATCCGCCCGGGATATTTCAATCCCCATCTGGCTTGCCAGAAATACAACACTTTCAGTAAAATCAAGGTTTTCAATTTTTGATATAAAAGAAAAAACATTTCCACCTGCATTACAGCCAAAGCAGTGAAATATCTGTTTATCCGGAGAAACTGTAAAAGACGGAGTTTTTTCCTTATGAAACGGGCAAAGCCCGACATAATTATTGCCTTTTTTCTTGAGAGACGGGACATATCGCATGACAACATCCTCAATTCTAGCCCTATCCCTGATAGACTCAATTATTTCTTTTTCTATATACAAATTAGCTCTCTAATCAGCACAGAATAATCCGATAAATAAATAATTCATAACTGCTATTTATTGTCAAGGTATGACTAAATAAATTTGACAAAAAAAATAGAGTGAAAGTATTATCAAAACAAATAAATTTAATAATGAGGAATACATGTTCAGAAAAAAGATAATAATACCGGCCTTTCTGGTTATCATCAGTGGAATTTTTACTTTTTCATACATAAAGGCCGAAGATGCAAAGACTTCTGCCCAGAAACCTGAAATAAAAACATTTGAGCAAAAGACTGCAAAAAATGAAGATTACAAATATCCTGAATTCTACAGGGGAATTTATCTTACCGTTGCATCTGCAATGAGCATGGATAAACTCAAATATTTTACTGAAAATGCAAAAAAAGCAAATATCAATACATTTGTACTGGATGTACAGAGCTCAAAGCTGAAAAAATGCATTCTACCGGCAGAAAATGTCAAATTCCTTAAAGAAAAGGGAATCCATGCAATTGCGAGAATCGTAATATTTCCCGACGGTTTAAGCAAATGGCCTATTTCAAAGGAATATATTGAGGACAAACTTTTAATTGCAGAAAGCGCTTGCAAAGCCGGCTTTAAAGAAATACAGTTTGACTATATAAGATTTAACGACTCCGGCAGAAACAGACACCTGGGATTCAAGGAAAGATATGCCTTCATAGAAGGTTTTGTAAAAAAAGCCAAGGAAAGACTTAAAGATTACAATGTAAAATTTGCTGCAGATGTATTCGGAAGAATTCCATTAAATACAAATGATATTATTGGACAGAAGATGGAAAGCCTTGATAAGGTAATTGATGTGATCTGCCCCATGGCATATCCGTCCCATTACACATGGAGCAAAAAACTCCAGAAAGACCCTTATCACACAGTTTATATTACATCAAAGAGGGCAAAAGAGAGGACAAAAAAGGCCGAAATCGTAACATATATCCAGGCATTCCAAATGAGACTGTATGGAATGCCCTATGGCAAATATGTAATTGAACAGATTAAAGCTGTACATGCTGCAGGCATAAAAGGCTACCTTCTCTGGAACGCAAGACAGGATTACAAGGTCCCATTCTCGGTCATGAGTCAGTATTATTCCAAAAAATATGCGAAAAACACAGACAATTCAGGTAAGGAACAGTAATAATCAAAAAGGCTGGAATTAACATTTCAGCCTTTTTTTACATTCATTCAAATTATTGTTAATTTTTCAGAAAAATAGATTTCCCGTACCTTCCCGATTTAACAAGAATGTATGAAGCTTTATTTTTTTCCACAGTAACATATATAAAATCCGGTTTAGGTTGTTCAATATTATTAAGCTTAACATATCTCTTCTGCTCATCCTCAAGTATCCATTTTTCAATTCTCACAAGATGATTATTTGGTTCCAGATTTGATTCAAAAACTTTGTTCTGTGACTCAAGTCCCACAGTAGTTCTCCCAGCTTTCTGTTTGTCAATATATATCCAGTAAAAACACCTCCTGTCCTTTTCCGGATTTGTTATATCCGTATCGACAATAGTGATTCTGAAATTATTCCCGACAAAACTTTCACTATTATTTGTAATTTTTTTCTCTATAGAAGTACAGCTGACGAACGTAGTCAGCAGTAAAATTGATAACAGTCTCATTTGATCTCCTTCAGTGTAATTTTATATGGATTTTCGCTGGTCCGGCTTTTCGCCTCAACAACCAGATACCCCTTCTGATTTATCAGTTCAATGAATCTGGCTGTTTTATCTCCGTCAATCTCTATTGTGCTGATAATGAACCCCAAAGAATCTGTTGTGGAAACAGAAAGCTTACCGTCCTTTACCCCTACAACAGTTATTTCATATTTTACTTTTTTATCTGATAACATTTTAAAATAATCAATGTCCCCCTCCCTGCTGATGAACCCTGTAATGTCATCCCTGAGAATATTTGATTTTTCAATATTATCATTATTTTCAATTTCCATGTTGCCTTCGACGGAAATATCGGAGAATGCAAGTTCATAGGAATTTACCTTTCCGGAACTGAATGAACCTGTAATCTTAAAATTATCCCCGGGGTAAATCATTATATTCGGAATCAGAAGACTCATATCACTTTCGGTCTTATCAAATTTTGAGATAACTTCACCGGAACGTATCTGTTCAAGCCTGATGCCTGTACCGACTCCCCCTTTTAGTATTATCTTCTTCAATTTATTGGTCTGAAGATTCAGTCTGAAAAAGTCTTTATCGTTCTGTGACAGAACAGTGCCGCTGATAAAATCATTTTCAATAATATTAGCCTTTTCTGGAGAATCATTTGGCTCCATTTCCCTGCCCGTTTCCGGGCTTTTAAGATTCATTGTTATCTCATATGGATTCATGGTATTACTGAGATAATTTTTTGAATAAACAACCAGATAATATCTGCCAGTACTCTTCAGGGTCATATCAGGAATTTTTTCCCCACTGCCAGTGATGTTCAAATCCGCCCTGTATATTTCATTGAATTTTTCATCGTAGAGCAAAAGCACAGAGTCGACAGAGGGCACTGAAGATATTTCGGCACTAACAATCAGGGGAACTTTCACATCTCCTTCAATATCAAAAAAGTACCAGTCCTCTTCTTTGAAATCCTTATCTCTGCTGTTAAGAAAATTCAGCCCCGGAGAAAAGAATCCCCCCCTTTTCTCACCGGGAGATATCCTGCATGCATTATCTGCAGAATCATTCGGCTCATGCTCATCATTCTGTATAACCATAGAATTAACAGTGAATTCATAAAAAGATTCACTGTTGCCTTTTTTCTGGTCCTTCATGCCATGAATTATTGAAAAAATATATTCTCCTGGATCAACACTGAGATTTGCGAAATTTTCAGGAGATGACTTTCTGTTATCATCAATAAGTTTTATAGCAACTGGATTACTGTTTACAATTTTCCATATTTTTACAGCATGGTTAACACCTTTCAGCCCTGACAATGAAATAGAAAGTACTTCGTTTGAACCGGTCTTATAGTAATAATTGTCAATGTCACTTTCAGTCTCCAATTTTCCGGTATATGTCTTCCCAATTTCAATGGGATTTGCCTGGGACATTTTGTCGTTTGGCTCTGTTTCCGAATTATTTTTTTTATTGCATGAAAATACAAGAAAAACAATTATAACTGTAAAAAAAATTTTTTTCATTTTCGATACCTGAATGAAATTTTATAGTAGAGTACAACTGTTAAATATATGAGTCAATTACATTTTAAAGGAGCAATATGAAGCTGCATATAGAAAACCCTGCATTTGGCGGTTCCGGAGTGGGAAGAGTCGCGGGAAAAGCTGTTTTTGTTGAATACGCGATACCAGGCGACGTTATAAAGGCCAATGTCTTTGAAGACTACAGCAGTTATTCATTGGCGGAAATATCTGAAATACTTGAACCTTCCCCTCTCAGGATACATCCAGCATGCCCTGCATTTGCACAATGTGGAGGGTGTTCGTACCTGAATGTTGAATATGACTCAGAACTTCTTTTCAAAAAAAACATTGTAATTGATCAACTCCTGAGAATAGGAAAGTTATCTCCATCCTCAATACCGGAGGTTGATATTGTAAGCTCAAAAAGATCGGGTTACAGGAGCCACGTCACTTTAAAAATCAGAAATGGAGAGATAGGATTTTTCAGGAAGCGATCCAATACTCTTGTCCCACTTCCGAAAAGTTCATGCCTGCTTGTTTCAGAAAGTATAAAAAAATATCTCGCTGAACTGAAACCTATGTCAGACAATTGTGAGTTAAAAGTTGCTGAGGATAGGAATGGTAACGTCTTCCACTCCATAAATGAAGATGATAACTTTGCTGTTACAGAATGTGTAGATGGGACTACATACAAAAGGGGAATATGGAATTTTTTTCAGTCAAACAAATTCCTCCGAGAAAAAATGCTTAAAAAAGTATATGAATACAGTGAACTAGATAGTAATTCGAAATTTCTTGATATCGGTTCGGGTTGTGGTTTTTTTGCATTAAATCTTGCAAAAAATTCAGCTGGTGGTACAGGCTGTGAGATAAACAGATTGTCTGTATCATATGCAGAAGAAAACGCCAGAATAAATAATATTACTAATACCAGATTTTTAAGCATTCCCTTTGAGAAATACAGACCTGGCAAAGACCTTCCAGATGTCATAGTCGCTGATCCGCCAAGAGCGGGGTTGCATAAAAAATCAAGACACACTATCAATTTCATAGAACCGGATATACTTGTATATGTCTCCTGCAATCCTTCAACCTTTTCACGGGACATCAGGGACTTCATTAAAAACGGTTATAGACTGGATGGACTGACAATGATTGACATGTTCCCATGCACTCATCACATCGAGTTAATCGGCAAACTGAAAAAGTAACTATTCGTTTCTTTTGATAATTTCTTCAGCCTCCGGCATATTCGGTGAATACTTAAGAGCCTGCCGTGCATATAACAGTCCCTTCTCCTTATTACCGTGTTTAATGTACAGCCTGGCAAGAAGCAGAGCCCCTTTGGAATGGGATTCGTTTTGTTTTAGAAGCTTCAGCAGAGTTTCTCTGGCAAGATTATCATCCTTCCTGCTGAAATCTCTGTAATAGTACTCGGACAGCAGATATAACATGTCAGTTGACTGTTCATCTATCTTAAGTGCCTTTTTACAGAAATCAATACCTTCCTTCCTGAATGCAACTTTATTCTTCATGATGTTGTACTGATCGTATGTTTCAATAAACCTGATTTCGGCCAGTGTTTTCAGTACCAGAAATTTATCCTGGTTATCATAAAGGTTATTGAGATCATCATAGGCATGTTTCAGTTCACTATATGCAAAATTATAAATTCCGTCAGTATAATAGACCATTCCGAGGTTCATATGTGCAGACGGATTTCTTTTTTCAAGTTCAATTGCTTTCTTGAAGTTCTCTATGGCGCGGCCTTTATCTCCCTTCTGAAGATGATACCTGCCTCTGGAAATATAAAGATATGCGGCCCCCTCATCAAGACTCTCTACTTTTTTGACAACCCTGAATCCGCTTCTGCTTAGAATAAGATTCCCGTAACCAATTGCCATTGTGCCGAACGATTTTGCATCCATGACATGACGGACCCTGAACCTTGATACTACAAGATTCTTGTCGTTTATTACGAGCAGCTCATCATTTACCTTAACGTCCTGGTTTGAAAAAACTCTTACAGTCACTTTCGTATTCGGCTGAACTCCGCCTATCATGTCATTTTTTTGAAGTTCTTCACTGGTTGAGAGTGAAAGGATTTTACCTTTTATGGTTACATCAACACCTGTTTTGTCATGCGGATTGAAGAATACAGTAGCCCTGTACTGATCGGATTCATACCTGTATCCTGCATAAGTAGAAGTATAGAAAAAAAATATAAGCAGAAAAAACAGGATTTTTTTCATTTTGCAAGAAACCTCATTGGATTCAGCGGTATTATTCCCTTCCTTACTTCAAAATGCAGATGTGCTCCGGTAACAGCTCCTGTCTTTCCGGACCTTGCGATTACCTGGCCTTTCTTTATCAACTGATCCTCATTGACAAGCAGTTTGCTGTTATGGGCATAGACTGTAATATAGTCATCTCTGTGTGCTATGACAACTACATTTCCGTACGCTCCCTTCCAGCCGCTGAAAATTACTCTTCCATCTCCGGCAGCCCTTACAGAGGAACCTATGTTCGCCCCGATATCAAGTCCGCAGTGAAACCTTTTTTTACCGGTAAAGGGGTGACTTCTGAAACCGAAACCGGAGGTAATGGGCCCTTTCATGGGCCAGGAGAGCACAAGTCTTCTGTTCTTTTTCAGATTCTTCTTGCTTTCAATTATAGTTCTGTTCATTACCGGAGAATATTCATTCACCTTTGCTTCTTTTTCTTTACTGCAGCTTTCTTCGCTTTTTATCTGGATATTCCTGTTTGAATGATTTGCTGCAATATATCTGTTCTTACCTGATGTATCATCATTTTTATCCGGCTTAATGTTAGCAGCTCCGGGGATAAATATTGTCCGTCCCACAATGATTCTTGACCCGTTTATTTGATTTGCCTTTTTTATTTCGCCGATGGAGACTTTAAAATTTCCTGCGATTTTCCCCAGGGAATCACCATTTTTGATTACATAATTGGCGCCGGAACGTGAAGGTATTTTTAAGATCTTTCCTGGATAGATTGATGAAGGAGTTTTAAGATTATTAAGCTCCACAATAATTCTTGTACTGATGCCGAATTTATGCGACAGATCCCAGATCGTATCATTTTTCCTGACTCTGTAACTTTTCAGATACCATCTGCTGTCCTCTTTTTTCAGTTTCTGAAATGCATCGGATTCCGGTTTTACATGGCTGGAGTTATTAACCTTTTTACCTTCAGATCCGGAAAAACTGTCATCAAAAATTTTTTCACCCTGTTTTTCTTCATCTCCATCCTTTGGAGCATTCTCTGTCTCCATTTCAAGAGAATTAATAATAAATGATTTATACAGCGGGTCTCCGGCGAAAAGAAACTCACCCGACAGGAAAATATAAAAAATCAGCAGCAGTAAATATTTTATCTTCATGTTATGAGAATCGGAATATTTTATCAGTTACTTGAGAAATATGAAGCAGAATAACCCGTTTATTAAGCTTCCCAAAAGTCTGCATCAATCCCTGAGACTTTTGAATCTCCATTCAGTTTTACGTGCTTTAAGGTATTTCAGGAAATCATTCTCCGTGGAAAAATATTCATGGTAGGGATTGTCATAGTATTCACATTCCCCTTCATAATTGCCATGGTCCCTGCAGATTTTCGGTCTCTTTTTGTATATTCCGCATGCCCCCGCGTCGGTTAGATGCTCACAGTCAGATCTGAACTCTATAAACCATTTTTTGTTATGATCAATAAATACCCCCACATTTCTGTGAACAAGATACCACCGAATATTGTCATAATCGGTCTTGTTTGTGGGTTTGTCAATTTCCACTGCTACATACCTGCAGCAGCTCCCGCCGCATTCACTGCAGGGAGGCTTGTTCATAATTTCCATTTATATTAACCGTTTAATATTTTTTTTATTGCTGCACCTGTGTGTTCAGATATAGAACCTGAACTGAAACAGTCAAAGGAAAATTTATCATATGCCAGATCACCGGCCAGGCCGTGAACAAACACCGCCGAAGCAAGTGCATGAAGTTCATTTTCAGTATATCTGCACATCATGGAGGAGATAATGCCAGACAGCACATCTCCGGATCCGGCAGTTGCCATTCCGGAATTTCCGGAAGTATTTACCAGCACTCTTTCACCGTCAGTACAGATAGAACAGGGCCCCTTCAGAAGGACAAGAGTGCGTGTAATTCTTGAAAGTTCAACTGCATATGAATATCTGTCTTTTGATATTTCATCCAGAGCCTCTCCTTCAAAAAATCTTGATGCCTCAAAGAGATGAGGTGTAAGGATTATGCTGCATCCGGTACCCGTTTTTTTATTTCTGAAAATTTTTGAATAATAGTACAGACCGTCTCCGTCAATGACAACAGACTTTAAATCCATACTTTCCAGATGTTCGATGACATAGTTAAATATTTTTTGAGAACCTTCACTTCTGCCCATTCCCGGGCCGATTACAAGATGCCTTATTTTTCTGCATTTGACATATTCCGTAAAATCTTTCATGGAGGAGCTGTCAATTGAGAATGTCATGAGTTCGGGAATTCTGCCTGCAATGATTCTTCTTGATTCTTCCGGAGTAAAGAGAGTAACAAGTCCGATTCCGGCTGAGAACATTCCATTTGCACAGAGAAGTCCGGCACCCTCCATGGACGGAAAGCCTCCGATAATCGCGCAGTGGCCCCTGTCACCTTTGTGTATATCTGCATTTCCCGAAAGGCTGCTTTCTAAAACTGACTTTGCAAATACTGAATCTATAAGTTCTGTTTTAAAAACGGAAGAGTTCAGCAGGAAGGATGGAAAACCGATATCGGCGATTTCAAGCCTGCCGGTATAGTTCTTTCCTGGATATGTGACTAGTGAAATTTTTGGCAAACCAATAGTAACAGTCCAGAGAGCCTTTACAATTGAATTGTGTTTAACTGCACCATCTGACTCAAGCCCGCTTGGAAGGTCTACAGCCAGCACCGGGCACTTCGACGAATTCATCAGCTCTATTGCCCTGAGAGCACTGCCATGAGGTACACCTTTGAACCCTGTGCCGAATACCGAGTCAACAATCAAAACATTATCAGTATCAATATCTACAATCGATAACGCATCTACATCGACCATGTCAATTCCTGAAGCAAGGCACATTTTGTAAAAAGTACCTGATGTGGAAGAAATTTCTGAAGGAGAGGATGTCAGCACTACCTTTACCTTTTTTGACCTTGCCCACAGGTAATATGCTGCGGCAAAACCATCTCCTCCATTATTGCCTTTTCCGCAGAAGACAAGAAAACTGCCGTAATCCGTTTCCGAAAGGATATAGTCTGCAACGTACTTCCCGGCATTATTCATTAGAATCTCACCCGGAACGGAGAGTTCATCAATTGTCTTTCTGTCAATTGATGACATTTCTCCCGACGTAACAGCCTTCATGCTATTCCCATTCCAGAATTTTTATCGAGTCACCGTTTACATGATAGGAATAGATATTCCCTTTGTTGTCGTGTATGATTTTGGAAAAGAAATTCCTGTTGTCAAAGGTTAGTCTGATATTGTTCATTACATTTCCCTCTGCATTTACAATCATGAATTTAATGTCATTGCCGTCAATGTTCCAGAAATAAATGGTTTTATCATCCACAATGTTGAAAAGAACATTCTTGGGGTCCGGAATTGTGGTAATCTCACGGACAACTTTCTTTTTCTCCACTGAAAATTCATAAATTTTTCTGAACTTGAAGCGTAAATCATGGTAGTACGCAACGGAAAGAACAATAGAATCCCCGGACCTGTATACTTTAAGATTTTCAATTTTGCCCAAATATGTGTTATTTCCTTCATTCTCTTTGAAGTCAATTTTTGAAAAATCTATATAAACTTCCCTCTGCTTGTTCCTGAACCTGTAGAGTTCCCAGTTGTTAAAGGTTCTTGAAATAACAAAGAGCCTGTCACTGCTGTCAACGAAGAGATTATCGATGTAGAAAAAAGGGATATCCGGAGTTCCTGTTCTGCCAAGAGTGTACTGAAGCTGTCCTTTCTTATCAAAAACAAGTATATATGACGGAAGGAAATTTGCGTCACTGTAACCGTTTTTCCCCTTCTTCGGCTCCAGCCTGTTCTGTACATAAATATTATTGTTATCATCCATTGTACAGGACCCAAGAATACTGAAATTAAAATCGACAGCATGGATCTTTGTACGGTCAATCTTGTCAGTTTCACCTATAACCATCTGAAGCTTCCCGTCCTTTTCAAAGACCTGAAGCCTTTTCAGGGTATTGTCTGTGGTTATAATTTTATCATTTAGTATATCGATTTTGAAAGTCAGGTCATTGAGAGCATACTCGTCCCTGGCTATCTGGATATTCCCGGGAGTAGTTCCGTTTTTTATCTCAGCTATTGCCGTAGATTTGATTGAGTTTACTTTCCACTGGGAACATGCAAATACAACAGTAAAAGCAATCAGAAAAAAAAGTATTCTTTTCATTATGACATCCTCTATGGCTATTTAAAATAATTTATGGCATTCTGAAAAATCTTTATACCGTCACTGTACTCAGGAACTTCCTGGCCGGTTCTCTTATATTTCTCAAGAAGATAGGTCCAGTCATCGCGCTGAGTAAAGAACATGCCCCTTTCCGGATGCGGCATCATTCCCATTATTCTTCCATTTGGGCTGCATATTGACGCGATGTCATTCAGGGAACCGTTCGGATTATCCGGAAATTTCCCTTCAGCAGGTTTTCCGTCTTTACCGGCATACCTCATTGCAACAAGATTCATCTCCTCAATTCGCTGAAGAACATCAGCTTCTGTAAAGAAATTACCCTCTCCATGGGCTATTGGAATATGAAGCTTTTCGATGCCCTTTGTAAATACTGAAGGAGAATCAGGATTAACATTGAGGTCAACCCACCTGCACTGATACCTGAATGTATTGTTATGCTCGAGTGCAACTTCCGCTTTCCCCTCAAATCGGTTCCCGAGGTCCGGAACAATTCCGAGATTTGTGAGTACCTGAAAACCGTTGCAGATTCCCAGAACGAGCGTATCTCTTTCGATGAAGCTACTGATCTCATCCATTAAATTATTTTTTATTCTATTTGCAAATGCCTTCCCGCTTCCGGTATCATCTCCGTATGAGAATCCCCCCGGAAACATCAGGATCTGAAACTGGGAAATAATACTTCTGTTCTCGATAAGATCGTTTATATGTATTATGTAAGGATCTCCTCCGCATATCTGAAATGCATATGCAGTCTCCTCATCACAATTGATTCCAAATCCCGTAAGAACTAAGACCTTTGGTTTTGATGTACTCATATTACCCTCAATACTTTCCTAATGTTTTTCTGTAACTTTCATTCAGGCTTCTAACTTCACTCACTATGATTGTAGACCCTTTCTGCCCTTTCACGACAAAGGCTTCATCTTCTGATACATTACCTATCATGGAGATGGAAACACCGCTAAAGGCCTTTTCAAAATCCGTCTTTTTATCAGGAGCCACGGTAAGAACCAGCCGGCCCTGAGACTCCGAATAGAGCAGTTCATCATCCCTGAGAGTCCCGGAAACGGCAACATCTTTCAGGTCAATTCTTACACCAAGTCCGCCGGAAATTGAAGATTTTGCCAGAGCTACAGCAAGACCTCCGCGCTCAATACTTGTCGATGATGAAACAAGACCGGATTTTATTGCCCTTTCTACTGCAGTATAGATTTTTTTATTTATTACACTGTCCACCTGGGGAACATTTTCTCCCACAAAGCCTTCAATCCCGTCAGCCTCACCCCTGTAAAGTGAATATTCAGAACCACCGAGCTCTCGTGAAGTTTCTCCCACAATATATATGAGGTCTCCCCCGAATTTAAAATCCATGGTCTGGCATTTCAGCACATCCTCAACAACACCAATTGACGATATCAGAAGAGTCGGAGGTATGGAGATCTCAACCTCTTTGAAGTTTTCATCATATCCCTTAAAGTCATTGAACATGCTGTCCTTTCCGGATATGAACGGTGTACCGTAAGCCACTGCAAAATCATAACATGCCTGGCCGGATTTTTTCAGCTGCCCAAGTCTCTCAGGGTTATTCGAATCACACCAGCAAAAATTATCAAGTATGGCAAGATGATCAAGGCTCGCACCGGCAGAGATGGCATTTCTGATCGCAGTGTCTATTGCACATGCGGCCATCCAGTATGTATCAAGATCACTGTATGTCGGATAAAGCCCCTGTGAAAGGACTACTCCCCTTGGAGAATTGAGAACCGGCTTTATTACAGAGACATTTCCGTTTACCCTTCCCTTTCCCTGGAGCGGCTTCACTGCTGAATTTGCCTGGACCTCATAATCGTACTGACTTGTTATAAATTCGAAGCTGCAGAGATTAAGCCTTGCAAGCATGTCAGAAAGCACCTTACCGTGATCTGATGGCTCATCATATAAATACTCAGGATTATTACTGTTTATATCACTGGTATAGAGTGTGCGTTTGGGAAGTCCGTCATGAAGAAAATCCATATCCAGATTAAATATCTCTTTACCATTATATTTAACCACTGCCCTGGTTGTGTCGTTAAACTCCCCGATTACAGTGGCTTCCACCCCTCTCTTTTTCATGAGGGAGATGAATTCATCAATTTTATCCTTTGAAACAGAAAGTGTCATCCTCTCCTGGGACTCACTTATCCATATCTGCCATGGCGCAAGTCCCGGATACTTGAGCGGAACCTTTTCAAGATCCACCACAAATCCGCCGCTCTCCTTCGCCATCTCCGCAACTGAACAGGAAAGCCCTCCGGCACCGTTATCAGTTATGGAATTATAAAGATTTCGGTCACGTGCCTCCTTCACAATTGCATCTGAGAACTTTTTCTGTGTTATGGGGTCCCCTATCTGAACCGCAGTGGCCGGGCTTCCGGAGGTCAGGGCCTCAGATGAAAAAGTCGCGCCGTGAATACCGTCACGCCCTACACGTCCGCCCACCATTACAACATAGTCACCTGCCATGGCCTTTTTCTGAACTGAAGGCTGGCCGTTCACTTCATTTGGAATGAGTCCTATTGTTCCGACAAAAACAAGCGGTTTCCCCTTATACCTCTTGTCAAAAAATATAAAACCCTGGGGAGTGGGAATTCCTGAAGTATTACCACCCGCATTTACCCCCTGAACAACTCCCTCCATTATTCTTCTTGGTGAAAGCAGTTTTGAATCTTCCGTTTTATTTTTATAGAGAGGTTTCTCATCTTCAGGGTCAGCAAAGCAGTATCCGTAACGGTTGGCTATGGGTTTTGCCCCCATACCGAAACCAATTTCATCCCTGTTTACCCCAACTATACCTGTAATGGCACCGCCGAATGGATCCAGGGCACTGGGGCTGTTATGGGTCTCAACCTTATCTGAAACAATATAGTTGTCATCGAATCTGATTCCGCCGGCATTATCGGTAAATACGGAAACACAGAAATCGGCTGCCCCCTTGTCCTTCCTGATTTTTCTGGTAGCCTCGCGGATAAAAGTCTTATAAATGCCTTCAGGGATATCATCATCAATTGCGGAAGCGAATATTGTGTGCTTGCAGTGTTCGCTCCATGTCTGGGCAATGGATTCGATTTCAATATCCGTTGGCTTTCTCTTTTCAACATTATCATAGTAGTCTTTTATTGTCTCCATGGAAAGAAGGTCCAGGGCAAGCGGCCCCCTTCTGGTGCCGTCACTGTCAGGTATTCCGTCCTTGCCCATAGAGATCAGTTCATCTTCAGGGATATTCAGATCTATGATGTCCGCTGTCATGCGGTCGGATATTTTCACAACTGGTATTGAATATCCAAACCCTTTATTCTGCAGAAATTCATCCTTTGAAAGAATTTTCACCCTCTGAATGAGAGGATTATACAGTTCAGCAGCAATTTTACAGGCAGCATCCCTGTCGATATCTTCAAAAAAATATGAAATGGTACAGAAAACCGATTTTTCATGGTCAAGCTCAGTTTTTAAGAGATCCTCAACAGATTCACGTACAGTGTGGGAAATATTATCCGTAACCCCCGGCAGAAATCCAACCTCTACTGCATAACTGAATTTTTCCGGAACATAGCAACGGTTTATGAATACATCCTGAATTACAGGGTTAACAAGCATTTCAGATATTTTCAAAGAAGATTCATCATCAAGTGGAGCATTGATGAGATAGTTATCAGCCAGATGGACACTTCCGGTTGAATACCCAAGTTTTTCAAGCCTTGAAACCATGGCATTGGCCCTTGGATCATGTTTTTTATAAAAGACTTCAAGTCTTAGATTAGCAGTGCTTTCCTGTGACATAAAATACTCCCGTAAGATATAGGGTTTTGTTAAAAAAAAAAGGCCTTATTGTCTACAATTTTTCTGACTTTCATCCTTATTAATCAACATATAGAATAAAACATTAAAAAGTCTATTTTAATTGAGACAGGTGCAGATAAAAGCGACTTTTTTTTAAAACTTCTTGAATTAATTTAAACAAGTTTATACTAAGTAAATCAAATATTTTTGAAATTTAAGCTTAAAAGATTTGCCTTCTGTAAAGGTAAATCTTTTTTTGTTAAAAACCCAAGGGGAAAAAGATGTCAAAAGTTGAAAAAAACAAGGTGGTAACCTTCGAATATACATTAAAAAATGATGCAGGAGAAGTTCTCGACAGCTCCAAAGAAAGCGTTCCGTTATCATATATTCATGGTGCAGCCCAGATAATTCCTGGACTTGAATCCGAAATGGAAAGCAAATCTACAGGTGATAAATTCAATGTTACAGTGGAGCCTGAACTTGCATACGGAATAAAATATGATGAACTCATAAAAAAAATAGACCGTGAACAGCTTGCACATATTGATAATATAGAACTGGGTATGCAGCTCCAGGCAAGCGACGGCCATATGAATCAGATTTTAACCGTAGTAGAGGTAACTGACACCGACGTTACCCTGGATGCAAACCATCCGCTTGCAGGAGAGAGACTCCATTTTGATGTGGAAATTACAGATGTAAGAGATGCCACACAGGAAGAGCTTGATGATCTTAACTCTTCAGGAGGTTGCGGCTGCGGATCATGCGGCTGTGAAGATGACTCCGAAGGCTGTGGATGTGGAGATTCAGAAGGGAACTGCTGCTGCTAGACTATGCAGCAGCTCACCTGTACCAAGAGGATAATATGCCAAATAAATTACCAGGAATATGTTTTGTCGGCTGCGGTAAAATCGCATCACTCCATGCAAAAAATATCCGCAAACTTTTCAAGACTATTGATCTGTTCTTTTTTGATACTGACGGTAAAAAGTCAGCTGAACTCAGGAGTAAATTCGCCGGGAAAAAGACATTCTCCCAGATAGAATATGCACTTGATTCCCCTGATGTTGATATAGTTTTTATAACCACCCCGCATGCATTTCATGCGGAAATTGCCGTAGCAGCTGCAAGAGCCGGAAAGGATATAATTCTTGAAAAACCCATTGCCCGGAACATGAGAGAGGTAAAAAAAATTCAGGATGCAGTAAAAAAATACAGGGTCAGGTGTACTGTTGCGGAAAACTACCTGTATAAAGCATTTGTTTCAGGAATTAAAGACTCGATCCAAAAGGGGCTCATTGGCAAACCCATGTTCCTTGAAGTTAACAAATACAACAGGGACGAAATAAAGGGGTGGAGAAGTGATCCGGAACTCATGGGCGGAGGTGCTCTTCTGGAAGGAGGAGTGCACTGGGTAAACCTTCTCGTAACACTTGCAGACTCGAAACCGGTCACGGCAATTGCATATAAACCTGAAGTGGAATATAATACAAACATTCCATTTGAAGATTCACTGACAGTTATGATAAAATTTGAAAACGGTTCAGTGGGTAAACTTTTCCATTCATGGTATATAAAAAACCGCTACAAGGGGATAGGACTTTCAAAAATATTCGGTACCGATGGAGTGATTACTTTCGAAAGCAACGGAATATTCACCTCTGTTTACGGCAGAAAAAAGAAAAAATTTCTGGGGAAATTCAGTGATTTTCTTGGATACAAGTCCATGATAAGATCATTCATTGCTGACTATATGGATAACAGACCATGGACACCGTCACTTGAACAGATAGTTACAGAATTCAAGACTGTTGAGGCCGCTTACAGGTCATTAAAATCAGGTATTCCGGAGAGTATAGATTGAGTATGCTGGCAGAACTTTCACAGGGGCTGTTGTTTAATATAATTCTCCTCCTCTTTTCAATTGGTCTGTTATGGAAGGGAGCGGACTTTCTGGTTGATTCAGCTTCTGTTATAGCTGGCAGATTCGGAATTTCTGATCTTGTAATAGGCCTGACAGTTGTGGCCTTTGGAACATCCGCACCTGAGTTTGCGGTTACTGTTTCTGCTTCGCTTAAAAACCAGGCATCAATATCTGTCGGCAACATTGTGGGATCAAATATTTTTAATACAGGTTTTATTCTTGGCCTTGTTGCGCTGATTGCTGGTATAAAAACCTCACGTAACCTTGTATACAGAGACGGTGTATTCATGCTCTGTATCTCCCTCTTACTTCTTGTGTTCCTTCACGATCTTAGACTGGACTTTTATGAGGCCCTTGTTTTCATAATCCTCCTTATTCTTTATCTGCTCTATCTCTTTATAAAGAGGGAAATGCCGGACGAAGAAATACCGCATCACAAGGCGCGTATAGCGGACTACATCATACTTCCACTCAGCATAGCTGCAGTTATAGCCGGAGGGCACTACCTGGTAGATTCCTCAACCTTTATCGCAAGGTCCGCAGGATTATCAGAGTGGATTATCGGAGTTACCATTGTAGCCATGGGCACATCGTCTCCTGAAATGGCAACATCAATCGCAGCGGTAATGAAAGGAAGACACGGCATGTCTGCCGGCAACCTGATCGGAAGCAACATTTTTAACATTCTCGGTGTATTGGGCATTGCAGGAATCCTCAGGCCGCTAAGCCTTGCCAGGGAATCACTGACTTCTATTTACATTTTATGCATCATGGCATTCGTTGTTCTGATTTTCATGAGGAGAAATTACAGGATTTCACGAATTGAAGGGGCGCTGCTTCTTCTATTGAGCCTGATAAGTTATCTTATAATTTTTGCAAAAGGTTAGTTAATCTTTTTCACCTGAATATTATATCAAAAAATAAAACCGGCACTAACGCCGGTTTTATTTTTTGATAAGTTTCTGAAATTCGATGAATATTTTTTCTGTTTTATCTTGAGCATCGGATTCAGCAATTATTCTGAAAATCGGCTCAGTATTAGATGACCTCAAATGAACCCATGAACCTTTGTAGTTCTGATCATTAATGAAATCAATCCTTAATCCATCTGCTCTCGAAAGACTCTCTGACTTATAGAGGCCCATTATTTTTTCTAAAATAGCTGTTTCAGAAACTCCTTTTCCAAGAGTTACTTTCCCTTTCTTCATATAAAATTCAGGCATTGATTTTTTTAAACCGGAAACAGACAACCTGCGTTCCGCCATCATTTCAAGTATATATGCAATACCAACAAGACTGTCTCTGCCGTAATGTACATCGGGAGAGATAACACCGCCGTTACCCTCTCCTCCAATTACCGCAGATTCTTTTTTCATAAGCTCCACGACATTAATCTCTCCGACCTTTGACCTTTTAAAAGGAACTCCATGTTTTTCAGAAACTAACTCTACTGCTTTAGTTGTGGACATATTGGCAATAACAGAGCCTTTTTTTCGTGCAAGTATATGATCAACTGCAAGTGTAACCGTATACTCCTCTCCAAGAGGAGATCCAGTCTCGTCCACAATGGCAAGTCTGTCAGCATCAGGATCCTGGGCAAAACCTATATGCGCCTTCTCCTTTTTGACCACTTCAGAGAGTAAATGTAAATTCTCAGGCAACGGTTCAGCGCCTCTGGGAAATATTCCATCAGGAACACAGTTTATCGGAACAACGAAACACCCCAGCTTCTCCAGAAGAGTCTGTGTAATAAGGGAACCTGCTCCGTTTACTGAATCAAGCGCCACTTTAAACTTACATTTTTTAATACGCTTAACATCGACAAGACTTAATATTTTATCAATGTGCACAGAAGCTGAATCCGTGTTAAAAACACATGAACCGACCTTATCCCATGTATCTGTCTTATAAAATTTTTCCATTAACTTAAAAAAACGGTTAACTTCTGACGGACTGAAAAAAGTTCCGGAAGAATTAACCAGTTTAAAGGCATTCCATTCTACCGGATTATGCGACGCAGAGACTATTATCCCCGCATGAGCCTTCAGTTCTTCAACCATAATCTGAACTGTAGGTGTGGGAACAATGCCCAGATCAATTACATCACACCCCATAAGATTAAGAGCGGAAATCAAATTCATGGAGATAGCAGCACCGGTCGGCCTGCTGTCTCTGCCCACAACGATCTTACCTTTTTTAGTAAAAGAAGCCATGGCTCCAGCCGTCTGGTTAATAAGACCGATATCCATTCCCCGGCCTACAATTCCCCTTATTCCGGAAACACTTTTCATTAAAACATCAGACATGTTTATCTCCTGCTTCTTCTTGTCTTCTTCCTCTTTACTCCACCCTCAGTTGCCCTTGATGAAGATTTATCATCGTGTGCCCCAAGAGACATGGGAATGCCTCCGTTACCGAACTGCTCAAACTCCTGGTGATATTCGTCTCCCACAGGAATATAATCATGCGGTATTACCTGAGATACTCTCTCAAACTCTACCTTCATCATATACTCAATAATATCTTCTTTCAAGACACCAAGCATTTCATTAAAAAGCCTGGAACCTTCAATCTTGTATTCAACAAGCGGATTTTTTTCTCCATACCCAACAGTCCATATCCCCTCACGGAGCCTGTCCATCTCAAGCAGGTGTTCACGCCATTTGTTGTCTATGACCTGAAGCGATATAAGTCTTTCTATTATCCTCATATCTTCCGGGCTTGTATCCTCCTCCTTGCTGTTATAGACAGCAATAAGGGCCTCGGCTACCGCATCAACATATTCATCATATGACATTTCAAAGGGGTTCACTGACTCCTCGTCAATTTCAACAAGAAACTTCTGTCTAAGCCAGTCATGTATACCGCTTATATCCCACTGGTCAGGATGCCTTTCCCCCATGGTGAACTGTTCAATTCTTCCGTTTACCACATCGTGAAAATACTGTTTGATTTTATCTGAAATATCAACACCTTCAAGGATATCATTTCTCTCCTTGTAGATGAACTCTCTCTGTGAATTCATTACATCATCATATTCAAGGAGATGCTTTCTTATCTCGAAGTTACGCCCTTCAACTCGTTTCTGGGCGCCTGCAATTGCCCGTGATACCATGGGGCTTTCAATCTCCTGCCCCTCTTCCATGCCGAGCCTGTCCATTACACTCTTTATTCTTTCAGAGCCGAAAAGACGCATGAGATCATCGTCGAGTGAAAGGAAAAATCTTGATGACCCCATATCGCCCTGACGTCCCGAACGTCCGCGGAGCTGATTATCTATACGCCTTGATTCGTGTCTTTCTGTACCGAGAATATGCAGACCTCCCGCTTCAAGAACCCGGTTATGACTTTCAATCCATTCCCGCCCTTTTTTAACGATTTCATCTGCAGTTTTCTGATCCTTGCCTTCCATCTTTTCCGCAAGTTCTGCCGCTCTGTCAAACTCTGACATTACTATGGCAAGTTTAAATTCTTCCCATAACTTGAAGTCATGGGCAGGAACATACTTGTCCATTGTATCAATAAATTTCTTGTGGCCGCCGAGAACGATGTCTGTACCCCGGCCCGCCATATTGGTTGCAATTGTAACTGCACCCGGCTCACCCGCATCCGCAACGATCTGTGCTTCCCTTTCATGATACTTGGCATTTAGAACATTATGTATAACGCCCTTGTTTTTAAGCATGTTTGATATTTTTTCGGATTTCTCAATCGAAACAGTTCCAACAAGGACAGGACGTCCAGTGGCACTGTATTCCTTTATCTCCTGCGCTATTGCATCAAACTTTTCCTTTTCAGTCTTGTAGACCTTATCCGGGTGATCCTTCCGCCTCATATCCTTGTTTGTAGGAATAACCGCAACATCAAGATCATAAATCTTTTTAAATTCAACGGATTCTGTTTCCGCTGTACCGGTCATTCCGGATAGTTTATTGTACATTCTGAAATAGTTCTGAAATGTAATTGAAGCCAGTGTCTGGCTTTCACGTGCTATTGTAACATTTTCCTTTGCTTCAAGGGCCTGATGCAGTCCGTCACTGAAGCGCCTTCCCGGCATAAGTCGTCCTGTGAATTCATCTACAATGATTACCTGGCCGTCTTTTACAATATAATCTATATCTGCATGGAAAACTGTATGTGCCTTAAGAGCCTGATTGATATGATGAACCATCTCTATGTGATTGTTATCGTAGAGATTATCAATTTTCAGGAGTTTCTCAATATGAGAAACTCCCTCTTCTGTGAGGAGAGCATTTTTGTCCTTCTCCTTCACCTCATAGTCAATACCTTCACGAAGCCTTGGTATGAGCTTGTTTATCTCAAAATATTTCTTTGTTGATTCCTCAACAGAACCGGAAATAATGAGCGGTGTTCTTGCCTCATCTATGAGGATTGAGTCCACCTCATCAACTATACAGTAATTGAGTTCCCTCTGTACTTTAAGGCTCTTGTGTTCAACCATGTTATCACGGAGATAGTCAAAACCGAATTCATTGTTTGTACCATAGGTTATATCACATGCATATGCACTCTGTCTTGCATGGGGTTCCATATCGTGCTGAATGATCCCCACTGAAAGGCCGAGAAATTTATATATAGGAGACATCCACTCAGCGTCCCTTTTGGCAAGATAATCGTTTACAGTAACAACATGGACTCCCCGGCCTGAAATTGCATTAAGGTATACAGGAAGAGTTGCAACAAGTGTCTTACCCTCTCCGGTTTTCATCTCTGCGATCTGCCCCTGGTGAAGAACAACTCCTCCCATAAGCTGAACATCAAAATGTCTCATGCCAAGAGTTCTTACTGCAGCTTCACGCACCAGTGCGAATGCCTCAGGCATGACTGAATCAAGGCTTTCCCCTTTTTCTATTCTGGTTCTGAATTCTGCGGTTTTGGCCCTCATCTCGTCATTTGAAAGTTTTTTAATTTCCCCTTCAAGGGCATTAATCTTTTGAGCATAGGGCTGCAGCTTTTTCCTGTCCCTTTCCGGTTTTGTACCGAAAACGGTATTTAATACTTTTTCTAACATCAGATTTCCTTCGGATTATTATTATTGTCTAATTATATCATAATTCCATGATCTTCTGAACATATTCAATGCAGCTTAAGAATATATCAAGAATTTATTTATTTACAGTCAGTTATTGATATAGGTTTTATCAACCAGAAAGCCTATGCGGTCTTTCAGGTCCTGAATACCTGTATTTGTCAGGGCCGAACCGCACAAAGCACCCGGATATTTTAGTTTTACAATATTTATTTTCTGTTCATCTGACCCGTCAGTTTTGTTGAAAAACATTATAACCGGCTTATTCTCTATATTCAGGCTGTTCAATTCTTTTTCAACGGTTTCAATATTGCGCTCCAGATCAAGGGCGTTTATGTCTACTACGTGGACTATATAATCGGCATTTTCAATATCTTCAAGTGTCGACCTGAATGATTCGATAAGATTGGCCGGAAGATTCTGTATAAAACCGACAGTATCTGTCAGAAGTGTTTTCTGCAGTGGATTGAGATAAACGATTCTCGTATATGAATCAAGAGTGGCAAAGAGCCTGTCCTCCACAAAAAGATCATCCTTTGCAAGGAGATTTATCAGTGTGGATTTACCCGCATTTGTATATCCCACAACAGCTCCAAGGGCCTCACTCTTTCTGGAATTTCTAGTCCTCTCCCTGTGCTGCTCATATTTTTTAAGTTTCTGGCTCAGGGTTGATATTCTTCTGAGAATGTGCCGTCTGTCTGTTTCGAGCATCTTCTCTCCGGGGCCACGGGTACCGATACCTCCTCCCAGACGGGAGAGAACACCGCCGAGCCCCTTCAGCCTTGGAAGAATGTACTTCAGCTGGGCCAGCTCAACCTGAATTTTCGCCTCTGAACTTCTGGCTCTCCTGGCAAATATATCAAGAATTACCTCATTACGCCCTATGACGCGGCATTTGAGCCTGTCCTCAAGGTTCCTGATCTGTGCAGGCCTAATATCATTAAGATCAAAGACGATGAGTTTTACTTCATTTTCCTCTATGAATTGAAGGAGAGTATCGACATACCCCTTTCCAACAATAAATGCAGCGTCCAGACTTTCCCTTCTCACTGTCACTGAATCTACAATTACAGCTCCCGCCGTATTGACCAGAAGTTTAAGTTCCTCAAGTGAGTACTCAACTTCTTCACTTTTCCTGTTGTGGCTCCTGATTGCGATGAGAAGAGCTCTCTCATCCCTGGAGGATTGTATTCTGTTAACCGATGCGTCCATTAAATAACCTGATTATTTTTTACATATCTGACAATAATCAGCCTCAAGGGTCAAGAAATTAAAATTGTGAATGGTATTCAAGTCTGAAAACCCTGTTGGGCCTTTCATCCTCCTGAAAAATTACCCCCACAGTGAAGTTTATCTGGTCGAAATAGTTATACTTCAGGCCAACATTGTAGAGCCAGTCATCATTATCCCTGAAATTCCAGTAGATTCTCTCTGTTTCAAGGAGGAAACGGAAGAATTCACCAAGCGGAATGTCAAGGGACGCAAAATATGATGTATTATCAGGTTTATAGTAGGGCTGGGTGGGAGTTCGTATCCCCACACTCAGGTACTGCTCGGAATCAAAGAGGTATATTGAACCTGTGAACACAAGAAAGGGGCCGTAGATCATCTCATTGAGAACATTACTCTCATTCTTCTCAAGCCCCTCGTTGCCGATATAGAAAGAATCATAACCAATAGCAATAGAGATGGGAAGATACTCATTTCCGTCGGTAATCTTCAGCTTGCCGATTGCACCGGGAATATTGAATTTCGCCTCCTCCTTGCCTATTGCGTGCTGAACATCAAGAGATACCCCCAGATAAACAATATCATGGAGCCCCAGATAGGTTTTAAATTCAACCCCGCCCATATCATAGGCCAGGAAAGAGAACTTGTATGTCCCTCTGGCGATTGTAAAGGCTGTGGGAGTATCAATGGCAGTTGTCTGCTTCCCCTGTGCAAATGCTGAATTTAAATTCATCAAAAGAATAAGTGAAAAAATGCTGGTTCTTATAATTCTCATATTACCTGATTATGGCCCGTTTTCTTTTTTATATCGGCCAGAAGCTCATAATTATGTAATATTTAGCCTGTAATTTGACAGGGGAAATGAATCAGTACATGTTCTGGACAGAAATGAGTTTTTCTATTCCTGATTTTGCTGTTTCGATCATGCTGTTGAGCTCTTCAATGGAAAAAACCGAAGATTCCCCGGTTCCCTGAACTTCAATGAGCTTGCCCTGTGAATTCATTACAACATTCATGTCCACTTCAGCCCTTGAGTCCTCACTGTAATCAAGATCCAGAAGTATTTCACCATCAACAATTCCAACAGAAACAGCGGCTACATTTGGAAGGAGAGGATTCTCGGCGATGAGCTTCTCCTTCAGCATTTTATCCACTGCCATTTTCATGGCCAGAAATCCCCCCGTGATTGATGCAGTTCTTGTCCCTCCGTCAGCCTGAAGGACATCACAGTCTATGGCAATGGAATATCCCGGAATTTTTGACAGGTCAATACCGGCACGGAGAGACCTACCTATTAAACGCTGAATTTCAACAGACCGCCCATCTCTCTTCTTAAATTCCCGGGGCTTCCTTGTCTGTGTCGAGTACGGAAGCATTGTATATTCCGCACTGAGCCATCCTGTACCGTCCTTTTCTGCATAGGGCGGCACATCTGTAGATAATGTTGCTGCACATATAACTCTTGTATTACCTGTTGAAAAAAGTACTGAGCCTGCGGCATTGGGGCAGAAATCGGGTATTACACTTATTTCTCTATTGGAAGTAAAGGTCCTGGAATTCATCCTTTTTAATTTCATTATCAAGTTCCTTGTTTTTCTTTCTCAGTTCCTTAATTTCATTAAGATCCTTTATTTTTCTGTCAATGTTTTTGTGATATGGATTATAATCCTTTGTAATATTAAACTCTTCAATGGCTGAGTCAAGATCATCAGCAACAAAATGCTTTATTCCTTTTTTATAGTGAGATTCTGCCTTTATCCTGTCCTCCACGGTAATAACCTTCGGAATAAGCTTGAAGGTCACATTGAAGGAATATGTAGGCCCGAAAACTCCGTTATCTGAATAGGAAGAATCCACGGAAAATGCTACATCCCCTATTGAGTAGTTAAATCCCATTCCCACAGAATAGGTTCCTGCGTCATTAAATTTCCATCCGCCGCGCAGGTATACAAGTTCAAGATAGTTCAGTTCAAAACCGGTATTAACCCTGAAACTCTCCTCAAATAGATAGGTGAAGTCATATAAATCCGAAGAGTTTATGAAATTTTCAGTGGCATCGACATTTATTCCCAGCCAGTGTGTAGGTTTGTAGGAGACCCCCATCCGGAGCATTCTCGGCAGAGGGTCATCCTTTGCCTTTGTACCGATGTTAAGAAGAGACATTCCCATGTGGAAGTTCCGTGTGGGGCTGTCAAAGGGAGAATAGAGGTACAGCCCCTTTAAAACCCCCAGATCCATTGCAAATGAAGATACGAACAATGTGTCAATTTTCTGGTAGATATACTTTAATGAACCTCCCACATACAACGGTCCGAGATCGTATGCGTATGCTGTTGTGAGGACGCCGTTATAGAACTGCACCTTGCCGTCATTATTACCGTCAATATCTACTTTATCAAACTGCGGTACCCAGAAAAATGAGTTCGAAACTGCAAATTTTCCGCCATAAAGAGGATGGGCAAGGCTTATATTTTCATATCTGGAATCAAGAATAAGCTCCTGGTGCACAATCGATAAAAGAGGAAATTTTATTGAGGCAATACCTGCCGGATTGTAGTATATCGAATTAATATCATCTGTTTGTGCGGTAAATGCCTCCCCCATTCCAAGTGGACGGCTACCAACACCAAGCTCGAGAAAATCTGCACCTGATACACCAATAGAACCTTCCGCCCGAAGATGAACCGGAAAAAAGAACAACAGTCCTGAAAACAAAATAATTACAAATTTGTGCATACTTTCTCTAATTTATCATTTTTAATTAATATATTATTTTGGAGAGTTAAATGCAAGTAATATATTTCAGCAAAGAACAATGGTACATCAGGCAAAGAATCTGATAAGGTCAAATTTCCTGAATTTTTCCGGCTCTTCAAGAGTATAGTATTCTACCAGGTCACCGTTTATCAGACTGAACTCATCTATGACTTTACTTATCTCTTCGAACTCACCGTTTCTTGGCAGAATAATAACCCTGTCAATGGATGCCCTGATAATGATGGAGCTGCCAATGAGCATGTTTTTTATTTTAGAAAGCAGGTATTTAAACAGAAACAAGTTTTCCTTCAATGAAAAATCGTGCAAAGAAAGAATTATACAGAACATATCTTCCGCAACAAAAAACCTTGCAAAAAGATCAATCATCCTCAGTATTGTGTCATAGGGATACCCCTGCAGATCCATATACATCCTTTCTCTTAACATATATATTGATACTGGCAGAGATGAATAGTTAAGAAGCCTCTCATGGATCTCCTTCTCCGTCACATCCATGTCCTCAGGGATTAAAATTGCAAGAACTGGAGAAAGAAATTCAGAAAAATCTGTAAGTTCAAGAGTTCGGGATTTAAAAATTTCACATTCCCTGTTTCCGTATAATGATGAAAGTTTTACAAAATAATAATTACCTGCATTATACATGTACTGCTTAAAAAGAAATGAATTTGCTTCTATTTCGTTCTTTAAGATAATACAACCTGTTGATGAAGCGTTTATTCTTTTAAATATTTTATCCCTGATCCCTATGCAAATATTTTGATTAAAGGTCTCATCAAAAGTTGAGAAGTGAGGCCTGAATGCAGAATCATCCACGCTGAATTTTAAAATACTGTAACTATCAAATCCGCACTGTTTTAAGGAAACTGTCAGATATGATTCAAGGTCATCGATATCATCATATACATTTATATCTTCATGAAACGGATTAAAGGCACCCATGGCGGTAACATAATCTGAAAACTTATATTCGTAGATAAGTTTTTCAATCTCTAAAAGAAGCTCCTCCTTTGGAATAGAAACATCTGCTGTTCCGGTTAATTCATTTACTCCGGCATCAGTTTCATTCAAAGGATCTTCATGATCTACACGGTTTTTCTCTTCATTCTTGAATATCTGGCCAATGAGCTGTCCCAGCTCCTTATTAAATGTCTTTTCACGCAGCAGATTTATATCATCTCCGTTAAATGAGCTATTTAAGGAACCAGCATCCAGTTCTACATGCACAAGTTTTTCACTTTCATATTCAGTGGCCATAAAGAAAAAATACCTCTTTCGTTTATTAACGGATTTAATCAGAAATGACTTTATATAACAATACTCTTT
>QKCL01000044.1 GCA_003246895.1 Spirochaetota bacterium | reverse complement strand
ATTCATGGTCGTGAGTATAAGATTCATGGTCGTGAGTATAAGATTCATGGTCGTGAGTATAAGATTCATGGTCGTGAGTATAAGATTCATGGTCGTGAGTATAAGATTCATGGTCTGGAGTATAAGATTCATGGTCGAGAGCATCAGATTCATGGTCTGGAGTATCAACTTCATGGTCGAGAGCATAAATTTTAAGGTCGGGACCATAATATTCATGGTCTGGAGAGTCGTTTTGATACTCCCGAGAGTTAATTTAACGCACCATTGGGTTAAATTAACGCATGACTGCATCAAATCGACCCATGGCTGCCATTCCGATGCCTTAATGAGGAATGGACACTCCCAACAGCCAGAGCCTGAGCTGCGGGAGCCATAAAACTGTCCGCTCACGAATTCTGACTGTCCCCGAAAAAACATGGCCCATCCGGTAATACATAAAAGACATATTTTTTGCATTATTAATTGCCGGTGAACCTTAATTAGGCTTAATTACACATATAAACGTTAAAATAGTATTCCTGCAGGAAGATCCCGGACCGGGGTCATTGAAAAAAATTTTTAAAGGGTCAGCTGGAATATGCCTTATACTATTGTTTCCAAGGAGAATTTTATATATGACATTCCCCGGTAAAACCTCCGGTTTTAGAGGAAAGGGTTTAATATCAGACAATGCAGGAACAGAATTGCTCAAAAGGATTATCCGGTGCTGTGTTGACAAATCGGTATTTACAATCTCCGTTCTGGAAAAAGACATGAACTTTGCAGTTGATCAGCTTTTCGTGAACAGGAAGCAGGTAGCGGGACCTGAAAGCGGTTCTGAAATTCGCAGCCTGTGCATAACCCTTGCCGAAGAATCGGTTAAAACCGGTGAAACTGTTAAGGGAATGTGCGGAGATTCCCTTGCTGTCATGTCAAGGCCGCTGTTATATAAACAGGATACTGTGGGGGCTGTAATTATAGGTTGGGATCCGGATTCTGCGGGAGACAAATGTGCAAAAAATATTCTGGAGGACTCTGCAGTTCTGCAGCTGGAGATTCTCTCCTCCATAATTGAGGAATCATTGAAGGAGAACAGCACCATTTCTTCTTCAGGGAAGTACAAAGAGCTGTATAATGAAATTGTTGAAAACCCCGATATTCTCATATGGCAGATAGATATGGATGGGAAATACACCTATCTGAATCCTGCATGGGAACTCCTCATGGGATATAGAGCCGATGAGATGATGGGCAGGCCCTTTACGGATTTTCTCCCGGACGGGTACACAGAGACTAACACATCAGTTTTTTATGACATAATGAATGGTGAACATCTCAAGGATTACAAGACAGTACACATAGGCAAGGGAGGAAATATAGTAAACATTTCATTCAGCGGCAAAAGAGTTCTGAATGAAAAGAACGAGGTCACGGGTGCCAGAGGAATAGCCAGAGATATAACCCCAATTGAAAATGCACTGAACCAGTACAGAATGCTCTTTGAGGAGATGATAGACGGTTTTGCACTTCATGAAGTCATAGTCGATGATAAGGGAAAACCCGTAGACTACAGGTTTCTGGATATTAATCCATCTTTTGAGAGGCTCACAGGCCTCACCAGAGGCATTCTGGGAAAAACCGTTCTGGAAGCCATGCCTGAAACTGAATCATACTGGATAGAGAAATATGGAAATGTTGCTCTCACGGGAGAGCCTGTAACATTTGAAAATTATTCAAAGGAACTGGATAAGCACTTTGAAGTCACGGCATACAGGCCCGGGCCGGGACAGTTTGCCGTTATTTTTACAGATATCACAGACCGTAAAAAGACCTCGGAGAAACTCAGCAATGCCCAGAGGCTCGAATCCCTTGGTATACTGGCAGGAGGCATTGCCCATGATTTTAACAACCTCTTGAGTGGAATACTGGGCAATATCGATCTGGCAAACCAGTTTATTGAAGAGTCTTCAAGTGCAAAAAAATATATCAGAAACGCCCTTAACTCATTTGACAGGGCAAAAAATCTGACACGTCAGCTCCTGACTTTTTCAAAGGGCGGCAAGCCGGAAATGAGCATTACCGACCTTAAAAGTATAATTGATGAATCCGCTGAACTTGCCTTTAGCGGATCAAATATGATCATTGAAAAAAATATTAATCGGGACATTGAAAATGTAATGGCAGATGAAAATCAGATGCATCAGGTTTTCAGCAATATTTTTATAAATGCAATGCAGGCAATGCCCGATGGCGGGGCCGTAACAATTAACTGTGCCAATTTTGTTCTGAATGAAGGCAGTCTTGAATCTGTTCCGGAATTGATTCCGGGAAATTATGTGAAAGTAAGCATTAAGGATCAGGGGGCGGGCATTCCGAAGAACAACATTGCAAGGATATTTGATCCGTTCTTTACCACAAAAAAAACCGGCTCCGGGCTTGGCCTTGCCACATCATATTCAATCATGAAAAGGCATGGAGGGACTATACAGGTTGAATCCGGGCCGGGTGAGGGCACAACAGTCACAGTCTATGTTCCATCCTGCGGGAAAAGTACGGTGGATGAAAAAGAAAATAATCCAGTCCTGAATTCTAAATTTAAAGGTAAAGTAATGGTTATGGATGATGAGGATTTTATATGTGAGCTCGCATCTGAAATGCTGAGTTCCCTCGGATTTGAAGTAATATGCACATTCTCCGGAGATGAGGCTGTGAGGACCTTCAGGGAAAGCAGGAATTCAGGGACCCCCTTTGACCTTGTCCTTCTTGACCTTACTATTCCGGGAGAGTCCGGAGGGGAGGAGGTTATGAAGAAACTGCTTGAGATTGATCCGGATGTTAAAGGTATAGTTTCAAGCGGTTACTCAAACAGCCCTGTTCTGTCTGAACCTGAAAAATTCGGTTTTGCTGAAAAAATTGAGAAGCCCTATAATCTGGAAAACGTTAAATCAGTATTATCAAAAATTTACAGGATGTGACGATTATTGAAATTCTGAAACAATTTTCATTGCTGCCTTTTCCCGGTGACTTTAAATAATTAGTGTATTCTTCCGGGTTCCGGTGCATGTTGATATTTACCGGTCTCCTGCTATTGTTCCGGAAGCCTGGCTTGCTGCCCGAAATTCGGGGTATGAATCAAATATCTGGATAGGGCATGTGCAGCAGGTTACAGAAAGGTATTCTCTACTAACATACTCTTTTTAAAAACTTTTCATAACTGAAAGGCATCCATGTCTCCATTTCCGGATCGAACCTGTAGCCGAATAGTTTTTGTTTCATTGTTTCATTATCAATTATCTCATATTCCGAAACATTGATGAAAACTCCCTCCTGTACGGGATCTACAAATTGCGTCTCCATGCCAAAGAACCTGTTTCTGCTTTTCCCCTTCCATTGATTTGTAAAAAAATATGAAGTGATGTCATCTCCCTTCTGACTTGCAAGTTCAAGATTTTTGAACTCAACAGGCCCGGCACCGGCAGCATGCATTGTCAGAGTCAGGATGCCGTCCTTATCTTTAAACTCGATATGCTTATCAGTCATGCCTCTATTTTCATCAAGCCATGCCCATGTCCCTTCAATTGAATATTCTTTTTCCATAGATTCCCCCCGGTACAGATATTTAAACCATTATAAAATATTATCCCTGTTCAGGTTCGTCAATATTTATCCGGGATTAACAGCGGGTAGCCGGATTGAAGTATGGTCATGAATATAGTTATATCCTTGACTTCAGGTTCCGGGAATGGTTCTGTAAAAAAAATATTAATCACGGGGCAGGATATGTCATTATTCGAAATTACATCCATACTGATGGCCCTCACCGCCGTATTCAGTTTTATAAACTACAGATTTCTTCATATGCCAACGACTATCGGTGTTATGTTTATTTCGCTTCTTTCATCGCTGGGTGTTGTGGTTTTTGCATGGCTCGGCATGGACCTGGGGCAGAAGAATATTGCGTTGCTTCTGTCGGAGATCGACTTTAACCAGGCCCTGCTCCACGGGATGCTTTCATTTCTTCTCTTCGCGGGGGCCATGCATATCAAGCTTGATGACCTGAAGAGCCAGAAATTTGTTGTCACCATCCTTGCTACTGTGGGAGTCCTGGTGTCGACCTTTGTTGTGGGGGCACTAACCTGGCTGATGCTCGGCCTTCTGAATATCGAAATTTCATTTATATACTGCCTCCTTTTCGGAGCGCTTATTTCTCCTACCGATCCAGTGGCTGTCATCGGTATTCTGAAGACTGCCGGTGTGACTAAGAGCCTTGAGACCAAGATTGCCGGAGAGTCCCTGTTCAATGACGGTGTGGGCGTTGTAATTTTTCTTATAATACTCGAGCTTGCCGTGGGCGGAGGTGATGTTACGGCCGGACGGGTTTTTATTTTATTTATGGAGGAGGCTGCGGGGGGAGCCCTGCTCGGTTTTCTTGTTGGATTCATCGCCTATCATATGCTGAAGCGTGTTGATAACTATCAGGTAGAAATTATCATTACACTGGCCCTCGTTATGGGGTCCTATGCCTTTGCCGATTCGATTCATACATCCGGGCCCATATCGATTGTTGTCGCCGGTCTTCTCATCGGGAATCACGGCCGGGCCTTTGCCATGTCTGAAAAAACCAGGGTCCGTCTTGATGACTTCTGGGAACTTGTGGATGAGATTCTTAACGCTACACTCTTCATGATGATAGGCCTTGAGGTTCTCATAATGCCGTTTACACCTTCACTTTTTTTCGCGGGAATGGCCGCGATTTTAATTACCCTGTTCGCGAGATGGGTCAGTGCAGGGGGTGCGGTACTGTTTATGTCCATGTTCAGGACTTTTAGTCCCGGTGCTGTAAAGATACTCACCTGGGGCGGCCTGCGCGGAGGTATCTCTGTTGCCCTTGCTCTGTCAATTCCTGCAGTCCCTGCAAGGAGTACGATTATTACCATAACATATATCATTGTTGTATTCTCGATCATTGTCCAGGGAATGACCCTGGGCAGGCTTGCCAGGAAGGTGTAGGCTGGAATTTACGGAGAGAGGGATCGCCGCTATAGTCCCCATAAGTTCGAAATACACGAACAAAGAATTGATGAATCACAGGTATGAAAGATCTGCACGGATAGGGGAAAGGGGTTACCCCGCTGGTGTTTAGATGAACTCAGGCTTAAAAGAAGATGAGTATGGATGGTGTGGTGATCTGTCGCCTCCGGCTGGATCAAAACGGCATATCGGGGTCTTAGGGTATAAGGTTTGATGGCTGTAACCTTGATTCATTCATGATTATCCGATCAACCTGTGGTGATTTTTTTCATTATTTAAAAGTGAAGGGAATTACTCGCGCTCGCTGGAGATTCTTTCCAAAGATTATAAATTTGTAGAATATAAGCACGGATCTGCGGCGGTGACTATTATATCGGCGATTCAATGAGAGGAAAGAAATAGCAGAAAACTCATCCAAAAGTAAAACCGAAAAAAAGACAAACGCAACAGGGAATCCAGGAAAAATCATAAAAGGAATTAAGCTTTAATCCGTGATTCAGACAATAAGGCATGGGTCTTTTTGCATGCAGCTCCCCATTGCCTGGATTTCATGATAAAATAAATATTATACAGGGATATATGGTTATTATAGAACCATTCGCTTATCACCCACACGTTTAACCATGCCCTTCTCCTCCATCTTGTTCAGGACTGGTATCATGTAGCGTCGGGTAAGGCCGGTTCTGTCCTTGGCCTCAGGGATGGAAAATAAATCTCCCCGTGAATGCCCTTGAAGAACAAGTACAGCCAGTCTGTCAAAGGTCTCTCTGCTGTAGAATATGTCTTCTTCAAGAGAAAGCACTTTTCCCATGCGGATAAGGTTGCGCAACTCCTTTCTGGCACCTGGAAACTTCAGCTCCCTGAATTGAAGTCCTCTGTTGTTTCTGTCATTCATCATGCAGAGAATTTTTTTGCCAAATGGTGTAAGTACAGCTTCCGAATCAAGCTGTTCCTCTGAAATGAAAAGCTGATCTATCATTACAACGGGCTTTTTATCAAGGAGCTCTTTAGCCAGTAGTTCCTTAATTTCTTCGGGAATATTAAGTAAACTTGCGAACTCGGATTTGCTAAGGCCTCCCGGTTTTGAGGCCTGACTGAAGAGTCTTGCAATAAAATCCTGAAAATAATCTTCACGTATTGCACAGTTTTGAGTAAAACGTATTTTGATATTCTGATGCCCGCAAAAAACTTCAAGCCCTTTCCTTTCAGAATCTTTTTTAAATTCTACCCAGCCATTCAGCATGATGGAGAATGAGGAGTGTGTTTTAATTGAACCTGGTACCGGATATTTGACAAGCAGTTCACCCATTTTCCGCCTGAATATATGGTCTGCTTTTTCTCCCCAGATAAAATGCCCCTTGCCCAGAATCCGGTGACCGCCATGACGGATAAAAAGGCATGGTTGAAGCCATGAGGCGGATACATCTTCAGTGAAAACTATTCTCGCGTAACCCTCGGCATTAAGAAAATGAATCTTTCCGGTATAGTGGCCTGTACCGCATGCAAGTTCAATCTCAATGTGATTGCGTATGCACTCAGTCCCCACTTTTAGCGGTTCCCACCGAATAATGAATTCCCTGCTTGTCCAGAAATCTTTTATATTCCTGGCCGCAATGAATCCACGGCTTATTTCCTCTTTTTTTATTCCATGGAGGTTGCATGCAACCCTTGATAGGGGCTGTGCTGTTTCAATGTCTTTATGATATGACTGGATTCCGCGTACACGTGTCTTTATTCCTGCCGGCAGAATTGTCAGTTCATCGCTTTTTGAAAGTTCCCCACCTGCAAGAGAACCTGTAATGACTGTTCCGGCCCCTTTTACGGTAAATGCACGGTCAATATGAATATATGCAGAATCTGATAATGCCCTTTTGTCAGGCTGAACTCCGGACAGCGTTTCTATAACATGACTACGGAGAGTATCGATTCCCAGCCCGGTGAATGAAGATACCGAAATAACCTCCACGTCTTTATCAAATATTCTACGGAGATTTTTCCGGGTTTCCAACTCCATTGCTTTTATGCCCATGGCATCAACAAGATCAGATTTAGTCAGAACACAGACAACCTCCTCAATACCCATGGCTTCGATTACACGGGCATGATCTTCTGTTTGTGGCATCCACCCATCATCAGCAGCAACGACTATCATTGCGAAGGAGAGGCTCCATGCCCCGGCAACCATGTTCCGGATAAACCGCTCGTGCCCAGGCACATCTATGACACCTATCTTAATGCCGTCATCATTCTCAAAATATGCAAATCCCAGATCGATGGTCATGCCCCGTTTTTTTTCCTCGGGAAGCCTGTCTGCGTTAATGCCTGTGAGCGCCTCTATGAGTGCGGTTTTTCCATGATCGACGTGACCTGCGGTTCCTATAATATGGTGCATTTTTACTTTTCCAGAATCTTCCGAAGTTCTGCCCGGACATGGCCTGTGTCAGTATCATTAATCGTTGCAAGATTTAAGTGAACCATGTCATTTGAAATGGTGCCGATAATGGGAGGGTGGGCGTCCCTGAGACGTTTGAGTATGCAGTGGGGCTGTTCTTTCAGATTCAGTCGGATAGACAGAGCCGGAAAGCTTTCATCGGGGGCTGTACCGCCTCCCGTTGTGTATGTGGATTCGACTATAGATATATCTTCAGGATTTATGCCTGCAATAATGGTCTCTCCTATCTCCCTCATATACTCAACAGTCCGTCCCAGCTTCTCTGTCACGGCGGTTTGTTCCCCGTTCATTTTTTTCACAAGAATCGACTCAAGAAGGGAATAGACTGTTTTCCCAGGACGGAAAACCCTCATGAGGGGGTGATGTTCCAGTTTTTCAATGAACTCCCTCTTACCTGCAATTATTCCGGCCTGGGGCCCTCCAAAGACCTTGTCCCCTGAAAAACATACCAGGTCAGCCCCATCTGAAAGATGGGTTCTCACAGAGGTCTCGCCGGGAAGATCCTCATCCATAACTCCTGAACCCTGATCCACACAGAGGACAACTCCTTCAGGTTTTATATCTGACAGTTCTGCAAGAGTCGGTGACGAGGTGAATCCCCTTATGGCAAAATTAGACCTGTGAACCGATAGTATAATTGCAGTATCTTCACTAAGGGCACGGACATAGTCTTCTGCTTTGGTTATGTTTGTTGTTCCCACTTCTACCAGTCTTGCTCCGGACTGTTCAAGAATTTCAGGAATTCGAAAGCCTCCCCCAATCTGGACCTGCTCCCCACGTGATACGATGACCTCTTTATTCCGGGCAAATGTCTCAAGAATCAGGAGAACCGCTGCGGCATTGTTGTTTACCACAAGTGCATCTTCGCATTTCAGGAGTGTCGACAGGAGTTTGGGGATAAGGCCCTTTCTTTTTCCCCGCTTTCCTGTATCAAGGTTCAACTCAAGGCTCGAATAACCGCAGTTGATACTTTCTACCTCCCTCCAAACATCATGAAGAATTGGGGAACGGCCCATGTTTGTATGAACAATGACACCGGTTCCATTAATCACTCTCTGGAGCCTGTTTTTCTCTAGTATTGAAAGTTCATGTTCAAGGAGGTTTACTATTTCATCAAGAGGAGGCACATGGATACCATCATTCAGAATGGAAATCCTCAGTTTATTAATGACAGATCTTGCAGTTTCTGTTACAAGGGGCCGGCTGAGAGGCTGTATATACTTTTCGATTATATTATTCTGAACAAGTACTTCTATTTGGGGAAGCGCAGACAGCCTGTTTTTATTCATACCGGATTCTCTTTATAATTCGGAAGAGGGAGGAATCGAACCTCCCAGTGCCGTCGAGACACCAAACGGTTTTGAGGACCGCAGTGACCACCAGATCACATCAGCTTCCATATTGATTTCTGATAGTTTCATATAACTGTCAATAATTATTGCAGTCAATTGAAACCATGCGTGTTTAATATAATAAAATGAAAGTGGAATTGACTTTTTTTGTAAACTTAATTTATGTGTACTGCAATATTCATGACAAACCTAAAAAAACTTGATTTTTTAATAGTAATCACTACTCTTTATATAATATTTAACCGCACAAAAGTATAATTTTAGGTAAGGAGGGAGATATGCCAGAAGCTTTTAAACCTGGTTGCAGCCGTCCTCAATCCGGTCCTGTTGAAGAGGAAAAATCAGAAATAAACATGGCTGGTGAGACTTCAGTTAAGGAGGGGAAAAAACCTATGATTAAAGTAGGACAGAAGGCGCCTGATTTTTCGGCACCTGCTTACTGCAAAGGTGAGTTTGTGGAAGTGAAGCTTTCAGAATACCTGGGGAAATGGGTAGTTCTGTGCTTCTATCCGGGGGATTTTACCTTCGTTTGAGCAACAGAAATTTCGGCGGTCGCCGATAAGCACAGCGAGTTTGAGAAGCTCGGAGTAACAGTACTGTCAATGAGTGTTGACAGCGTTTTTGTACACAAGATGTGGAATGACCATGAACTGTCAAAGATGGTTGATGGAGGAGTACCTTTTCCAATGCTTTCAGACGGAGGCGGAAAGATTGGTACAATGTATGGAATTTATGATGGGGCAGGCGGTGTAAACACAAGGGGCCGTTTTCTCATTGACCCTGACGGAATTATTCAGGGATTTGAGGTTCTTTCTCCGCCGGTGGGAAGAAATGTTTCTGAGTCTCTTCGTCAGATTCAGGCCTTCCAGCTTGTAAGAGAGAAACAGGGAACCGAAGCAACACCTTCCGGATGGAAGCCGGGCAAGAAGACATTGAAGCCCTCACCCGATCTGGTTGGAAACGTTTGGAAAGAATGGAACACGAAGATGGCTTTTGATGACTAGAAGTTATTAGTTATATATCAGGGGCCATGCCTTAAAGACAGTGGCTCCTGATTTTTTTGTTTAAATATCCCTGTAATATTTTTTTAAAAACCATATCACTTCATACTTAACTGTATTTAAAAACCATGTTAAATCCTTCTCATATTTTATGTGAAAAACCGGATAAATATGATTTTAAATTAATCTGAAATGCGGGTAACGGGTTTAATCTATTTCTCCCGGGAAAATAAATGTAAACCTGTCAGTATACGGGTTAAATAGTTTTTATATAAAAAACAGGAATTATATAAACGCATTACCAGCTCAAGGTCATGCTTTAATTAAAGAAGAAGATATATGTCATTAACCGATAAAAAAAATCCCATGGAGCTGACTTTTACCTGTCCCGAAATGGGAGGTTATTTTAACTGTTCCGGATTTAGAATTTCTGATAACAGGGGAATAGTGACAGATGAAGATGGAAACAGAACAATGGATGCCGAAGTGGAACTTGAGGAACCCTGTCCCCTCTGTGGGGGGATTCACAAATACCATATAAGTGAAATTGCCTGTCCCTTTAGAGCTTTTAATGGCTGATATTATTTATAAAAAGATTAAAACAGGAGATTATTACTCATGATTAAAAAAAATGTTTTTGCCACGCGGTGGGGTATTATTGCAGTTGGCGCTCTCATCGGAGTTCTTGCACCCCTTTTGCAGAAAATGGGAAACCCCGGAAATATGGGAATATGTGTTGCATGTTTTGAACGAGACATTGCCGGAGCCATAGGTTTTCATCAGGCTAAGGTCGTACAGTACGTGAGACCCGAGATTATCGGTTTTGTTCTGGGATCACTTGTTGCAGCTTATCTTTTTAAGGAGTTCAGGCCCAGGCTCGGTTCTTCCCCCATTGTCCGTTTCTTTCTCGGTGTATTTGCAATGATCGGTGCCCTTGTCTTTCTCGGATGCCCATGGCGTGCCCTTCTAAGGCTTGCGGGGGGAGATTTCAACGCAATACTCGGTATTGCCGGACTGATTTTCGGTATCTGGATCGGAACACTATTTCTGAAAAAGGGATATAACCTGGGAAGAACCCATAGTGCAAATCCAGTTTCAGGATGGATGCTTCCCCTCATGATGGGCGGACTGCTGGTTCTTGTGCTGATTTTCCCGCAGATTCAGGGTGAAGCCAAAAACGGTGTTCTCAATTACAGCCTCAAGGGGCCGGGAAGCATGCATGCACCTCTGATTATTTCAATTCTGGCCGGCCTTGCCATAGGTTTCCTTGCCCAGAGAAGCCGTTTCTGTACAATGGGTGCATTCCGTGACCTTATTTTGTTCAGACAGATACATCTCTTCAGCGGCCTTCTGGCCCTTCTTGTTGTGGCTGCTGTGACTAATGTAATATTAAACCAGTTTAAACCCGGCTTTGAAGGCCAGCCCGTTGCCCATACTCTTCACATATGGAACTTCATCGGCATGGCTCTTTCGGGACTCTGCTTTGTACTTGCCGGAGGATGCCCGGGACGTCAGCTTTTTCTGTCAGGAGAGGGTGACGGCGATGCTGCAATTTTTGTTCTTGGAATGCTGGTGGGAGCAGGTTTTGCCCACAACTTTAGTCTCGCAAGTTCTCCAAAGGGCCTGGGTACATATGCAATACCAGCAGTGATTACTGGTTTTGTATTTTGTTTTTTAGTGGCATTCATGATGACAAAAAAAAAGGCATAGCATGATACAGTCATTCTCATGCCCTTCATTCAAAACAATAGAGAGGAAAAATATATGGCAGCAACAGTTGATGCAAGAGGGCTTTCATGCCCTCAACCGGTTATCCTTACAATAAATGAAATTAAGTCCGGAACAGATCCTGAGATAATTGTTCTGGTGGACACGGAAACTTCACAGGAGAATGTTTCCCGCGCAGCAGTGAGTCACGGCTGCACGGTAAGTGAAGTGATGCAAGACAATGAAGGATACCGTATAATCATAAAGAAGGAAAAGTAAAATGTTCAGCTTCCTTAAAAAACTGATAAGACCGGGAAAGGGAAATACTTCCATAGACAAGGGAATAATTGTTTTTGAACATACCAGTGAAGTCATAAAGGCCGAAAATGTTCTAAAAAAATCTGGATTTAATATACGTGTTATGGGACCTCCCCCTGAAATTCAGACAGGGTGTGATCTTGTTATAGAATTTTCCCTTATAGAGGAGCTGGATATTATGCGCCATCTGGGGAATGATGGTGTTAAAACCCTTCAGGTAGTACCGGTTTCATCCCATCTCCTGTCTCCCATTGACCTTTTTCACACAAAGGATTTCGGTGATTATCTTATGGTCAGAGCTGCAAATATGAAAATTACAATTGATAAAAGAAGCCGGATCATAGTAAATGTTTCAGGCGGAGGATGCCCCGATGTTCCTTATCTTGCAAATGAACTGGTTGGGAAAAAACTTGAAGAAGCACCAAGGCCCAGAGACCTGGGCTATACTTTATGCGGATATGCACTTGAACTTGCCTATGAGGAGATAATGAAACAATGCTCGCAATAATCGGTACTGTACCTGAACCGGATTTCCCGCTGATTCACGGAAAGGTCAGCCTTTCTGAGGGTCATCTTATTATGGGAGACAGGAAAATAACAATTAACCGCGGGACCCCGGCTCTTCTGGCGGCGGCTGTGAAAACATCTGAAATAGTTAACGGGCCTGAAATATACAGTTTTCTCGCCGGAGATACCGGCAAAGGCGAAGGAAGCCGTAAATTATATGAGTTTCTGGAAAGGTCACTTCCAAATTTTACTTTTTGTACACTTGTTTTCCATTATATTCAGCCTATCGCTGAGTGGCATGACAGGATTCACAATGTCATAGAAACAATGGAATCAAAGCCCGTGCTCATTGCAGATGCAGGATACATGTATGTGGCAAAGATGTGCGGCCGGGCCGGGCAATACGAGCTCTTTACCCCGGATATAGGTGAACTTGCATTTCTGGCAGATGAACTCGCTCCACATCCGTTTTATACACGCGGATTCATACTTCATGATGATGATAATGCTCCGAATTTAATCCGCAGGGCATACAGTCATGGGAACGCAGCAAAGTATATGGTTGTCAAAGGCAAGACTGACTATATTGTGAAAGACGGAGAAATACTGAACACAGTGGATGAGCCTTCTCATGATGCAATGGAAGCCATCGGCGGAACAGGTGATACCCTAACAGGACTTGCTGCTGTTTTGTGCACGGGCCCTCTGGGAATAGAAGAAGGGGCTCTTGCTGCTGCAAAGATAAACCGATGGATCGGTCATTATGCCAAACCTGATCCTTCAACACAGGTCTCTGATTTGATAGAGAAAATTCCCCAGGCATTGTCCCGGGTGCTTGAAAAAAACGGAGAGGAGGCAGGCAATGTCTGAAGCAGAAAAAAAGCGTCTCACTGAAACAGTTGCCGGCGCAGGATGAGCGTCTAAAATTCCTCCAGGGGACCTGGAGCGTTTACTTTGCGGACTTGAAATTCCGAAACATCCTGACGTACTTGTGGGCATGGAAAAGGCCGATGATGCAGGTGTGTACAAAATCTCAGACGATCTGGCATTGATCCAGACCGTTGATTTTTTCACGCCCATTGTTGATGATCCATATGCCTTTGGGCAGATTGCCGTTGCCAATGCCCTATCTGATGTATATGCCATGGGAGGCGTGCCAAAAACCGCCATGAATCTGGCGGCATTTCCGGTGAAGACGATGGATTTTTCAATGCTGCGCCAAATCATTGAAGGCGGACTTGACAAACTGAAAGAGGCTGATGTGGCTCTTGTGGGAGGTCACAGTATTGAAGACACTGAACTGAAATTCGGCATATCTGTAACAGGATTTGTTCACCCTGATAAATTCTGGACCAATCACGGGTTAAAGGACGGTGACAGACTGATTTTGACCAAACCTCTTGGCTCCGGCATCATAAATACTGCTATAAAGGGAGGCATGGCTTCAGAGGCAATTATCCATGATATTACCCGTGTCATGTCATCACTTAACAGATCTGCATCCGAAGCAATGAGAGAAATGCTCGTTCATGCATGCACTGATATTACCGGTTTTGGACTTATTGGGCACATGGCTGAAATGATGCCGGGTTCCGGGTGCAGTGTGAAACTTCAGTTCAGCTCCATCCCTGTAATGAAGGAGGCAATAGAGTTCGCCTCCATGGGCCTGGTTCCGGCAGGAGCTTTTAAAAACAGGGAGTTCAGGGAATGCATGGTAGAATTTTCTGAAAAGTTGGGCCCTGTGGAGAGAGACATCCTCTTCGATCCCCAGACTTCGGGTGGGCTTCTTTTCAGTGTTTCTGAAAAAGACGCTGATCTGGCTCTTGAAAAACTCCTCGCCGCAGGCTGCAGTGATTCTTCTGTCATAGGAGAAGTTTTTTCAGATACTTCTGAAAAAATTATAGTAAAGCCATAGCTTCTGTCAGGTTTCATTTGTTCAGACTTCCAGTCTTAAGGGCATCGATTACGCAAAAGATGAAAACAAGGTGTTTAACGCGTTTATGTTTGTTAAAGGAGCTGATTCTGCGACATTTAAAGCGTTTAAAGACACCCATTTTGCCATTGATAAAAATCATGCTTATGATTTTTATCATTTTATTCCAGGGGGTTGATCTTGCTGCCTTCAAACTACTTAATCAGGATTATGCAATTGATAAGAACCATGTTTGCTGCTACTATTAAACCAAAAATCACATTGTAAAAAATGCTTACGTAGATAGTTTTGTTGCCCCTGACATCAGATATGCAAAAGACAAAACGGTGTTCATTTTGACGGTATGCCGGTAAAAGGCACAGACCCGGAAACATTCAGGGCGGACAAAGCAGGTCCGGGTACAGGCAGTGATAACAGATACTTCTATTCATTTTGGGAAAAACTAAAAAAGAGGAAATAAAAATTTTAATTACATAATTGATAGCAGAAGGCAGTTCGGCAGACTCACCCAGGCTTTCTGTAATAAAGGGGTTTCTGCTCCCTGGTTTTGATCGTTTCACAATAACGGTATTGCTTTACCGCTTTATTCGCGCTTCCATGCCGCTTTATACACGATTGTTTTTAAATTCGAGTGAGTAACCTGAAAGAGCACCTCGCAGTTGTCATCAGTATCATATTCTGTTTTTACGATTTTTCCGTTTTTGATAATTTCCGAAACCAGACGTGCTGCCTCCACCGCCTCTGGATCGTTCAGCATGGGGCCGGGGCACATCTCCTGAGACATGCCTATGAACCTTTGCCGGAGCAGGTGCCGGGCATTCTCGACAGCCCTTTTAAATGAAGAGGCCCTTCGTGCCATTTTATCTGAAAGTCCCCGTTTGGGGTCAGCGGCTGCTGAGTAGCAATAGGTGTGATCGCCTATCCAGTAGCCACTGGAGCTATGAGGGTCTCTTGTTATCTTGCCTGAGTTAAGACTTCGAGTGCATTGCGTGTTGATTATGAGAGTTGCTCCCACCAGAATGAGCATCATTGTTTTTCGAAAAAAGTTACTGATAAAAAAAGAGCAGGGAATGAGAAGGAAAGCACTGACCGGGATGGTCGGGTGTCGAGTCCCTGGAGAAATAAGAAAAATTCTCCCATGAAAAACTGATATCGTGTGTCTCATAATATGCCTCCTTATTGAACAGTATCTGTCATGTCTGTGTCGGCGGAAATTTATTCCTGAAAAGTTTTATCATGTTCGATGAGTTATAATACTAAATATTTCGTATCTATACAAGTAACTATTATTCTGAATAAAAAGCAGTATTCACAGGTTTTGATAAGTGGTTTGTATCCCTCTTGGAATTATAGTTTTACATCGCTTTACCGTAATGGTTTTCAGGAAAGAGAAAAAAGAGAAAGAAAAATGGTTTACCTAATACTTGATAATATTTACATGGATGGGGCTGCTGCCCATACATTTAGGGAAGATGCTTTCTCGAAACACCGTCTCTTCGCGGCAGGGATAATAAAAAATGACTTCCATTTCGGTGATTTTCCGGTGCAGGATAGTTGCTGGAATCCTGAATTTGATGCGGATATTATACTGTAACTTCTATGAAAAGATTTAACTGTTTATGCTGTGGAGAGTGCTGCTCCGGGGATATTGATATCTTTATTAATCACTATGATCTGTATAAAATGGCGAAACATCTTCAGATGACAGGCACAAAGGAACTTTTTGATAAAAAGTTTGTGGAATTAAAAGAAGGGCAGAACAACGTGTTTCTGCCAAAAATACATTTTAAAACTTATCCTTATAAATTCTGTCCTTTCCTTATAAATGATCCTGATGAAAATAATATACTGAAAAGTTACTGTTCCATCCACCCGCAAACGAAACCGCTTGTCTGCAAACTCGCACCAATAAGCAGGGAGTATGACACTGAAACCGGCCGGACACAATATTTTTATACAAGACTGGCTGACAGCTGTTTGGGAAACCATGACTGCGATGATATAGATGTGCAGGAGGTTATTTCTCCGTTTTTAAAAGAAATAAAATATGAGGAGATATTCTTTCAAACTCTGGACTGGATTATAAAAAGCAGAATAACTGATTACAGTGATGAGCTTTATTACTTCCCTGTATCCTGTGGGTATGATGATATAATTCTAAATAATTCCTTATTCAGACAGCAAATTTTAATTACATAATTGAAGGACGAATCTGCAGGCTCTCCGTAAACTTCCTGCAAAAAAAACGGTATTCCCAAACGGTGCATTCTGTGCCTGATCAGGGTATGCGGCTACAGTGACTATATTGCCTTGCCGGCGGATTCTCCTGCAAAAACAAAACTAAAATTCTGTTAATTCAGGGTGAAGAAAACAGTTCCATCGGCAGGGGATAATTTGGTAAACTTTACATTTGAACTGGAATTGTATTGTTAAGTTGCTGAGTGAACCAATTGTGAATTTTAGAATTTTTATATTTGCTTGACATTAAGTATCATGAATTCTGTACTTTTCTGTAAGTAGTTTTTAAATGTTAAATTATAAACAAGAGAAAAAATTTTTAACAAACCGTACACCGAAACCAGAGTCTTTATTGATGAATTGCATTCCCAAAATAAGAATATAATGACATAAATTTTGGCAGTTATGGTACATACACTTTACGAGGAGATTTTTTGTAATGGGGATAACAAATATTTATAACATCATTGAGCCCAAGGATATGAATAAAAATGCGTTACTGCAGATTTTGCTTTCAGTGCAGGACGCAGATCCCAGGAATTATGTAAGCGAAGAAAATATTAACCAGATCGCGCAGATGCTCAATGTGTCGAGAAGCAGGGTTTATACAACCGCATCTTTTTACAGTGAGATATCATTGAAGCCGAGAGGGTTTCACCTTATCAGGGTCTGTTCGAATGCCCCATGTGAAAATGACGGCAAGGCGGAGATATTAAAGACAATAGAAAAAACCCTGGGTATTACAATTGGAGAGACAACAAAAGACGAGTTTTTTACACTTGAAAGTGTCAACTGTCTCGGTGCCTGTTATATGTCTCCTGCAATTAAAATTGACGACCAGGTTTATGGAAATCTGACGCCCAAAGAAACTATCGGGATTTTAAAAAACATCATGGAGGCAGACAAACATGAATAAACTTTCGAAAGAAAACTACATTTTTGACATTGAACCGGATAAATATATAGACCTGGAAGGCTATCGGGCCATGGGGGGATTCTCGGCATTAAAAAAGGCATTGGAAAATGAACCGTCAGTATCCATTGAAGAAATCAAGAAATCCGGGTTGCGGGGCAGGGGAGGAGCGGCTTTCCCTACCGGGATTAAACTTGAAATGGTTCGTAAAAACGAAGAAACAAAACGCTATATAGTATGTAACGCAGATGAAGGAGAGCCTGGAACATTTAAAGACCGTTTTATAATGAGACACCTGCCCTATCAGCTCATTGAAGGGATTGCCATTGCGGCATATATGGTTGGTGCATCAAAGGGCTATATCTATGTGAGGCATGAGTATCCTGAAGTTCAGCTTAAACTCAGAGAAAGTTTAGAGGCGTTAAAAAATGCGGGACTGCTTGGAAACAATATTATGGGAACCGGTTTCAGTCTAGATCTGCATATTTTTTCCGGTGCGGGAAGTTATCTGTGCGGTGAAGAAACAGCACTTTTGTCATCTATAGAAGGCCGAAAAGGCCGTCCCAGGGTTAAACCGCCATATCCGACTCAATCGGGATTATGGGGAAAACCAACGTTGATCAATAATGTGGAAACACTCGCAAATATTCCCAGGATTATTGAAAAGGGTGCTGACTGGTATGCATCACTGGGAACAGAAAATAGTTCAGGGACAAAATTGATTTCATTATCAGGTGATGTAAATAACCGTGGTATTGCAGAAGTGCCTTTCGGCATCACTTTTGCAGAGATTATTGAGCAGTTCGGCGGCGGCCCACTTCCGAGGAGATCTGTGAAAGCAGTCAATATCGGCGGAGCGTCTGGAGTGCTGGTGCCGCCGGAGATGCTTGACACTCCCCTTGACTATAATAAATGCGCTGAAGTCGGCATTACCATAGGTTCCGGTGCGATTTTCGTGTTGGATGATACGCGTTCAATTATTAAAAATGTTCAAAACAGGGTTAAATTTTTCCTCCATGAGAGTTGCGGGAAATGCACACCATGTCGTGAAGGTCTTCGCCAGATCGACGGCATCGTGGAGGATTTTCTTGAAGAGAAGGCGGCTAAAAGTGATATCGAATCCCTCGAGCGTTATGCCGTTACCATGCAGCAGGCTTCATTTTGCGGTCTTGGCCAGGCTGCCGGAAACAGTCTGGTTTCTTCTCTGGTTCATTACAGAAAAGAATATGAAGAAGCCTGTGTAAACGATACTGATGATGTGGAGAAGAAAGCATAATGCAAACGGTTCAAATAAATTTAAACGGAAGAGATGTTGTTGTAAATGAAGACTTGTCAATTTTAGAAGCTGCAAAGGCCAATGGAATCAGGATACCGTCGTTATGTAATCATACTGATCAGGATGTGAAGGCGAATTGCCGCGTCTGTGTGGTTGAAGTTGAAGGGGTAAGAAATCTGGTTGCATCCTGTTCTACGAAAGTTGCTGAGGGAATGAAGATCAGAACAGATTCGCCCAGAGTTAGAAGTGCGGTCCGTACGGTTGTTGAGCTTATTCTGGCAGACCATCCTCAGGAATGTTTGACCTGTATCAGAAACGGCACCTGTGAACTTCAGGAACTGTCACAGCGGCTGGGCATAAGCAATGTGCGGGGCAGAAAGCGTCATGATAAACTGCCCATTGATGATTCGACTAATGTTCTGGTTAGAGATCCGAATAAATGTATAAAATGCGGCCGCTGTGTTGAAGCATGCAACAATATTCAGCAGGTGGGAATACTGTTTACTCATTACAGAAGCACGGACGTTCAAATCACTCCGGAATACGGCAAGAGCCTTTCTGAAGTTGCGTGTGTTCTCTGCGGTCAGTGTGTGCTTGCATGTCCGGTTGGGGCGATTTATGAAAAGGATAACACCGCTGAAGTTTGGGATGTCATTGGAGATCCTAAAAAACATGTTGTCGTTCAGGTCGCACCGGCGGTCCGTGTATCCATCGCCGAGGAATTCGGTATGCCGCCGGGATCGATTTCCACTTTGAAGATGTTTTCAGCCCTTCGTATGCTCGGTTTTGATCGTGTGTTTGATACGAATTTCAGTGCCGATTTGACTATTATGGAAGAGGGAAATGAACTGCTGCACCGGATTCAAAATGGCGGTGTATTACCCATGATCACATCATGCAGTCCGGGCTGGATCAAATATATTGAGCATTATTATCCGGAAATGCTGCCCCATGTTTCAAGCTGTAAATCGCCTCAACAGATGTTCGGCGCGGTGGCAAAGACGTACTATGCTGAAAAGTCAGGAGTTCCCGCAGAGGATATCTGTGTGGTATCCATTATGCCCTGTACGGCGAAGAAATATGAGGCTGCCCGTCCGGAAATGAATGATAGTGGATTTCAGGATGTTGATATTGTATTGACAACACGTGAATTTGGAAGGATGATTAAGCAGGCGGGTATTGAGTTCGACGATCTTCCTGATAGTGAGCCTGATTCACCCCTCGGGAAGTCAACGGGCGCTGCGGCATTATTCGGTGCAACCGGCGGAGTTATGGAAGCGGCTCTTAGAACTGTCTATGAAGTGGTCACCGGTGAGACACTTGAAAAAATGGAGTTTGAAGATGTGCGCGGATTTGAAGGCATTAAGAGTGCATCGGTCAACCTTGCAGGACAGAATGTTAATGTTGCGGTTTCACATGGCCTTTCAAATGCGAAACAGATGATGGAAATGATCAAGTCCGGTGAAGGAGATTATACATTTATTGAAGTCATGTGCTGTCCCGGCGGCTGTATCGGCGGCGGCGGACAGCCCTATGGAACAACCACTGATATTCGCAAGAAGCGTATTGAGTCAATCTATGAGGTTGACAGGAACATGCCGATCAGAAAATCCCATGAAAATCCTGAAATTAAGGAAATTTATGAATATTTCCTCATTGCGCCTCTTGGAGAAAAATCACATAAATTGCTGCATACGAAATATACCGATCGGAAAAATTTAACTGCAAAGTAGAAATGAAAGAATAAAACTTTAAACAGCACAATGGGTTGTGAAATATAGATGTTAAAGAGGGATGCTGAAGCATCCCTCTTTGTGTAAAATGTTTAAAAAATAAGCAGGCTAGCTAGCATAAATCCTTGATTATACTAATCTTCATTCAGTAAATGAAAGGAGGTCTGAAAAAAGGTCAAACCGTTTGCACTATTGGCAGGAATAATTCAAGGCCTTCTATCTCTCCTGCATATTAAAAGGAGGATGCCGCCGTGATTTAGGTGTTTTCTCTTGGTTACTTAGTAAGTTTCAATTATTTAGTCTCAGGGACTGTATATTCTGTAAAGAGGGCAGTTCTATCCTCTATTTGTTTTTTCAAGAGATGAAATGTACGGCAGTGGGCGATCTGCAGCAATCTCAGGCAAGGAGCTTCTGGAAGCTAATAATAGCCAAGAAATTCTTATTAATCCAAAGAACACAATATACAGGCTGAAAAATTTTAATCTTTTTTTTCTTGATCCTTTTCGCAATAAGCTGTTTTTAGTAAAACTGATAAAAGTTTGATTGTCAAAAGATGGAACTTTATCGGAATATGTACTGAATTAAAATTAACAGAAATTACTACACTTTTTAAATGAGAGGATTGACATGGGAGAAGAAACCCAGATTGATTATAAAACCTTTGAAACTGCACTTGCAAAAAGCAATGAACTTGAAAAACAGCTGGTCTCAAATCCTGAAAAGTTTCGTGTTCTTACCGGAGACCGGCCTACGGGACGCCTGCACATCGGCCATCTTTTCGGTTCACTCTTGAACCGTGTACGCCTCCATGAGCTTGGCGTAGAAACATTTATTGTTATTGCCGACTACCAGGTTCTTACTGATCGCGATACCTTTGAAAATATATCTGAAAACGTAACCCAGCTGACTATTGACTATCTTGCTGCAGGCCTCGATCCATCGAAGAGAAGTCTGGCGATTTTCCCACACAGCCATGTGCCGGAACTGAACCAGCTTCTTATTCCTTTTTTAACACTTGTAACCAATGCTGAGCTTGATAGAAATCCTACAGTAAAGGAAGAAATACAGGCAGCAGGCCAGAAAAAAATCAATGCAGGGATGTACACCTACCCTGTTCATCAGGCGGCGGATATTCTCTTCTGCAAAGCAAACGTGGTGCCCGTGGGCCGGGATCAGCTTCCTCACCTTGAGCTTACACGTACAATTGCTCGACGATTTAACGACCGCTTTGCTGCTCAGCAGACAGTTTTTCCGGAGCCTCTTGCTCTTCTCAGCAAGTCTCCTGTAATTCTCGGACTCGACGGCTCCCAGAAGATGAGTAAAAGCCGGAATAACGCGGTCATGCTCTCCTCCACCGAGGATGAAACTGCGAAACTCATCAAAAAGGCAAAAACAGATTCTGAAAGGAATATCACCTACGATCCAGAAAACAGACCGGAAGTATCAAATCTTCTTCTCCTCATCTCTCTGTGTACCGGAGATGCGCCGGAAGCTATTGCAGGAAAAATCGGAGACGGCGGTTCGGGAATGCTGAAAAGCATGCTTACCGAATCACTCAACGAGTACCTTCGGCCTCACCGTGAAAGACGAAGAGAACTTGAGGCCAATCTGGATCACGTCCGGGACGTACTTAAGCAGGGGGTTGCGAAAGCCAGAGAAGTTGCAGAAACCACTTTGACAGAAGTCAGAAAATCGATGAATATGGAACTTTAATACTACAAGAAAAGGATTCTCTTCATATGCAGAAACCGGTCAGGATGGATCGGTTTCTGCGTCTTAATAAAACATGAGAATTGTCATTATCAACGGCTGAAGCCCTGTGTTTAATTTTATCCATCGTTGAAAAATTTTGAGGGTAGGGAACGGTTCAGCAGCCTCACCGCAAAATTTCTGAAAAAACGGGTCTTATATTGACGATTAACCTTAACAGACTTTTATCACTATGCCCATGACTGTCTAATAATGAGGCGGAGGTGATTCTTCTGAAATATCTTTTACATTGGATAAAGAAATATCTTTGGAAATTGTCTCCAGTTTCGAAATTTTAGCTTCAAGTTTATCAATACTCTTCTGCTGAGAATAAATGACATCTTTCAATTCTGAAATTATATTTTCCTGAAGGGTGAGCCTTATTTCAAGTTCTGTAATTCTTTCATCTATGTCTGTAAAATTTTCCATTTAGTTCTTCTTTTTAATAGTCTGGTTTGAAAGTGAGCGAATGGCTTTTTTTCTTATGAAAATACCTTTTAACTGTAAGATATTGTATAATCAAGATAAAAAATATAATACTCAATCTAAGGGATTGAATATTCTGTAAAAACAGTATTCTTTGGTTTTTATAAAGGCACTATGTGGCATTAAGACTTTATGGTTCTGCCTGCTTTGCCAGAGTGTTTTTCAATGAGAAAGAGTTAGAACCACGGATATGAAATATATGTGCTGAAAAGAAAAAGGATCACCACTCACTTCGTTAGATTTACACATATATTGAAAGAAGATGAATACAGATGGTTTAGGATGCTGCCATCCCTGCAGTAGCGTAGCGGAATGCAGGGGCCTCATAGTATAAGGAGGGGATGTTAAGAGTAAGATTTCGGCATTTACTGTGTGAAACCGGTTGATCACAATCATAATTAGTTCCTGATCAACCGATAGATCTGTGGTGAAATTTTTATTTTTACACTTTACAGCCTTATTTAATAAAATCATATAGATTTTCAAATTAATCCGGAATAAATTAAAGGAAATGCGATGAAAAGAACAGATCTGGCAAAAAATCTAGGCCATAAAATACAAAACAAAGTAAAATCTAAGAGTGAATCAAACCTGTTTTCCAATGGTGATGCCAAAGTATTGGATAAAAGAGAACAGCGCAAGCTTGACCAGGCCATGGGTCTGGTCCCCTTTGCCGTAAAAATCAATATCGATCTGGTAGAAAAAATTCAAAATTTTGCCAGGGAAAAGGATAAAAATATAAATGATGTTGTAGCAGATTTGCTTGAGGCAGGGCTACGGACGTTTGAGTAGTTTTCTAAAAAGAGAAAAAAACTCCGGAATCCCCGGAGTTTTTAATATAATGAATTCAGATAATTTAGGGAAGTTATACAAGTCCAAGGAAAGTTAATGTTAAAAAATATTTTTTTTCCCTTACTATTATATCTGAAATACAGATGTCATCCTCATGCCCTACAGAATCAAATGAGCAATCCATTTGTGTTTAGCTCCTTTAAAAATCTGTGTTAATCTGTGGTTACCCCAGCTCCCCGAAAAGCTCGTCCGTAAATTTTTTGAATCCATCAAGGCCTTTATCATTCAGTTTCTGAATCAGCACAGTTCCCATTATGAATCCGTCACAGTGTTCAAGTGCAGTTTTTGCTGAATCGGAATCCCTGATCCCGAATCCAAGAACAACAGGGCAGGTTGATGAACTCTTTGCAAGGTCTATTTTTGCCATTGTGTCATTGTCGAGTTTCATGGAGCCGCCTGTGATTCCACGTGTTGAGATAAAGTATATGAAGGAGTTTGACCTTCCCGAGGCTTTCTTTATTGTTTCATCTTCAGTTTCAGGAGTGAGAAATGTGATTATCTCCAGGCCGTCCAGGGCGTTTTCTCCTGTGAAGAAGAAGTCTTCGCTTGATGGAACATCGGGTACGATGAGCCCCTTCACATTAAGCTTCTTGAATTCTTCGCTCTTGAGAGTCTCTTCGTGGTTGAATATTATATTCGCATAGGTCATAAGATATATGTCCTTTTCAGGACTTACTCTTTCTCTGACCGCCTTTATGCTTTCAAGTATGCCTGCAAGGTTTACACCGCTGTCCAGTGCTTTTTGTGCGGCCTCAGCAATTGCAGTACCGTCTGCGATTGGGTCGCTGAATGGAATTCCAACCTCAAGAAAGTCGAAGTGCTGAAGACCCTGTGCTGCAGCTTCAATAAATGTATCTCTGTCGGGATAGTTTCCCATTAAATAGAATCCGTTATATTGTGTCATAGTCCCAGCTCCTCTTCTATAATAGGCATATCCTTATCGCCCCGGCCTGAAAGGTTTATCAGAACCTTCTGCCCTTTGTATTTCTCTTTATGTGCCATGACATGGCCAAGGGCATGGCTGCTTTCAAGTGCCGGTATTATTCCCTCATGTCTGCAGAGTGCCTGAAATGCATCCAGTGCCTCCCTGTCTGAGCAGGTTTCATATACTGCGGCGCCTATGTCCTTGAGATAACTGTGTTCGGGACCCACAGCAGGATAGTCGAGGCCTGCAGATACAGAATGTACAGGCATGAGGTTCCCCTCATCTGTCTGGAGTATGTATGTAAAGTTTCCGTGCACGATTCCGGGTCGGCCGTAGTTCAGTTTGGCGCTGTGGTCACCGTCTTTATTGGAACGTCCTCCTGCCTCGACACCGATGAGTTTGACTCCTTCAACCTCAAGGTATTTGGCAAAGATTCCTGCAGCGTTGCTCCCTCCTCCAACTGAAGCAACCACACAGTCCGGGTGACGCCCTGCAATTTCAAGGAACTGAGGAACAGCTTCTTTGCTTATTACAGACTGAAAGTCCCTCACTATCATTGGGAATGGGTGGGCACCAACAACAGATCCAAGAATGTAGTGTGTATTCTGCACAGTTGCAACCCAGTCCTGCATGGCAGCATTTATTGCATCCTTGAGGGTCTTGCTTCCGCTGTAAACCGGAGTAACCTTTGTCCCTAGAAGTTTCATTCTTTTTACATTGGGAGACTGCCTGTCGACATCGACCTTTCCCATGAAGACTTCGCATTCCATGCCCATGAGGGCTGCGCATGTTGCCGTTGCAACACCGTGCTGTCCCGCGCCGGTCTCTGCGATGAGCCTTGTCTTGCCCATGTATTTCGCAAGGAGAGCCTGTCCCAGGGCATTGTTCAGTTTGTGCGCCCCCGTGTGGACAAGGTCTTCTCTCTTGAGGTATATCTCCACATCCAGTAGATTGGAAAGATTTTCTGCAAAATAAATTGGAGTGGGGCGGCCCGCATATCTTTTCAGAAGGTCATTGAGTTTCGCCTGCGCTTCTGTGTCATTTATGAATTTTTCGTAGCTTTCCTCTATCTGTTTAAGGGCAGGCACGAGAGTTTCGGGGAGAAATTTACCGCCGAATTTACCATAATAACCGTTTTTATCAGGCACTCTTTCCATCTGTGGCCTCCTTGATTTTCTTCATTATTTCGTCAATTTTCTCTCTGGACTTAATCCCGGGGGAAACCTCTATTCCAGAGGAGAGGTCGATGCCGTAAGGGGAGACAGTTCTCAGTAGTTCCCCGACATTTCCGCTGTTGAGTCCCCCCGCAACGATAAGCCTGTCCAGGTACTTATAGTCATTTAAAAGCGACCAGTCGAATGAATGGCCTGTTCCGCCGTAACCGTCTCCGCTGTATGCGTCAAATAGCAGCAGGTTCTTCTTCATTTCTGGAGGAAGAATTTCGTCCATGTCTTCTCTGCCTGAAATTCTGTGACAGAGAATGACCTGCCTCTCCTTTGAAAGTTCAGGCTCCATTGTCCGGTCATAGATCTGCACTATGTCAAGGCCTGCAATATCTGCAATCCTTTTTATTTCCTCGACACTGTCATCAACGAAAATACCCGTTTTTTTAATATCTGTTCCCTTGAGAATGCTTCCCAGTTCCCGGGCTCTCTCTGGTGTAATATATCTCTTTGATTTTCTGTAGAAAATAAATCCCATTGCTGAAAGGGGAAGTGCTGCCGCGTACTCCACGTCCTCCACCCTAGTGAATCCGCAGAATTTAAGAAACATTTTTAAACTCCCGAAGCAGTTCGGCCGGGTCACCGTTTTTCATGAGTGAAGTTCCCACGAGAAAATTGTTTACACCGGTTTTGCGCAGTATGTTTTTTATATCAGCGCTGCTGTTTATGCCGCTTGCACTTACTCTGATTACGGAATCTGGTATTTTTTTCAGGGTCTCTGTCCCCACCTCATATAGTATTTCCAGAGTTTCAAGGTTTCTCATGTTAACAAGCACAACCTCGGGGTTAAGGTGTCTTATCTTTTCAAACTCGCTGTATTCATGGACTTCCACAAGTGGTGTAAGACCCGATTCAAGAGACCTGAAATAAAGCCTTTCCATCTCCTCCATGCCCAATGACTTCACTATGAGAAGAACAAGGTCAGCGCCGAGTTTTTCTGCCGCATCTATCTGCTTGTCGAAATAGACGAAGTCCTTGCACAGTACCGGTACATTGATGGCAGGAGAGATCTCCCCCAGACTTTCAAGGGAACCTCCGAAGTAATTTTTTTCGGTGAGTACACTTATTCCTGAAGCCCCCCCTTCAATATACATATTCATCTGGTCACGAATGTCCGTTTCCCTGTTTATATCGCCAAGGGAAGGAGATGACTTTTTTATTTCGGCAATTATATTTATGCTGTCCCGCAAAAAGTCCCTTATGTGCAGATGCCTCCGTTTTCTTTCGGGGAATCTTTCCAGTACTGAATCAATTTCCGGAAGTTCATTTTCCTTTATGCTGCGCATGCCCTGGAGCGAAAAACGGTTCATCGTATTTCCTTGAGGGAGTCTATTTTTGACTTTACGGTTCCATCAGTCATCGCCGCAAGGGAGCGCTCATAGTTTTCTTTAAGGTCTGAATTTTCATCATATGCATACAGTGCAAGTGCTGAGTTCATTGCCAGAAGTTTTGAGACGCCTGTTACCTTCCCGGACGAAATGGTTTCTGTAAAGAGTTCTGCGTTTTCCTGGGGAGAAAGGTGCATTGGAATTGCTGAAGCTTCGGAAGTGCCGATAAATCCGGCAGGGTCTATTTTAAATTTTCTGATCTCGCCGTTCTGTATTTCACATGCCATTGTTTTCTCAAAGGGTGACACTTCATCCATGCCGTCCATGCCGGAGTATACGATGACCCTTTCAAAATCAAGGTTTCTGGCGGTTTGCGAATATTTATCGAGAAGTTCAGGGCTGAAAAGGCCTATTGCCTGACGTTTAGTGCCTGCAGGGTTTGTGAGTGGCCCCAGATAGTTAAAAATAGTTCTTGTTGCCAGCTCCTTTCTGATTGGCACGGCATATTTCATTGCCGGGTGGTAATTGGGAGCTGCCATATATATATAGTCTTTGTCCATGAAATATTTTTCTGCTTCAGTTCCTTTCAGGTCAGCAGGTATTCCAATGGCTTCCATGAAGTCTGTGGACCCGCTTTTTCCGCTCACTGACCTGTTGCCGTGTTTTGCAACAGGAATTCCCAGAGAGGAGAGTATTATTGATACCGATGACGAGATGTTCATCATGCCGGAGCTGTCACCGCCTGTGCCGCAGTTGTCAAAAACGGCACGGCTGTCCACATCAATTTTGTTGCAGAATTTTCTCATTGATTTTGCCGCACCGCTTATTTCTTCCGGGGTTTCACCCTTCATCTTCAGTGCAATAAGCATTGCGCTCAGTTCAATATCCGAAAGATTTCCGGAGAAAATTTCACCGAAAATGAATTCCGAATCCTGCTCAGATATGGATTTTCCCTCAAAAAGAGCTGAAAGAACCTGTTTTTTATCTTTTTCCATGGTTTGTCTCCTTGTTCCAATATGCGTCATGTTTCTATAAATAGAAACATGACGCATATTGTCAAGCCTGAAATGAATTTTTTCTGATAACGAGGAAATTTTTTTAATTAACAGTATCAGGGAGGCGTATGCCTTTTAAAGGAGTAAATGATGCTTTCAAAGACTGTATCCCTGGCATTAAAGGGTGTTGAAGCCGTTCCTGTTGAAGTGGAAGTGGACATAATGAAAGGGCTTCCCGGTTTCAATATAGTGGGACTCCCTGATTCCACAATCAGGGAGTCCCGGGAGAGGATACGTTCGGCAGTTGAAAATTCAGGTTATGAGTTCCCTCCGAAAAATTATGTTGTCAATCTTGCACCTGCGGGTTTTAAGAAGGCAGGCCCGAACTTTGATCTGCCCATTGCAATGTCAATACTCAGATCCACGGGGCAGACTGATCTTGCCGTGGAAACCATAGCAATGGTTGGGGAACTTTCACTGGATGGCAGAATTAAACCTGTTAGAGGCGTAATATCCATGGTCATAGCACTTTACAGGCTTGGCCACAAAAGAGTTATTGTTCCCAGGGAAAATGGAGTAGAGGCAGCAGCAGTAAAAGGAATGACTGTATTTGCCGTTGAATTTTTTTCTGAAATGGAGAGTGTATTCCGCAATGAATACCCTCCTTTTGAATATGACGGAAGCGTAAAGTCTGAATCTATAACTGCGGTACCCGATTTTTCAGATGTCAGGGGCCAGGAAAATGCAAAGAGGGCTCTTGAAATTGCAGCTGCAGGGCATCACAATATACTTCTTTACGGATCTCCCGGTTCAGGTAAGACCATGCTTGCAAAGCGGGTAACAGGCATTCTACCCGACCTTGACTGGGAAAGTTCAGTAGAAACTACAATGGTTCATTCTGTTGCGGGCATATTGAGGGAGGGGCAGGGCATGGTGAGGAGGCCGCCGTTCAGGTCGCCACATCATACCTCATCGGAGGTGGCGCTGGTCGGAGGAGGGGCGAATTTAAGTGCAGGAGAGATCTCTCTTGCTCATAACGGAGTGCTTTTTCTCGATGAATTTGTTGAATTTAAGAACAATGTCATACAGGCCCTGAGGCAGCCCCTTGAAGACAATGAGGTGACAGTGGCCAGGGCTTCGGGAACCGTAATTTTTCCATCGGATTTTATGCTCATTGCGGCAAGCAATCCATGCCAGTGCGGCCATCTCTTCGACGATGATATCGAGTGCAAGTGTTCATCTCTTAAAAGACTCAATTATTTTAATAAGATAACTGGCCCCGTGTCTGACCGGATAGATATGGAGGTTCTGGTTAACAGGGTGTCTTATGAGGATCTGGCCTGTGATTTATTGTCTGAATCATCGGAAGAAATTCTGAAAAGAGTGCATAATGCACGGGAAATACAGCTGAAACGGTTTAGCGGTACCGGTATGAGGTATAATTCCAGAATGTCGCAGGCTCTTCTTAAAAGGCATTGCAGACTCAATTCTGAAGATGAAAAATTTTTCAGGAAAGCAGTGGCGGGAATGTCTTTTTCTGCCAGATCCTACTTTAAGGTGCTTAAGGTGGCGAGAACCATTGCTGATTTAGAAGGTGCAGAGAATATATGCAGAAAACATCTGCTGGAGGCACTTTCGTACAAGAATCTGCACAGGAACTATAGTCTATGAATCTATGCAGATTCCTGATGTCCGATTATGTCTGTAGACTGTCGTAGACGGAATGTAAGAGTTTTACAAGAAAACAGATGAGTGATGAACTTCCGGTTTTTGTATTTATTTTAATCGAACATTAACAAAATTCCCATCTTTCCTATAATCGTGGACAGGGGTGGTATGCATAGGATAGGTTTATAATCTTGGTGAGACTTTTTCTGTCTCCCCGGAAGTTTTAAACGGTTGTAAGGTTAAGGACAAATCCTTATATGCCCGACTAATCAAACGGAAACTGTTTTATAAAGAAGGAAATGACAAATGGTTAATTCTTTATCCTTTTCTGGAGAAGACTGTCTTTCTCAATGAGAGATTTAATATTTCTTGTTTTAATCAGTTTATTTATTTTATGGATTGAAACCATGGCTTTCCCATGTTCCCACTCAACATATATCCAGCCACAGGGGGTATCTGTATATACAATAGACCCCTCGCTCCAGCCTCTTTTAAGATCTTTTTCAGATAAAAAAATACCAGAACTGTTTGTCCTTGATTTAACATCAATCTCTGCAGAGGGCCAGTAGCCGTTATTTCCCCAGAGGGTTGTTTTGGGTTTAAAGTGATACACCTTCCCTTTGGCAATTACCATGGTGAAGTTCCGGGGAATTTCAATGCCGTTTATTTTCAGATTTCCGGTTCGGCTTTCCGAACGTGTGCCCTTCCTTGAATAAATAACGGAATGATTTACGTTTAATGTATTGCTGCAGTTGCTTGTTCTTTGGTTTGAAGATTCGCATCCGGCACTGCAAAACATAATCATCAGAATGAGGTGCTTTAATATGCTCATTTTCAAGTTTATTCCTTTTCAAATAAATGACAGAGCCGCCGTAAAGGCGGCTCTGTGTGTTTTACCACTGATAATAGTTCCATCCGCCGCTTGCATCATTGGGCAGTTGAGTATCATACCAGCTGTCAAGCAGCTCAAACCAGTTGCCAACTGTATCTACTGCCGGATTTATCCCGTCAATACACCAGTCAAGCTGCCCAAGGGGAGCACCTGTATATTCTCCGCTTATGTCGAGGGAATTGTACCAGTCCTGCCAGTACCAGAGATTAACGGGATCATTTACTCCATCACCAGTAACATCAATAACGGTAATCTGTCTGTCCCCGTCGGGGAAAAATATGTGAACACCGCTCTTATTGTAAGAAAAATCAATTCCGTAATCTGAGTTTCCGAATGAATAGATAACCATGGCATCCACTGCTGTTTTAAGTGTAGATGCATTCCCTTTTATGGTTGAACTGAAATTTGAACTCCAATATATTTTGTCAGCAAGATCATATATGTCAAAGTAAGGGTAAAATATCCACTCGTTCTGATCTGATTCATCAAAATAATGAAGCACAGAAACAGATGAACCGCTCCCTCTGAGGGCTTCAAGATCTGTCTTTTCGTTCTCAAGGGCAAGATTTACTGCCAGCGCATCCACTGCATTTTTTACGGCAGCAATTTTTGAAAGATCGATACAGGTTAGGGACTGGCTTGAATTCAGGCTGGTTGAATCAGACTGCTCCTCAACAATTACCCCTCCAAATTCTATTGCCGTCATTGTAGAAGGATCGTAGTACATTTCATTGGCAGAAAATTCTCCTACAACAGAATCAAGGGTTCCGTTGTCTCCGCCACCGCTTTTAAGTCTCTGGAAGATGCTTGTATAGGCCCATCCGTATCCCCATACTGTTGGTGCAGATGCGACCATTATTGATGCCTTGAATCCGGTATTTGATGCATCATTCCTGAACTGATAGGCAAATTCCACCGAGGACATTAAACACGCATCCATCCCCAGAAGGTCTACGGACTCAGATGATGTCAGGGTTCCGCTTATTTCGGAAGTGTAGAGGAAATCATTCCCGCTGGTCTCATCAAAACATATATCCTTGTTCTGTGTTGCAACAAAGTCTTTGTTTTTTATAGATGACAGACTGCTCTGAACAGTCTTTCTAGATTTGGCTCCTCCGCCGTGATTGGAAAGTATCAGGGCATATTTGCCTGCGCTGTAATTTGCCTTGCAGAACTGTATAAATTTTTTCAGAGTGGATGCATCACCCATGTTTGCCTCGTAGTCCGATGTCTTTGTTATTTCCGGGAACTGTGTGCCTCCTGATATCCGCTCGGCCTTTCCGTGTGTTATCCTGTAAATTCTGGTATCATCGAAGTCTTCTCCAAGCGTTGAACTGTCAGAGCTGTAACCGCCAGCTCCTGAAGAACCTGGATGTCTGTCGATCAGCAGTATAAGGTCAAGCCCCTGGTCATCCACATATCCGCTCTTCATTTCAGCAACGTCCATCATTAGCGCAGATTCAAGATCGCAGTCTGCATCACTGTAATATATTACAGTCCACTTTCTTTCTTTTGTTGTAAAAGACCAGCTCGTGCTCCCTGAAGCGCTGTTTCCGTATATATCCTCAACCCCTGTATCAACGGTTACAGTATACACTGTCTGATAGTTCATGTTATAGGTCGGTATGAAAGTAGCTTTCATGGTTGCGCTGTCATAGCTGAACGAACCTGGAACAGAATTGCCGTCTGAATCTTCGATCGTGATATTTGAAGTGGTGAGTGTAGAAGTATTTATAGCTTCACTGAATGTTATTGTGATGCTGTTGACAACCGATTCCCCTGTCGACCCATTTAACGGAGTATGACTGCTTACAGATGGCCCCGTTCCGTCGGAAGTGGTGAAGTTCCAGGATACATTGGAAGACAGGCTGTTGCCTGCGATATCCTGAATGCCGGTCTTCGCTGTAACCGTATACACGGTCGGCCCTGCTTCAAGATCTGATGACGGATTGAATGTCACGGTTTTTGTGGCGTCGTCATATGAGACTGACCCGGCAACTGAAGACGAATCAGATTGTTTAATTACAGTTATATTTGAAGCTGTCACTGTTGAAGCATTGAGCCTTTCACTGAAAGTTATGGTAATGTTCGTACCCTTTGCAACGCCGGTTGCATCTGAAAGTGGCACATGGGACGATACTCCCGGAGGGGTTGTGTCAGCAGCAGATGTAAACGTGGAAGTAAATACCGATGCTATGGCATTTCCGGATGCATCTGTTGCTCCGGTATAGACCTTTACTGAGTATGATGTGGAATAATCAAGATCAACTGCAGGATTAATTGTTGCAGTATGAGTGCCTGAGTCATATGAAACATTAGCGTTTATTTCGGTTGTGCCGTTTTTAAAGAGCTTGATATTTGTGTCCGTCATTGTCAGGGGATTCATCGCCTCGCTAAAGCTAAGGACAATGTTGCCTGAGACGCTGAACCCTGCTGAACCATTTGCCGGGTTGACTGAAACTGTGGGCGGAGTTGTGTCTGGTGCTGCGCCTGTCGTAAAGGTGAATACTGAATCAGAACCGAGTTCATTTCCTGCAATATCCTTGACTGTGCTTTTCACGGTAACTGTATGTGTTACATCGTATGCCATATTTGAAGAAAGAGTGAAAACTGCAGTTTTTTTGTCTGTACTAAGCGCAATGGTACCGGCAAGGTTTGATGACCCGTCGTTTACAGTAAATGAGGTATTGTCAAATGTCGTCTCATTCATGCCTTCATTAAATGTAACCGATATTGAAGAATTATTTGCAATTCCTGTGGCGCCGGAAATCGGATTTGTTGATGCAATAACCGGTGGAGTTGTATCAGGTACAGGGGTGGTTGCACTGCTGCTTCCTCCGCCGCCTCCGCCACCGCAGGCAAAAAAGAAAGAAAAAATTATAGAAAAACAAAATGATTTAACTGTTGAGCGTAAAAGAAACGTATTCATAGTGTTGCTCCTTATTGGATTATAGGGAGTATCATATTCATTGTATTTGTTTGTTTGTAGCGGGAAAATTTGCTCCCCGTCACTGTGTAAAAACTTGTTATTCTGGAATTTGCCCGGAAAACTTCTTTGTTTATAGGTGCTTGAATTTGTATTTTTTTTCCGGGAATTTCAGGTCAGTTAATTATTTTTGTACTGTCCCTGTCTGACGGAGTGTTGTATATCCGGTTAAAAACATGGATAACATAGAGAATAAAATAGTATTTTTTTCATAACAAACCCTTTTGTATTTTTTATAAAACTATGATATTTTTTTTGGAGTAAATATCAACATTTTTGTACTAAGGAAAACCCTTATTTTGTTAAATTGAGCAGGTGTTGTTCTCTGGAGAACGTGTGCCAGTTCTAATGTCAGGGGGATGAGTTGTCTTGATCGGAATATCCGCATAAATTTCGGGAATCATTCTCCTGCAAAAACCTGCAGGAAAACTGAAGCATTCGGCTGTTGATTAATTGATACATCTGTCATTTATAATTGCAACATTACGGTATTCTGCTCAATGATAGTATTACCAAAGTATTCTGAAAGTGTATTCTCTGCCCGCCTGTGTTTGAAAACAGTGTCAAATTGCTAGTCATTCTTTTTTGAATGTATATAAAATTTATTTTTTTACATTAAAACAAACAATATTTTTATATTTTCAAATACT
>QKCL01000089.1 GCA_003246895.1 Spirochaetota bacterium | reverse complement strand
CAAATTAAATTAATTAAACTATATTTTTTATAATTAATATCTAAAAAAATTAATTCAATTTGTCAAATCAGTTTTACCCTCACGGGGCCAAAAATCGAAAAAAATTGTAACTTTCTACTTATATTAATGCGCATTAATGCGCACTGCCATACAGAACTTCATACTAAAGGTAATCTTCGAACATTTTCTTAATTTTTGAGAAAATACCATCTTTTGAACCGGCATATTTCCCCTGCCCCCTGAACTGGTTCATCCTGATTCCATACTTCAGAAGCCCCACACCGTTTGAATACTGCGGAGTATCAATTACATCCCGCAGGCCAACCACATCTTCGGGAACACCGATTCTCACTGGCATGTTAAAAACCCTTTCGGCAGCCTCTATGCATCCTTCAATCATGCTTCCGCCGCCCGTAAGGACTATTCCTGCGGCAAGCATATCCTTTTTGCCGCTTTTAATCAGTTCCTGGTCAACCATCTCCATAATTTCAGTGACCCTGGGCTGAATTATCTGTGTAAGTTCCTGGCGGAAGAGCCTCCGCGGAGCTCTCCCCCCAACAGAGGGAACATCGACCATTTCTGATGCATCAACAAGGCTCAGGTCAGCACATCCGTATTTTTTCTTTATCATTTCAGCAGACTCAAGAGAGGTCCTGAGCCCGATTGAAATATCATTGGTGATGTGATTACTTCCAACCGGCAAAACAGCCGAATATGTAACACCGCCCTCGAGAAACACAATGATATCTGTTGTGCCTCCCCCGAAATCGATTAAGGCAACACCAAGGTCCCTCTCGTCCCTGCTTATTACTGCATCAGCAGAAGCAAGGGGATTAAAAACTATATCCCTGTGCTGAAATCCGGATTTTGCTACAGATTTGATCATGTTCTGTATGCTTGTAGTGGCTGCTGTTATAATATGCACTTCAGCCTCAAGCCTCACTCCGCTCATGCCAACGGGGTCCTTTATGCCTGTCTGGTCATCGACAGTGAATTCCTTTGAAAGGACATGCATTATTTCCCTGTCTACTGGTATAACTATGGCCTGGGCTGCTTCTATTACCCTCTTCACTTCAAGTGGGGAAACTGTACGGTTTCTGTTTGCAATTGCAACAACTCCACGTGAATTTTCACCTTTTATATGCTGTCCCGAGACTCCCACAAATACCGAATTAACATCATAACCTGCCATGAGCTCGGCATCCTCTATGGCCTTGATAATTGATGCCGAGGTATTATCTATATTGACGATGATACCGCCCTTGAGGCCCTTCGATGGCGCCACACCAACTCCGGCGATTTCAACCTGATTGTTCTCATTCAGAAACCCGATGACCGCACATGTCTTGGTTGTTCCAATATCTAGTCCTACTATTATATCTTCCATATCATAACCTCATTCTGTCATCTGATAAGGACAATTTCTTTTGTTAAATCAAGAAATTCCGGATATATCTCTCTGCCGTCCAGGACCTTAAGCGCCCCGTCAAGTTTAAGAAACCCCTTTTCGCTCCTGTCTATAAGGAGCCTGGTCCTTCTCCCGCGAAGGGAAACTAATATTTTTCTATCTTCCTGTACTGTCAAACATCTTAGCTCAGAAAGAAGCTTTTTATTGGTTCTGTTTATCTTCTCAAGAACCTCTGCCACACCAGCAATACCGGAAAAATCCTTTTCATTTTCAGTTTTTTCCGACTTCACTTCAATTATCGGCATATCGGTCATGAAAAAAAAACCACTTTTGATAATTCTCATCCTGCTGTCAACAAGGCAGGGTACAGACTCCCCTTTACCTGAAAAAACAACCACATAAAGCGGATACCTTTCAATAATATCCACGACAAGTACATTGTTCTCCTTTTTGAGAATGTAGTTGTCTATCATTACCTCACCGTCAAGGGCAGATTTAAGTGAATCAAGGTCAATGTTTATCATCCCGCCCGATATTGATGTTTTAACATTTCTCAGTACATCAAACTTATTGATGTTTTTAAGCCCCTTAAGGTGAATGCTCTTCACAGAAACCTGATCTCCTGCAATAACCGGAAGAGAAAAAAGGATCATCAGAAGCAGTAAAATATATCTCATGCTGTTACTTATCCATCTCTTCCAGAATCATGGGCCCGGCCTTGTATATATCTCCCGCCCCAAGGGTTACAACGATGTCCCCTTCTTTCACTATCTTCAGAACTTCGGAAGGAATATCTTCAAATTTCGAAACGAACATGCTTTTCCTTGATTCATGTTTTTCAATTGAGTCGCATATGAGCTGCGCACTGACCCCGTCAATGGGATCCTCTCCGGCAGGATATATATCAGCTATAAAGACTTCATCGGCATTTGAAAAGGACTGGCCGAACTCGTCCCAGAGCATCTGTGTTCTCGAATACCTGTGTGGCTGAAATATTACAACGATCCTTCGTCCCAGATTTTTAAGAGCTGCGAGTGTGGCCTTTATCTCCGTAGGATGGTGGCCGTAGTCGTCAATAACCAGAACGCCGTTCTTCTCACCTTTCCTCTCCAGCCGTCTGCCCACACCTCTGAAGTTTTCTAGTCCCGTTCTGATAGTCTCATATTCGAGACCAAGTTCAAGTGCAACAGCAATAACCGAAAGGCAATTGCTCACATTATGCCTGCCGAGCTGGTTTATTCTGAATTCTCCGATTTCACTTTTTCCGTAATGGCATTTAAAACAGGTCTTGCCATTCTCCATTCTTACATCAGTTGCCCTGAAATCGGCATCCTCTGAAAAACCGTATGTATAAAATGGCCTTTCTATTTTAGGTATGAGCTCCCGCACCACATTGTCATCAATGCACAGGACTGAATAACCGTAAAAAGGAATGTTGTTCACATATGTAAGAAATGCGTTTTTAAGCCCTTCAAAATACTTGTAGTGATCCATGTGATCGGCATCAATATTTGTCACAATGGCAATGGATGGCAGGAGATTGAGAAATGTTCCGTCGGACTCATCAGCTTCGAATACGATATACTCCCCTTCACCGACCTTTGCATTGGATTCAAAATTCAGAACCTTGCCGCCGATTACAGAGGTGGGATTCATGCCTCCGTCACTTAAGACAGAGGCAAGCATTGAGGATGTAGTGGTCTTGCCGTGAGTTCCGGCGACACCAATTCCGTGTTTAAGACGCACCAGCTCCGCCAGCATTTCCGATCTGTGAATGATGGGGATTTTCCTCTTCCTTGCTTCGATGATTTCACTGTTTGTCAGGTCAATTGCACTGGACGTGACAACAACATTATAGTCTTTTATATTTGAGGGATTATGGCCGATGAAAACCTTCGCACCAAGTGATTCCAGCCTCTTTGTCTGCTCCGACTCCTTAAGGTCTGAGCCTGAAACCTCATATCCCATATTTATCAGTATCTCGGCTATGCCGCTCATTCCTATGCCGCCGATTCCTATAAAATGCATACGTTTGGATTTTCTAAACAATTTATTTTCCTCACTTCTTGAAAAACTGATCAATCTGGTTTACTATTACATCTGCGGCATCGGTCCTTGCCACACTTCTGGCTCTGGCCGACATTTCCTTCAGCTTTTTTGCGTTTCTAAGGAGATCAAAAATAACCGGACCCGCCTTTGCAGCAGTTGCATCGGCATCACTAATCTTGACTGCCGCGCCTGCATTGACAAATGAATCAGCATTTTTGCTCTGATGATCAAGTGCTGCGAAAGGGTATGGAATAAGCACTGACGGAATTCCCCCTGAAGCAAGTTCCATCATTACACCCGCTCCTGACCTTGAAATTGCAAGGTCACAGGCACTGTAGGCCTTGCCCACATTCTGAAGAAATGGAGACAGATATATGGATCCTGCTTCAAGTTCATTCTGGCATTTCTCTTTAAACCTGTCATACGTGCTCTCACCTGTACTCCAGATAACACCAATTCCCTTGAACTCCTCAGGATAGTTCTTCTTCAGGTCAAACATGAGTTCATTGAGTTTCAGGGCTCCCTGACTTCCGCCTATGACCAGGATGACCCTGTCACAATGCTCCATATGAAATGCCTTTTTCGATTCAGTTTTTCCGGTTTTTGCGGAAACACTGTGCCTTATCGGATTGCCTACGCATTCATAGACCGATTCAGGCTTCAGATAGTTTCTGGTCTCGGGGAACGTTCCGTATATTTTTTCGCTGAACTTTTCAAACCTCACAGTAACCTTTCCGGGAACAGTATTCTGCTCACACAGAAAAATAGGAATCTTTTTCATCTTTGCAGCCATGAGCGCAGGAGCAGATACATACCCGCCCATGCCTACCACTGCTGCAACACTGTTCCTTCTTATTATTCTCCTTGCCGCATGTACAGCCCTGAAAAAATTCAAAACAAAGAAAGGCAGCTTAAACGGATTCTTTGTCATGGTGGGAGGATTGTAGACAAAGAGCCTTGTACTCTCGATATCCTTCAATGATGAGAACCTGAGATCTCTCCTGCCTGTTAGAAAGACAGGGTTAAGATTATTCATTTCCATGGCCTTTTCATATATTGCAACACCCGGACTTATATGACCTCCTGTGCCTCCGCCTATTATTAGAACTGTTTTACTCATTATTCCAAACCTCTTCAACCTGAACTTCCCTGACAGCCACATCTCTGTAGCGGGATATATTAAGCAGTATGCCTGCTGCGATCATGCTCGAGAGCAGTGATGATCCCCCGTAACTTATAAATGGAAGGGGAATCCCCGTGGTAGGAAGAATTCCTGTTACCACACCCATGTTTACAAATGCCTGAATTACTATAAGCAGTGTAAGACCCAGGGCAAGGAGCCTTCCAAAATCATCCGGCGCGCTGAGTGCTACGATTACACCGCGCCAGAACAGAAAACAAAAGATAAGTGCAATAAAAACCGTACCTGCCAGACCGGACTCTTCGGCAATGACAGCAAAAACAAAATCGGTATGAGGCTCCGGCAGCCGTGCAAGTTTCTGTGTTCCAAAACCAAGCCCCACTCCGAGAAGTCCTCCGAGTTTAAATGCGGTGAAAGACTGTATAATATGATAGCCGATTCCGAAACGGTCCTCCCATGGATCAAGGTAGGCGAGAAGTCTTTCTTTTCTGTATGAAACCTGATATATGAGAAGATAGAACATGGGAATGCTTATTACAAAGAGTGACAGAATATAAAGAAGCGGAAATCCGGATACAAAAAAAATAAAGACAGCAACAAATAGCAGGTTAATGGCAGTACTGAAGTCTGGCTGAAGCATTATTAGAACAAATATCACTGCCAGTACAATCATGGGAATAAGAAGCTGAAAGACATAATTTTCCTTGGCCTCTGCAGAGAAGACCTTTACAAGATATATAACAGTAAATATTTTTACGAACTCCGACGGCTGAATACTAAACATTCCAAAGCCCACCCACCTGGATGCACCCTTGACACTGTGCCCAAGGCCAGGTACCAGTACAAAAACCAGCATGAGAAGTGATGCAAGAAGCATGAGTTTTGTATATCTTGCATACTCCCTGTAGTCGATCCCCTGAAATAGCATAAGGCATCCCAGGCCCACTACAAACCACAGCACCTGTCTCTTGAGAAAGAAAAAGGAGTCACCGAAAGTCTTGTATGCGTAGACTGCGCTTGCACTGTAGTTCATGGCAAGTCCGATCCCGGCAAGAACAAAGACAGTGACGAAGAGAACCAGGTCAGGTTCCCCCCTCCTTCTTGTATCAATGATGTTGTTGAGCCTCAATTAAGATCCCCGTTTTTAAGTTTTTCAAATGCCTGCCTGAATCGTTCACCGCGTTCCTCGTAACTTTTAAACATGTCAAAGGAAGCGCATGCAGGAGAAAGGAGAATTATATCTCCTTCACCGGACTCACTGAAAGCCCTGACTATGGCATCATCCAGATCTCCTGCAGTAACCTGGCTGGACTCACTGAATATTCCGGAGAATTCCTCAGTGGATTCACCGATGAGGACAAGTGTCCGTATTTTATCTTTAACAAGTGGTTTTAGCCTGCTGTAATCATCACCCTTTGTTCTCCCGCCCATGATAAGAACACCCTTTTCAGGAATGCTCTTAAGGGCCACCTCAAGGGCTCCAACTGTTGTAGCCTTTGAATCATTATAGAAAGACCTTCCCATGTATGTTCCGAGAAACTCCATCCTGTGTTCAAGTCCAGGGAATGAGTAACAGGCTTCTGCAATTTTTTCATAATCCGGAGCAATGCCCTTTTTCTTCAGTATCGACACAACCATTAAGAGTGCAGCCATAACATTCTCAACATTGTGCATTCCCATGATTATGAGTTTTGAGCAGTCGATAACTGCATCTCCTGCACCCCTCTCCTTCAGAAAAATGGAGCCTTCACTGTAAAATGCGTCAGCACCCCTATCTGACTTTGAGAAGCAGAGACTCCCCGCAGGGAACTCCGCTGCTGAGTTCCGGAGCATTTCATTATCCAGGTTATAGACAAAGACATCCCCTTCATTGCCGTTTCTGTATATGTTCTTCTTCGCATCAAAGTAGTCTTCCATGGAATCGTATCTATCCAGATGATCGGGAGCAACATTAAGTATTGCCGAAACATCGGATCTATAGGAATCCAGGGTCTCGAGCTGGAAAGACGAAAGTTCAACAACAGAGATACTTTCGTCATCTGTGTCTTCAGCAAGTGACGTTAGCGGAACGCCGATATTCCCTCCCACAAAGGTTCTGAATCCCAGCCTTCTGAATATTTCACCCGTAAGGGCCGTGGTTGTAGATTTTCCGTCAGTACCGGTTATGGATACAATTATGCCCTTCATGAATCTATAGGCAAGCTCCACTTCTGAGATTACCTCAATGCCACTTTCAATGGCTGTTCTTATCAAAGGAATTCTCTGAGGCACACCGGGACTTAATACAATAAGATCAAACCCGCGGTCAAGAATTGACGGGTCCTGATTGCCGAGAAACTTTTCAACTGATGCATCGAGCTTTTCGGCTATGGAGGAGATTTCATTCCCGCTCTTCATGTCAGATACCGCTACCCTGTAGTTCTTCCGTGCCAGAAAATTCGCAACAGTAAGCCCGGACCTGTAGCCCAGCCCCACAACCAGTATATATTTATAGTCTTTCATCATAATCGCTTCTATGTTAACCTAGAGTATTTTCAGTGAACCGAGTCCGATGATTGCAAGTATTATCCCTGCAATCCACATCCTCACAACGACCTTCTGTTCGGGCCATCCGGAAAGTTCAAAATGGTGATGGATGGGAGCCATCTTGAATATACGCTTACCCTTCCATTTAAAAAATCCCACCTGTAAAATTACAGAAAGAGCCTCTACTACAAAAATCCCGCCCACAATAAAAAGAAAAACCTCTTTCTTTATCATGACCGCAACTATTCCGACAATTCCGCCAAGGGCCAGGGAACCGGTGTCACCCATGAACACAGATGCGGGGTTGCTGTTAAACCACATGAAACCGATAAGAGCTCCCACGAGCGCTGCCAGAAACACAGTAAGCTCAGCACCATGGGCAACATATGGAATGAGCAGGTATTCAGAAATCTTTATGTTCCCTGTTAAATATGTCATAACAGCAAGAGTTGCCGCCACGATACCCACTGTTCCGGCTGCGAGGCCGTCGAGGCCGTCTGTTAGATTCACTGCATTTGAACTTCCGATGATGACAATCATTGAAAAAACAACCCAGAGTTTCCCCATATCCCATATGGCGGCATTAAAAAAAGGAATATACAGTGTAGAAACTTCTTTTGAGTTGGATGGAAAAAAATATATTCCCAGGCTCACTCCAAGTGCAATTGCCACCTGAAAGAAAAGTTTCCCCCTCGGGTTTATTCCATCCTTTCTTTTTAAAACTGTTTTTATATAATCATCAATAAATCCAAGAATTCCAAGGAGAAGAGTGGCGATTACTATCATGACCACATAGTGATTGCTGAAATTTCCCCAGAGCACTATTGAAACAAAAACCGCGCCGAGGATTATTATCCCTCCCATAGTGGGAGTCCCGGCCTTTGACTTATGGCTTTCAGGCCCGAGTTTACGTATCTCTTCACCGAGTTTAAGTCTTCTCAGCCACTTTATGATAAGATTTCCAAAAATAAGTACAAAAATTAAAGCAGTCAAAGCGGCAGCCGCAGACCTGAATGTTATGTACTGAAACAGCCTGAAATAGGACAGATGCTGCTGCAGCGGATATAGAAAATGATAAAACATTAAAAATTACCCCCGGTAATACTTTTTACAACATCCTCCATCTTCATAGACCGCGACCCTTTAACAAGCACAATCTCATGACCTTTCAAAAAATTAATCAGGAACTCCGACAGTTTATTTTTATCCGGAAAAACCTTAACATTCTCTTCGGGAATACCGCCTTCCAGTGCACCGGATCTGTACGATTCAGACATTTCACCGTAGAGACAGATCATATCAAAACCGAGAACCGCAGCCATTTTTCCGATTTCATAATGGTAACGGGGAGCCTGTTCCCCAAGCTCCTTCATGTCAGAGAGAACGGCAATCTTTGTCCTATTTGAAAAAATTTCAGCAACAGAAACAAGGGCCATCTCTGATGAAAGGGGATTTGAATTATATGTATCGTTTATTACCCTGAATGTGTTTCCGGTTATTTCGCTTCTGCCGGAAACTCCCGCGAAATTCTTCAAAGCCTCTGCCGCTGCTTCCAGATTCATGCCTTCAGTCTCGGCAACGGCAATGGCAATGAGCAGATTATAAATATTATGCTTCCCGTAAAAGGGTACAGAAAAATCAATGCCATGATACCTTACGGAAACGGACTCCTCAGTCAGTTCATATGACTCTGGATATACCGAAGCAGGCTTGTCCATTCCCACAGAAAGAATCTCAATGCCCCTGCTCACAGCCTCATCTCTGATAATATCAAAACATTCAGTGTCGCGATTTACAATGAGCAGGCTTCCCCTTTTCATGCCCTGAAGAATTTCAGACTTCGCCATTGCAACATTTTCAACTGAACCGAGGAACTCCAGATGGCCTGCGCCGGCATTTGTAATGATTGCGATATCCGGCCTTACCATGGATGTAAGGCGCCCTATTTCTCCTGCATGATTCATTCCCATTTCAAATACCGCTGCATCGTGATTTTCCTGCAGGCCCATGAGCGCGAAAGGGACACCTATTTCATTGTTATAATTCTTTTCACTCTTGTGGGTTCTGTACTTTACGGAAAGTACAGCGTGGACAAGTTCCTTGGTTGTGGTTTTGCCGTTTGTTCCTGTTACACCGTAAACTCTGCCGGTGAATCTGCTCCTGCAATATGCGCCGATGCTCCCCAGGGCTTCGAGTGTGTCCCGGCATTCTATTACAGGAACTTCAGAATCTGCTGCACCTTCGGGAACACCCTCCATTGAAAGCGAGGCGGATATTCTTTTATCATCAATCAGTTCTTTTATAAATTTATGTCCGTTGAATTTATCTCCAACAAGAGGGATAAAAAGCGAGGAGTTCCCTGTTTCCCTTGAATCGGTTGTAACACTGTTTATTACAACATCTCTTTTCCCTTCAGGAACACTGCCGTTTATGAGTTTTGCTATTTCTCCGGCTGTCATTCTGAAACTTTCAATCATAATGAAGGCCTCTCATTTATAAATCTTGAAGCTGTTTCGCGGTCATCAAAATGAATTTTCTCCCTGCCCATGATCTGGTAATTTTCATGTCCCTTGCCCGCAATTACTATTATGTCGTTTGCTTCTGCCATTGACACTGCCCTTTCAATTGCCCTTTCCCTGTCCGGCTCAACCGCATAATTCTCACGTTCAATGCCCTTCAGGACATCCTCAATTATTGCATCGGGGTTTTCTGTTCTGGGGTTGTCGGATGTTACAATTGCAAAGTCTGAGTACTCAACAGCAATGCGTCCCATTTCCGGCCTCTTCTTTCTGTCTCTGTCTCCGCCGCATCCGAAAACGGTTATAATTCTTGAATGTTCCATCTCCTTCACTGACTGAAGAAGCTTAAGCAGAGCATCTGATGTATGTGCATAATCAACAACTGCAAAAAATCCGTGACTTGAATCGATTACCTCAAGCCTTCCGGGAACATTGACAAGTTTCTCAATGCCTGAAACCGCTGCATCCGGTTCCATGCCGGCTGCAACGGCTGCGCCGAATGCGGCAAGTGAATTGTACAGCTGAAACCTTCCTGCCACACCAAGACTCACATCAAAAGTATTTCCCATGAACTCAAGTTTATATGCAAGACCGGTTATAAGATTCTTCACAGAACTGTTTTCAGCAAGGATATCTGCCCCCATGGATACGCCGTAATTCAGGATAGAAACACCGGAATCCCTGAGCTCCTTACCTATTCTCACGGAATAATCATCATCCACATTCAGTACTGCGGTCCTTCCGGGCTTATCTCCGCCCGCAAGAAACTGAAAGAGTTTGTTTTTAGCAGAAAAATATGTTTCCATGTCTCCATGAAAGTCCAGGTGTTCACCGGTGAGATTTGTAAATACAGCAGTATTGAAATTCACATCAATGACTCTTGAAAGCTCAAGGGCGTGAGATGAAACCTCCATGACAACATGAGTTACTCCGGAGTCGTACATTTTCTTAAGCATCTCCTGAATGTCCCTTGACTCGGGAGTGGTATTGGGAGCTTCAACCTCATTACCCGGCCACCTGTAGTTTACTGTTCCCATGACTCCGCATCTTATTCCCTGACTTTGAAAGACCGATTCAAGAAGGTATGTGAATGAAGTTTTTCCATTTGTTCCGGTAACGCCCGTAATATGCATTTTCGAGGATGGGTTCCTGAAGAAGACTGAAGAAGCCATTGACAAAGCTCTTCTTGTGTCAGATGATGTCAGGATAATAACTCCCTTGTTTTCAACATCCCGAAATTCACCATACCTGTCATCTGAAACCATAACGGCAGCTGCGCCTTTTTCGATGGCCTGTCTCACAAAACTGTGCCCGTCACTTTCATAACCCATGACTGCCACAAAAAGACTCCCGGGAGCAGCCTTTCTTGAATCATATTCAACACCTGAAATTTCAACCGAAAGACCGTCTTCATCCGGGCAGATCACAAAGCCCAGGGATTTTTCCACAAGTTCAGCTATCTTCATTTCTTATCCGACTTCCCCTTATCATCACTGGATTCTTTAAAAAAGTATACATCTTCAGGTTCTATCTGCTTAAACCCCCTGGAGCCGGCAACCTTTTTTATATTCTCAAAATTTCTTCTTTTTTCAAATTCATACCTGAGCTTCTGCTGCTCATCCGCAAGAACCTTCTCGCTTTCAAGGAGCCTGTTATAGGTCATCTTTATTTTCATGACCTCTATATTCTGCCACACATAGATTATGACAAAGGTGCTGATTAAAAATGTAACAAAGAAATATTTCACCTGTATTCACCGTCCAGATCTCTTGTTTTGCGCAGCACCCTCAGCTTGGCACTCCTTGATCTGCTGTTCCAGGCAACCTCATCCTCCAGAGCCATTAGCGGTTTCCTTGTAAGGATTTCACCGTATGGCTTACCTGAACAGAAACAGTGTTTGCCGTCGTTGCCGCAAAGGCACCCGTCACTCATTCTTTTAAAGAACCTCTTTGCGATCCTGTCTTCGAGGGAATGAAATGACATTGCCATCATGATCCCGTTCTCTCCAAGCACATTGAACCCGCTCAGAAGCCCATCCTTAATTGCCTCAAGTTCACCGTTTACCTCTATGCGGAGGGCCTGAAAAATCCTTGTGGCAGGGTGAATATTTTTTACATGAAATTTTTTGGGGATCGCCCTGAGGACAATCTCTGCAAGTTCTTCAGTTGTTTCTATGGGAGATTCAGTTCTCTTCTCCACAATGACCTTTGCAATTTTAGGGAACCATTTCTCCTCGCCATACTCGCGGAATATTCTCCTCAGCTCACCCTCACTGTACTTATTTACCACATCCCATGCAGTCAACCCGGTACCATCAAGACTCATGTCAAGTTTTTCATTTCCGGCAAAGGAAAACCCCCTGCCGCTTGCATCAAAGTGAAAGGATGAAATTCCAAAATCGTATAAAATATAATTAACAGTTTCCCCCGAAAGACGATCACCCATGGAGGAGAAGTTATCATTAATAGACTTAAACCTGTCACCGAAAACAGAAAGTCTTGCTTCGGCTCTTTCCAGGATCTGCGGATCACGTTCAAAACCTATAACACGTATATTCTTAAAGTAGTTGAGAAATATTTCAGAATGGCCTCCTTCTCCAAGGGTGCAGTCAACAACTACTCCGTCCCCTTTAAAAACGGATCGTTCCATATATTCAATTATTTCGCGCCACATTATGGGCTTATGAATATATTCTCTGTTATAAAAGGAATCTATACTGGTATTATGTCTCATAAGTACTCATCCCTCTCCTAGAAACCAAGGTCACCTGCAAATATATTAAGCTCCTCACCGTTTGGCTTATAACTTTCATAAGTCGCCTTGGACCATATTTCTATCTTGTTATAAAGGCCGAGAACAGTGACCTCATCAGTTATTCCGGCATAATTCAGGAGATTACCCGGCAGGAGAACCCTGCCCTGCTTATCCAGCTCACACTCTCCTGCCCCTCCAATGAGAAACCTGATGCTCATTCTGTGTTTAGGGTCAGACTGGGAAAGAGGCACGAGCTTGTTCTCAACAAAGTCAACCCAGTCACTCTCCCTGAAAGCCATTATGCATTTATCAAAACCGTGCGTAACTATGAGTTTCTCAACGGGAGACTCTTCTCCAAAGGCTTTACGCAATCTGGCTGGAATTGCCAGACGGCCTTTTTCATCAAGAGATGGAGAAAACTCCCCCATAAACATATGATCACCCCAGGAAGTACGGAATCATGCAATTTTCACCACATATCCCCACTTTTTACCATTTTACACCAAAGTGTCAAGGATAAAACGAAAAAAACATAATATGTCTCATTAAATTTTAAAAAACTTTTTAAAATTTTTATCAAATTTGCTTGACGAAAAAATAAGTAAAATGTTTATTGTATCCATCGCTAACGCGGGTGTAGTTCAATGGTAGAACTTCAGCCTTCCAAGCTGACTACGTGAGTTCGATTCTCATCACCCGCTCATTAAAAAAAGCCACAGAAATTCTGTGGCTTTTTTTATCTACAATATCACCCTCCGGAAAAAAATATTTGGAAATTTTTCCAATACTGTATTATATATTTAAGTATTGATCTGAAATTAGCTCATTTTTTCGTATAACTGTTTGACATCTCAAACTGAAAGATCAATAATTGCTGAAAAAGATGGGAGAATCAGAAATCATGAAGAGATATATTTCATCCGTTTTTGCCTTGTTCATACTTTTTTTAGGAACACCAGGCATATTACACGCAATTGATGAGGCTCCCAAACGGTCAACGGAAAGAAAAATTGAAGTTTCTCATGAAAAAAACGACCAGAAGCACAAAGAAACCTCTGATCACTCAGAAAAAGCGGGACAACTACACACAAAAGTACACCATGCACCTCATATAGATGCCAAAAATCTGAGCCTTTTATGGATAATCCCCTTTGTAGGAATTCTGCTTTCCATAGCCCTGTTTCCCCTGATCATGCCGTACTTCTGGCATCACCACTATGGTAAAATTTCAATATTCTGGTGGCTGCTCTTTTTCATTGCATTTACATTTTATTTCGGCTTCAACGTGAGTCTTTTTTATCTGCTTGAGGTTTATCTTCTTGAATTTATACCTTTTATTGCACTCCTGCTGGCACTTTTTACAGTTGCAGGCGGCATACAGCTAAAAGGCAGCCTTGCCGGATCACCAAAAGTAAACACATTAATGCTTTTTATCGGCGGGGTTCTTGCAAGCTGGATGGGCACAACAGGTGCAGCCATGGTACTAATAAGGCCCCTTTTAAAGGCAAATGAATGGAGAAGAAACAAAACCCATATAGTGATTTTCCTGATATTCATTGTGGCCAATATAGGAGGAGGGCTTACCCCTCTTGGAGACCCTCCCCTGTTTCTTGGTTTTTTAAAGGGTGTTGACTTTTTCTGGACGACGAAACATATGCTGCCCCCCATGGCATTTTCAATGGGAATACTGCTAGTGCTTTTCTTTGTGATAGACACATACTATTTAAAAAAAGAAGTGGCAAAACCCGACAACGGTGACACAAAGGAAAAACTTAAAATAGTAGGAATCCCCAATATTATACTTCTTCCGGGAGTTGTACTGTCTGTTCTTGCCTCGAGCTTTAATCTTGGCACAGCTTTTACACTCCATTATGTTGAAATGCCAACAGCGTCACTGCTTCAGGTAGGAATGCTTCTTGGAATCACTTTTCTGTCCATGAAAATAACAAACCCGGACATAAGAGAAGCCAACAGTTTCAACTGGGAACCGATCAAAGAGGTCGCAAAACTATTCTCAACCATATTCATAACAATGGTTCCCCCAATTGCAATGCTCAAAGCCGGATCCGAAGGTCCAATGGGGGCCATCATTAAAGCGGTAATAAACAGTAATGGTGAATTTGTTAACTCACATTTTTTCTGGGCAACAGGAATTTTATCCAGTTTCCTGGATAATGCACCTACTTACCTCGTTTTTTTCAATACAGCCGGAGGAGATGCACTATCACTCATGACACAGCACGCGGATACTCTGCTAGCCATAAGTGCCGGAGCCGTTTTCATGGGAGCAAATACATATATAGGCAATGCTCCCAACTTCATGTGCAAATCAATTGCAGAGGAAGCAGGTGTGCCCATGCCGAGCTTTTTTGGATATATGATTAAATTCTCAATTCCGATTCTTATACCGGTTTTTATAGCAATAACATTTATCTTCTTTTAAGACAAGGCCAGGAGTAATTATGAGCACTGAAAAAAAATTCTATGAAGCAGTTTTTGAAGGAAAATATGAAACAATATGCGGAATAATGGAAGGATTTCTTCTTGGAAAAGATAAAGCCTGGGAATGGTTCCCAAGCAAAAACTTTGACATTGAGACTGAAACTTTTACAGAGGCATTTCTTGAATGGGCATCTCTGAAATCAAAACTGCACCACATAATTATTGAGAAAGATTTCATAAATACACTGACAGAATCTCTAAAAAAACATCCGGAAATGAAATATGCCGGTGAAAGCTATATAAAATCAGTCAGAGAAATTGAAAGCGCCACATTTGAATTTAAATCAAAGTCATATGCAAAAAAATACGGTGATGAAATTCAGTCGATTTTGAAAGAACTTCCCGCATCTGTAAAAATATCAGATTTATCTGAAGAATTAAAAGAAGACAAAGATGCCGAGGGAATTGAACTTTATGCACCTGCTCACGATTATGAATACAGATCACACGGCAAAGTCACGGGAAACATAAATGACATAATTGAATTCAGAAAAATACTCAACACCCACCCCCTCATTGAAGTTACGGATATAAAACTCCACCTGAAAAAATAATTCATTCATTATAAGTAAATCCGGCAAATAACACTGAAACCGGTTCATGAAAAGTCCGAAGATAATATAAGGAACAAACAGGGGCTTTTCATGAAAATAAAGGTTATGACAATACTGTCTGGAGTGATTCTGGCTTCCATCTCAGCCATTTCATACATACAATATAAATCCGGAGAGATTCAGCAGATAAAACTTTCCAATTCAGCTGTCCAGTATGAAAGATCAAAATCCCGGGCCGAATTGCTTTTATCGAACGATTCAGGCCAGGATGCAGATACTGTACTAAGTGATATTCTTCAATCAAATGGAAACATCGCAGAGATCCTAGTAACAAACAGCAACGGTTTCATAGAAAAAATTGGAAAAGGGATTTATTTCAGGGAGTCTTCTGCAGGAGAAGAGTATATCAGAAACCTGATCAGAACCAATACCGCAGATGGTGAACACAGTTTATCTCAAAATCCGCTTGTCATCAGCAATGCACTGCTGAAAAAAGACTATCATCTCTTTTCTCTGAGAAAAAACAACAACAGGGCTTTCATGCTCATTTCCCCAGGTCTTGACAGAAAATCCGTTGTGAGAATGTCAATTGAAATAATATTAATAACAACCATGGTACTCATATGCACATCTCTCCTCCATATGATATTCAGAAGGAAAAACTACCGGGAAATTGCAGATGAAAGCAGAATAAAAATAATAGACCTTACTACAGGAAGAAAGAACACCGACAGCAGCGATATACTATCACCTGAGGAACCGGACAACACAAGTGACAGTATACAGACGGAAACATTCCAGATTGATGAAGCAGAACTTCAGTATGTAATGGATCCGGAAAAAAACGCAGTAAAAAAGGACCTTCAGACAAAAGAACCTGACAGAGAAAGCGAATCAATCTCGTCAATGAACAGCAATGTCCTTTCCCTTTTCAAAGGAATAAAGGCAAAGCTTCCGGCCATATCCATTGCCCTCTATATAAAAAAAATGGACGGCATACTAAACAAGTCCTATGAACTTAAGGGTAAGACATTCCTCCGGGTTGACTCCGCGGTTCTTGACTGCATAAAGATCTCCGACATAAAAAACATAAACCAGTCCGGAGCAATTATCGCCGATAACGGGCAGGCAATAAAACTTCCAATCATACACGACAGTTCCCTTCTTGGCCTTGTGGAGATCAAACTGGATCAGGCTGCGACCAGGATTGATCTTGACGGAATAAAAACACTGCTCATGGATTTTTCAGGCAAAATAAGGGATTATCTTTCGATCAACAACATCATCTATAACCGCGATACAGGGCTTTACAGTGAAGCATATTACAAAATGAAGCTTGATGAGATGAACTACCGCATGGAAAAAACCGGAACAGGATATTCGGTATTGTTCATTGACCTTTTCGATGCAGGCAACGTACCGGAAGAGAAAAAGAATACAGTCATAAAAATAATGCAGAGTGAAATAAAAAACTCCCCAGGAAACAACGGCACCCTCTTCCACAACGGTGAGATACTCTCAATGATTACAGACAATACCGACATGGAAGTTCTTAACAGAGCAAGGGAGGAGATTATTTCCGCGGTTTCCAGATTCAGGATAAAACTCCCTGATTCTGTTGTTACATTAAAGGCAAAGGTCCGGTTCGAAACCGCAACACCGGACAGCAGGGCCTGACCGGGCAGTATCAGATCACACCCTAAAATACATTTATGTAATATAAAATCATACTTCAGAACAGGTATTTTCCATAATTTGTATCCATATATTTTGTTTTCTGCCCCCTTAAACATTACCTTGCTAATAACAGAATCAGGATAAAGTACAACTTTGTAATTAAAATCTCCACAATAAAGAGGAGGCCGCAATGATTTTGAAGAACAGAAAACTTGGGTTCAGGTTTGCTGTGGTATTTGCTATTCTGATATTTATAAATACCGCGGGGCTATTCTACACTTACATAAGCCTGCAGATAATTTCAGAAGATATCACTTCAATCTACAACATCCGTCTGAAGGGTATTGACTTTCTCATCGAATCAGACCGGGATGCCTATCAATCAAGTATTGCAATCAGCAAATCCTTTTCTAAAAGCGTATATGAAGACAGGGACAGGCTCCTTGCAAACATGAAGTCAATGAGGGAAAACCTTGAACAGGTTCAGCAAAGATTTCAGAAGTTCGAAACTATTCAGCAGGCAGCTGAAAAAGAATTAATGGCAGGAGATTTCCGGCTTTTCCACACGGAATATGATTCATTTAAAAAAAATTCATTGCGCATTGAAAAGATGCTCAAGAGCGGAGATATAAACACTGCCGAGAACCTCTATTACGGACAGTACAACACAAATTTTGAACAGTTCAGGGGGGCCATAGACAGGCTCACTGATATGAGTCTTAAAAATGCAGAGACAGACTACAGCCACAGCATGACCCAGTCACAGCGTATTAAAATTACTTCAATATCAATCATTGCAGTAATTATTTTCATTTCTCTCCTTGGAGGGTTCCTTCTGACAACAAATATACTGGGTGCAGTAAAACGCGTACTCCATGCCATGGAAAACATCGCCCGTGGAGAGGGAGACCTTACCCAGAGAATCAGTGTTCTATCCAGGGATGAACTCGGTGATCTCAGCAGCAGTTTCAACACCTTCATAGGCAGTACCCAGACTTTAATAGCAGGAATAAAACAGAGTTCACAGCTGCTCGTTGAGGCCGTAAATGAAATATCTGAAGGGAACCAGAATCTTTCACAGAGGACATCGGAACAGGCATCATCCCTTGAAGAGATAGCAGCAACAATTGAAGAGACCACGGCTACGCTCAAACAGAATGCTGAAAATACTGCTGAAGCAAAGAACAACTCAATCAATACACTGGAAATTGTAAACAGGGCAAAGGAGCTTTCCGAAGAGGCAATTGAAATAGCAAAAGAAGGCAATGCTATTGTTAACAATGCCGTGCATTCAATAAATGAAGTCAGCGAATCCAGCATGAAAATTGGTGAAATAATTGATGTAATCAATGAGATATCATTCCAGACAAACCTTCTTGCGCTCAACGCAGCGGTTGAAGCAGCACGGGCCGGAGATCAGGGAAAGGGCTTTGCGGTTGTTGCAGGAGAGGTCAGAAACCTCGCCCAGAGGTCTGCCACCTCTGCAAAACAGATCGGCGACATGATCAAGGACTCAATCAAAAAAATTGAAGCAGGAACAGTTCTTGTAAACAAAAGCGGCGAATCCCTGAACAAAATTTTCAGTTCCGTAAACAGCAGCGCCAAGGCAATGTCCGAAGTAACATCTGCAGTAAAAACCATACACTCGCTTATAACCGAAATCGCCGCAAGCGGAGAGGAACAGTTCAAGGGCATTGAACAGATAAATGTAGCCATTAACGAGCTGGACCTTGCCACACAGCAGAATGCAAGCCTTGTGGAGGAAACAGCAGCCGCATCGGAAGAGCTGACCAATCAGGGTCATGAACTGATGATAAAGGTTGCCGGATTTAAAACAGACGGCACAGAACCGTTTTACAATTCCGGATTCAAAAACCAGAAGGCAATGGGAATGTACAGGGCCCGTAGTAAAGGCACAACATCTCCTGGAAATACTCTGTCTCAGGAACTGCCGGATGATGACTTCGTGAATGAAAATGAAAGCATAAAATTTCCCGATAAAAGGGGATTCACTGAATTCTGACCCTGCCAACGCACAGTAACATTAAAGATTATATATCAAAATACATCGGCGCCACTGAGTGGCGCCGATGTATTTTTTAACCACTGCAACTCCCGGGGAAACAGCAGATCCCGTGATTATTCCCGGCAATATATTAAATTAAAATAAAATATACACAAA
>QKCL01000022.1 GCA_003246895.1 Spirochaetota bacterium | reverse complement strand
TCCTTTTCCCGCATTGTAATATCCATAGTTACCAGATCCGGTTTCAGCTTCTTGTACAATTCCACCGCTTCATTTCCATTCTCGGCTTCACCAACAATCTCATGACCCGCAGGAACCAGCGCATCCTTCACAAGGGTTCTCATAAATTTTGCATCATCAACAATCAAGACTCTCGCCATTTCAAAACTCCATTGAATTTTATTTAAAGATAATTTTCAAACACGTTTATGTCAATATTTTATAATAAATAAACTTTTTTTTTTAAATCAATAATAAGCATCACAGAATATTAATCAATAAAATTAATTAAATCTTATCAATAATCCTCGATGAAATATCCCCAAGAGGAAGAATCTCATCAGTTGCCCCTTCCTGAACCGCTACCCTGTTCATTCCATATACAACAGAAGTTTCTTCGTTCTGCGCCATTGTAAAACCGCCGGATTTCTTGATGTTCATCAACCCCGTAGCACCATCTCTACCCATACCGGTCATTATAACCCCTATTGTTCTGTTGCCGACATTTTTAGCCATTGAATTAAAAAGAACGTCAATTGAAGGCATATGACCTGATACTTTTTCTGCCTGAAACACACGGACCCTGAACCCTCCATTTTTTCCGGTTATCTCCATATGAGAATGCCCGGGTGCCAGGTATCCATGACCAGGCAGAACTTCATCTCCATCATCAGCCTCTTTCACTTCCAGATTAGAATTATCATTCAATCTTTTGGCGAATGCAGTTGTAAACCCTTCCGGCATATGCTGTACAACCAGTACCGGGGCAGGAAAATTTTTCGGAAATCCCTTAAAAACATTAATAAGCGCTGAAGGTCCTCCGGTAGAAGTCCCAATGGCTACAAGCCTGTCTGTTCTATTGACAATCTCCTTCTTCCGGATCTGACTGATTCTGGTCTCAATATTCAAGGCACTTTGTGATACAATTTTAGATTTTGCAGCAGATTTCACTTTGCTTATAAGTAAGTCACCAATATCCTCCACTGTCATAGAAAGAACAGTTGAAGGCTTCGGGACGAAATCAAAAGCCCCCAAATCAAGGGCCTTAAATGTTGCATCCGCTCCATGCTGTGTAAGCACACTCATCATAATAACAGGTTTAGGATTATTCCCCATTATATGCTTAAGTGTTGCAAGGCCATCCAGTATGGGCATTTCTATATCAAGAGTAATAACATCAGGATTCAGCTCATCATTTTTGTAAATTGCAGTCTTCCCGTTGTTAGCAGTACCAATAACTGTAATATCATCATCCTTTTCAAGAATGTCAGAAATGATCTTTCTAACAAGAGATGAATCATCTACGACCAGTACCTTAATTTTATCAGCCATTTGTCCTCATTCTATCCACAAGAACTTTCAGAGATTCAGCTTCAGGGAGTATCATGAGATTGCCCATCACCTGATCATCCTCAAAATAAAAAGCTGTTTCCATAACAATAGCGTATTCATGTGCCATATTCTGCATAACAAGAATTGAATCCATTACTGACTGAAGATAGTCATGTACAAAAATTGGAACATTAGGCTTAACAATAAGATTTGCCTTTTCTGCATAGACATTAATAATTGATGAACCAAGAATATTAGTCAACTCCTTAAGTGCCGACACACCATCTTCACTCAATTCATTTGTATTCGAACCTGTTTCTCCATATAGCATATTGATGAGATCAAACCCTATCTCCTCCCTGAGAACAAGAAGAAGAGTACCGGTTATTTCTCCCTCTATCCCCAAAAGTACACCCATATACGGATCATTTAGATTCCCGATAAATTCCGGAATCTTTTCAACAGGCGTTATCTTGACTTCAGGTATTGACAGGTCTATTCGTTTATTGAGTATGCGGGATAACGATTCAGCGGCTGTTGCTGCACCCATATTTGAAATAAGGTTAAACTCATTGAGCTCACTCTTGGTAATATCAAGCTCTGCATTCATATGATCATCAGAACTGCCGGATGATACTACAGACGACACATTTGATTTGAGCTCATCCTTAAAACCTTTCAGGGCTTCTTTAACCTTTTTATCAACATCATCTAACGTATCACTCTCATGCCCTGTTTCACCAGTTTTCATGGTCTCCGGAGCCGAAGTGAAATCATCAAACATCATGGTTGTTCCGGATGGCAATCGTTCGGACATTTCAGAAATTGAAACAGCTTCAGCCTCATGACCGGTTTCTTTTTCCAGGGCATCTTCCTCTTCATCCAGATTCATTCCAGAAGTATCTGTTACACCAGGGACCTCTGTTTCGGAGAATTTCTCAGGACTAACAGTTCGGGATTTTTCAGGAATCTCTTCTTCATCAAAAAGTATCACATCTGAAATATGATTCAGCTCCTCTGAATGGATACTTTCCGCTTCTGTATACTCATCTTCACTGGAAAAATCGAAGCCCATATCTGTTTTTGCTCCCTTCGCGGAAACAGATCTGTCTTCAGGTTCAACTTCTTCAAATTCGGTATTCCTGATATGAATTATTCTTTCTCTCTCTTCCTGTGACAGTTTCTCCTGTATTGCGATAACACGGTTTATCATAGTCTGAATATCAAGTATGAGGCATATGCTTCCATCTCCAAGAATTGAAGCTCCTGCAAGTCCCTCAACATTTGTATAATTCTGCTCAAGTGACTTTATAACAATTTCCATTTTACCTTCAAGGAAATCTACAATAAGTCCTATTTTCCGATTTCCATATCCAACTACAATAACGGGAATTTTCTCTTCCCTCCTAAGAGCTGTTTTAAGCCCCACAAATTCATTTAACCTGAGCAAAGAAAGGATCTCACCTCTTAAATTGATAACCTCATGCCCTTCGATGGTTGCAATATCTTCATAGGAAATTTTAATTGTCTCAATAACATCTGAAAGAGGGATAGCATATACCTCTTTTCTAACCTTAACCATTATGGCAGGAATAATAGCAAGAGTAAGAGGAAAGCTGAGAACAAACCTTGTGCCCATTCCCCTTTCTGTTTCAATTATGACATTCCCGTTCAGTTCAGTAACAGTTTCCTTTACTACGTTCATTCCAACACCTCGTCCTGAGATGTCAGTTATTGTTTTTGCCGTGGAAAATCCCGGATTAAAAATAAAATTGTATATATCCTGATCTTCCATATTTGCAAGTATTTCAGGGGTTGAGAGGCCCTTCTCAAGAACCTTGGCTTTGATTGCCTGCACATCAAGACCGCGTCCGTCATCACTTATTTCCACAAAAATCTGATTCCCGCCCTGATAGGCATTGAGTATTACAGTCGCCTTTTCAGATTTCCCGGACTTTGACCGGTCTTCAACCGGCTCAATTCCATGGTCAACGGCATTTCTTATGAGATGCAGAAGCGGTTCTCCAATTACATCAATAACCTTTTTATCAAGTTCTGTTTCTTCACCCTTGATAACAAGCTCAACATTTTTATTATGCTCCTTGGCCAAATCTCTTACAAGCCTGTTAAAACGGCTGAAAACCTGACCAATAGGAACCATCCTGGTCTTCATAATACCGGTCTGCAGATCCTTGGCAATACGTGACATCTGCTCCATTCTGTTCTTGAATTCACCGATAATATTTTTGTTCTGGCTGTATTTCTTAACCTCTTCATAGAGCCTGAAAAATCCTGAATTCGCAATTACAAGTTCTCCCACATTGTTCAGGAGAAGATCAAGCTTATCAACCGAAACCTTGACAGTTTTCGATACAGGCCCCCTTCTTCTGTCATTATCAACGGCCTGTTCTTTCCTTCTTCTGTCAAAAGAAACAGGTGCATACTCCACCTCTTCATGTTCATCATGAATATCACTTTCATCATGCTCTTCAATATTTTCATTATATGCATGATCATCTGAATAAGAACTATCGGCTTTTAACTGATCAACTTTTTTCATATCCAAAGCCTCACTCACTGTCTTTACTTCAGGTTTGACCGTATTTTCTTCTTGATTGATTGTCGGCTGGCCCATTTTCAAAAGCTGCTTTCCGTTTTTAACCACTGATTTAATTTCACGGACAACAACTTCCTCAACCTGGTCTATATCGCAGAACCTGAAAATATCTGCAATATTAAATGATGTTATATAGACAGCATTAAATGAATCAATGGATTCATCTCCACACATGTCCTCAATAGTTGGCGTAATTTTTACAACAGTCCCGCCTTTTTCAAGATTTACACTTATGAGCTGCCCCTTTACCCATTTCATCTGGGCACTGGAATCAATTCTGACGGAAACCAGAAAGCATTTCTTCCCTTCTGAAAGAGATTCCTTTATAGCACTGCTCTCGGCAGATGAAAAGGACACCTTCGAATCGGCTTTCGTAGATCCGGATTTTTTCTTAGCAGAATTCTCTTCAGCTTCTTTTGCCACGGCAGTATTTAGGTCAGCTCTGGATTCTTCATTAACTCTATTGATATCTTCAATAAGCCCGTCAAGTTCAGTTGAAGGAGGGTGCCCCGAAGCGACATCTTCGATGATATCATTAATCGCATCAAAACATTTAAAAATTATATCTACAACATCTGGTGTAATCAGATTTGTCTTATCTCTTATTCCCTGCAGAAGATTTTCCATCTTATGGGCAAGATCACTTAAGTCATTCAATCCAACAAATGCAGCAGAACTTTTTAACGAATGTGCCGCTCTAAAAATATTATTTATTATTTCTGAATTATCAGGATGCTGCTCCAGTTCCAGAAGATTCTTATTCAAATCCTGCAACAGTTCATCGGCCTCTTCCAAAAAAATATCCTGATATTCACCTAATGAAAATGACATACTCTACTCCACTGTGGATTCTTTAATATTCTTTAAAAGATCTGAATTTATACCTTCTTCTTCAATAAAAATATCGGTGGACATATTCAAAAGAACGATTAGACGGTCTTTCAATCTCCCGATACCTGATATAAATTCTTCTGAGACCCCTGTAATCAATTCAGATGGCGGATCTATATTGTCTTTTGGCAATCTAACCACCTGATACACATTATCTACAAGGAGTCCCACCTGTTTGCCCTCAGATTCGACAACAATTATTCTTGTCAGATCAGTCACACCCGTTTCAGCGAAACCAAATCTGACTCTCATATCAACCACAGGTATGACATTACCTCTCAAGTTGATAACTCCCTTTATAAAAATCGGGGTATTGGGAAGTCTCGTTATTTCAGGATACCGCAGGATTTCATGGACACAAAGAATATCTACGCCATACTCCACTTCATCCAGCAAAAAACTAACAAGTTGTATTACCTCAGTACCAAGAAGCTCATCCCCGTTACCACCCCTTTCATCAAGGGCCTTCTTTGAACTTGTTTCATTGATTATTTTATCTAAATCCATTTACAATTCCTGCTTATAATCTTGTTATATACTAATATAATAATTTTCCATTAATCAATCAAAACTTTAATGGAAATATACGTTAAATTCAAATATATTTCAAATAACTTCTAATTTTTTAACCGTTTAGGCTGAATAAAAAAAAATCAAATCTAATATAGTGCTACCGTTGCAAAAATAAAAAATCAGGCGGAGTCTCGCCTGATTTTTTCAAAGCATGTTAATTCTGATTATTTCGTCATGCCGATTCTGCTTGTCCTGCCGGAAAAAATATCTCCAATAAGCCCGTCATCGAGAAGAGAAATTATCTCCCGGGCCTTCTCTTCAATTCTTCCCTCTGCACCGATATTCAGTTTTTTCAGCTGAAAATATTCATCAGCTATATTAAGGGCAGCAAGAATCGCAATCTGCAGGGAGTTTGCCGAGTTGATATTTTTTCCAACCTCTTCCATCTTTGAATTAACAAACTCCGATAGCTGAATAATATAATCTGAAGGAGCATCCCCTCTGATATTATAATTCTGCCCATATATTGAAACTTTAACTTTTCCTGAATCCATTAAATTATTTATTTATCCTCTTCAATTATAAGGAATTCATCATCATCTTCTTCTGATTCCAGAGTATCCTTATCATCAACAATAAGGTCATCATCCACATCTTCGATAATTATATCATCATCTTCATCATCCAGCAGGATTATTTCATCATCCTCATCATCTGCAAGAGGCTGTGCCGCAGAATTATCAGGCATAACCATACTGGATTCCTCTTCCAGGTCTTCTTCATCATCTTCAAAAATTATTTCCTCAGGCTCATCTATTTCGGATTCTTCGTCAATAATCAGAATATCATCATCCACATCTTCTGACTCGTAAACAGAATCCGGATCAAGTGTCTCTATGCTTATATCTTCTTCAGCTCCCCCGTCAGCTTCTTCTGTAATATAGGTATCATCATTCAGAAGAACTTCTCCTGTACCTTCGTCATCTTCTTCCTCATTAAGAATCAGTTCCTCTTCAGTATCATCTGACTCTTCTTCAAGCATAACCTCTTCAGTGCTTTCATCAGGCACAATTGAGTCTGTTTCTTCTTTTACGGGCAGATCCATGGGTATGCTTCCGGTTCCCCCCTGCAGTATATCAAGTTTGCCAAGAAGTCCTATAACCTTTTTTTCAAGAACCTCTTCCTTGTTCTGCAGTTCTGCCAGTTCCCTGGTAGCATCATCAAGTTCTGCCTTAATCCTGTGTATTTCCTGTTCTTTTTCTTCAAGAGAAAGTTTTACCTCTTCCACCTCTCCCTTAAGTGTTTCATTCTCATTTTCAAGCTGGGAATTCTCGGTTCTCAGATCCCCTATTAGATGCAATGCCTTTATTACGCGATTCTCAAGTTCTTCCAGCTGCTGCATAGTTATCATTTCCCATTACCTCCGGTTAACTGCATTTCAATTATGAAGAAAAAAGTTATTTTTTTTATCATATCGGCATTGCCGACAGAATAATATAATGATATTTTATGGGTGCATTCAAAAACCAAGCCTCCCGGATCCGGAAGTAAAGATACAGAATCTGACTGTATTATCCTCGGCGATTCACGCAAAAGGCCATAAAAACCCATGACATTAATATACCAAAATATTATCATCCGTCAAGGATAAGTAAAATAAGAGATTAAAATAAAAAGGAAATATTAAAACCGGTCTCAAAATCGGGATAGCCCTCAGCTTTCAGCATGTTTCTGCTGTACCACAGGGACATTTCAGCAAAGGGCGCAGGGATAAATTTCGCCCTGCATTTAAGCCATAGCGGCTCAACCCCTGCCCCTTCCAGCGGAATGTTCCGGTCAATATCATGTCCCCTGTAGGGATGAAATGAATAATAGATTTCCCCGGCCAAGGCGAATCTTTTTATCTGTTTTATGAAGGAGATAGACAATGACAGAAAATCATTCTTTAGCCTTTCTGCGGACAGAAAAGTGTCCGAAACAAACGGATTCAGGCCGAACAGATCACGGTATGTGTCCGATTCATCCAGATCTGCTCTCCCCCCTGAATAAAAGGATTCGTCGGGCCCCTCACGCATTGTATATAAAATATTCCCGCTTATGAGAAATGTTTTGGAAGCAAAAAATGAAAGAACAGGCCCGAGTGTAATATCATTATTGCCGAAAGCCTGCCCCGACCACTCTTCACTCTCATAGAGATCAGGCCCGGTAGGAAGATTAAATCTTAAAAGAAATGCACCATACAAACAGTCATTATATTTAAAAACAGGGCTCCATAAAAGTTCAAAGACAGTATCTCCGGCAGTACCTCCGGGTGGGGAAACCGCCTTTTTGTGAAGCACTTCAAAGGAAATTGAGGCAGCTACAGAAGAAGAAACTCCAAGGCCCAGGGAATACTTGTCATTTCGCTTAAGATCCCCTAACCCGATAAGACCGGTTTCCGCAGAAACGGAAATGCTGTCCTCCCCTGGTATATGGTATGTATAGACCCCGGGACTTGAATATCCCCTTAAAATAAAAAAAACCAGCATTAGCACAGTAACACTGGTTTTTTTTATGATTTCAGAGATCATTTAATAAAAAGTTTATGCTGCTTTAACTTTCTCAACAATCTTTCTGAAGCTATCCATATCGGAAACAGCAATTTCAGCGAGCATTTTTCTGTTAATGTCAACATTGCTTGTTTTAAGACCAGAAATTAATCTGCTGTAGCTCAGTCCGCATGCTCTTGAAGCCGCATTGATCCTCATGATCCACAGAGTTCTGAAATCTCTCTTTTTCATTCTTCTGTGTTTGTATGAATTCTGAAGCGCACGTCTTCTGGCGTCCTTTGCAGTTCTATACAGTTTGCTTCTTGATCCTCTGAATCCCTTTGCTTCTTTCAGGATTCTTCTTCTTCTTTTCTGGTGTATTCTACCGGTAGTAGCTCTAGCCATTTTTTCCCTCTTCTTTATCTCTAATCAGTTATTTCAAAATTATACGTAAGGAAGCATTCTTTTGACTTTCTTGACTTCCGCTTCAGAACTCAGACCAACTCCTCTCAAACCCCTCTTTCTTTTAGGAGATTTTTTTTCAAGAAGATGGCTTTTAAAGCCCTTTGCTCTCTTAACTTTTCCGTTTTTAGTAAGCTTAAATCTTTTTTTAGCTCCACTGTTTGTTTTCATCTTAGGCATGGTATTACCCCTCTGGTTCCTTTTATGACTTATATATTCCCCTGACTCATTTTGTCAAGTCCTGAATTTTCAGGAATTATCAGCATCAGTGATACTGTTTTTTACTTCTTCAATCCGGCTACCGGCGACATGAACATTGTAATATTACGTCCTTCCTGAGCAGCCTTTTTCTCTACAAGACCTATACCCTCTAGGGATACAGTAATCTTCTCCATAACCTCAAATCCAAGTTCAGGGTGAACCATTTCTCTCCCTCTGAACATAAGGGTAAACTTTACTTTATCACCCTTACCAAGAAATTCCTTTGCCCTGTTAACCTTATGAGTAAAGTCATTGTCATCAATGGCCGGCCTCATCTTAATTTCTTTAACATGAACAATTTTCTGTTTCTTCTTGGCTTCTTTTGCTTTTTTTATCTGGTCAAAACGAAACTTACTAAAGTCAATAATCTTGCAAACCGGCGGATCCTGATTTGGAGAAATCTCAACTAGGTCTAGGCCACTGTTCCTTGCCATCTCAAGAGCAGTTGAAGTCTCAACAATCTGAGGCTCTCCCGACTCTCCAACAAGCCTTACATTATCTGCGTCAATTTCTTCATTGATTCTGAATTTGTCGTACTTATCCTTCGCAGGACCTTTACCTTTGTTTATCAAAATTATTCAACCCCCCAAACATACTTAATACGTCAGAATGAAACAATACGCTGTTTTTAATCAACAAAAAATTCATTCCTGAAGCAGTTTTTTACAATATATACTTCATATTGACAAAAAAATCAACATGAAAGGGGTTAAACCATTGAAAACAGGCTTTATTCTTTTGTTTTTATTTTACTTTCCATTTCTGCCAGAAAATCATCCAGAGGCATGGTTATAGAATCGTTCTCCCCTCTTTTTCTAACAGAAACAGTACCATCACTGGCCTCATTCTTTCCGATTACAAGAACATATGGAACTCTCTGTTTAACGGCTTCCCTTATCTTGTAGCCCACAGACTCTTTCCGGACATCTATCTGCGGCCTCAGCCCCATCTGTATCATCCTGGCCTTTATCTCCCTCACAACAGGAGCCTGTTCCTCGGAAACACTTAGAATTATTGCCTGAACAGGAGAAAGCCATAACGGGAACCTGCCGGCGTAGTGCTCTATCAGTATGCCCACAAACCTCTCAATTGAACCAAGAAGTGCCCTGTGAACCATGTAGGGCCTGTGTTTCTGGCCATCTTCTCCAATATAGAACATATCAAACCGTTCAGGAAGATTGAAGTCAAACTGTATTGTAGACATCTGCCATTCACGGCCTATGGCGTCACGGACCTTCAGGTCTATCTTTGGACCATAAAATGCTCCTCCGCCTTCATCTACTTCCAGATCAATATTTTCTTTTTCAAGGGCACGCTTCAGTGATTCCTGGGCAGTATCCCACCTCTCCTGCTCGCCTACACTCTTTTCCGGTTTTGTGGCAAGATATGCCTTTATTTCTGTAAAGCCCAGTGTTTTCCACATCCAGAGAGAAAAACGGAGCACTTCAACTATCTCATCTTCAATCTGCTCTGGAGTACAGAAAATATGCGCATCATCCTGTGTAAATCCTCTCACTCTCAGCAGTCCATGAAGAACTCCTGATTTTTCATATCTGTAGACAGTTCCCAGTTCAGCCCATCTCAGAGGCAGATCCCTGTATGAATACATGTTTGACTGGTACATTTTTATATGAAAGGGGCAGTTCATGGGCTTCACATAGTAATCACTTCCGTCAATATCCATTGGCGAATACATGTTGTCGCTGTAGAAACCGAGATGCCCCGATGTTTCCCACAATGTGGATTTCCCGATATGAGGAGAATAGAGAAGTTCATAGCCGTTTTTAAAGTGCTCATGGCGCCACCATTCTTCAAGAACCGTTCTAAGCCTGGCTCCCTTGGGGTGCCAGTATATCAGTCCGCTTCCTGCATCATCGTGTGTACTGAAGAGGTCAAGTTCCTTGCCGATTTTACGGTGATCCCTCTTCTTGACTTCTTCAAGTAGATCAAGATGTTTCTTCAGAAGTTTTTTATCAGGGAAAGCAACCCCGTAAATTCTCTGGAGCATCTTGTTCTTCTCATTACCTCTCCAGTATGCACCTGCAATGGAAAGCAGCTTAAAGGCCTTGACAAGAGATGTATTCTTAAGATGAGGCCCGCGGCAGAGATCCGCAAAATCTCCCTGTCTATAGAGGCTCACTGTGTCATCAGTAAATTCCTGAAGGAGCTCAACCTTATAGATCTCCCCCCTTTCACTGAAATACCTGATGGCATCTTCCCTTGACATCTCCTCTCTGGTGATATCAAGGCTTTCCTCAACAATTTTCTCCATCTCCGCCTCGATCTTCTCGAGTTCTTCGGGAGTAAAAACTGTATCCGTGTCTATATCATAATAGAACCCTGTCTCAATTGAAGGTCCTATGGCAAATTTTGCATCCTTATAAAGTCTTTTAATTGCCTGAGCCATTAGGTGTGAAGCGGAATGCCAGAATATATCCTTACCCGCCGGAGAGTCAAAGGTATATACTTTCAGGCTAAAATCCTTTTCCGGAACGGCAGTAATATCAACAGGAGTTCCGTCAATTTCGGCAGCAAGTGCGGCGTTCTGGAGCCCCTTGCCTATCTGGCCGGTCATATCATATATGGAAAGCCCCTTTTCAAAATCCCTTTTCGATGAATCGGGAAGTGTTACTGTTATTTTATCACTCACAAGCTGTCTCCAATCTACTTGATTTTACCGCAGGAAAAAAACTGGGTGAGAAAAAATTGGGCGATATCGGAGTCGAACCAATGACCTCCTGCGTGTCGAGCAGGCGCTCTAACCAACTGAGCTAATCGCCCTCTTTAGAATAGATACTAAATATTTTTAGCAAGCCACTATTGTCAACTTTTTTTTAAGAAGTTTACCGCGTTCTCATTTTTATTGACATTATGCAGACCTGATCACATATCATTTTTCTTTAAATAAGGACGAATAAAGACCCGATTACGCAGACTTTCAAGAGCTTTCTCGAAAAATCCGTCAAGAAATGATGAAATCCATTCCCCGGGATCAGCCTTTTTAACAAAAACAAGAAACAGCATCAAAGACGAAACAAGAAAAACCGGACCAAATACAAACAGAGCTCCGGCAGAGGCAAGATTATCAAGTCCAAAGGTGCTGCCGGCTATAAACTGAAATGCCCCCACAATTAGACAGGCACCGGATGAAAAGGCAAGAACTGCAGAGACAGGCCCCATTATCATGGAGACAGCTACTCCCGGGAGAATTATGAAAATATACAGAATCTCATGCCATGAAGAAAGAAGGTAATACACGGGAGCCAGAATGAGACCCGAAAAACTCTTCTGTATTTTGCCTGAAAAATAATCAATAAACATAAAAAGGAGAGGAGCGATAACATACCCCATTAAAAAAAGAAAAACAAGAGACTCCCCTGTCCCGGTTACCAGATAGACAAGGGCAGAGATGATCATAAAAAGACCGACAAAAAACTCAACGATCTCAAACACCCTTCTCAGACCCTCTGATTTTTTTCTTTTAAACGCCATATTAACAATCTAGCAATAATAAAATTAAAATAAAACAAAGAGTCACATATTTTGCCTATAATTTGGAAACAACTATTTGACATAAGAACAGAACCTCTCCAGATTATTAGAAGCTCAAGAAAGGAGATCCATCATGACAAGGCAGGACCCAGGATGTGCCCTCTGCGGCATAGAACCATCGGAAAGGATATGCAACAATCCCCAGGGTAAAAATCCTCCATTCTGTCCCACCGTAAATTTCAGTAATACGGTAAAATCCGCGGTAAACGAAACCTGCAACGGGACAATAAAGGAATTTGCCCTTAATGCAAGCATACAGGAAAGCGAAGCTTATTCCGGCAAAGAACTGGGATATGCAAAACTGAAACCTGCAAAATCCCGCATTGAGGAGATAATGGATTTTGCAAAAAGAATGAACTACAGGAAACTCGGCCTGGCATTCTGCATGGGACTGAGATCCGAGGCAAAGGCAGTGGAGAAACTATTTTCAGACCATGGATTTGAAATGGTCTCTGTAGTCTGTAAAGTCGGCGGAGAACCAAAGGAAAGCCTTGGCATCAAAGGCCATGAGAAAGTCAGATGCGCGGAAATATTTGAGGCCATGTGCAATCCGGTTGCCCAGGCAGAAGTACTCAATGAGGCGGGCGCTGAATTCAACATACTGCTGGGCCTGTGCGTTGGACACGACTCAATGTTCTTCAAATACGCCACCGCTCCATGCACCGTCCTTGCAGTGAAGGACAGACTTCTCGGCCATAATCCCATGGCAGCCATATACAACCTTGACAGCTATTACCGGGGACTCAAGGCCTGATAAAAATCACAGAAGAGGAATAGTGGCAACAGCCTCAAGAACCCCCTGCAGAATCTCCCTGTATTTTTTTGAAACGGACAGATTCTGCAGGTTTTCCCTGGACTCATCTATGAGCTCAGCATGTTTCCTTATGGCACTGTCCAGTGCTCCTGTTTTTTCGATGGTATTTCGTATTTTCACAACATCTCTGGCACTCTTCTTCTGTTTTAATAGAAGTTTTAAAAAGGCAGCTCCTTCCTTTTCGTCCATAATCCTGACAGCCTCCTGAATAAGAAGAGTATACTTCCCCTCAAGTATATCCGAATCTGTGGGTTTCCCGGTATCGCTCTCCACCCCGAAAACACCCAGAATATCATCCCTCACCTGGAATGCAACGCCAAGCGGAAGCGCAAACTTTTCTATTGCATCAAATTCCCGGGCCGATGACCTGCCGCTTAAAACATACCCCATCATTACCGGATAGGCTATTGTGTAGTAAGCTGTCTTCATGAGGCCTATTTTTGCGGGAGAGTCATTCCCCTTTTCAATTTTCCTGAGCATTGAATTCATGGAATCAAGTATCTGCCCCCAGGCGGTTTTTTCATAGGTTCTGGAAAAAATTTCGAGAAAGCTGTTCTTAACTTTAAGATTAATTCGGCACTGACTGATGATCTCCATGACATTTGCGAAGATCACGTCGGCAAGTACAATTGCTATATCTGAACCGATGAGTCTGTTGTCAGTCCTCGCGCCATACATCTCCCCCATGAGAATATGAAGAGATTTGCCGCCTCTCCTCATTTCAGACCTGTCAATTATGTCATCCTGAATGAGAAGAAACGAGTGCATCATTTCTATGGACGCGGCAAGTTTTACAATTTCCCCTGTCCCCGAGAACCCCCTTCTGTAACCATGAAAAGACGCCAGGACAAGCAGGGGCCTTATCCTTTTGCCATCCCGGAGACAGTACTCTGAAATTGAACCGTACATCTCCTTCATGAACTCCTCTTCTGAAGATTCAATTTTTTTCCTGTAGAAATCCCTGACAAACCCGTCGATCTCCTTCAGGTATTTTCCCGAAAAACCTGAAAACATATCCCTGTAGCGTTTTGTATCCTCTTTCATCTTTTCCCCTGTCAAGTGAATAGATTTTTATACAACTGCAGGATAATTCCTGTCCAGAACAATAATTGACAGGGCTTCCGGAAAGAGCAATAAACTCTTGACAGTTCATCACTGTATTACTCTTTAATTAAATAAAAAATCCGGAGATAATGATGCTTGCCAAGAGAATAATCCCCTGCCTCGATGTAAAAGACGGACGTGTGGTCAAGGGTGTAAACTTTGAAAATCTCATTGACGCGGGAGATCCTGTTGAAAATGGAAAATTCTATGACGCAGAGGGAGCCGATGAACTCTGTTTCCTTGACATCACGGCATCATCCGACAGGCGCAATATCATTCTGAACATGGTAAAAAAAGTGGCCGAGACCGTTCACATCCCCTTTACTGTTGGCGGCGGTATAAGAACTGTTGAAGACGTGAGGCTGATTCTGGAAAACGGGGCAGACAAAATTTCCATAAACACTGCAGCGGTGGAGACACCATCCCTCATAACAGATTCCGCCAAAAAATTCGGGTCCCAGTGCATACTGGTGGCCATAGATGCCAAAAGAAATGAATCGGGAAGCTGGAGTGTTTATCTTCACGGAGGACGGACAAAAACAGATCTGGATGTAATAGAATGGGCCATAAAAGCTGAAGAGCTCGGCGCAGGAGAGATTCTCCTTACAAGCATGGACTGTGACGGAACCAAAAACGGTTACGACATTGAATTGACTTCAAGGGTCGCAGATGCGGTTACAATTCCGGTAATTGCTTCGGGAGGAGCAGGAAATACGGATCATCTCTATGAGGGACTTACTTCAGGCAGGGCCGATGCTGTTCTTGCCGCTTCAATATTCCATTTCAGGGAACTCTCCATAAGAGAGGTGAAGGAGACACTCATAAAACGGGGCATCCCCATCAGGCCGGTTAACGCCTGATTTCAGGACCAGAACACAAAAAACAGGACAACCGCAACGAGGGTAAAAAAGACCAGACCAAGAACAAGAACCTTGAGACCATTTCTTTTTGACTCCTCAACAACAGCCTCTCCCTGAGCAGCACTATACGCAGGGTCAAGAGCTACCTTGATATTATCCTCTTCCTCAACTATTTTCACATAAATGCCCTTTGCAACAATTACAAATATTACATAATTATCCCTATGGGTTATGGAAACGATTCTGCCGGGAATAGGTTTGATATTACCCTCTTCATCATATGCATTAAAGGCCTTTGCCACATCTATGGCCTTGGGGTTCTTGTCAACGAGGCTGACCATTATACGGTCCCCTTCATGAAGAGATGATATGTGTTTCCCTTTGATAGGAGAAAGAATCAGCGCACCGCTGAGGGTAAGCTTTACCTGTTTTCCGGCAAGAGGGTCATCGGGCTGCTGAATTACAATATCATTTCCGTCGGCATCCGGCTTTTTCCCGGCCCGTGCAAGCTCTGCAGGGGGGATTTTTCTGCTTGTTATTGAATGAAGTTCCATGCTCAGTGAAGATATTTTCTCATAGTCCAGTTTTATTTCAACATTCTGAAGCCCGGCTACATCTGATACTATTTTCTGAAAATCATGATTCACGGAGATGGAGTCATCATTATCAAGTTTCCTGCAGATTGCTGTTATTTCCTGAATTGTTAATGCAGATGCGAGAGACTCCCTCATCTGATTGGAAAAAGTTCTGTCATAATCGATCCTTTCACCAATTTCAACCAGCTGCTTTTCAAAATTCCTCCAGTCCCTGGTGGTCTTTAGATCCTCAAGTTCATAGGTTTTAAGAAGCAGAATATGTCCATGGATAAATTTATAATAACTGGACTCAAGAAAAACCACAAAAGCCCCGTTCATGCTTGATGAGGAAAAGTTTGCCTTTACAACATAGAGATCCTGGATTGCCCCTGCAAGCATCTGTTTAGCCCTTTCCTCATCTCCATGAGTATAATATATGGCTATCTGATATTTTTTTGATTGTTCTGAAAAACTCGAGGCAGCCTGCTTTAGTTCATTAGACATATTTCTGTTCCTTGCTAGTTCTATACCTGCTGATCAACATATTTTGTTACTGCTTTTTTTATTCTTTCCAGAATGGTTCTTCTATTAATAGGCTTCAGGATAAAATCCCTTACCCCCATTAAAATAAGGTCCTGCATAACACCTTTGGTTGTATCTTCACTGATAAATATTACCACGGGCCTGTTGCTTCTCTGCTGCAGCTCATATACCAGAGCATAACCATCCAGTACAGGCATATCAAGTTCTGTTGTTATAAAATCCAGAGGAACATCAAGTTTATCAATTTTTTGCAGTGCTTCCTTGCCGTTTGACGCAGTCGACACAACATCATACTGCTCAGATTCAAGGATTTGTGCAATCTGCTTCTGATGAAAGTCCTTTCCATCAACAACCATAACCCTGTATGGTCTGCCGTTTGGCCTTAACCCGTCTGGCAATTTTGTATTAAGATTAGGAAAACCATTTTTGATAGACATTCAAAACTCCAGAATAATCATATAAAAATACAAGATTTCTTGATTGCTTTTTTTTAAATATTACTATAAGATCAAGAACTGTAAACATATTTAAAAATGTTCAATAGTGTGCTGTAAATATATTTTAGATTAAATTTTACATAGACAGAATAAAAGCAGAGCAAAAAAAGTATTGATTACATTTGAATTTATATATATAAGATATATTATCTTGCACTGGAGCCAGACTTGACAGAAAAACCGGATAAACACTTTCAGATCAAACCCGACAACTATATTAATGCAATAATTAATGGAGAGGAATTCTATATTCAATTCCAGAAATTTACCCATGATGTCGAGGCGCAAATAGTCAAAATAATTCACAGATATCTGGAACAGTATGATCTGCTTTTCCACAAGGACACTATTCTCTCCATTACAAAGGAACTGATAAACAATGCCATAAAGGCCAATTTAAAAAGAATCTATTTTGCTGAAAACGACCTGGATATTAACGATGCAACGGATTACCGCTCCGGCATGGAAAATTTCAAAGCCGATGTTTTTTCACCAGAAAAACAGAACAGAATAGATGCAATTGAAGGATCAAAATATTACGTCCGGACAACATTCAGCATAAAAGATGAAAAGATTAACCTGAATATTGCAAATAATATTACAATACTAAAGCCAGAACTTGAAAAAATCAAGGCCAGAGTAAACAAGGCCTTCAAATACAGCGATATTTCCGATGCTTTCGGGGATGTCCTTGATGATTCGGAAGGAGCAGGTCTTGGCCTCATTATGGCAATAATGCTTCTAAAAAATTCAGGATTCCCAAAGGATTCCTTCAAGATCAGCAGAAATGATAAAATTACATCGGTCAATATCAGTATCCCATACAATCTTACTCCTCCGGAATCACATGTAAAAATTGCCGACGAAATTCTAAATGAGGTAAAAGAGATACCCGCACTGCCGGGAAACATAAAAGAAATCAGGGCCATCAGCAGAGATCCCGACAGCACAGTAAAGGATATTGCTTCAGCCATATCCAGAGACCCGGGACTTACAGCATCCATAATAAAACTGTCGAACTCAGCCGGATATGTAACGATGCACAAAATTGAATCCATTGAGGAAGCTGTTAAAATAATAGGCATAAAGGGCCTCAATACCCTTCTGGTAGCGACAGGTGTTCAGAAAATTGTAGAAGACCGCTATAAAAAATTTGAATCAATATGGAAGGATTCATATAAAAGAGCATTTTATGCCCAGATCATTATCAAAAAAAGGACAAAAAACAGCAACCTTTCAGAGCAGGCATACCTTGCTGCACTTCTTTCAGATATCGGAAAAATAGTAATGCTGTCTGTTAATCCAAAACAACTGTCAAAAATAAAGGAAATTACCGGTTTTAAGGGAATTGACGATCCCAATATAATTGAAGAGATCAGCCTTGGCATCAGCCACAGTGCCCTGGGAGCACTCATATGCAAAAAATGGAACTTCCATGATTCTCTTACAAAAACAATAGAAACCCACCACAGGCCGCACAGGGCAGAGAAGGATCTGATTCCGCTAATTTATACTGTATATCTTGCAGACATCTTTGTAGAAATTGAAAAACACAAATTCCGTTATGAAATAATTGACGATGATGTTCTAAAACATTTCAATTTAACCAGGAAAGAGGTTTTTGAGGATTTTCATCAATTCATCAAAGAGCAGTATATGGCTATGGGTGAAACGAGCTGAAAAAGGCTTATAATTGACTATTCCAATTACTGCTTGACGGATTTTCAACGGGGAATTCTTATCTTTGTAGATAAATATTTACATAGAGGACTTAAAAATGCATTTTCAGGATATAATCTCCAGACTAAATGAATACTGGGCAAAACAGGGCTGTGTTGTAACTCAGGGTTACGACCTGGAAGTCGGTGCCGGTACATTTAACCCGTCAACATTTCTCAGGGTCCTGGGCCCGGAACCATGGAGTGTTGCATATGTTGAACCGTCAAGACGTCCAACAGACGGCAGATATGGGGATAATCCAAACAGACTACAGCATTATTACCAGTATCAGGTTATAATTAAACCTTCACCGGAAAACATACAGGACCTTTATCTTCAGTCACTGGAATATATAGGAATCAACCTCAAGGAACACGACATACGATTCGTTGAGGATGACTGGGAATCCCCCACTCTCGGTGCGGCAGGTCTCGGATGGGAAGTCTGGCTGGATGGTATGGAAGTCACTCAGTTTACATACTTTCAGCAGTGCGGAAGCATTGACCTTTCTCCGATATCGGTGGAACTGACCTACGGAATTGAAAGAATATGCATGTACATTCAGGGAATAGACAATGTATATGACATACAGTGGAATGACAGATTCACATACAGGGATATTCATCACAGAGGAGAAGTCGAATTCTCACACTACAATTTCAATGTTGCCGACACAGAACTGTACTTTAAGCTCTTTGACCTTTTTGAAAAAGAGTGCCTCTCAATCCTTGATTACGAAGGAGAAAACATTGTCCTTCCCGCCTATGATTTTGTTTTAAAATGCTCACATGTATTTAACATGCTCGACGCAAGGGGAGCAATATCAGTAACTGAAAGGGTTGGATATATTACAAGGGTAAGAAATATTGCCAGAAAATGTGCTGAAAAATTCGTTCAGATCAGGGAATCCATGGGGTACCCGCTCCTGAACAGGGAGGGTTGATGAACAAAGCCATCAGGAAGCTTGAAAACTTTTTAGGAAAATATGACAAGTTTATAGTCTCAACACATGAGAGTCCTGATGCTGACGGCTTGGGAGCCGAGATTGCCTTTCTCGACTTGCTCAAACAGCTGGGGAAGGAGGCTTATATATTCAACTCCGACCCTACCCCTGAAATATGCAAATTCATGGATATGGACAATGAAATAAATATCTTAAAGGATAAAGAGCAGCTCCCTGATGATATTGATGACTTTGCCCAGTTCGTTCTCGACACAAATGATTATGACAATACCGGAACCTCCTACAAAATTCTTCACACCATTGTCCGTGAAACATTTATAATTGACCATCATGAGGGAGACCTGTCAAAGGTAGACCAGAACCTGATCAAGGCGGATGCATCATCTGCATGCGAAATCATTTATGATATATTTCAGTACTTCGGCAAAGAATTAAGCTTCAAAACAGCACAGGCCCTTTATGCGGGAATTGTTTTTGATACAGGATCATTTAAATATCCCAAAACCACTTCTGAAACATTTTCAATTGCTGCACATCTTCTTGAATTGGGAGTTGTCCCATTCAAGGTTTTTGAAAACCTTTTTGAAAGCAACTCTCTCTCCAGCTTCCAGTTGAAAAATAAAATATTGAGTTCAATGGAAGTGCTCTTTGACGGTCAGATGATTGCCATGAAGCTGACTCCGGAAATGGTTAAATCAACAGACGGTTCATTCTCCGAAGGGGAATCCACCATAAACATGCCCTTTACAGTAAAAGGGGTTCGTGCCAGCCTCCTTGTAAAACAGGACGTGGAAGGACCAGTAAAAGTAAGCATGAGAACAAAAGGTGATTTAAATGTGGCAGAAATAGCGATCAAAAACGGCGGCGGCGGGCATAAAAATGCCGCCGGATTTAAGCCGAAAGCAACTCTCGATGAGGCATACGAGATGGCAATGAATGAAATGAAAAAATTCTTTATTTGATTTCCTCATATCTGATTTTTCCTTCATATCTCGCACCAGGAGATGCCACAACCTGAGCGGAAGCATAACTTGCCAGTCTGGCGGCCTCCTCTGTTTCAAGTCCGTTTGTCAGGCCGAAAAGTATACCTGCAGCATACATGTCACCTGCACCGTTTGTATTAACCACTTTCACACTGTGGGCAGGCACCTCAAAAACTTTATCACCAAATTTCAGGATGCTTCCCTTTTCTCCAAGTTTTACTACAGCAAGCCTGCAGAAATCATGAATAGAAGAAAGAGCTTCATGCTCCTCCTTGCCGGTAAATGCAAGAGCCTCTGTTTCGTTAACGAAAATTATATCAGCATACTTTTCCGCCACATCAACAAATACATCCTTTATACGGCCTATTAGCGAAGGATCTGATAGATCTATGGAAACCCTGACACCGTTTTTTAACGCGATGTCCATGGCCTTGTAGCATGCACTGCGGATTTCCGGATTTTCAAAAAGATACCCTTCGAGGTGAAGTATTGAACTGTTTGAAATTATTTCATCAGAAATATGCTCCTGAGATATTTTCACTGCGGCTCCCAGGTGAGTGGCAAATGTCCTCTCATTATCCGGTGTTATAAATGTTATTGCACTTCCGGTAATTCCCGGAGCTCTTTTTAAAAATGAATCAACACCTGTTTCAATGGTTTTATTCTCGTATATAACTCCATTCTCATCTTCAGCTATGCATCCGATAAAAGCACCGCTTCCTCCCAGGGTTGCAACACCCGCCAGAGTGTTTGCACTGCTGCCGCCCGGTGTTACAGCAACATGCTCACTGGAAATCTTCTGAAAGATCAGCCTGCTGGCCTCCTCATCGACCAGATGCATATCCCCTTTTTTCAGACCGAGTCCTTCGAGGAACTCATCGCTGACATTAACAGTAAAGTCAAGGAGCGCAGATCCTATACCTGATACATTGTATTTTTTTTTCTGAATATTCATATCTACCTCTGTTTTCTTTAATAAAGATCGATGGGGCCGTCTATTGCACCATCCAGAAACTGCCGCGCATAGGGATTGTCTCCGTTGAAAAACTCAGCAGCGTCCCCCTCAAACACAGCCCGGCCATTGTAAATAAGCATGACTCTGCGCGCAATCCTTTTAACGAGTCGCATATCATGCGTGGTCAGCAGAAAAACACCTCCCCCCATGGCATGTGACTCCATTATAAAATCCCCCATGGAATCTGTTAAAACCGGATCAAGACCGGCAGTTGGATCATCAAAAATCATGATATCACGATCCATGCACATGGCCCTTGCAAGGCCTACCCTCTTCTGCATACCCCCTGAAAGCTGTGAAGGCAGTTTGTCCTCATTCCCCCTCAGCCCGACACGATCCAGAGCACTGACCCCCTTTTTCTCTGCACAATTCCTGTCATTCCCCATCCTTAACAGTCCGAAGATGACATTATCCAGCACACTCATGGAATCAAATAGTCCGCCTTTTTGAAACACATAGGCACACCTTTCCCTTAACTCATCAGGTCTGGATACAGACCTTTCTGTATCCGGATCAAAAAGTTCAACAGCACCTGTATAATCATTAATAAGTCCGGAAATTGCCTTGAGTGTTACAGTTTTGCCTGCCCCGTTTTTCCCGAGAATAACCATAATATCACCCTCAGAAACGGAAAATGACAAATCATCTATAATTTTCCTGCCGTTTAATTCAACACTGAGTTTTTCAACATTAAGGTTCATCGGAGGTCAGTACATATTATCATAATTTTCCCGGAGGGATGTCAGAATATTGAGGTATGAGACATACCGCTCATCCAGAATTTCACCGGACTCTACCAATGCCTTGACTGCGCATCCAGGCTCATGATCGTGACTGCATGGACTGAATCTGCATTCTGATGCGTGGATCCTGAAATCAATAAAGTATTCCGAAAGGCCTTCGGGACGGATATCCATGAGTCCGAACTCCCTCATCCCTGGTGTATCAATCAGCTCTGTGCCGTCACCGGTTTTAACCAGCTTTACATTTGTTGTTGTATGCTTTCCCTTGCCAGTACTTTCAGAAACATCATTGGTTTTCAGGTTTACATCGGGATAAATTCTGTTTAAAAGTGAAGATTTCCCAACTCCGGAATGACCCACAAGCAGTGATCTCCTCCCTGAAATTTTACTTTTCAGTTCATCTATACCGGCTCCTGATTTTGCACTTGTAAAAATAATATCAAGTCCGGTATTTCTGTAATATCTCATTATAAAATTTCTGTCATTCTCTGCGGAGACATCCTCCTTGTTTACACAGAGAAGGACAGAAATCCCCTCACGTACACCTCTCACCAGAAGCCGGTCAACAAACCTCAGATTGTATGCGGGAATTCCGAATGACTGGACAACAACAATAGTATCAAGATTAGATGCAATCAGATCCTCCTTCCCCTTTACCCGGTCCTTTCTGGAAAAATGATTATTCCTCTGCACAATAGACTCAATAACACCAAGCCCTTCGTTGTTTATTGAAAAAACGACTACATCTCCCACGGCCACAGGACTAGAATACCGCTTCAGTTCCCTGTCGTTTTTCAGCTTTCCCCTCAATACGGCATTAATCTCTCCACCATCATAAGCGACAGTATAGAATCTTCCGTATACCTTGACTACCAATCCTTCCATTAACAAAATTCTCTTTTTAAAATTTTTTTTCTAAAGTTTTGACCAAAACAGTCCGAAAACATAAATACAAGATTAGATATGGTAATTTCCCTCCCGTTTTTACCATGTTGACTTGGCACTGCAATAAAAGAAGAAGGCAGGATAGCCGCCCAGCTATTCTGCTTTCTTTGCTTACTGCGGAATTAAATTCACAATTACCGGTTTAAATTCAATTAACTCTGCAAGTATACCGCCCAGGTTGCCAATTCCGGTTATTTTCATCTTAACTTTATAGAGCATGCCTTCATGAACATTAAGCAGATCGTTCCGCAGTTTTTTCTGAAGATCCCTGTCGCTGATATCAAATATGATATCAATATTTTCTGCGTCGTAAAAAACTATCTTTTCGAAGACCCTGTCATAGTACTTTATCCGAAGATTTATCTCCAGCACCCTATTTTGATACTGCGAAATATTTTTTGAAATGAATGATAAATTCTGCCCTTCCTGGGCAGACAATGGTGTGAAGGATAATAGAAAAAGAAAAAAGATAGCCTGCAGATATCTGTTATTTATATATTCAATCATAGAAAATGAATATATAAATAACAGAGGAGTGTCAATTAAAATAAGGTCTGCTCATAAATACCGCTGCCCTATTTCCCGTCCTTGCTGTTATCAATAAAATTAAACCTGTCCCTGCTCCTGCTCTTTCTGCCGTTAAAGAGTTCGATGAGCAGCCACATTACAATGACAACCCATAACATATTAAGAATCTGCATCATCATGAACCTCCTTGCTGGATATACCAATATAAAAGCATAAACCGTGCCATAAAATAAAAAATACATCAAATAACACTTGATTCAATCAGGGATAAAAAACAGCAATCTCATGCATAAAAAAAACATGCATATCTCTGGCATAATTGCAACTCACTGTTGCACAGCAGCAACAGTTGAAAACTATCTGTCACTTCGTTATATTTTCAATAAGGAGAGTTTTATGAGCAGAGATGACATGATCCAATATGATATTCTTGGCAGGGGAATAAGCAATCCCCTGGTAATAGGAGCCATGTATGAAGTTCCAAGAGAAAAGTTCATAGAGAATTCACAAAAAAAACATGCATTTGATGACAATCCTCTGCCCATAGGCCACGGACAGACCATATCGCAGCCATATATCGTTGCTCTCATGACAGAACTCTGCAGTCCAGACCCGGAAGACATAGCACTTGAAATCGGTACAGGTTCAGGCTATCAGACAGCCGTACTGGCACTTCTCACAAAACATGTTTATTCGGTCGAAAGGATATTTGAGCTGCATCAAGATGCAGAGAAAAAACTCTCCTCCATGAACATAAAAAATGTAACACTTTATCACAGAGACGGATATGACGGAGTCCCCGAGGCTGCCCCCTTTGACATAATAATGATAACGTCAGCCCCTGTAGAAGTACCGGAATCACTTTTCTCACAACTCAAAAATGGGGGACGCCTGGTTGCACCTATTGGTTCACTTGTACAAGAATTGATTCTCTATAAAAAAGAAAACGGCAAAATCAGTTCAGAAACCATATGCCACGTTCAGTTTGTACCCATGATCAAAGGCATAATAAATAATTGACAAATAAGCCCGAAGAGAGTGTTATAATGAATAACTGTTTTACCGGGATATATAATTGCAACAGAAAAAAGATACTTTTCCATTTCTTGATGAAAGACTGTCAAAGGAGCCTCATATTTATGAGGTCATGGGAGAAATATACTCCATGCAGAAAAGATGGCTCTCGACACGTGTTGGGGAGCTTGCCACCCTGCCCTATCTCGAACAATCAAGGGAAATAAAACTGCCGCAGACACAGAAACGAGGGCAGAATATCCTGTATCTCATAGAGCAGCTGGTGAAACAGCATCCTGAATATGTTAAACCTGTTTTCACATTTGAGTTTAATGTGAATCCAGAGACAAAAGCCCTTTCTATCTCCGAAAGAGCGGAATTTACCATTTCAATGCCTGAATCCGAACTTTCCATTGTAAGATCTGAAAGAGAAGGGAAATCCATAGAGAATTTAAATGAACTCATCAAAAAATTCAGGCTCTTCAATATCACAAAACTTATAAAAATATCCAAACAGAGGAATCTTTTATCACAACTGATAAAATCACAGCTTGGTAAAACGATTTTCACATATAAAAATCACTCATTTGACCGCAATGGAATAGAGATATCTGAGGATTACTGTTTTCATAAAGACAATTTCCAGTCAGTAAAATCCAGAATAAACTTTGAAACAACAAAATCAATAATTACAACTCATGCAACAGCAATAGAAAGGAGATTAAAGAGTTTCGGCATACTAAACTGTCAGGTAAGTGACTACAGGGATAGTAAAATGGACTACATTTTAAACATCCTCACAGGAGATATGGCTCCCGCCCTTGACAAAAAAGATACAATCGACATTAAAAATTTCAAATCAATCAGGGAATGCATTCTGAAAGTTGATAAAATCCTTGATCCTGTAAAACAGCTTGGCGAAGAGATACGTAATTTCATCACCGAAAAGTTTATTGTTACCGAAAAGGATCTCTTTCAAAGATTCATCCAACTTGACCAGGTTTCATTAACCCGCTGGGAGGCCGAATACTCCTCGAATTCAAGATTAATAGTTTACCAGGATGGCGAAAACAAGATTATGATCTGCGGCAAAACTTTTGTAGACAGATACCGTGATCTTACAGAAAGCGTCATTTTCCAAAAGAATGATTTTGAAAATCTTGATGAAAACGGAAAAAAAGACTATCTCTACCAGCTTGACTTTCTTACAGATGCTGCCCAGAAAGTTCTTTCAAGAGATATGCAGGCAAAAAAGATTTTTGATAACACCGAAGCAATCTTCACCCTAAAACAGCTTATCAAGGATTTTGAAGACTACAAACGTGCCTCAGCAGCACAGAAAAACCAGCAGGAAAACACATCGGAAAAGTCTTCAGTATTAATCTCAATAATCAACGCAGTACTTTCTATTTTCACGAAAAGAGATTCCACAAAGCAGACAGCATCAGACAAAACAGCAGATAACGGAAAAGGCGGTCAGTCTTCGACAGAGGGAAGCAGGAAAAAGGCAAAAAGTATTCTTTCAGGGACAACAAGAGATGTATACAGACAGATAAAGCACAAATCATCCCCAATTATTGCCCTTTCAGATCTTATAGAAATAAAACCTGAAAATGAAAGTCAGATCGATCAGATCATTACAGAACTGAGAGAAAACAATATCAAAACAGTTATTCCAATATATAATGCAAGGAAGGTATTGTACCCGAACAGAAGCACCAAATACCTAACTGCAGATGTTGAATATATCCTTGTTGACACTGAGGTATCTTCAACCCCGGAAACAGTAAGAAACTTTACAGACTCCATTGCCGGATACAAGTTCAAGGAGGACACAATCTCCAGCAACGCCCTTTTTACCATCGAGAAATATCTGATGACCATATACAGGCAGAACAGGGCAAAGGCAAAAAGGGCAAAAATGCTAAAAAAATAGAAACCCGTTCTACTCTCCGGCGCTGCACCCACTGCACCCTGACTGACAGGGACTATCTACTTTTGAATTTTTCCCCTTATAGTCATTTACATAGAAGCCGCTCCCTTTGAAAATGATCCCGGTTGAATTAAAGACCTTTCTGACCTCTTTCCCGCATTTTTCACAGACTTTTATAGGCTCATCACTCATAGACTGAAAAACATCAAATCTATGACCGCATTCATTGCACATATATTCATAAGTAGGCATTATATAACAACCTCTCCATATAGTTTTTTTAAAAATCCTTCAAAGACATCATTCGTCAATAAAAAAATATACCGGCCTTGAAATATCATTTATCTGGTATGTGAGATTTTTCAGAGCAAAATGTTTCTTAATATAATCCATATTATTCTTTCTCATTCCAATATACTCTTCCGAACATAGGGAAGGAATTTTAATGGATAAGTTTTCACACGTAGTTTCATGTTCAATGCCATCAATTTCAGAAAGCATATTCATAAGCCTGTACCTTGACTTGACCAGAAACCCGAATGCTGTATGGTATGGACCTGCAACAATACTGACATCAGACATCTCCATTGGATGAATCCCCATACGTATAACATTGATCCCTTCACTAATAAAAAGTCCATACAACCTTGCGGAAATATCTACTGCATCATCCAGAGACAATGGATTATACCGGCCCGATCTGTAGAGATCTTCAAGTTCGGTATCCCTGAGAACCACAGTAGGATATATGCGTACATCATCTGGTGCCAGTTCCAGAGTTCTTATTCCGGAAAACATGACAGAGTCAAAGGTATCACCCGGAAGTCCAGGCATCAGCTGTATACCTGTTCTGAACCCCTTTGACTTGAGGATGCCAATAGCCATGTCAACATCCTCTCCAGTATGGCCCCTTCCGGATTTTTCAAGTACTTCGTCTGAAAATGACTGAACCCCCAGTTCCACGGTTTCCACATCGTATCTCTTTAATAATTCCGCACCCTCTTCATCTATATAATCGGGCCTTGTGGAAACTCTGATTCCGTTTATTCTTTCAGCATATTTTGAGTTTCGCACAGATTCGAGATATGATATCTGTATTGTTCGGTCAATTCCGGTAAAGCTGCCTCCGAAAAATGCGAGTTCAACCCTTTCAACAGCAGGGGACAGGTTTTTAAGGTAAAGGTCAATTGTTTCATCAATGGAGGCCGCATCGGGCAATTTTCTGGCAGCACTGACCCTCCACTGATTGCAGAACCTGCAGCAATGGGGGCATCCTAGATGAGGAATAAAGACAGGTACTGTTATCTGCTTCTTTGACATATCATAGATCGCTCAGGTCTATTTTCCAGTATGGCCCCTCTTTTACAAAAACGATAATTCTCCCTTTTTCGGTCGATATTTCTGCAAATGCGCCGGAGATGTTTACCGTTCCAATCTTCTCCTTCAATAAAGGCAAAAGGGAAGACCTGCTTCTTTCTGACAAGAATACAAGTGCCGCGAGTTCTTTATTATTCAGTGACAGAATCTGTCTTTCGGGAAGGCCGTAAGTCGAAGAAACCTTTGCCAGCTGTTTTTTTTCAAGACTGTCCAGGATCTGTTTATATTTTACAAGCTTATCCTTTGTTCCGGCAGAAAGAGAATCATAAAAACTGTTATAATCCTTTTCATTTATGTATACCATCACATTCCTGTAGGCCTCTACCGGCGTCACCGGACCGCTTCCGGAACATGCCGATACTGAAATTAAAAAACTTGCTAAAAATGAGATTATGCCTAAATAATACAATTTAAACTGTCTCCTGTAAATTCTATCAGCATATTATCTATAAGACGTGTATCTCCAAAGTACACTGCAAGAGCAATGACAGAGTCACCATCAATTCTATCAACATCTTTAAGATCCGGGAAAGACACAACGGAAATATAATCCATGTCACCATGAGTGACGCTGGATATTTCCTCTTTCATTGCTTCAATGATAATGGAGGAGTCTCTTTCTCCTGACATAAGCATTTTTTTTGCCCTGTGAAGGCTTCTGTTTAAAGCAAGGGCATTATTCCTTTCCTCTGAAGAAAGATGTTTATTCCTTGAACTCATGGCAAGTCCGTCTTTTTCCCTTACAATTGGAGCAACCTTTATTTCAATTGGAAAATTAAGGTCCGTTACCATCTTCTTAATGCCGCTGACCTGCTGTATATCTTTCTGTCCAAAAACGGCTACATCGGGCTGAACAATGTTGAATAGCTTTGAAACCACTGTAAAAACACCCTGGAAATGGCCCGGCCTGTGTGCTCCGCACAGATTTTCAGTTATTTCATGGACATCAACAACAGTCAGGTTATTACTATACATTTCTGAATCATCCGGCAGAAACAGCAAGTCAACCCCCGCTTTTTCCGCAAGTTCCATGTCACGCTGAATATCCTTTGGGTATGAATCGAAATCGTTTAAATCATTGAACTGAAGCTTGTTCACAAAAATACTCATGACAACAAAGTCTGTTCTTTCTTTCAGTATCCTGACAAGGCTCAGATGGCCTTCATGTAGATACCCCATGGTTGGAACAAACCCGATTCTGCCGCCATCTTCCCGTGCTGCGCCAACTAATTCCCGAACCCTGGATATTTCCTTTACTCTCTCCATAATACACTCCGGTTTGATTTCATAACATATTTTTCATTGGATATGAATTGTACAATATTTTTTTATGATTTTTGGTCTTTATTAAAAATTAAATTGAACAAAATGATTGAAATTTTTATATTTATAGGAGATTATTATTGTACCTCAGATTAAGAATAAGGACACAGGGATGAGTATCATTTTTTCAAGGGAGGTTCTTTTACTGACAGACAAGGAGAACCTGATGCCAAATATTGTCTCGCTTCTGACAAAAAACGGCCTGACTCACCATTCAGAAAAACGAAGTCTCTCAACCTACAATGATCTCATAAAGTCTGTTCAAAACAACAGTAACCTGAATTTCATAAAATCAGACCTTCTGGATATAATAAAAAAAACAGGCTCTCCCTTTGTTATCATAATGAACCTCAGAAACGAAACCGGACTCGATAATGACAGGGACAGGCTAAAAATTTTAAAAACTATGCTGCTCTCCTACATGCTGATAATAGAAGCAAAGGTAAACAGCAATATGTCCTGCAATCTGTTTATACTTTCAAGAGAAAATGAGTACACCAAATTAAAACCCATAATGGATCAGCCGGAGAAAATACTGGATATCGTTAAGACAAAAAATGATAAAATAAATGCCATAATAACTGGTTTTCAGAACGACAAGAAAAGATTTAATAATTTCTTTAACCTCTTCATCTCAAATTATGATGCCACCCCCCTGCACATTGAATCCGAACTGAATACATTTATGAGCATGATCAAAATTAAGGAGAGACTTAAAGGCAGGGTACAGACCGACATCACCGCTGCCGATACGGGATTCACGAAGGAGAAGGCAGTTTCAGCTGATCTGTTCTTTAAAAAAAATGGAGCACTTTTCAGGAACGGTACAGAGACAGACGAAATAATGGATGATGTTGCGGAAGGAGAAATATACATAGTCGGTCACTTTACAAGCTACACACGCCTTGAAGTTCTGGAAAAGCTGGAAAACTTCATAAGGCACGGCATTAAGGATATACACAGTTTTAAACCGGAAAATCCGCTGGTCATAAATCTAAAACAGAGGTGCATACCCGATGCAGCAGCGACGGTAACCCTTGCACAGATGCTCATAAAAGACCTCTCGGCATTCAAAAAGACAAAAATCAGGACAACACTTCAGAACAATAATATACTGAAAAAATCACAGGGATACAGTCTGCTTTCCAAGTATATTGTAATCTCCGAATAATCTGAATTAACGAATATTAAATGAATACCTTATCGAATCATGTCCAAGCACAAAGGATACATCCTGAACAAAACCCTCTGAAGGATTTATATTAAAAGTGGAGTGAGCCTTTATTACTTTTGATTCATCCTGCCCCCTGACATGGAAAAAAAGCGGACACTCACCTTTATGATTCTCTACAATTGACTTAAGCGAATTTATAATAGTATCATCAATGCCAATGCTGTCAAAGCGTATATGCACGCCAGAAACAGCTTCACGCCTCACATCCCGGAGAAGACGCACATTGCTGACAATCAGCTTCTGGGCCCTGTCTCCTTCATATTCCACCTTTCCGGAGATAACAACGGGCTCACTGGATTCAAGAATTTCTCTGTACTTGTCAATTGTCCTGGAGAAAACAAGAATCTCTATTGATCCGGCGAGGTCTTCAAACTTGCCAAGGCCGTACATCTTCCCGCTTTTAGCTCTTCTGATACTCATGTCACCGATTACACCTACAATTGTAACATCCTTTCCGCTGAGAGACTCCGTCAGTTCCCCGATTGTATAGGAAGGGAATGCGGCTATCTCCTTTTCATATTTTGCCAGAGGATGACCTGAAAGGTAAAGCCCCAGAACGTCTTTCTCATAGCCGAACCTTATACTGTCCTTCCATTCCTCTGCTGAAGGTAAATCGCTTTCAATGTCGCTCTTTTCTCCTTCCATGCCCATTGAAAAAAGGTCACCCTGGCCTGTTTCAATATCTTTCTGGTATTTTCTTGCAAGCTCAATAATAAGATCTATTGAATCAAGCAGACGGGCCCTGTTCTCAAAGAGTTCATCAAATGATCCTGACTTGATCAGGGACTCCATTACACCCTTATTGACAACAGAGAGATCTATCTTCTCCAGAAATTCACGTAACGTTGAAAATTCACCTATTTTTTCCCTTACGGCAACGATATTTTCTATCGCCTTTTCTCCAAGCCCCTTTATTGCACCAAATCCGAACCTGATAGCCCCGTCTTCAATTGTGAAATCAAACTCACTGCTGTTAACGGATGGAGGAAGCACTTTGATTCCATAATCCTTGCAGTCATTTATATACTGAATTACATCATCCTGTTTATCGGGCTGAGCGGACATGAGAGCAGTCATGTACTCCGTTCTGAAATGGGCCTTCAGATAAGCGGTCTGGTATGTTACCAGGGCATATGCGGCCGAGTGCGATTTGTTAAATCCATACTCACCGAATTTTTTGATGGAGTCGTAAAGATCCTGAGCAAGGTTAACATCCATATCGTTTTTCTTTGCACCAGCCAGAAACTTCTCCTCCAGTGCATTTATTATGTCCATTTTTTTCTTTCCCATCGCCTTACGAAGCTTGTCTGCCTCAGGAAGCGTAAACCCTGCAAATAGCTGGGAAATAAGCATTACCTGTTCCTGGTAAACAATAACTCCAAGTGTATCTTTCAGAACAGGCTCAAGGCAGTCATGGGGATATTTTACTAGTGAGGAGTTTTTCTTGCGCTCAATAAAGTCATCAGTCATACCCGACCCGAGAGGTCCCGGCCTGTACAGGGCAACAATAGCAATAATGTCCTCAAACTCAGTCGGTCCAAGTCTTCTGATTATATTCTGCATTCCAGTACTTTCAAGCTGGAAAACACCTTTTGTATCAGCCCTTTGCAGGAGAGCATATGTCTTTTGGTCATCAAGGGGAATATTTGAAATATCAACCTTTACCCCCTCATGCTTCTCAATGAGCTTCAGACAGCTGTCTATGATCGTCAGGTTTTTAAGTCCAAGGAAGTCCATCTTGACAAGACCAGCTTCCTCAAGAGTTGTTTTTTCATACTGGGATGATATACTGCCGTCCTTATCACGGTAGAGCGGTACATAATCTGTCAGCGGTCCTTTTGATATTACCACGCCGGCTGCATGCTTACCTGCGGAACGGGAAAGCCCCTCAAGCTTCAGGGATATATCCAGAAGTTCCCTGCCCTCCTGACTTGAAGCCATCTTTTTCAGTTCAGGAGATTTTTCCAGTGATTTGCCAAGTGTATCCTCTTCAATGAACTTGCTTATTTCATTGGCTTCCGAAAAGGGAATGTCAAGGGCACGAGCCACATCCTTCACAACAGCCTTGGCCTTCATTTTATTGAATGTAATGATCTGACTCACATGGTCATAGCCGTATTTTTCCTTAACATAGTCTATGACCTCCTCCCTTCTGTCGGCACAGAAGTCCAGATCCATATCAGGCATCTCTATACGGTCAGGGTTAAGGAAACGTTCAAAAAGAAGATTGTACTTCAACGGGTCCAGAGATGTTATTCCAAGACAGTATGAAACAATTGATCCTGCCGCAGAACCACGACCCGGACCGACAGGAATTCCCTGACTCCTTGCATAATTGATGAAGTCCCAGACAATTAGAAAATAACCGGGAAAGTCCATGTTGGCAATGACAGATAGTTCATAATCAATACGCTTTCTCACTTCGTCTGAAAGTACATCTCCATAGTATTTCCTGGCTCCCTCTTCAACAAGATGTCTCAGATAGGAATTAAGGTCAAAGCCTTCGGGAACTTCAAAATTTGGAAGAACAGGGTTGCCGAGATTCAGCTTCACATCTACCATGTCCGCTATTTTACATGTATTGAAAAGTGCATCGGGATACTCTGAAAACAGGACCCTCATCTCATCAAGACTCTTGAGGTAGAACTCCTCAGTTGAGAATCTCATTCTGTTTTCATCAGACATGGTCTTTCCGGTCTGGGCGCAGAGCAGAACCTCATGTGAGTATGCATCCTCCCTGTTCAGGTAATGGGCATCATTTGTTGCGATTAGAGGTATATCAAGTTCAGAGGCGATTTTGATGAGCCCCTCGTTTGCAGTTTTCTGCTCCTTCAGTCCATGGTACTGAAGTTCGAGATAGAACCGGTCCCTGCCGAAAAGCTCCTTGTAGCGCCCGGCCAGTTCCCTTGCCTCTTCGTACCTTCCGCCTATTACAAGAGAAGGAATCTGCCCTGCTATACATGCAGAAGACACAATGAGCCCTTCGGAATATTCTTTAAGAATTTCAAAATCTATACGCGGCTTGTAATAGAAACCCTCTGTATATGCAATAGAGGACAGTTTCATAAGATTCTGGTAACCGGTATTGTTCTGGGCAAGAACAACCAGGTGATAGGCAGTGTTCCCGCCCCTGCCTTTGCCCCCTTCACGGGAATGGCGGGAATCGGGAGCTACGTAAAACTCCTCACCAATAATCGGTTTTACACCCGCGCTGTTGGCTTTTTTATAGAATTCAATGGCGCAGAACATGTTTCCATGATCTGTCACTGCAATGGCAGGCATGCCGAACTCGGACACTTTTTTGATAAGCCTGTCTACAGTTATGGCTCCGTCGAGCATTGAATAATCAGTGTGTGTATGTAAATGAACAAAATCCATGAAATATTCCCGTTTGTGAAGTTAAAAGGAAATTCCGTCACATTTTAATAAATGTCTAAAAAAAGGAACTCCCGGTCTGGTTCTATTACCATAACCGGGCAGAATCGCTAATTTCAAGCTTTATTTACTAAAAAATTTTGCTATTTTATTGTCTGCAGGAGATTATTTCGCACAGAAACGACCTCTCCGTTTGCAAGCCCCATTACAACAGTATCACTGACATATACTGGAGAAGTCGCAATGGATGACTCAAAACTCTGCTGCCACTGGAGTTTACCACCAGCGGTATTCAGCGCATAAACTGTATTTGCATCATTTACGATGAGAAGCCCGAAAGCGGATATGACACTGCTTTTAACCGGCTTATTTAATGTCTTCTGCCAGATTTTTGATCCGCTTTTCGAATCCAGCGCATAAACATGACCTGATGTAGTGCCGAAATAGATTCTTCCGTCAATAATCAGAGGTGTTGAATAAACAGAACCCTGGGCCTTAAAACTCCAAACCAGATCCCCGTTTTTAGGGTTCATTGCGTAGAATTGTCCTGAATCGGTTCCAAAATAGAGGAGTCCGCCGTAAATTTCAGGAGTCACCCTGGCAACACGTCCATCGATTTTCTCGCTCCAGTCTTCATCTCCATCTTTAGTGGAAAGAGCATAGATCTTTTCGGCATCGGTAATTACAATGAGTTTGTCCTTGTAAATTCTGGCTGTACTGTATATTCCCTCATCCAGTTCAACCTTCCACACCTGTTTACCCTTAAGATTATAGCACTGCACGATTCCGTATCCCGATGCCAGATATATAAGTCCCTTATCCAGAACCGGTTTTGATCCAAAAATAAGCGGAGCACCGGTCCTGACCTTCCAGTTAACGGCACCGCTGGAAAGACTGACAGAATATAGTGTTCCATTAATGTCAACGGCATATATTGTATTGCCAGAAACAGCAGGTTCAGATTCAAATTTCTCTGAAAGTTTTTTGCTGATAAGCAAAGCACCATCTGTTGTTAAGATCTTCAGCTCGCCGCTCTCTGTTACGACCACAATCCTGTTTTTGTGAACAACCGGAGTTGCGGCAGCAGGCGATAACAGAGGACTGGCCCACTTAACCCTGCCCAAAAGTTTCTTCTTTATCATTACGGCGCGAATGGTATAATTCTGGCCATCCTTCAGAGTCAATGTGGTTTCATAATTTCTGAATTCCGGGGCGCGCACAGATATTTTCAGTTCCCTGCCCGGCTCAAAGGTTTTTCTTACGGAGTCGGTTCCTGAAAATTTTTCATCTATATATATTCTGCTTCCCCTGACGGGAGATGAAATTTCAATAACAGATTTTTTTGCTGATGCAACAGAGATTTTTTCAGAAAGATTGAACTGGCTGATTTTGCTTGAGATAATGGCAGCGCCGTCCTTATCGAGCAGTGAAACTCTCCAGTAGTAATCGCCCTTTTCTGAAAAGCTGATTTTTCTGCTGTCAGAAGCATTATGAACGTGACTGTCAAAGGACTTGAATTTAGGATCTCTTGATATATCAATCCTTGACTTCAGATTTTTGACAGTGGACTTCCATTGAAAGGTAACATCAACAGACTTGCCGGTTTCAATTAAGAAATTTTCAGTTTTGGGATTAAACAGTTCAATACCAGCATTTGAAACCATGTCAAAGACAAAGATTTCAGAATCAGGAATATTGCCGGTTTCAGTAATTGTTTTAACCTTCCAGTAATACCTGCCGATGTTCAGCCTCTCACCAAGGAGCTTATAATTTGTGTTTACTCTGTATGTTCCTGCAATTTTTTTAAACTCCGGGTCATGGGAAATAATAACGTCAAAATTTCTTTTTTCCTGTCCTGCATTCCAGCTGAATATTATTCCGCCGGATATGGATTCGAGAATGTCGATTTTGCTGTTCTTTGACGGTTTGATCAATCCAGGAGCAGGAAGTTCCCTGATTTGTGAAACCGAAAACCTGCCTGTATTTGAATATGCTGATGCATTGCCTGATAAAGTTCTGGAATCACTTTTCACTCTCCAATAATAATCTCCCAGAGATAGAGATGCAATTGAAATATTCTGCATTGTTGTGGAGACGGACTTCTCTATTTTTGAAAATGCGGAATCTCTTGACAACTCAAGAGTGTACCCTTCCGCCATGGTATCTCTGCTCCACTTAAAATCAATATCACTCGTACCTGATATACTCTTAAAAGCCTGTCTGTCTTCAGGAGAAATAAGCCTTGATGCTTCATGATAAATTATATTAAATCTGCCAATGGGGCTGAACTCTTTGGCCCCGGACTGTTTATTATTTGCACTGACTCTCCAGTAATAGGCACCTTCCCCGAGTTTAACATTCAGGGAGTTACTGCTACCTGTGCCGGATGAATAGACTGATCTCTTAAATCCCCTGTCTGTACTTACATCAATCCTGAAATTGGCGTAACTTCCGTCAACCTTCCAACTAAAATTAACCGGACTCTTCCTGTCTGAAGTAAGAAAGTGTTTATTAATTTCCGGGCTCACAAGATCAAAATGAAGTTTAACAATTTCCGCCTTCTTTCTGTCTGATGAAATGATGGCCTTTTCATTTTGCTTAACAATGGTTTCTTTATTCCCGGCCTTGATCTTCGCCGCTCCGTCAGAAACGGTAAGATCAAGTTCCTGGTTGGCAAGCTGTGTAAGCTGGATGTTACTTCTGTTTATTGATACAGTTGAATCATTTGAAATAATATTAATTGAAGACAGCTCCTTGCCGCCGGCAACTCCCTGCCGGTTTGCAGACATCGATCCGTGATTAAAATTGATGTTGATGCCGCTTTCAAGGCTGGAGAGCTGAATCATACTGTTTTCATCAATACTGATATCTGTTCCATCATTTAGATGAATAACCGCCTCGGAATTATCCGATGTACGGACAGAATCGTTATTATACACAGGAATATTCTGTTCCACATCCTCCCAAACAACCTGAGAAAGATATCTTCGCTGCGCAACCTCGCGTTTAAATGATATTGTACCTATCTTCCTGACATTTTTCACCTCTATCTTCCTTGTAAAATCAAGATAGAGCAGCACGGAAGAAAGGGTTATTACAGCAGCACTTGTACCAAGTGCAATAAGATCACTCCTGGATAATTTCATATTTTACTTCACCCTCTTCTGCAGCCTTCTCATCAGGTTTTCCTTTCATTTCAATGCCGACCAGTTGACGCAGTTCTTCCAGACTGTTTGGAGATTCAGGATCATCATTTCTTCCAAGTACCGCGTATATCTGCTGGGGCTCGCTCTTGCCCTTGACCTTTATCTTCTGCATGGGTTCAACTTTATACAGCTCCCTCACTTCATGGTAGGTGTCTGATGATATCAGAATATCTGTTCCAAAGGGCTTGTTCAATGACTCAATCCTTGAGGCCAGGTTAACCGTATCTCCGATAACGGTATACTCCATCTTGTCCTCTGATCCGATCTGGCCGGCCAGTACCGGACCGGTGTTTAGACCGCATCCGATTTTAATGATTGGTTTTTTATCTCCCCCGCGCCCCTTGTTGAATTCGATCAACTGTCTGCGCATCATGAGAGCGCCGTTTATGGCATTTTCAGTATCATTCCCCTTTGATACAGGAGCACCCCAGACAGCCATTACCGCATCTCCAATGAACTTGTCCACGACTCCACCGGTATCATTTACACAGTTTACCATTCTGGTCATGTACTCATTTAAAAATTCAACGACCTCTTCCGGCTCAAGCTTTTCAGAAATAGCCGTAAATGATCTGATATCTGAGAAGAAAACAGTAGCAGTCTTACGTTCTCCGCCGAGTTTGATTTCTCCCCGAAGGACCTGTTCGGCAATCTCCTTATTAACGAACTTACCAAAGGCGTCCTTCATTTTCTCACGTTCAAGGAGCCCCTTACCCATGTCGACAAATGACTCGGTCAGAAGGCCTATCTCATCACCGGTGGCGGGTTTTATATCAACATGGAAATTTCCCTTTTCAATCTCCTCAGTGGCCTTAACAAGTCTTGTAATTGGGTTTGAAAGAGACTTGCTGAAAAAATATATTATTAGTATGGCTATATTCAATACAATAACAGTAATATAAATATTTCTTCTCTGAATGTTGTAAACTTCCTGCATGGCAAGGCTTTCATTTACAGAGCTGATTATTCCTATACCGCTGAAACCTATTCCCTTAAAGGAACCAAGGAAGTAGACTCCATTATTATCCTTGTATCTTGTCTGCCCGTTGTCGAGTTTGCTCGTTCTCATCATTTTGACAATTGGAAGATTGCTGTAGCTGACATGAGATAATATGAGTTTACTGTCACTGTGCCCGATGAGGTCTCCATTCCCATCAACCATGAAAACATCTGTAATTCCGCGTTTTTTGAATGACTCAAGGATTTTATTAAGCCGCACATAAGCAACAAGGATTGTATTTACCTTTGCACCACTCTTCTGAAAGGGCAGAGAAACAGATATTACCGGAACCCCGAAACGGCTTGAGACATTGGTTACCGAGGCTTCTCCGTTAAATGATTTCAGAAATTCCTCTTTTTTCATTTTTAGAAGTTCATCAGTAAGATCCGGTTTGATTTTATTATCAATGAAAAATGATCTGCTCGAAATGGACTGATTTTCAGCAAGACTCTCACCTCTTTTTGAAACAATTCCCACATAAAGAAGATTCCTGTCATTTGAAAAGAAAAGGTCAGTAAAGAGTTTTTTCTGCCCCGGGGATCTGAACTGCTGCAGCATTGTTGTGCCCATGAGGTTTATTTTCTCAACAAGTGCGGAGAAATCAGATTCAGCCTTGGATGCTGTAACCTGCGATATGGTAAAATTGCTCTCTTTTACCCTGATTTCATTGTCATTTTTAAAAAAGAAAGTAGCCAGAGCAATCATCACAGCCAGGGATGAAACTATAACTATGGAAATAATGCTTATTAATTTAGAGCTTATCTTTAGCCTTGAAAAAAAATTAAACTGCTTTTTGAATTCATTGTCAACTGAAGTCATATTTCATACCCATCATTTTTTTTAAAATCTCGGTTATTTTAAACCATAAGTCAAGCAGAAAGCACAATAATAACCAAACTCTGCTCATTGTTTCAGAAAGAAAACAGAATCAACTGTACCCTCCAGAGGGACAGACCGCTTCCGATCATTTTTTTCTTTCATATTACCTGTATAAACATAGAAGTAAGAATAAAATATCATCTTTTTACTGTTATATCTAAAAAAAATCCTGTGCAACATAGGAATTTTACCGGAATAGATAATCTCACTGCCGTTTTTCAACTTTATCACATATTTTACGGGATAAAAAATTTCTTCATTTTTCCGCTTAATAAACCCCTCCCATGAAATAATTGATATCTTTTCAATATCTGTAAATTTCAGCTCCACTTTTCCAAGAACAGCATGAGTTACAAGAAGTCTGTCAGCGGAAAAATCAATTTCACCGGAAAAAGTTCCCTTATCTCGTACAGAGAGAATTACAGCATAACCATAACTGCTGTTATTTGTTATATTTTTTTTATCACTGCCTTCAGAAATGGAAATATCTGGAACAACGGGGTCCACGGGAGTTTTAAAATCTGCCAGCACAACTGAACTGATTAGGAGAATAACAAGGATTAACAGATTGCTTATTGTTTTTGTATTGTTCACATCTATATTCGTAAACCCGGCATCTGCCGTGTTAAAATTCTATTTTTTAAATTCACCGTAGAATATATTCAAAATCAGATTTACCTCTTTTTCTGTAGCTGTAACCTTTTGTTTTTCAAGTGTTTTAACAATTTCAGGAGCTTTGAGATTGGGTTTATCTTTCTTTAATTCTATCACCTTTTTAACTGTAGTTCTGCTTATCTGTGTATTCCCGAACCCCAGGAATCCTGAGTTTTCATAATACATAACCGAATCCTGAAGTTTCGCATGGCTGGCCTTCAATTCTGCAAATGAATTCTCAAGTTCTGTGAGTTTCTGTAAAAAATATTCAGGTTCCCTTTTTTTCAAATAGGAGATGGGATCATCAGCAGCTTCTTTCATTCTTTCGCAAAGTGATACTTCATTGATAAACCTGTCGTTTATTCTAACGAAAAAATTGTCTTTATTCAGTCTGAAATTATAATTCAGATTGTAATCATATATGAAGACCAGACCTCCTGGGATATAGGGCAAAAAATTTGTTCCCTTATAAGTAAATGATGAAGGGATGATGAGAATTTCCAGAGCCCCATTGTTCTGGAAAAATTCAATTTTATCAACCTTCATCCATTTCCAGTCACGCAGTTCTGAATTCAGAGATTTTATTACCTTTCCCCATTTTTCATCAAGTTCATCATAAAATCTTACTTTAAGCTCCCTCCCCTTGTCATCTTTGAGAAGAACGGATTTTTCTGATTCACTTTCATTATTTTCGGCAACAGTAAGACCAAGTCCATTCCAGTCCATAGACATGGCACCAGATGAACCAAGTATGACCAACAGAAGAATTAATATTATTTTATTTCTCATATTTCAACCTACTTTACTTTAATTAGAATACGGTCAAAGGGTTTGATTTTTCTGCCTTTTTCAATTTTTACAGCCTTTGCAAAAACACCCTCTGATGTGCTGTAGAATCTGATATTTCCTATAAAAACATCATCACCCCTGAATACCAGTGCCACATCTCCATTTTTTACCCTGATCAAACGGTTTATGTGAATTGATATTTTTGATATGTCCTTTGCAGAAATAATGTATCCGCTTTCCGGCTTTTCCTTTAAGACCGCATCAAGCGCAGTTCTGTAATCTTCAATATATCTGTTCTTTTTTCTTACAGTTTCTGCAAGACTGAACCACAGATTTTCATAATCGTTAACTATGAGATTAGATATATTATCAATACTCTTTAAGGCGTCAGGAACAGAATTTGAATACTCTATGCCCCTCAGTCTCTGAAGAACAATATCCCTGTCAGAAATATTCTCACGAATATTTCCGAATCTCTCTCTGCTAATAATATTTTCTGAACTGAATAAGGGGTCATATTCCTTAAGGTTTCTTGTAACATCAACCTTGCTGTTTCTTATTATTGTAGAACGGAGATCCTGAGATTTAAATGTAGGGTTATATCTCGCTTTCATGTAATTGATATAGTTTTCATAATAATCGGTAATACCCGCGAGACCGCTTTTCTGAGTATTAACAATTTTCTTTGTTTTAAGTGCATGCACCTTATCATCATCTCCGTACTGCCCGAGAGTGGATTTCTCTTTCTTGAGCTGTCTCTCCGCCTCTCTCTTTTCACTCTCTATTTCATTAATAATTTTTTTCATTTTATCAATCTTTGACTGATACACCGACCTGACCTGATTAATTTCAGATGTCTCTGCTTTTTTCAGTTCTGCAAGCCGGTTCTTTTTGTTTTCAGCACTCCCTGTTCCGTCCAGCACAGAATTGAATTTCCCGAGATATTTATTCTGAACAGTAAGAATTTTGTTCCGCATTTCAATTATTACCTGAAAAAGTTCATTTCTTCTGATAATTAGATTATTGTCATTCATCCTGGCGGAATTAAGAACCTCTTTAAGCCTCAGATCTTCAAATTCAGTAAAACTTATCTTGAATTTTTTATCCTGCTCACCCGTATACAGAGTAAAGAGCACAATCAATGAGACCATGATGGCTACAAAAATAAAAACCATAATCAGAACAGCCCAGTTTTTATTTTTTCTGCTTTTTGCAAATTCCTTTTCAAGAGAATAGATCTCTACTCCACCATCAATATTTACAATCTCCTCAGGCAGAAACTTGGATTCTATTCTCTGTATACTGTTTTCTTTATTGTTAATTTTTTTTATTTTGTTGTCATTTGCCATACGCCATTCCAGTTACTTGGACATTTTTCCATTGTCCTTTCTTTAAATACTTCTGAAATACTCAACTTGCACTTTGCAAATTTCTTTCTTGCATCTACCCATTTTCCGTTATAGTACAATTCAAGCCCCAGTTCAAAAGATGTAAGATCCTTTTGGAGATCATCATCCATATCTGACTTCAGTACCGGCCAGAATATCCTCTGGGCCTGGGTTTTTCCCTTAACCATAACCTGATCTATCTCTATGAAATAAATCCCATGATTCTCAACATTCTCCTCGATATCATTCTTTATATATTCAGAACATATTACCGGAACCTTATAGACCCTGGTGAGGCCTTCAAGCCTTGAAGCGGCATTAACATTATCACCGATTACAGTATTAGTCATCCTGACATATGACCCCAGTGTTCCGTAGAAGACATTTCCACCATCAATACCGACTCCAATCTCAAGAAGTACAGCCTTGAATACTTTCATCTCCTGACCTGATAATTTACCCTTTTCCTTCTCCACTTCTTCCCTGACTTTCATCATTTTCATTCTCAAAAGTTCGGTAACTTCATGAAGTTTATATGCGGACTTAACCGCCTGATATGATTTATTTTCACTGCTGTCTTCGAGTGCTCCATAAACAGCAAGAAGAGCATCTCCGATAATTGATCCAATTACACCGTCATAATGCACTATTTCCCTGATGGCCCTGTCATAATGGAGATTCAGAAGCTTGATAATATCATTGCCTAAAGTCTCTGTTATAAATGTAAAACTCTTGATATCAGAGAAAAGAACAGTAAGCTCCTTCTTGGTACCTTCAAGTTTCACTTCCCTTTCCCTGTATGCCTTTAATACAACGTCCCTGTTCGCAAATTTCTGAAATATTCCGACCAGGTTACCGATTGTGCTCGAAAGAGAGTTAAAAGCCACCCCCAGATATGTAATATCATCGTTTGTGGCCCCCTTAAGATCAATCTGCTTCATCTCCTGATTATGAACCATTCTCATGATTGATTCTGTTATAACATCAATAAAACGGAGAATCCTTTTCAGGATAACAACGCCCAGCAGGGCGGATGCAACTGTTATCAGAATAATTACAATACTGATCTTGACAAAGATAGCCTTGGAGTCGCTGTAAAACTCATTCTTCTCCTCCCCGCGTATAATAAAAGCATCCCACTTGGGATTATACTTATATATACCGAAATAAGCCTCTTTATTAAATCGAAAATCAATTCTTCCCCCACTCTCCTTTGTCTGTGCATTTTTTAACATGAAATTAAGGGCAGAAGTATCGTTGAATACATCAATCTTCTTGAATTTTGAAGACTGAAATTTCACATTCCCGTCTTTACTGACTCCCAGAACAACTGCCTTTTCATTTTTTATCTCGTTAAGCCCCTTCCTCTCAATACTCTCAATGGACTCCTCAAGCCTTCGGTCAAAACGGTATATCTCATACTGATTGTTACAGTATGAATACATGGTTTTTAAGTCTTTAATGAGGAGCTCATTCATCAGTTTAAGAAGTTCAGATCTGTTAGATAGCAAATTCAGATAATTTGAAGCGAAGTTGGATAAAAGAATAAAAAGGGCAAAAGCCAGGACAATTTTTGTTGTTACACGGAACACTCTAGTTCCATTTACCTTTCTCCCAAGCATTTCCCCTGTCTCCGATTTATTATTTATATATGACTCTGACTTTTTAAAAAATAACCTTTTCTAAAAAAAATGTCAAGCTTAATAAAATTAATACAATAAAGAGTGTTTTAAATCCTCCTTGAAAAAATTTTTTTTATTCATTTTTACCGTGTTTTTCTCTAAATCATTATGTTTTTTCTCTCGATAAATATTGTATAAAAGTACTTATTCCCATAATTAAGGATTACGAAATGAATACAAACTCACTACCTACTGAAGCCATTTCCATTTACAATAAAGCCCTGGAAAATTCAAACAGAGGCAATTACTCTGTTGCATTAAGTGAATACAAACAGGCCATACAGATGTATCCTTACTTTATGGAGGCATACAACAATATGGGTGAGCTGTATTCCATAATGGGGGAGAATGAACTCGCCATTTCTATTTACAACAAGGCTCTGAATATTGAAAAAAATCACAAGATTCTGTTAAATCTGGGAGTGGAATACTATAATACAGGCAACTATGAAACAGCCCTTACCTATTTCATGGATTCAGTCCATGTGAACAGCGAGTTCATCGAAGGCCATTACTATACAGGACTTGCTTCCTACAACCTCAAGGATTATCAGACTGCAGAAAAACATCTTCAGGATGTTGTAAAAACCGACAGAAAGCATCAAAAGGCGAACTATATGCTTTCCCACATCTACTATGAATGGAAAGAATACAGCAAGGTTATTGACTGCCTTGAAATGATATGGGATTCATTTGAAGATAAATCATTCCTTAATAAATACTATGGTTTCTGCTGCTATCACATCGGAAGATTTGATGATGCGATAAAGTATCTCAACGACGCTCTCACGGCTCTTCCGGGATATTCAAAATACAAGGATTACCTTGATAAAATGAACTACAAAAGCAAAGTTGCAGAGATAGGAGATATTGACAGGGCCATACAGGAACTTGAAAAATGCATGATGTCAGAAACTCCAAAACTCAGAGATATAACAAAACTGAGCATGCTCTATATATTTAAGGGGAACAGCCGGAAAGCAGAAGAAATCGTTTCTGATTTTAAATCAAAACTGATGTAGTAATAAATTTAATCTGCAGAGAGGTTCACCGCCTTTCTGCAGTATCCTGAAAAGAGTCCCCTCTTAACAAAGAACATTCAGCAAACAGTTTCCCTTGCCATTATCTTCTCAAAGCCTGCTCTGACTACTATACTTTTAGCAGGTATATCTTTTTCAGAAGAAATATATCCCGACTTAAGGACTGCACGAAACATATCAAAAAAGTTTTGCTTTTATTAAAGGCAAATGAAATATGGTTATTAAGATTATTCCAATAAACAACTGGAGAGCAGAAAATGGAAAAAAATATCGGCCTCATAGACCGACTGATCAGATCATCTGTTGCAATAGCCATGGTTGTTGCTTTCTGGACAGGTCATCTCAAGGGATATGACGGACTTTTCATAAGACTGATCGGCGTATACCTCATATTAACAGCATTCTTCGCGCATTCCCCGCTGTATTCACTACTGAAATTCAGCACCATAAAAAACAAAAAGGAGAAAGATGAGAAGTAATGTTCCCCATTATCCGCTACTTTTCCATCTTTTCCCAATCCATTTTTTCACCGATTACAGCCGCAAGATCTTCAAGAGTTTTATCGTCATGATAGAGCAGACCCGGTCTTGTTTTGATTATTGATGACTGTTTCTTTACAAATCTAATTGCAGAATGATGTGCTGACTCCAGTTTTTCAACATCCTCGGAAGAAAGAGAAACTGCTCCATTACATACACAAAAATACGTACTGTCCGGTTTTTCAACCCTGGTACATACAGAAGTCCCCCTCACACTTGCTGTAACCGTTGGTGTTTTTATTCTAAAGATGCCGTTCTTTGTAAACTTTTTCCTGAATACACCGGACATCCACCCCTTTTCGAGTTCCAGTATATTATGCCTGCTGTCGGCGTTGAATCTGAATAGTGAACCGGAATTCAGCCGGATGACATTTTTTTCATTTATGACTATTATACAGAATGAATTTTCTCCTACACTTATAACATCTCCTGCTTTTATCTTCATTCCTGCCTGTGCCCTCATATTTGAATTTATCAGGACATCCCCCGAGAATGAATTTAACACTGTTTCAATCTCACTTTTTCCGCATGATACCAACAAAAGACCCGTTAAAAATAAAATTATCAGACGCATATTTTTCTCCTCTCTTTTCTCTGTTTAATCTGTAAGATACCTGATTAAAAAAATAAAAAAATATTTCTTTTATTTCTTGATCAAAAAATTGAAAGCCGTAATTTCATGGAAATCGATTTTACAGGGAATGACATGAAAAAAATCTGTGTATTCTGCGGGTCCAGCGCCGGCAATGATGCAATATACTCTGAAACTGCCATGGAACTTGGGAAGATACTGGCAAAAAATTCCATGGAACTAATTTACGGCGGGGGCAATGTGGGACTCATGGGCATACTGTCACAAAGCGTTATGCAGCATGGAGGCAGGGTCACAGGCATAATTCCGCAGATGCTCAATGACTCCGTACCCCATGAAGAGATTTCAGAACTCAGAGTTGTTGAGAACATGCATGACCGCAAGTTTCTCATGCACGAGCTGTCTGACGGATTCATCTGCCTGCCGGGAGGGATTGGTTCTCTTGAGGAGATGTTTGAAGCCTTCACATGGCTTCAGCTCGGGTATCATTCAAAACCTGTATGCCTTCTTAATGTGAAGAATTACTACCAAGGAATTCTAAGTCAGCTTGAACATATGGTTACGGAAGGATTTTTAAAAAAAGACCACTGTGAGAGCCTTATCGTTGCAGATAAACTTGACGGAATTATTGACATGCTGAAAAAATACACTTCCAGCTATACTGCTAAGTGGAACTAACCCGGAGGATAGACCATGGATAAAATCTCAAGAATATACTGTGAAAAACTGAAACTCAGGGCTTACACCGTTGAATCCAGGACTACAGTGAGAGACATTGTAAAGATACACGAAACTACTCCAAATGCCACAGTGGCTCTCGGAAGAGTCATAAACGCCGCTGCCCTCCTTGGAGCTACACTGAAGCCTGAAAGCGACCAGAGCCTCCTTCTTAAATTTTCCGGGGAAGGCCCCATTCGTGAAATACATGCACAGACAGATGCTCATGGAAACATCCGGGCCTACGTGGCGAACCCTAAAATAGATGAATCGGGATATTTCGACTCCATAAATTTTTCAAAAGCAATAGGCGCCGGGCTCATAACAGTCATTAAAGATATTAATATGAAGGAGAATTATAACAGCATCACTCCAATACTTAACGGCGAAGTGGCAAGCGACATCGCATACTACCTGACTGCATCTGAACAGATCCCTTCGGCAATAATCATTGCACTGAATCTTGATTCTAATGGAGAAATTAAGTCATCGGGAGGAATACTGATACAGACCTTCCCGGACACAGACCCCTCAGTGGTAGAAAAAATAGAATACAATATCAATAACATGGAAGAGGACCTGGGCACACGCCTTAACAGAGGAGATGACATCATCTCTGTACTCTCTGAAATTTTTGACAATGAAGCGCTGCAGGTACTGAGCACAACCGGACTCAGGCACAACTGCAGCTGCAGCAGGGAAACGCTTCTTTCAGCTCTGAAGGGCATTGACAATAATGAAATTGAATCAATGATCAGAGAGGACAACGGAGCGGAACTGACATGCACTTTCTGCAGAAAAACATATAACTTTTCAGTTGATGACCTGAAGAGCCTGCTTTAAAATTAAAATTTTTCCACAGGCTTATTGAACAGTCTGCAAATGCCAGGCATCAGTACTATATGAACCTGAAAGATATGGCCATGCTATTTTATCAGAAATACCATCATGAGTACAGCAACTGTTCCCATGAACCCTCTCTTAAAGGCCAGAGGGAAACTTCTCTTTAATGCAGACCAGCAATATGCAAAAAGAAACATGGTCATTATCATTATAAAAGTAATGAGAAGACACGCAGAGATTTCGAGTCTTCCGAAGAAAAGATCATTAAGTGACTTTCCTGCGAAAAACGGTTTATAAATAAGAAGAAGATGAAGCCAGTATACACCAAGAGATTCCCTGCTTACCTTAAGCAGAATATTCTTTAATGGCCCTTTTCTGTCACAGAGTATTCTGCAGACATAGAGCAGTATAAAAATCACACCAAGACGTTCAATAAAAAAGAACTGATTGGGCCTTATACTAAACCCGGGACTCTGTTCAAGGAAATAAAGCACAGCAAGGCCCGACAAGGCAAGAACAATGCCCAGGAGACCGGTCTTTTTAAGGAATTCCTTTTCCCTCTCCTTTGCCTCAGAATAAATAGATGCGGTCAGGGAACCTGCGAACATAAAACCAAGCCAGGGAAAAATCGGGAAATATGATCCGTTAAGTTCATTGAAATATGACGCAAAAAATCCCGGCAGTACTGAAGTAAAATCCACTGTCCAGACAAGGGGACTGAATATAACGATGGCTGCACCTGTCAGGGAAACTATAATCCTGTATGAAAATGCAGTTTTTGACACAACCGCAATAAGCATTAACAGAATAAGGCCTGTCCCTATGCACTGGAGTACATCGACATTGTAAAATTCCTTCAGTCCCCTCTCTCCTGCAACATACCTGAACCCCTGTAAAGTAAATGCCGGCAGGTGTACTGTATAACCTGCCAGTATAATAAGCAGTATTCGCGGAGTCTTTTTTCTTATAAAATTTATTCTGCCTGTTTCGGAAATTCCAGCGAAAGAGAATGTAAAAGCAAATCCTGAAATAAAAATAAAGGCTGGAGCGACCAATCCGTTAACAAAATTAAGGACAGTAAACCAAGTGCCGGTTTTAAGACCATTCACAAGAAGGGCATTGAAGATATGAACTTCAATCATGACCGTCATGGCAATGCCCCGGAGGAAATCAACAAAATCATATCTCTCAGATTTTACCATTTTATTGCCAGCCCCTGTGATAGTGTAGATTTTAATTAATAACCGGTTTACATAACATTAAGCCGGTATAAACTGAAAAACAATTCAGCCATGCCCTGCTCAAGAAAAAAGTACTGAAGTGAAAATAAAAAATAAGATACATTCTGATGCAATAATAATTTTTAAAAATAAATTTCATGGATTTTAAGACCTGCAAAACAGAGATTTTCCCGGGGTTCCAACATTAATTCACACAGGTTTATGAATAGTAAACCACTCTTTACTCTTTGCCAAAACTATTCGTTAATTCTGTAAATCCTTGAGCAGACACCGGTACTGTTAACAACAAAAACTACACCGTTAACCCTTGGGTTGTCTTCTGAAGGTTCATACTTCACCCTTGTCTGTGTGAGAAAAAACTTCAGTGAGCCCTCTTTCTTCATGCCTATGACAGAATCAGCTGCACCTGTCATGCCTATATCAGAGATATAGCCTGTGCCTTCATGAAGGAGCCTCTCATCAGCAGTCTGAACATGTGTATGTGTGCCGAAAACCGCTGCTGCCCTGCCGTCCGTGTACCAGCCAAGAGCCTGTTTCTCGGAAGTTGCTTCCGCATGGAAATCCACAATAAAACAATCAGCCTTATCCCTGTACATTTCGTAGATATCATCAAATCCCCGGAATGGGCAATCCACAGGATTCATCATGACACGGCCTATAAGATTTACTACACAGACACTGACACCCTTGCAGTTTACAACATAAACACCATTCCCCGGCACTCCCGGAGGATAATTGTGGGGCCGCAACAATCTCTGCTCATTATCGAGTATATTTAAAATTTCCCTGTTATTCCATACATGGTTCCCTGTTGTAATGACATCGGCACCGACCTTAAAAATCTCACGGGCAACTTCAGGAGTTATGGCAAGACCGCCGGCAGCATTTTCTCCATTTACAATGGTCAGATCGATACGCTCACGGTCTTTTATCCCCTGGAGCTTGCTGGCGAGTATGTCTCTTCCTGATCTGCCTACAACATCACCAATTGCCAAAATTTTTATTTCTTTCATAATCTCTGCACTTTCTGCATAAAAAAGGGGCTTTTCAGCCCCTTTTCATACAATATATTTCACACTTATCTTGCGTAGTCAATTATTCTTGTCTCACGAATAACCGTGACTCTTACAATACCCGGATATTTCAGTTCAGTCTCAATTCTCTTTGCAATATCCCTTGCCATAATCTCAGCCTTTTCATCATTTACAAGGGTATTGTCCACCATTACCCTCAGTTCACGGCCGGCCTGAATTGCAAAGGTCTTTTCAACTCCCTTAAAATCCTGGGCAATCTTTTCAATATTCTCAAGACGCTTAAGATATGTATCAAGAGATTCCCTTCTCGCTCCCGGTCTTGAGGCAGATATGGCATCTGCAACCTGAACGAGTACTGCTTCAAATGTCTCCGGATCCCTGTCATTATGGTGGGATGCAATGGCATTTACACACTTGTCAGATTCACCGAACTTCTTGGCCATTTCACTGCCCACGATAGCATGAGCGCCTTCTCCTTCAACAAGATTTCCCTTTCCGATATCGTGAAGAAGGCCTGCCCTTTTTGCAAGCTGAACATCCAGCTTCATTTCAGAGGCCATTATCCCTGCGAGATTGGCAACTTCTATGCTGTGAGCAAGGACATCCTGTCCATAACTTGTTCTGAATTTCAGTTTTCCAATGTTATAGAGAGCATCCTTGTGGAGGCCCGGAATTCCCAGCGAATACGCAGCCTTTTCCCCCTCTTCAAGCATGGTCTCCTCTATTTCCTTTGTGACCCTTTCAACTACCTCTTCAATTCTGGCAGGATGAATCCTTCCGTTCTGGATCAGCCTCTCAAGGGATAATCTTGCAATTTCTCTCCTTACAGGATCAAATCCGGAAATAACCACAACCTCCGGTGTATCATCAATTATCATGTCGACGCCGGTCAGGTTTTCGAGAGTTCTTATATTACGCCCCTCTCTTCCTATTATCCGGCCCTTCATTTCATCCGAAGGCAGGGATACTGTTGTAACGGTATTCTCAGATGTATATTCCGAGGCGTTCCTCTGAAGCGCGGAAACTATCAGTTCCTTGGCTTTTTTATCCGCAGTTCTTCTGGCCTCTTCTTCTATCTTGTTTATCATTTTTGAAATATCGAGTTTTGTTTCATTCTCGACATTCTTGAGCAAAACATCCTTTGCTTCATCCGCAGTCATTCCTGCGATTCTCTCGAGCTCCTTTCTGTGATTTTCAAACTCAGAACGGAGTTCATCCTCTTTTTCTCTGGCTTCCTGTTCTCTTACTTCCAGGACCTTTTCCTGCTTCTGGATATCATCAAGTTTAGTGTCAATAGTTTCCTCTTTCTGAAAAAGCCTCTTTTCAACACCCTGAAGCTCCTGTCTTCGTTCCCTCATCTCCTTCTCAAGAAGATTCTTCTCTTTCAGTAGCTGATCCTTTGCCTCTATGAGCAATTCTTTTCTTTTATTTTCAGCTTCCTTTAAAGCATCCTGAACGATTCTATGAGATCTGGCCTCTGCTGAATTTAACTTTATTTTTCCAAAATAGGCACGCAGGGCATATCCTAAAATTCCAGCAACAGGGAGAGATACGGCTAAAACGATTGTTATCATTTTTAAGTCCCCCTTAAAACGTTTAGTTATCAGGTTAACAAACCTGATCTTTGTTTCAAAATTAAATTAAGATATTGAGATTAAGTTACGCAGAACAATCACGAGAATTTAGCTTTCAGCTTTTCAGCTACATGGGGGGGGACGAGTGTTGATATATCACCATTGTATCTGGATACCTCCCTTACCACGCTCGAAGAAACAAAAAGGTTCTCGTCACGGGCCATGAGAAAAACAGTATCCACATCCGGTGCAAGTCGCCTGTTTATGGAGGCCAGCGTGATTTCATATTCAAAATCACTTACAGCTCTGAGACCTCTAATAATACAGTTTATTTTATGTTTTTTGCAATAATCAGTCAGCAGACCACCGAAAGACATTACTTCTACATTTTCATATTCACGACAACAGTGCCTTAGAATTTCCACTCTCTCATCCAGAGAAAAAAGATTATTCTTGGAACTGTTTAAAAGTATACCAACAACAAGTTTATCACATACTTTAAGGGCTCTTTCAATTATATCCATATGCCCATATGTCAAAGGATCAAAAGACCCTGGATAAATCCCAATCCGCATATATCCTCAGATTTTCAATATCAATATATAATTATATTTTAATAAGAATTTGTCAAGAATTATTAAGGAAGGATTTACACTTTAGTCCATTATTGTAAAGAAATAATGGACTAAAATTTCAAAGGCTATTTATCTTTAACAAGTTTCTCTATTTCTTCCGGGTCAAACCCTTCAACGGAATCGCCAAGATCATTATAAATAAGAGGAACCCCGTCAATCCGGAGTACAGGAGACAGTTTTTCAACTTCCGACACAAGATTCTCACCTTTTTTGCACTTGTTAACAGGAGCTATCTTCTTTTCACGCCATTCAAGCCTGTTATACTCCTCAAGATTGAATTTTCCCTTTGAATTTATGTTTCTGCATATGGCTTCCACACTTTTTTCCTGCCCTTCCCTGCCGTGGACAGAATAAAAAAGGATTTTCACAACAAAACCGTATTTATTGGATAACTGGTAGATAAGTTTACCAGCTTCGTGGCAGTAAGGGCACAAGGGTTCAGTAAACATATAAATTACCCTACTGCTCTTGATTTTTGAAGGAGAATAGGAAAAACCCACAAGAGAATCGATTCTGCTCCTGAGGTTAAGAAAATTTTTCCTGTTAAGATTCTTTATAAAATCAGCACTTAAATTATGCTGTTCCTTCCAGAGCTCCCCGGAAACCACAGAATCCCCGAAAATATAGAAAGGAAGGAGCTTGCCGTCACTATCAACTATGATTTCACATAAATCTCCAACAGTCCTTCTGCTTATAATACTGTATTTATCAAGGGGTACATGCTTTTTAAGCAGGGCCTCCGCCTTATCGGACTTGCAGAAATTATCTGCCCCCAATGAAATTTTCATCCCCGCAAAAACAGAGATAAAAATTATTAAGACTGAAAATGAAAGAGACTTTAATCCCTTACTTCCTGAGATACGTAACAGTTCCTGCATACCTTGTCCGCCAATATTCCTTTCTCATATCTTCGCAGGATACAGTTTTGCCTCTCCTGGGAGAATGAATAAAATTATAATTTCCTAAATAGATTCCCACATGTGAAATTTTATTGCCATAAATCTTAAAAAAAACAAGATCTCCAGGCTTTGCCCTGCTTATGGGAACCCTCTTCCCTGACTGAAACTGTTCAGTGGCACTTCTGGGTATTCCTATTCTGTTCTTTTTATAGACATAATTTGAAAATCCTGAACAGTCAAATCCCCTGGGATCATTGCCCCCGTACCTGTATCTTACGCCGATAAATTTCCTTGCAGTCTGTACTATACGATCCCCGCCTCCGGATCCGGAAAAATTACCTCTATACAGTTTTGCAGGGGGAGTACATGATGTAACGATAAAAAGCGTTGTAAGGGTTATAAGTAGATTCACATTATATTCTTTCAGTTTTCTTTTATGAATATAAACTTTCAAATTCCTCTTTGCCCAGCACGGACATAACTCTGTCTATTTTAGTCGTTTCAAATATTTTCCTTATATCATTTCCCAGGGAAAATATATGCATTTCAAAATTGTTTTTCACTGAAATATTATAAAATTTAACAAGTGTACCAATTGCGGAAGAATCAATGAACTCAACCTGCTGAAAATCAAACCCCACTGTTTTTGGAGCTTCGGTCAGAATCTGGTTCCAGATCTCCTCAACCTCTACAATATTCCCGATAAAAAAATACTTTGGTATTTTTATAACAACAATATCTTTCTTTTTTATAATCTCTATTTTCAATTTTTTGCCATCCAGAGAAATTATCTGATAATATCAACTCAGCCGCCAGCAGTCAATAATATTTTAAAATAATCACTCTCTGTTTTGACCTAAAATTGTGTTGAAGAATTACAGGCTCCTGAAATAATGTTTTAATAAAACTATCAGGGATTATATCATGGAAAAATTAAATGGCGGTCTTGAACTTGTACCAGGGTACAGATTTTCAAATATTGAATGCCAGATAAGATATAAAAACCGTCTGGATTACTCATTAATAATGGCCGACCACGACTGCAATGCCTCTGCAGTATTCACGACCAACAAGATAAAGGCTGCTCCTGTAAAAATTTCGAAATCAAGGATAAACAACCCGGTCAGGGCGATCCTTATAAACGCAACTAATGCCAATGCATGCACAGGAAGCGCAGGTGAAGAAAATGCCGTACAGCTTTCTGACGATATTGCAGCGAAAACCGGGATTGACACGAGTCAGATACTCATTGCCTCTACTGGCATAATCGGACACCAACTGCCGGTTGAAAAGATGCTTCAGTCCCATGAAAAACTTCTTTCTGGTTTATCTGTTAATGAAGGAGCCAGAATTTCCGAAGCCATAATGACAACCGACACAAAACCCAAATATACTGCCATGAGGTTTGAAACCAGCATGGGTCAATATACGATTGCGGGAACAGCAAAGGGGGCCGGCATGATTGCACCTAACATGGCTACACTTTTATCATTTATTTTAACAGATGCCCCTGTGGCAAAAACAGACCTTGACAGAATTTTTGCCGATAAGATAAAAAGCTCATTTAACTCTCTCACCATTGACGGAGATACATCAACCAATGATACAGCCACTATTCTTTCTCCTCGATCAGAAAGCTATCTAACATCCAGAGAAGACCTGGAATCCTTCAGTGAAGCCCTGGGAATGATTCTTTCAGATCTGTCATACCAGATCGTTGAAGACGGTGAAGGAGTAAATCATGTTGTTGAAATAAATGTAATAAATGCCGCTTCCGACAAAGATGCAGAAATCATCGCCCGTTCCATTTCGGAGTCATTACTGGTAAAAACCGCAATTTTCGGAAAAGACCCCAACTGGGGAAGGATTGCCTGTGCTGCAGGATATTCAGGTGCTGAATTAGATGAAAATTGTCTATCAATACATTTCGATAATACTGTAATCTTTCAGAACGGTACTCCATTAAATTATTCAGCTGAAAACCTCAGCGAAATACTTGAAAAAAAATTCTACACAGTGACTGTAGATATAGGCCTTGGACACCACTGTTCCAGGATGCTTACGTCTGACATTTCCTACGACTATGTCAGAATAAATGCAGAATACTCGACATGAGTATCTGAAAAAACATTGACATGACCCCGCCTATGCAGTAATCTTTCTTCTGATTATGAAAACTGTTATCAAGATACAATATTTAATAATTTTAATTCTGCTGGCAATTTCCTCAGATCTTTATGCGAAGAAGAATGTCAATGAGCCAGACAGAATTGCCGTTTATAACTTCAAGGTCATTAAAAATATTGAAACTACAACAGAGAAAAAACCTGAAAGCCCGGAAATAACAAATAAAAACTTTGAATACTATTCGTTTATCATACCGCAGTCTGTTTTTAAATCGCTTTCAAAAGAATACGGCTATGATGTAATACGAAAACTGAATTATCTTGAAATCGATGAGGATTCAGCTAAAACCAAAAAGACTCTACTCCACTCCGGCAAAACTGAGCTGGTGAACTTTTTGGTGAGCGGGATTTGTACCATCAATAAAGATAATATTGAAATTTCGGTAACCATATTTGACACCAGGGGCTTAGAGAAAAGAACATTTACAGTTACCACTGACGAAACAGGTGTTTTTTTCAGAAAAGTTACAGAATCTATAGCATCCGGTTTAAATAGCCACATTGCAGAAATAAATAAATTAAACGCCGAAAAATTCAGGCCATCCCCCATTGCCCCGCTATTTGGTCCCTTAAGAAATATTTCCCTGGGCATTGAAGCAGGTTATGTTAAAATTCTGGGAGAATATAAAAACTCCTATAATGATACATACTTCATAAGTCCAGGAATCACATATAATCTGAATAAAAATTTTGGTCTTAAAATGGCTTTTGATTATCTGGAAACAAATTCTGACAACAAGGATACCACCAGTTATCTTGAATTAAGCTACCAGGCATATACACTTGGGCTTATTTTTAAAATCCAGCCCGGAAACAGCAATATTTCAATTGACTGTACAGTTTCAGGCGGAATTGCCAATACTAAAGTATTTATAGACAGCAGTGAGCCATTCACTGCACCTTCAGGAGAGGAGTCCTCCTGGGACCCATATATGTCAACTTCCCTTGATCTGTCCTATAATATGAAGTCTGCATATTTCAAGATCGGAGGGGTCTACAGACAAGTTTTCTACAAGGATAAAAATTTGTACCTTGTAGGTGGACAATTCGGCTTCGGACTCTATTTTTAAAAGACATTTATCATAAAGTTTGATAATTTAATTAAAGATTTGACAAAAATTACCGATATATATATTACAATGAATAAGGGTTATTAAAATGGTAATTGATAAGATTGGCAACATCAATAACATAACAGAGACAAAAAAGAACAAGGCTGTCTCTGCTAAAAAAGAAACTGGGAAAACTGACTCTATTCAGATATCCAATGAAGGGAAACAGGCTGCTGAAATAGCCAAGACTTCCCAGCTTATTAAGGAGACTCCTGATATACGAGTTGAAAGAGTCAAGGAACTCAAAGCAAGAATCCAGAATGGTACTTACGATTTTGACAATAACCAGATGCTTGAAAAAGTTGCCGAAAAAATAGCCGATTTTCTCTTAAAATAGTTCTGAACTGATTTGAACTTTTTGTTTCATATTTAAAAGCGGAGATATACACTATGTCCGCTTTTTTTATTTATATTTTTTATGATCAGGGATAAACAATTGAACAGTAATATTTTGCCTGAATTTCACCTGCCAACCGAAATATTCATAAAACAAAGCATAAGCAATAATACTGCAGAAATTGTGTCCAGATACGGAAAACGAATAGTATTCATTACAACAAACAAAGATTTTGAAATATACAGCGAAACACTTCTTAATATATACAATTCACTCAAAAATGCTGGATTAGGCTGCATAATATATGATGAACTTTCAGAATTTCCAAACACAGAAGAAATAGATGAAGCAGTTTCCTTCGTAAAAAAAACAAAATCCGACGTAATAATAGGATTTGGGGGAGTGAATTCACTGAATGCATCTAAAATAATTTCGCTCCTTGGTTCCAATTATATTTTTGCATATAACATATTTGACGTTGAAAATTTGCCGAATCCTCCAATTAATCTTATTACAATGCCTGCCTATCCGGCTTTTGGATTTGAGATATCTCCTATTTTTTACATCAAGGATATACAGGATCTGAACAATAGAGTATATTATAATCTTGAATTATACCCAAAGGCTACAATAGCCGACCCTGAATTGAGCCTCCAGGCTTCAGAGATGAGAATTCTAAAAACATCAATCAGCTCAATGGCACTGGCAACAGAATCTGTAATCTCAACACAAAATAATGACATCATCAACACATATGCACTAAAATCAATCGACCTTATCTTCAGAAATTTACCAGTAGCATTCAAGGAACCGCAAAACATTGTACCTAAAGTCTACCTGTCCACTGCTTCAATAATGAGCGGCATTTCATTTTCAGTATCTTTCCTTTCAGTTTCCCTGGCACTTGCTCTTGCAATATCATCAAAAACTGAAATAGAAGTCGACACTGCTGTAGCTATGATCATACCGCATATTATGGAATATAATCTTACAACATCTCCTGGAAAATATGTTCAGATGTCAAAGGTCATGGGGGAGGAAGTACGGGAAATAACAGTAATTGAAGCTGCGATTAAGGCGGTTGAGGCAGTAAGAAAACTTGAAAGCGACCTGGACATACCGCAAAGGCTATCACAGTTTAAAGTATCACAGAGTCAATTCAGAGGCATAGCAGAACTGGCATCAACATACCCATTCATAAAGAACACTCCACGCCCGCTTTCGGTAAGCGAGCTGGAAACTGTACTTATTGCTGCATTCTAGCCTTTTTCCTTAAGCGAAATAATCTCCTCTGCTGTAAATATCTGATTGATATCAAGTATTACAACAAAACCGCCTTCAAGTTTGGCAATCCCAACAATGTATTTTCCCGAAATACCTTTTACAACGGGAGGAGGAGGTTCAATCTCACTATTATTTACTTTTACAACATGACTGACAGAATCAATTGCAAGACCAACCTGTTTACCCTCAATGTCTACAACTATCGCCCTGCTGGCATCTCTCAGGTCAGAAATTACTCCGAATTTCTTACCTAAATCGACTATTGGAATAACCTTACCCCTCAAGTCCATTACTCCAAGAATGTGTGCTTCGGATTTTGGCAATTTGGTTATTTTTAAAACCTTTAGTATTTCCTGAACCTGAAGAATATCTATTCCGTATTCCTCGTTGCCAATTTTAAAGCATACAATCTGCAGAGAGCTGGTTACTTCATCTGTCTTTCCATGCATTGATTTATTCCTGTGTAATTATACAAATTTAATATATATAATTTATAAAAGAGTGCTATACATTTTCAACTAAAAATTGCATAGGATTGGTTTTTTATATAAACTGCAGGCCACGGCTATACAAAAAAATAGCCATAGACATATAAAGCTGCTCCGGAAATAAGAAAAAGAAATATCTTGAGAAAAAAAGGCTCCCTGTCCCTTATAATCATGTCAAAAAGACCAATAAGCAAGCCCCAGATAGCGCATGTTGCCCCGGCTGCCAGAAAGCTGTACTGATTCAGCCAGAAAAAAAGTACAGCAAGCCCCGCTCCGGCAAGGGAATCAAGAAGGTCGATAAATCCAATTTTTTTGTAACCAGCTCCACCCTCAGCGGATGTATATGGATTCCTTCCGGAAACATCACCGCGTTTAAAATATTTACGCTTTGTTTCCTCAAATTCAGCCTTTCGTTTTTGAATTTTTTCCTTCTGGGCCTTCTGATTCTGGGCAATTCCATAATTCCCGTTAAGAAGTCCCAGAACATCTTCATTTGGGATCGAGGAGAACTCTTCAGCCCTTTTCCGGATATTATCTGCAACACGGGCTGACCGCCCGGAGCTGTTTCTCTCTACAGTTACCAGACCCTGGCTGATTACAGAATAGTAGGAGGCTCCATCCTCACCTTGTACCTCAACATATATTCTGACCCTTTCATCCCCCTTATTGTAATCAACTCTTAAATAGTCACCATTTGACATGGTAGTATATATAGCACGCTCATAGCCTCTTATTTCAGAGGGTCTCCTCTTCCAACCATACTGAACTTTGCTTTCTGCCATATATACTCCTGATACCAAAAGAGATTGGCAGTTGCCAATCTCCCTGAAAGGTAATTAAATTTTCTTTTTATGTCTGTTCTGTCTTCTTCTTTTTTTTCGCTTATGATTTGCAATTTTTTTTCTTTTCTTTTTTTTACCACAAGGCATAATATACTCCTTAAAATTACTTCTTGATTATAAATCTATCTCAGATTATCAATATCACCATTTTTATCAGCATTTTTCTCCTTACCCGCATCGAATAAAGAAGGTAATCCTGTTTTGTCCGATGAAATTATAACTTTTATATTAGGCGACATTTTGTCAATATAAATATACTTTAAAATTTCAGGATTATCACGTATTATATCTGACATTTTTTTCAATTTGACATAATACTGGTCATCCCTGTCCTTCTGTATCTTAAGCTCGCTCTGAATACTGATCAGTTTCCGTTTATTCTCAAGCAGGATGTTTTTCATCTCCCTTGACAAAGCCAGCCCCTCCCTGTAGGTATTCATATCCGGCAGGTAAAGCGGACCAAGAATCTCCACATCCTTTATTACCAGGAATTTCTTCATTGAATTATTTTTCATATAGGAGATGATATCTTTTTTAACTTCAGCTTCATTCTTTACGAAAACTTCCCTGTTATATCCGGTTTCACTATATTTCATTATTGCAGACTTCACGGAAAGAACGCTCATCTGGTAAATCATTGACTTCAACCCTTCCAGAGGCTTCTCTTCCTCAAGAAGAAACCTGTCGCTGTAGATCAGGGAACAGTCAATCCTTACCGGTACTTTTATGAAATAGATATCATTTTCAACAGAAGTCAGCCCCGGAAGAAGTACTTTCAAATCAAAAGTATAACTCCTGTCTTTAGCTATTTTTTCAATACCAAATGCCCATGGCTGCAACCCGTACCAGACAACATTGTATTTACCTGAAAAGGAAGATATGTATTTCCCTGTGTTATTCTCATAGACCATGCCTATTTCATTATCTTTAAGAATAAATACTGAAAAAAATACAAAATACAGAATTGAAAATCCAAAGGCAAATTTCAGCAGGGTTCTCACTAATCCTGTCATAAAAATATTCCTCTATTTTTCTTCTTCTTCTCTGAAAGAAATAGTTTTCCCAGGAACCATTGTTGAAATGGCATGCTTATAAATAAGATTCTGTCTCTTATCAACTTCAATGAGAATAGTAAAATTATCAAAACTCAGAACCTTCCCTTTTATTGGAACACCATTCATTAAAAAAATCGTTATTTCAATTCTGTCCTTTCTGGCAGAATTAAGAAAAATGTCCTGCAGATTATTTAGTTGCTTCCCCATAGATGCCTCCCTTTTTTTCTTGCCACTTATTTAACTCATCATATATTTTTAATGCTTCAGCTGAATTATACCAGTTAATTTTTTTATTTTTTCTAAACCATGTCATCTGCCGCTTGGCATACTGCTTTGTCACAGTCTTTATCTTTTCAACAGCTTCATCTCTTAAGCATTTACCGTCATAGAAGTCATTAATTTCATTATATCCTATGGATTTCATTGACTTAAGCTCAGGAGAGTACCCCATCTCCCTGATTCCCAACACCTCTTCAAAAAAACCATCACTGATCATCTGGTCTACACGTGCGTCTATGTTACTTCTTAACATGGTTCTTTCAACAAACAGGCCGACATAGAAAGTATCTCCAGACTCCCTTCCATTTTTTAACAAATGGTATTGACTCAGAGGCTTACCGGTTTCCATAAAAACCTCAAAAGCACGTATAATTCTCTGCCTGTCATGATGATGAATTTTAGAAGCATAAACAGGGTCACATTTTTCAAGCCTGGAATATAATGCACCCAGCCCAATCCTATCCAGCAGACTATCCAGTTCTATCCTTGTTGATTCGGATATTTTAGGAATCTCCGACATACCTTTAAAATACGAATCAATATAAAGTCCAGTACCGCCGACAAATACAGGAATCTTTCCCTTTGAATCAATTTCCTCAACTGCCCTGTCGGCCATTCTACAGAATTCACCGGCAGTATAATTAAAATCCGGGTCAACAACATCTATCAAATGATGTTTCCTTTCAGACAGTATTTTTTCCGGAAGCTTGCCGCTTCCAACATTAAAGTACCTATAGACCTGAACTGAATCTGCTGAAACGATTTCAAATCGATCTTCCGGTAATTTCAGCGAAACACCTGTCTTTCCGGAAGAAGTCGGTCCGAGAATTACGACTGCTTTTATTTTACGGCCTCCGGATTTTATTCGGAATCAGGATTAAATTCTATTTTAACCTTCTCTTCAAGTGTTAATTTTAATATGTTCGGTACAATTTTCCAGTTATAATCACTTTCAGGATAATCATCAATATTGGTTACTTTATCAACTGCACACATAGCTGCCCTGGTGAAAATATATTTATTTTCATTATATACCTGCAGCTTATCCAATGGAATAATCATCAAAATCCTCCAGAATTTCTCTTATCTTATTTTCATATCTGCCTGTTTTACAGGCTTCAGCTTCAATGATAGATTTCAGACGATTAAAGGCACTATCAATATCATCATTTACTACTACATAGTCAAAGTGCCTGTATTCGAGCATCTCTTTTCTGGCATTCTTAAGCCTCAGCTCAACCTGATCTCTGCTGTCTGACATTCGTCCAACGAGCCTCTCCTTTAAAACATTAAAAGAGGGGGGAGAGATGAAAACATATACAGTATCTGACAGTTTGTCCCGTAAAAGTTTGCTTCCCTGAATATCTATATCGAAAACTGGTATTTTCCCATCACAAACAATCCTGTCAATCTCTTTTTTGCTAGAACCGTAGTAATTGCCGTGAACTTCAGCCCATTCTATAAATTCATCATTTTCTACCATGCTTTGAAATCTGTCATGGCTTACAAAATAATAATCGACCCCATCAGTTTCAGATGGGCGCATTGTTCTTGTTGTCGTTGAAATTGAAAACTGCAAACGCTTGTCTTCTATTAGTAGTTTTCTTATGAGAGTTGTCTTTCCAGCACCGGAAGGAGCACAAATAACAAGTATCATTCCTTATCTTCCGAATTACTGATGAGTCTGTTGGCTAGAGTTTCCGGCTGCATAGCCGAAAGTACAATATGATTACTGGTCATTATAATAATGGATCTGGTTTTTCTTCCATGGGTTGCATCAATCAGCAGATTGCTCTCCCTCGCCTCCTCCCGTATTCTTTTTCCTGAAGCGGAGGAAGGTGTAATCACAGCAACGACCTTATCAGTTATTACAGCATTTCCAAATCCGATATTTAATAATGATGGTTTCATCAAATAGGTTTCTCCCGATTGCTATACTATATTGCGGCACTGTTCACGAATTTTGTCAATGTTATTCTTCACATTTACCACAAGATGAGAGATTTCAGAACTGCTCGATTTAGACGCAATAGTATTTATCTCCCTGAAAAGCTCCTGGGCCAGAAAATCAAGTTTTCTCCCTATTTGACCGCTCTCCTTCAGGAGGACCTTAAATTTTTTTAAATGGTCTCCAAGACGGACCAGTTCCTCATTGATATCAAGTTTGTCCGTGAGAAGAGCAATTTCACTATAAATTCTTGTATTATCTCCGACCCCCTTGAGAATTGACTCCAGTCTTCCCCTTAAATTTTCCCGCTTTTCAAGATAGACTTTTTTTGACAGGCCCTTTATTTTTGCTGTATCCCCTGAAATATCAGTGAGTGCAGAAATGATATCCTTTTTAGTAACAGCTCCTTCCTTCTTTCTCATTTCAATAGTTCTGGATATTACTGTTTCAATTGTCTGATCAATATCCTTTCTGGACCTTTTAGACAGGGCGGATCTCTCCCTTGTAGTAATACCTTCCAGCCCCAGAATTGAGTCCATTGAAACAGAATTTACGATTCCAAGCTCTTTCTGAATCCCTGTTATTTCGGCATAATATTTACCGATCATATCCCTGTTAAGGGAAAGCGGCCTGGAGTTATTCCAGTCATAAATATCAATAGTGAGCTCTATTTTTCCTCTGGAAATTCTGCTCTTGACAAGTTTGATTATCTCATTTTCATCATTCCTTAAAATTTTTGGTAAATTAACAAAAACTTCCAGATACTTTGAGTTAAGTGATTTAATTTCAACTGAAAATGAAAACTGCTCTGTGCTTTTTTCCAAAAAAGCGTAGCCCGTCATGCTCTCCATACAAACAACACCTTATATAATTTTTATATCTTTTCCTATACTTTTAATCTTCACTTCACCGGTTTCAATAAAAAAATCTATGGTCCGGCCGTAATCTCCACCGAGATCCTCGGCAATTATCTTTATGTTCATTCTGGCGAGAACTTCCCTGACAGATTTTATATTATTCTTTCCAATATCACCCATAAGAGAAGACTCAACATGCTTGAACATTGTTGCGCCCCCGCATATTTTGGCTGTCAGTAAATCTTTCTTTACTCCCATTTTTACCATTTCATCAACAAGGAATGGAATAGCCGTCTCAGAATATTTTTTTATATTTGACGTAGGTTTACGCGAAGATGGAAGCATAATATGAGAAAGCCCCCCTATTTTCGCTTGGGAGTCAAAAAGACATACCCCAACACAGGACCCCAGAATAGTTCTTAAAACATTTGGAGAACTGGTTATACCAAGATCAGCAATACCGACATTTATCAACTCAAAGCCCATAACTAACTCCTGGGCTTGGGAAGATAAATTGGAGACTCCATGATTTTTTTATAGGTAAAATCTTCTGAAATTGAGTGCAGTGTTTCTGAATGACCTATAAAAAGGAATCCATTATCATTAATGGATTTATAAAAATCCGCAACAAGCCTTCTCTGGTGAATCTTGTCAAAATAGATCATAACATTTCTGCAGAAAATAATATCTATATCGACCGGAAACTTATCCTTGAAAAAATTCAGATACTTGAAAGTGACAAGATTTCTGAGTGATTCCTTAACGCGATAAACCCCCTTCTCTTTGTCTTCAAGGTCGAAATACTTTGTCATATACTGTGGAGGAACCTTTTCTATTCTTCTTCCGGAGTAATAACCTTCCCTTGCAAATTCAAGAACAGAAAGAGCAATATCGGAAGCAATTATCTCAATACTCCACCCCTTAAACAAATTCATCTTTTCAAGCAGACAAATGGCAATTGTATAGGGTTCTTCCCCGGTTGAACAGGCGGCACTCCAGATTCGAAGAGTTCGATTCTTTTTGGTATTGGCAACCTCGGGCAGACAAAACTCTGAAAAGGTTTCAAAATGCCTCTCATTTCTAAAGAAATATGTTTCATTAGTGGATACTACATCAAGTAGTTCCTCATATTCCTTTTTCTTTTTATCCCCAGTAAGCCCCTGAAGATAGTTGTAATAATCCATATAATCTTCTAGATCAAGACCCTTTAGGCGTTTTCTTAAACGATTGGACAGCAGAGTTATTTTGCTGTCCTTCATGTAAATTCCACTTTCATCATAGATAAGTTTTGAAAACTTATGAAATTCATCAGGTGTTAATCTTTTAATATTCAATTCCATAGATTAAATTCCCATTTTTTTTATTTAAATTATGATATTAAAAAGTAAAAATCAACCAAAAAGTAAATAAAGAGGTGAAAAGATCCGTTCTTTATCATCTGTTTAGGCTAACTACAAGGCGAACTTCTCCCACAGGCATCCCCGACGATCTTGCAATTTCATCAATGGAATACCCTCTTTCGAAAAGTCCATTTATTACAGAATATTTATCAGTTGCATTCCTGAACAATTCTCCAATATCCTCACCTTTGGCAAGTTCCGCCATATTCAACTCTTCTTCGATTTTATAATCAATTCTCGTGCCGGTACTGAACTGTCTGCCGATTAGTTCATTACCACTTACGTTATCAAAACTTTTCCCCACGGAGGACAATTCTGCATCAGTATGATCTATTGCAGTAAGCTTGTCAAAAAAATGAGCCGATTCTGCTGTTTTTTCAGATTCCGCATTCCTGCCGGAGCCACTTGGCAGTCTGTTCATACTACCGTCATCCGACAGAATAATATCAACACTGCCGGTTGGAAAATTATTATTCGATATATTACGTACCTGCTGTATTCTGTTTTCTAGAATAGTGATATTTCTTTCAGCAGCTGCATTGAATTCAGTCATGATTTCATTCATCTCCCTCTTCAGTTTTTTTTCATGTACTGAAGAAGTGGTCCTTTCTATTTTAAGACTCAGCAGGAGATAAACTATTGCTCCAGTGAAAAGATTGCTCACAATTATCCAAAAAAATTCCATTACAATATCCTGATTATTATGTCACATATTTAACTTTTTTAATTACTTGAATACATCAATCAGATTACCCATTCTTTCATCATGAAGCAGCTCTTTTTTCCTTTCAGCTTCATTCTCACTTTTCTTTTCGCGTTCATTTTTGCCGCGAGAATCCTTTTTTTTGTCTTCATCCCTGATTGATGTTTTTTCACCCTTCTCTGTTTCATCAAGGCGTGATTTTTTCAGATTTGACTTATCCGCTGCTTCCTTATCAAGTATATTCTGCTGTTCAGCCAAAGCTCCCTGCTTAGCCAGTTCAGTTCTGCTAACTTCATGAATCTGCCCTATGTTTGTCTGAATATCAATGGGCTTTATACTCATGAATTTACCCTGCTCACCTTCTTCTACTTGCTACCAGCGTAGAAATTCTCTGAGTTCCTTCAAGCTGTGCCGGAGGTTCATAATCAGAAATATATATTTCCCCTCCCTCCAGGCTGAACTTGACATGATTATATTCATCTCTTACCATGAAATCCTTATCTTTAATATATACCTCAACACCGGGATAGGCAACCTTTTCAGCACAGATCTTTCCTTTATGTTCAAGCATTTCAATATATGTATTCAGCTCATCAACTTCTGCTGCTATTTCGCCATAACGTTCAGAGAGTTTGCTTTCCCTTGAAGACATATCCGAAAGAAGTTTCTCCTTCTCTTCGCTGAGTCCTCCGCTGTTTCTCTTCTGGGTTTCCAGCGTCTTAAGGTCCAGCCGGAGGGTCTTGAGTTCATCATCCATTTCAGTCTTCATCTGCACAAGCTCATCCAGCTGCTGAAGTATTTTTGGGTTCACTCCGACCCTGATTACAGTTTTTGTACCGCCTTCCGCGCCAAGGAACCGTGCATTAACCTCATCTCCAGCTCTTATTACTCCACCTGCGATCTTGGCCCTGCGCCCGATTGAATAAATTCTCTCTCCTGCATCAACTCTCGAATGAAGGACACCTTCCGGTACAATTACATTTTTCTCTGCTACAATATTTGAATTCTGTATAAACTTCGCAAAAACGGATCCGCCTGTGGACTCGACCTTGGCTTCATCCTTTCCTGATATTCCCTGATGTACAACAATATCCCCTTCAGATTCCAGATATGCCTTCTGAACAGTTCCCTTAACCTCAATATTTCCGGCAGCTTTTACCTCAAAATTATCCTGCACGCTGCCCTGAACAATTACTGATCCGAGAAAAACTATATTACCGGTTTCAAGCGAAACATCTCCGGTAACAATATATACAGGCTCAACAGTAATTCTGCCGGCCTTGTAAACGACCTGTCCGTTTATTTCCGCAGTAAGTTCCGTACCGTCTTCTGAAAGGATAGTTCCCTTGCCGAATTTAACTGCAGTATCCTTCCCGCTGCGAGCAGGCAGAACCCTGTTGGTAATGGTTCTTCCGGGAATCCCCTGGCCTGCCGGAACTTTCACTGCAAGAAGCTGGCCGACGACAACATTTTCAAGAAGTTCGAGGTTTCTGAAATCGACCTTCCCTGAATCGTCCTCCTCAAACTTGATTTTGGACTTGTCGACTCTGACCTTAAAGTCAATATATGCATCATTGCCATTCCTTGGCTGCTGGCCTTCAGCTGCCAGTAATGGCCGTGTATAAGTCATCTCATCAAGAAAATTATTTATATCATCATTTCTGATTCCTGAAACTACACCGGAATTTCTCAGACCCTCGACAACATCATCGTAATCCATATGACGTCCTGTGTACTTGGGTACGGTAAAATACACATAGGCCTTCATTTCATCCTCAGCGATCTCCACCCTCATGGTTCCGTCATAGTTCAGGTTCGGTTTCCAGTCAGCTATTCTCACCTTTTCACCGGTTGCTGCTGCAACAGCATCCCTAACAGCTTTTGTATCAAAAGCATCAAGTCTCATGGAATAACATGCATTTTCCACTTCGTCGGCTGCAACTTTTTTGCCGCCGGAAGGAGCAGTCACGGAAAGCCATACACCTGTTTTTGTAGTTCTTATTTTAAACGACCCGTTAAAATCACGATCAGTTGAAGCCTTAAGTCCCCCGGCGGTAGCTCCTGACAGTTTAATATCAAGTTCATCAAGATCGGTATCCGCCTCACTTTCTGTTCCAATATTCAGTGGTGTCACCACAATTCTGTAAGGCTGCCTTCCTATGCCGAAAAATCCCTTTGTTCCCTTTTCAAGTATTTCATAATCGAGAGAATAAATGTCTACATTAAGTTCCTGAGCAGCAAGTTCCAGGGCCTGTCTTACCGAATCAGCAAATACTTCAACTGACCCGTCCCCTTCATCATAGGAATCATCAAAATCGAGCAATAAATCCTTTAAAGTAGACATATTAACCCACAATATTTGATTTTATCCGGCCCAGTCTGCCCCTGAGTCTCATAATGGCCTTCGTGTGGAGTTGTGAAACCCTGCTTTCAGTTACTTCAAGCACCTCACCTATTTCCTTGAGGGTTAAATCTTCATAGTAATACAGTACTATTACCTTCTTCTCTTTATCGGGGAGTTTTTTTATAGCATCTATGATATAGTCCTTGATCTCCTCTTTTTCAACGAGGACATCGGGATTCATATTCTCAGGAGCCTCAAGAGTTTCAAGGATTGAAAGCTCATCATTGTCATCACCCAGATACCATATATCATTCAGGGAAAGCATGGATGTTCCGCTCAGTTTATGAAGGAGAGACTGGAATTCCTCACTTGAAACCCCCAGTTCCTTGGCAATCTCCTCATCCTCAACGGTTCTCCCAAGTTTATTTTCCAGCTCAGAAATCACCTGTTCAATCTGTTTGGCTTTCTGCCTTATGGACCTCGGTATCCAGTCAATGGATCTTAATTCATCAAAAATCGCACCCCTGATCCTGGTCATGGCATAAGTTTTAAACTTAATACCTCTGGCAGGATCAAATTTGCCGATTGCGTCCATAAGACCGAATATACCATAGGAAACAAGGTCGTCAAATTCAATATTCTGAGGCATGCCCATGGAAACCTTACCGGCTACATATTTCACCAGCGGAGCATATTTCAAAACAAAATAATCCCTTATCCCCTGTTCTTCAGTTTTATTAAACTTTTCCCAGAGTTTCTCTTCATCAATGGCGTCATATTCTTTAAACTTTTTATTGTTCATAAACTCTTCCCGGAAAATATTAGTCTTTATCTTTACTCATCATGGTCCTAACAGCCTCAGCCATTAAAGAAGGCTCATAGCCCTTAAACTGACTTTCATTGACAACAACATGCTTCCCCATTTTACCTGCAGATGTGTTCACTGCATCCCCGGAGAATTCATCATCAAGCCCTGAATCATTTATCGTATTGAGCCTGTCGAAATTATCCCCCTCTTTTTCCGAATACCCCTCATCTCCATCATACGAATTTATGTCGCCTGAGCTGTCATAAGTTTCATCGTCTGAGCCGTAGATTCCTGCACCTGTTTCTTCGATCTCTGATGCATATTCTTTCTTCATGCTTGATAATACATCATATAATTCAGGAACATACTTCTTTAAAACAATCATTGCTCCATATCCTACTGCAATAAAAGCGGGAACCATGATAAGACTTCTTATCAAAATAACTGTAAAACCAATACCTGACAATAATCCAGTCACAAACGACAAGACAAGAGCCACAAGCCCCAGAAATAACCCGGAACGATACTCAATGCTTAAACCACTTAGCTGTGACATATCGATAAAAACTCCACTTTTATTACTAAATTATAGTCAAAAACAAATCAAGCCTTTTTCTATTCATCCATTTCCAATTTATCATGGCCAAGGAGATTTCTTAAAAATGAGCCAATCCCCCCTTCCTTTATGGCTCCGGCTTCTTTGTTGTTTATTCTGTTTGCTATCATCTTCACACATCCCGATGATTTTGAATTAGGATACCCCACAATAAATGGTTTCTGATTTCTCACTGATTTCGGTACATAGATATCCTCATAAACAAAGCCGAGGCTTTCCACTTTTATATTCAGAAACTGACCGGCAATATTAATCACTCTTTGAGCTACTCTTTTACCCTCTGCTACAGACTGAGCCCTGTTTACTATCAGTTTTATGGATTTTTCAATGTTCTGGGCTGCAATTGCCTTAATAATACCATAAGCATCGGTTATTGCAGTGGGTTCCGGTGTTGTTACAACAATTATTTCGTTTGCTGCCATCACAAAACTCAGAACATTCTGGGAAACACCCGCCCCTGTATCAATTATCAGAAAATCATCTTTTGACAGTTCAGACATTGAGCTAATGAACCCTTCCCTCTGCTTTTGGTCCAGATTAGCAAGCTGATGAAATCCTGAAGCCCCTGCAATAATTTTTATCCCCTCAGGAACATCAATTATTATATCATTGAGTTTCTTCTTCCCCTTAATGACATGATAAAGATTATATTTGGGAATGATCCCGAGAATAACATTAATATTGGCAAGTCCAAGATCCGCATCCACCAGGGTGACAGATTTTCCATCCTGAGCAAGGGCTATTGCAAGACTCACGGAAAGGCTGGTTTTTCCGACTCCCCCTTTCCCGCTTGTAACCACCATGACCCTTGTATTTGACGCTTCTTCAGGTTTTGTTTCCAATACAAGTTTTCTTAAATTAGCCGCCTGATCCAATTGACAACCTCCGATCTCTATTCTGCTGCATCCCTTATCATCATATTCACAATACCATCGGGTTCCGCAACATGAATATTATTTGGAACTTCCTGCCCATCAGTATAATAAGAAATAGGCTTATTATATTTATCGGCAACATTTATTACATTCCCAACAAAAGAACTTTCATCAACCTTTGTTATTATTACACTGTCAAACTGCATTATATTGAATGCTTCAAATATCTTTTTAAGATCCCCTTTCTTTGTATTTGCACTTACACAAAGTACCTTTTCCAGGTCGTAATCAACGCTGTCTGCAAAACTCTTTATTTCGGAAATCTTCAGTTCATTAGTATGGCTTCTTCCAGATGTATCAACCAGAATCAAATCAGATTTTTCCCTGTTCACAGTTTCCCTGAAGCTTTTCTGATCGCTCACTACATGAATTGGGATTCTCATGATTTCTGCATACTTCTTCAGCTGTTCTGTAGCTGCAATTCTATAGGTATCAATTGTAATAAAACTTACACTTTCACCTTCACGGAGGGAATGAATTGCTCCAAGTTTTGCAAGTGTTGTTGTTTTTCCGACACCCGTGGGCCCAACAAACATGATAATTTTTTTTCTGTTCCCCTTTCGGATGGGACCGGTTGTAACGATCCTGCTCTTCAGAAGCTCCTTCAGATTTTTTTCTATACGGAACTTGTCTTTGAGATCATCAGAAGAAGATGTACGTTTTACTTCCCGTATTATCATATCGCAGTCTTCCGGTTCAAAATCATTATCAATAAGCATCTCCTGATATGCTCCCAGGATACCCTTTTCTCCTGAACTGTCACTGTTTTTAGCCGAATCAACGGAACCTTCCCTGGCTATAAGTCTGTTTAATGCATCTTTTATTTCACTTACTTCTTTTTCAATGCCGGTTATAATATCTCCGCGGTTATCTTCATTTTTTGCTCTGCCTGCAGAGATCTCCGCCTGTACCCCTGTATTTATTTCCTCAGTCTTTCTGACATCTGAAAACTTTTTGTTCATATCCCTGATCGTTCTGTTTATACCGTCAAGACTCATGTCATCATTTTTCGCAGAGACTCTTTCAATTATATCCTGAACCTTTCCAAGAGGAGATTGTTCCCGCTTCACAACAGTTTCATCATCCACAGTGTAATCAACACTTGTCTTTCTAAGCTTAGATGCGATACCTGTTTTTATATCCTTAACGGCAGCAGTAAGCTCCACCACCTCTTTACCAAATAGCTTTGAGTTAAAAAGCCCACCCTGCTTTATGTACTTATGACTTATGGGAATTGCTTCATCTCCATGCTCTTTTCTGAGTTTTTTCATGGCTTCGGTATAATTTTCTGCTGTTATTTTTAGATATTTCATAACAACTCCTCTGATATTTAATTTAACTGAATCTCTATATTAAAACTGCTATTTCCCTACCATAGCAGATGCTACTACATTGACCCTTACATTTGCCGAAATTTCATTATAAGCCAGCACAACTGGCGCAGTAATTTCTCTTTCAAGCATTGCGAATAGAACACTCCTTATCTGAGGCGACACAAGAAATATCGGGGTATGCCCCATATTTGATGCCCTCTGACTTCCTTCAAGAAGTGACTGAACAATAATGCCGTGTGTCTCAGGATCCATATTTACCACACGGCCTTCCAGTGAATCATCCCTGATGGACGAAATAATTGCATTTTCTATTTCAGGATCCACGGTAATTACAGAAAGATTATTGTCTCCTGAAACGAATTTACCTGTTATCTGTCTTGCCAGAGCAAGCCTTACAAATTCTGTAAGCATGCCCGCATCTTTTGTATGGTCACAATATGTTGCAAGCGTCTCAAGGATTGTAACCATATTCCTGATTGAAACCCTTTCCCTCAGAAGATTCTGAAGCACTCTCTGAATCTCTCCCAGCTTCATTTTCTCGTTTATTTCTTTAACTACTGCAGGATAATCATCCTTAATATTATCTACAAGCTTCTGAACTTCCTCTCTTCCTAGAATTTCGTCGGCATGTCTCTTTATCAGTTCAGTAAGGTGTGTTGCAACGATTGTAGGACAGTCTACAACAGTATATCCCCGGCTCTCTGCAATATCCCTGTTTTCAGGATCTATCCAGATAGCGTTCAGATTAAAAACAGGCTCTATAAATTCCTGCCCTTCAATTTTGTCTTCAACTCCGCCTGAGTCCATTGCCATGAGTTTTCCGACCTGCAGCATCCCACGTCCTACATCAACTCCCTTAATAAGAATCGAATACATTTCAGGCTCAAGTTCCATATTATCCCGAATTCTTATGGGCGGAACTATGAGCCCCATGTCAAGGGCGCTTCTCCTTCTTATGTTTGTAATCCGATCAAGGAGAGTTCCACCCTGTTCCGGATCAACAAGCGGAATCAGATTATAACCAATCTCTACCTCAAGGGGATCAACCTGTATGAGAGGAAGAACAGATTCCGGTTTTGAATCCTTAACTGCCGCCTCCTTGGCTTCAGCCTCAAGCTGTTCCTTCTCCTCTTCCTGTGTCTGTGTAAGTACATATCCAAGTCCGGCAAGTCCGGCTGAAATTAGAATCATCGGTATTTTAGGGAATCCTGGAATCAGAACCGAAGCGCCAAGAGCTCCTGCGGTAATATAAAGAGCCCTTGGATGCTGCCCGAGCTGTGCGCCAAGCTGTGCACCAAGGTCTTTATCTTTGGAAACTGCCCGTGTTACAATAATACCTGTTGCTGTTGTTATCAAAAGTGAGGGGATCTGTCCCACAAGGCCGTCTCCAATACTTAATAGAGAATAGGTTCTTAAAGCAACATCAAAAGACTCCCCTCTCTGAACCATACCGACAACAAACCCTCCGATAAGATTTATAAGAGTAATGACAATGCTGACCTTTACATCCCCCTGAACAAATTTCGAGGCACCATCCATGGCTCCGTAAAAGTCAGCCTCCTGACGAATTTCGGCACGCCTGATCTTTGCCTCTTCCTCTGTAATAATTCCGCTTGATACGTCGGCGTCGATACTCATCTGTTTACCGGGCATTGCATCCAGTGTAAATCTCGCTGCAACTTCAGCTGTTCTTGTTGCACCCTTTGTAATTACAATGAACTGAACCGCTATGAGGATAACAAATACAATGAAACCGACTACATAATTACCTCCCACTACAAAATCACCGAATGTACGGATAATTTTTCCATCAAAGGAGGCACCATTCAGAAGAATGAGCCTGGTGGAGGAGACATTCAGGGCCAGCCTGAATACCGTTGAAATCAACAGCAGGGACGGGAAGACTGAAAAGTCAAAGGACCTTGAAACAAACATTACTATCATGAGAATAAGAAGGCCGATCATTATGCTCACTGCCATGAGGAAATCCAGCAGGAATGTGGGCAGAGGGATAACAAGCATCATTATAACCGAGATTACACCAATCCCCATGAGAATATCGCCCTTCTGCATCCAGGCCCTGTTGCCGGGGAATAATGAAATTGTTTTAGTCTGAGCCATCTAGTTAATCCTCATATTGCCTGTTTAAGTTTGTTTTCCCTTCTGTACAGTTCAACATATATAAATGTAACTGCCTGAAAGAGGTCTTCAGGAATTATGTCTCCTACCTCAAGACGCCTGTAAAGTTCCTGGGCAAGAGGCCTGTTCTCTATCATTTCAATGCCGTTCTCCCTTGCGATTTCCCGGATCCGGAGGGCCATACTGTCAACACCCTTCGCAATTACCGTGGGAGCTTCCATTGTTTCTCTGTCATATTTCAGCGCTACGGCAAAGTGTGTCGGGTTCGTAACAATTACATCCGCCTTGGGAACCTCATTGATCATATTTCTCATAACTATATCACGCTGCATTTCACGCATTCTGGCCCTGATATATGGATCCCCCATTGTTTCCTTCAGCTCTTCTTTTATCTCCTGCTTTGTCATCTTTAGAGATTCAATGAATTCCTTCTTCTGAAAAATATAATCCGGGATCGATAGAATCAGGAGAAAGACCGAACTCCATATCACTATCTTGAATGCACTCACAAGCACCATCTTAAGTGACATTGCAATTGAAAGGTCCGCGGTCTTCATTAAACTGTCAAAATCCGAAGATATTATCAGATAAGAAACAAAGCCGATTACCAAAACCTTGAATATCGATTTAAAAAGGTTCATGGCAACCTGTTTGGAAAAAAAGACCTTTTTAATCATTGTTGCAGGGTCAAATTTTATCTTGCTCCAGTCCATTTTTAAAGGATGGGAGGAGAATTGGAACCCCACCTGTGCAACCTCTCCTATAATTGCTCCTATATTTGCAGCAATAAAAATTGGGAAGAGAATCTTTGCCATTTCAAGAATCATCATCAGAAGCTCAATCCTGATAGTCTTCTCCGTTATTTCCCTTCCTGCAAATGATGTTAAATAGTACTTCATGATAGCCGCGCATGAATCATATATCCATGAACTGAAAACAAAGAGGACAAGGCACCCCGATATAACAACAATTGACTGGGGAAGTTCCTGGGTTTTTGCGATCTGCCCCTTTTCCCTTGCCTCACGGATCTTTTTCTCGGTCGGTTCTTCGGTACGCCCCTCATCTTCCGCTGCAAAAAGCTGAAGGTCAAAACAAAAGTCCCCCGCAAGGAGCGCTTCGTTTCCGGTATAGAGATAATCAAGCATGTCATTTATGCCGGCCAATTTACAAGTACCCCGTTTATAAATTCAAAACTTCTTTCCAGAGCAACCCTCATTATTCTGATAACAAGAGGGGTTATAAGGACAAGAACAGCAAAGGCTATTATGATTTTCAAAGGAAAACCAAGCATCATTATATTCATCTGGGGAGCCACCTTTGCAAGAATCCCCATGCTGACAGAAACCAGAAAAATAGTAGCAACAACGGGCAGAGATATTTTAAGCGCCACGATGAACATTCCGCTGAAAGAATAAACTATATACTTCATTATACCGCCCGTTGCCCCCCTTGAGGCGGAAAACATCGGAGCGAACTGAAAAGACCTGTACACCGCATCAATAAGAAAATGATGCCCGTTGATTGTGAGAAAGACAAGTATTCCGATAAGGTTTTTCAACTGCCCTATGAGAGGAATGGAGACCTGTGCAAGAGGGTCTATTACCTCTGTCATACCGAAACCTATCTGAACCGCGAAAAACTGGCCTGCAAGCTGAAATGCCGCAAATATTATTGTCATGAGAAAACCGATGAGAACACCAATGATAATTTCCTGTATCACAAGGAGATAATAACTGCCCATGGATGATGGAACCTCAATTGTACCTGTCCCGAGTACCGGAAATATCACAAGAGTAAACAAAAATGACATCAGGGCCTTTAACCTGAATGGGATCATTCCGCTTGAAAAAAACGGAGCTATAACCACCATTGCATTAATGCGGACAAAAACCAGAAAAAATGCCTGAAAATTCTGTACAAAGTACTCCAAAGTCCCTCCTAGCCTATTCCGATTTTCGCGATGAGCGCAAAAAGATTATTGGTATATCCCACTAGCATCTTTATCATCCAGGCACCGAAGATGATTATTGTCGCGAAAATGGCGACAATTTTCGGTACGAATGTAAGAGTCTGTTCCTGTATGGAAGTTGTTGTCTGTATAATCGATACGATAAGTCCCACAAACATCCCCACTCCCAGTATAGGGGCGGACACAAGAAGAACAGTCACCAGTGCATCCCTAAGCAATTTTATAACAAGTACGTCTGTCATTTTTATCTCCTCTCCTACCTGAACGACTTAACAAGTTCATATATGAGCAGATTCCAGCCATCGACCAGAATAAAAAGAATTATCTTAAAAGGCAGTGAAATCATTACCGGCGGAAGCATTATCATCCCCATGGCCATGAGTGTACTGGCAATGATCATATCTATTACTATAAACGGGAGAAATAGAAAAATTCCTATTTCAAAGGCTATTTTGAGCTCACTTATCATGAAGGCAGGGACAAGACAGTAAGTAGGCACATCCTTTTCAGTTTTAGGCTTTTCAATTTTCGCGAGCCTCACGAAGAGGGCAATATCCTTCTCTCTTGTCTGCCTGAACATGAATTCCCGCAAAGGCTGTACTCCCCTGTCAAAAAACTGCTGATTGCTTATTTTCCCGTTCAGATAAGGCTGAAGCGCCTTTTCGTTCATTTCACTGAAAGTCGGGGCCATTATAAAAAATGTCAGAAACAGGGAAAGCCCCACAATTACCTGATTAGGGGGCATCTGCTGCAGAGAAAGAGCCCTCTTGACAAAATCAAGAACAATGACAACTCTGGTAAAGGCCGTTGTCATGATTATTATGGACGGAGCAAGAGTAAGGATTGAAAGCAGAAAAAGAATCTGAAGACTCAAAGCCACATCCTTCGGTTTTGTCGCTTCGGTAATGTCAAATGCTATTTTGGGGATAGGCATTTTTACCCCGCCTATATTCTGCGCAAACACCATGGCAGGGACCATTAGCACAGCCAGTACCAGAATTACCCTGAATATTGTTTTTCTATTCTTCATCATTTCCGTTCATCTTCTTCAATCTGCTTTTCTGGCTTTTTAAATACTCAACATCAAGTTCATCTTCATCTATATATTCACTGAACTTCTTCCGGGTGCCTGGAGCTTTCCTGGTCTTTCTGATTCCATCTATTTTATCAAAGAGCTTTCCAATATTCTCGGAGAAAAGGTCTCCGAAACTTTTTCCATGATCAACCGTAGACTTGGAACTGAGAAGTCTTATTCTGTCCTTTTCATCCTTGTCTTCTATTTCAGTTATGAGATTTATGTTATTGTCTGTAACTCCAAGCATGAAAACCTTGCCGGCCACATCTATTATATAAAGATACCTCCCGGGCCCCATGGGAACAGCGGAAAGTGTCTGAACAACATCCTGCCCTGAAGCCTGAAATCCTGCTTTTTTTGATACGAACCTGTAAAAATAATAAAAACCGCCAGCCAGGAGCCCTAGAATAAGCACCACCTGAAAAAGCAGCCATCCGTAGGAGTCTTCTCCGATTTTTGGAGCAAAATCCTTCTCTTCAAAACCCTGCCCCGGAGCCTTTGCATTCTCCTTCTTTACAGTTTCTTTCTTTGTCTCCTCGACATTCTTCTGCGGCACTTTACTGTCAGAAACATTCGTCTTCTCCTGAGCGGAAAGCATGACAGAGCACAGAAGAAGCACCAGAGTGATATTTTTAATTTTTTTTGCTAAACTCACAAGAACAGAACCCCGATCATGATAATGTAAAATTATGTCTCATAAAAAAATAAAATCAAAAAGAAAAAGGCAGCATATTCCATAATGGATCATGCTGCACAAGTCTACCCGTTAACTGTTTTAAATCTTTCGTCCTGACTTACAATATCAGTTACACGGACACCGAAATTCTCATCAATAACAACAACCTCACCCTTTGCTATGAGTTTTCCGTTGACCAGAAGATCAACAGGCTCACCTGCGAGTTTGTCAAGTTCAATAATTGAACCCTCACCAAGCCCCAGTATATCCTTTACAAGTTTGCTTGTACGTCCGAGTTCAACAGTCATGGTCATCTCAACATCAAGAAGCAGACTGATATCTCCGAATCCGCCCGGAGCTATCCCCTCTCCCATCTGCGGGAACCTTACAGTACTTATCTGTGTCTGCGGTGCATGCTGATGATACTGCTGCTGCGGCTGCATCTGTGGCCCGGATCCAACTCCACCCAGTGATCCTGCAATATTCATATCTATCACATGATAGAGTTTTGAATTAAGTATTCCGTCAATTGACATATCATATGTAATACGGATGACCTCTCCGGGAGGGAGACGAAGTTCCGACTGATTGCGGGCTATCGATACTACCGCTGGAGTTGTGTTGACAGTCCCTCCGACCTTTGCTCCGAATTGCGTTGCCATGGACGATATGAACTGGTTTGAAAATTCCTGAATCGTACTCTGGTGTGCCTCGGTTATTTCAGCAGGAGCTGCGCCGGTATCATCTCCCATCATAAGAGAGGAAATTGAACCCGCATCATTGTAATTGAACACGACAAGGTTCTTTCCATTGATAGAACCTGCATAATCCATTGAAACCTGCACGAAACTTCCCGAGAATGCAGACCTCATGGCCTCACTCGGCCTTGATTCTATAACCGGATTTGAAAGGACTATATTTTTACCCCCAAGGTATCCACTCAGGGATGGGGACACTGTAAGAATGGCGGAATTTACAATTCCCTGCAGACTAGCCTGATCTGAAGGAGAAAAACTCCCGCCCATACCTCCACCCGAAGAGGGAATATCCATTCCCCCGAAGGGATCAGATCCGGAAGTTATATCATCAGCCCCCTGGAGCAGAGCGTCTATTTCGTCTTGTGATAAGGAGCCGTCTCCCATAGTTTCCTCCCGAATTAGTTAACTACAAATTCTTTAAAATATACTTCTTTTATCTTTCCGGAGATGAGCCTGATATTGATATGGGCCTTAATCTCCTCTGAAAGAGTAACCGCATCACTCACAGAATCAAGATCTTCATAGGTTTTACCCTGGAGAAGTATGTTGATTATATGCTGAATTTCATCCTTTCTCTTGATGAGTTCATTGTTAAGCTCCGGACTGTGTTCATAGGCCAGAGAAATCTGCAACTTCAGAAAATGCGGCTCGGCATCGGCAGTTGTCTTGGAAATAGCCGGCATCTCATATGTAGCCAGAGGCTTAGGCGGCGGAGCTGCAATAATATCCTGACTCCTCTCATACCTGCTCTCCTGAACATTTTTGGAAACAAGATATGAAATACCTACGATAAGCACAACAAGAATAATCCCGCCTGCAACATAGAGAAGAATTTTAACTATCTTTGACGTACCGGAAGAACCGCCGTCCCCCGAATCACCCGCCTGGACGTCATCGTCCATCATATCTCTTTCTTCATCACCCATTTTTACCGCCGCCGGTTTATATAATTTTAATCAAAAAAAATCAAGACAATTATGTGACATAATAATATAAATTAATGCAACATGTCAATTAATTTATTCATTTTATTCTTTGTGTGAATTTTCATCTCCACTCCTCATCGGGAATGGGTTTTTTTATTCTTTCATCCCTGCTCTTCTGAAAATACTTGTCCCTGAGGATTACTATATCAACTCTCCTGTTATAGGCCCTGCCTTCAGGCGTATCGTTTGTATCAAGAGGCCTCTGCTCTCCGAAGGCCACCGCCGAAAGCTGTTTGGGATTCACGGACTCATCCTCCTGGAGATATCTCAGTATATTTACACTTCTGGCACTGGACAGTTCCCAGTTTGTGGGATATCCCCTGTCCACACTGAGCTGGGATATGGGACTGCTGTCCGTATGGCCCTCTATTCTTACAAAGTTTGGAACATTGCGGACAATATTTCCCACTTTTTTGAGAACAGGCTTCATTTCGTTCTTCAGGGCTGCACTTCCCTGATCAAAGAAAGAATCGGTGGCAAGAGTGATAACAAGCCCTCTCTCATCCTCCGTAACCCTTACCTTCTTTGTCTTAACCTCCGGCTTGAAAAGAGATATTGCTTTTTTCAGACTCTGTGAAAGATTCTTCCCATGTGTCGTTGAAGGAAGGTTCTTCATGTTCTGGCCCAGCTCCACAAGCCTGCCGGCTGAAAGCGAATACCCTCCGGTCATCATCCCAAGAGACCCCCGGAACGATGTAAGCACAAGATAGAAATCCTTTCCGTCAATCTCTGCAAAACTGAGCATTACTATAAAGAAAGTAAGCAGCAGAGTCGTCATATCCGACCATGACACCATCCATCCCGGAGTTCCAGCTGGACATTTTTGCTTCTTTTTCATATCTCCTAATCACCAACTTCCTGGGTAATTTCGCCTCTCTGTGACGGCTCAAGAAATGCAATGAGTTTATCCCGTACGATCCTGGGGTTGTCACCGGCCTGAATTGAAAGCGTCCCCTCAATCATAATGAGCTTCATGAGAACCTCCTCCTGGGCCCTGAACTCCAGCTTATTTGCAATGGGCATGAAAATGGCGTTTGCCATAATCGCTCCATAAAGTGTCGTAATAAGAGCGGTTGACATACCGGGACCGATAGCCGCCTTGTCTTCAAGGTTTACCATCATCAGAATAAGCCCCATTAGCGTACCGATCATACCAAAGGCAGGAGCAAAAAGAGCCCAGTCATCAAAAAGCTTTTTCCCCCTGTCGTGCCTCTCCATTACATATTCAAGTTCAGTTTCCATTACCCTTCTTACAAGTTCCGGGTCAGTACCGTCAACGACAAGGCGTATACCGCTTTTCAGGAAATCATCATCAAGCTCATCAACATTATCCTCAAGCGCCAGAAGGCCTTCCCTTCTTGCCTTTTCAGAAAACGAAACCAGGGTAATAATAAGATCCTTGGGGTTTACCTCGGGCGCAAAAAATGCAAAACGCATTATTTTACCGATTCCAAGTATATAGTTCAGCGGGTTTGAGCCGAGCAATCCGGCAAAGGAACCGCCAACAGTAATCATAATAGACGCTGGATCCACGAAGAGCCCAAAATCTCCGTTTGCAAATATAATACCCAGCATCAAAAAGACAAATGCCAGGCCGACGCCCAGGACACTCGCTAAATCCATAAATAACTCCCTATATGTTAAATATAAACCTTTCTCTTATTATGTTTCGGCACCGGGAATAAAAATCAAAATGCAATTTTTTTTAATTTCTTCCTAAAAACCCGGCACAGCTCAGCAGGAGCACAAATTATACCGACAGTACCTTCCTGTACTCTCTTATGAGCCTTATAATCTCCTCAGGCTTTTCCTTAACCAGATACTTTCTGTCATTGGTCAGAGTAATCACAGTATCAGGGGTTGCCTCAATTGTTTCAATATGATATGAATTCAAAACGAATTCATCTCCGCTGAGTTTATGAAGTACAATCATCTTCTTCTCCTTTTTTTAACAGTAAGGTTTTTTATAAAATCATCAAATTCCATCTTTATAACAAATTTTCCCGAACAGCCGGGAACACTGCAGTCAATTACAGGGACACTGCTCCGGCTGAATATATCCTCAAGCCACATCTTTGCCCCCAGAAACTGGTTATTGGTATAAAAACTCCTGTCTCCCCGCCGGATCTCATACTCACGGGCCCTGTTTATCTGGCCCGCATGAAGATTCTCCACAGAAGTCAGTCTGTTTGACAGACGAAAGAGCTTCTCTCCGGAAACAGTACCGCAGGCATAGTACCTGTCTGTAAAGGCAAGGTCATTGCCAACCAGAACCAGAGACTTCACGGGGCAGCCCAGAGCAATTGAAACCGCCTGGGTAGTTACAATGCTGCCCGTAGCAACAGACCCCAGCCCCCTTCCGGCGGATTCCTGGAGACGGGTAAAGAAATCCCCGTCCATCATCCAGTTATAGAAACTCATCCCACCTTGCCATCTCTGGACATTACCGTGAAAGCTGCAGGCAAAAACAAGCAGATGCAGGGATGATGTATCAAATCCGGAAAAAAAATCAACAGGAGTAGTCTCACATGTTATAACAAACCCGGGAGAGATGCCGTTCAGAAGCAGGGGCCGCAAAGCCATATCGGTGGCAACAAGAAGAACATCCTGCCTCTTTGCTATTCCCTTCAGGCTCTGCATATTGCCGTCAAGTGAAGGGCCTGCACCGATAACCACAACATGCTTATGGGCGAATCTGCCGACCACCTTAGACAGCCCTCCATGCCTGCCGATGATGGGCCTGTTTTTTTCAAGGTTGGAGATAAAGGCCCGTCCCTTCTCCTCCAGAATACCTTCATTTAAATTCTTAAAAAGCAGATCTTTATCCATGACAACTCCCGAGGCCAATCTATACCCCTGACCCTTGCCATTATCAAGCATTTTTAGATAAAAACAATTGACTCAGCCGGTCATTGCTGAAATCTGTAGCATAATTAATTTTACAGGAAAAGCATGGAAACATTTCTGACCACATCTCCGGAAGAAACAGAGAAAATTGCTGAAAAAATCGGAGCAGCACTGACTCATGGAGACGTGGTTACCCTGACCGGAGAACTGGGAGCCGGGAAAACCCTTTTCTCAAGAGGAATTGCAAAGGGCATGGGAATAATGGAGGAGATTACAAGCCCCACATTCAGCCTCCTTGAAATATATGAAGGAGAGGAAGGAGAGATTGAACTCTATCACTTTGACCTCTACCGAATCGAATCGGATGATGAGCTGGAAGAACTTTACTTTGAGGACTACTGGGAGGGAAATGGAGTATCCATAATTGAATGGCCCCTCAGGGCAGGAGACAGACTCCCGGCAAGAAGAACTGACATTACAATTGAATACATAAACAGCACCACACGGAGAATCACAATTGAATATACTGGTCATTGATACATCAACTGAATTTGCAGTTATGGCACTTAAAGCTGGCAGCAAATATTTTCTGTCAGTGGAAAACCTTGGAAGAAAGCATTCATCACTTCTATTTGCAAAACTTGATGAACTGCTGCTCAAAGCAGGATTAACAGTTCAGGACATAGACCTCTTTTGCGCGGGCATAGGCCCCGGATCATTCACTGGAGTAAGGGTTGCCGTTTCAACAGTAAGAGCCCTTTCCCAGATTCTCGAAAAACCCGCTCTGGGCATAAAAAGCCACGACATATATGCAGGTGAAAGCACTTTATGCTCTGATTATACGATCGTTGCCTTTGACGCAAAGAAGAACAGGGTATTTGGCGCACTATACAAAAACAGGAAAGATAACGGCCTGGACGAGATAATAGCACCTGGGGACTTCACCATTGCAGAAGTAATGGATAACATGCCGGACATGAGTACCGCAACATTCATAGGGGACGGCTATAACAGATACAAAGACACGATTGAGGACATTGCGGGGAAAAAATCACTTATACTGTCTGTCCGGAGCACCCCTTCTCCCGATGCAGAGAAAATATGCATTCTTGCCGAAAAGAAATATTCAGACTCACCGGAAAAATTTGCAAAACCGGACAACCTGAAACCGTTCTACGCCAGAAAATCTGACGCAGAAGTGGCCAGAGACATAAACCTGTGATCAGCCCCTTCGGGCCTTCAGACTCTTAATGAGATTTGCCTTATACTCAGCTTCCATGGGCTTAAGCACATCATAAAACCTTTTCATCTCATCCTTGCGGGAGGAGTTTCCCTCAAAATCCACTCCAACATACAAGGCTCCGTCCCTGCCCTGAAAAACAGTCTTTATCTTTCCATAAATGGTCATTGGAGCCTGGAGTTTGAAAACTATATCAAATATAAACCCGCCTGATTTTTTCAGATACTTCATCAGGTCAGGATCGGCAATCTTCAGCTTGGCGCCCCCCCTGCTCACATCCACAATCTCCTGATGGACCGGAACCATGAGGGTATTGGCATCCCTTATTCTGTCAACAAGCTTGAAGGACATCTCCTTAAGCTCGATTATCTTGTCTATTCCGAAAAGTTCGCTTTTTGAAACAACCTGTATATATGCAAAGGGGATAGATCTTTCATCCTCAGTTATGTAAATAACAGGGACTATTGCAATGGATTTTATACCCTTTTCCACATTTGTCTTTATCAGTTTATCCAGATCGGGCCCGTAAATATTGGCCAGATCGAGAAAATCCTCTGTCATTGCACTGTATGATTCAACATTGCTGCAGTCAGAAACAAAAAGCGTTTTACCCGTATTCTTTATATTCTTCAGCACAACGTCCTTGGTTTCAATACTTAGAACATCGACCTTCAGCTGGTCCGCCAAAGCTGAATTTGCAGACTGAAACTGTTCAAGAACAACCTTTATACTTGTGGGAATATTGAATTTGCTTACTTCTATTGTGTGCTTTGAAACCTTGAAGTTTGTTGCCACCGCGGATCCCGGCTGAACGGAAAATCTCAGGTCACGCCTTCCTTCAGTAGCCCTTCTTGCACTTGCTATTTTACACTTGAAATACCCCGGACCCAACTCGTTTATGATCTTGAGATCTATTTCAATATACTTGTCCGACAGGCCATAAATTATAATATTTTCATCTGTTTTGTAAGTGGGATCCGTCACAACCATGAGAGTATTGTCCGGATTATATTCATTTATCGAAACTTCATGCTTCTCAACATCATACTTAATATAAAGCCTTTTGTTATGAAACTGTTCCTTCAGGATGGAAATAACATCATCAACTGTCTGAAAGGCATTAAATCCCCTACTTCCCCTTTCATCAATTTTAACCAACACAAACCTCTACACACGTAACAAGAATTTTCGGGAGTATCATTCACCGGCACAGACACAAAAGCAATTATCTATTTTTTTATAGAAGAGATAAAAGAGGGAACTCTCCCTCTTTTACTTTTTCGTAATATTGCTATTACTTCTTGGTCTTGGCTTTGGCTTTTGGTTTTGCAGCAGCCTTTGGTTTAGCTTTTACAGCAGCTTCTTTTTTCTTTACTGCTTCAAGTTCTTTCTCAAACTTTGCGAGAGCGGCAGATTCTGCTTTAAGTTCTTTTTCAAGTCTTGATACTTTTACCTTTTTTTTCTTAATGTTATTTTCCAGTTGTTTAGCAGTAGCCATGAATACACCTCAAATAATTTTATTATAACTATCCGTTACTCATACAGATAATATTAATTATTGCAAGAAAAAAATAAAAAAACAGTTTTTCATCAATAATCACTATCTTATCGACACATGCTCCGCTTTTAATTAGCACAACAATGTTCAATAAAGAACTTGACTTAAGAATGGACAAAAGTTTTTTAGCAAAAACAAGAGGTTTAAAAAATGAGTAAATTGCCAATAGTATCCATTGTCGGACGTCAGAACGTCGGCAAATCAACACTTTTCAATACTCTTCTTAAAAGCAAGAAATCTATTGTTGATTCATATCCCGGACTCACAAGAGATATTATATCAGGGAACATTACACACGATTCCGTTGTATTTACCCTGTCGGACACACCAGGCCTTGACCTTTCATCAAAGGCTGAACTGTCTGAACAGATAATAAACAATGCCATGGAGTATCTGAAAAAATCATCAGTAGTTCTTTTACTGCTCGAAAACCCGGCACCTGATTCATTTGACCTCGAACTTGTATCAATAATCAGAAAACTATCCATCCCTACCATAGTTGCCGTCAACAAGATGGACAACAACAGCGACATGGACAACATGGTCAACTTCTACGAAACCGGTTTCAACGAGGTTATTCCGATTTCCGCAAAGAGAAGGGGGAACATCAATCTCCTCCTTGACAATATAGTCAGATACCTGCCTGTAAAAAAATCAGCCCTCAGGGAACCGGATATCAGGGTTGCCATTGTTGGCAGACCAAACGCAGGGAAATCAACTCTCCTGAACTCATTCATGGGATTTGAAAGATCCGTTGTATCGGATATCCCGGGAACAACAAGGGACTCGGTTGACGACTCATTCATGTATCATGAAAAACTTATAGAGGTAATAGATACCGCGGGAATCCGCCGTAAAAGCAGAATCTCGGAAAACATTGAGTACTATTCATTCACCCGGACAATAGAATCTCTCAAAAAATGCGATGTGGCAATACACCTCATAGACGCAACCGTGGGGCTCACCGAAAACGACAAAAAAATTTCAGATGAAATAATAAAATCAAGAAAACCGATCATAATAGCCATAAACAAATGGGACACACTTGACAAGGACCACAAGACATTTGAAGAGTTCAGGGACAGACTCATCTTCAAATTCTACAGGGCTGCCGACTTCCCCATTATTTCAATATCCGCAAAGAACAAGCAGAGGATCGACAAACTCCTCAAAACAGCCGTGGAACTTGTTGATACAGCGAGAAAGCGTATCGACACGCCTACCCTGAACAAGATTGTAATCGACCTGCAAAGCAAGGGAAAGATCCCGCAGCTTGGGGAAAAAATAAGAATATACTATTCCGTACAGGTGGATACCGTTCCTCCTCAATTTAAATTTTTCGTAAACAATCCGGATTTTTTCAGGAAGGATGTTGTGCGGTACTTCGAAAAGGCAATACAGGATACATTCGGACTGAAAGGGGTGCCAATAATAATCCATATTGAAGGTAAAAAGGGAAGAAAGGATTCGGAAAAGAAAAGCGGGAACAGCCGTGGAAACAGCCGGGGACAGAAAAAAACTAGATCCTGACCCTTCCCTCAATGGAACGGGCTATCGTGGCACCGTCCACAAACTCAAGGTCAGACCCCACCGGAAGTCCCTGGGCAATCCTCGTGACCCTGACTCCGAGAGTTTCAAGAATATCAGACACATAAAGGGTTGTTGCCTCGCCCTCAATTGTCGAGTTCAGGGCAAAAATTATCTCCTGCGGTTTTGAATTCCTGCACCTTTCGATCAATCCCTTTACATTTATTTCATCAGGGCCTATTCCGTCCAGGGGGGAGATCAGCCCTCCCAGAACATGATATACACCGTTAAAAACAGAAGCCCCTTCGATTGCAAAGATATCCCTTGCATCCTCAACAACGCAGATCATGTCACTGTTTCTTGAGGAATCAGTGCACAGCGGGCATACATCACTGTCTGAAATACCTCCGCATACACTGCAGCGGACAATATTGTTTTTTAAATCGGATATGGTCCTTATGAGCTCCTCAACTTCTGACGAAGGAAGATTGAGGAGATGAAAGGCAATCCTTGATGCGCTCCTGCTGCCAAGACCGGGAAGTTTTACAAGTTCCCTTGTGGCGCGTTCAAGATATACTGAAGGCTTCTGTTTCTTTAACATTTCACTCTATTTAAAAAGTCCGCCCAGATCCATTCCGCCTGTAAGTTTTTTCATCTCTTCGGCAGAAAAATCCCTGACCTTGTTTATTGCGTCATTTACAGCGGAGAAAACCATTTTTTCAATCTTCTTGGCATCTCCTGATTTTGCAAGTTCGTCGGAAACAGAAATATCAACAAGCACAAATTCACCGCTCACTGTAGCCTTCACTGAACCGTCAGAACTTTCTCCTTCAAGCTTTGTCTTCTTTATTTTCTTTTGAATGTTCTTCATCTCTCTCTGCATCTTCATGAGATTTCCGACTTCACCTAAACCTTTTAACATTGCTATTCTCCTTTATCTATTACCTGCCCGAAAAAGGCATCTTTGATTTTCTTCACTGCGCTGTCCTGAAGCTCATACTCCTCCTTCTCGGGACGATGGAGCATCTCCGCCTGGGGAACAGGGGCATCATCCTGTTCATCTACACCGGGAGCATCCATCACCGCTTCAGGCAGAGTGACATCTCCTTCCGGAACCGATTTGACAACGGAGTCAAGCTCCACAGTGATATCTGAACCGCTTATAAGCGACAGGTTATTCTCTATAAATTTAAGGGCCCTGGCGTCAAGTGTTTTAGTATAGTTTTCAGTATTTATGCCCGGCGGGTAGGAGATTTTGACACGGGTCCCTTCTGCTGAAATTTTTGCAGGACGTAGTATATAGTAAAGGGGCTTCTTCTGGTTTTCAAGGTCGCCCAGAAAACCGGACCAGCATTCAGACAGAGGCACCCTCTTCACTTCCCTGTTTTTTTTTACATCCTCTCCTGCACTACTCTTTTCACTGGAATTTTTTTTTTCAGTAACCCTGTCTGAAACATCCCCGCTTTCGAGTTTTTTAATTATTTCAGCAAGAGACGGCGCCTTCAGCACAGACACGATGTCAAGAAGAGCCATTTCAAGATAGATTCTGTCGTTTGATGAAAACCTCAGATTTGCAACAAGGCTGGTAAGGACAGAGAAAACCCTTCCCAGTTCCTCATCCCCAAGAAGATTCCCTGCTCCCCGGAGGGTCTCAACCTCAGATAGGGAAAGGCCGAGAATATCCTCAAGGTCAATCCCCTTCCGAATGAGCCTGATGGCCCGGATAGAATCCATGAGGCCGGAAACATATCTTGGAATATCAACCCCCATGGAAACGATACTGTTCACCTCATGAATGATTCTCTCGTCACTGCCTTCGGCCATGTACCCTATAAGTCTGACATAACTGTCCGTGGGCACCATTCCAAGAATGGAAAGTGCATCCTCCTCGGAAATGGCAACACCCGAATTCTCCTGGGACTCTGAAAAGGATATTACCTGTTCAAGGAGAGACTGTGCATCCCTCATGGAACCGTCTGCGATCCTGGCAACGGGATAGAGAGCCTCTTCAGAAATAGAATAGCCCTCCTTTGCCACAATGCTCCTGAGGTGTTTAACGACACTGTCTATGGGTATCTTTTTGAAAAAATATTTCTGGCACCGCGACAGGATAGTATCCGGAACCTTGTGAATTTCTGTAGTAGCAAAAATAAATACAACATGGGGGGGCGGTTCTTCAAGTGTCTTCAGCAACGCATTAAAAGCCTGCGTGGTCACCATATGAACTTCATCGATGATATAGACCTTGTATCTTGATTTGGCCGGGGCAAAATTTACATTTTCCCGGAGCTCGCGGATATTTTCAACACCGTTGTTTGATGCGCCGTCTATTTCAATGACATCAAAGGAATTCCCCTGCTTTATCTCGGTACAGTTCTCACAGACGCCGCAAGGATCGGCAGTGGGCCCTTCAACACAGTTAAGAGCCTTTGCAAGAATTCTGGCCATGGTTGTTTTCCCGACACCTCTGGGGCCGGAAAAAATATAGGCATGGGAGATCCTTCCAAGTTTTATACTGTTTCTTATAGTTCTTGAAACATGATCCTGGAATACAACTTCATCAAAGTTCTGGGGACGCCATTTTCTTGCGATTACCTGGTATGACATACTGTTCCGTTTGAAATGCCTGTTTTATTCGGAAAGGGGGGGATTCGAACCCCCGGTTACTTGCGCAACACACGCGTTCCAGGCGTGCTCCTTCGGCCTCTCGGACACCTTTCCATATAATACCTGATATTTCAAAAGCAAATCTTTGTCAAGAGGGAATTTCAGGCTGAGAATGCCGCATCCCCTCACTGACTGAGCCGGGAAAGTATCCCCGGCATGAACTGCGGGCTTTTTAGAATATTTCTGACTCTGCGAAAAAGTATCCGATTTCAAATGCAGCAGTTTCAGGAGCATCTGAACCGTGTACTATATTATTCTGAATGTTGTCTGCAAAGTCAGCCCTGATTGTACCGGCTTCAGCTTCTGCAGGATTTGTAGCACCCATGAGTTTTCTATTAAGGGAAATGGCATTATTGCCTTCAAGAACCATCACAACAACTGGCCCTTCTGTCATGAACTCTGTAAGTTCACCGAAAAATGGTCTTTCCTTATGAACAGCGTAGAAACCTTCAGCCTGAGCCTGAGTCATTCTGATTTTTTTCATTGCCGCAATCTTAAGATCAGCATCTTCAAATCTTTTGCAGATTTCACCGATCAGGTTTTTTCTGACACCGTCAGGCTTGATAATTGATAGAGTTCTTTCCATAGTTTGCTAGATTCTCCCGGATTATTTGTTCAGTTTATGTACATTTTTTCAATAAGGCCTATCAAAAAAGGCTGTTTGATTTTCAAACAGCCTTCCATTGCCCAGGGCGGGACTTGAACCCACACAGGATAATTCCCACATGGCCCTCAACCATGCGTGTCTACCAATTCCACCACCTGGGCTTTCTAAACCAGTAATGTCTAAATATATCAGGGGGATGTATTGTCAACAAAAAGTTTTAAATAATTCAAATAAAAAATGCAAAGTTCTTCTGAACCATTTGATTGCACAATATTTTAATCCGACCTTACCCCTTGTCCGTCTCAAAAACTTCGCGTATCGTTTCAGCCAGAACTTCCCTGGATACCGGTTTCTGCAGAAAGGCCCTGATACCGATTGCGTAGGCCTGTTCTCTGGTCACTGTTTCGCTGTAGCCTGTATATAATATTATTGGCACCTGAGGTTTAATACCCAGAATTTTTCCGGACAGATCAAATCCGGTCATTTTGGGCATGGTCATATCTGTTATGACCATGTCAAATCTCTCCGGATATGTATAAAACGCTTCAAGTGCGTCCAGACTGTTTGAAAATGCAGATATTTCATATCCGATACCTGCTAGTAATTCCTCCATCATTTCAAGAACCATCAGGTCATCCTCAACGAGGAGAATCCTCTCGCTGCCTCTCCGCAAAACCAGACCAGGCTCTTCCTCCTTGGATTCTGCCTCCATCTCATTTACAGGGAAGAAAACCTCAAATCTGGTTCCAAGACCGGGTTCACTGCTGACTCTGACATCTCCTCCACACTTTTTTACTATGCCGTGCACAACAGAAAGCCCCAGTCCGGTACCCTCACCTTTCTTTTTGGTAGTAAAATATGGATCAAATATTCTGCCAAACACTTCAGGAGCCATTCCATGCCCGGTATCACTGACTTCCAGTACAAAATATCTACCCGGAGACAATGAAGGTTCAGAACGCGATGCACCATCCTGCAAAATTTCCTTTTCCATGAGAGATACAGTGAGGATTCCTCCGGAATCCTTCATGGCATAATAGGCATTGGTGCACAGATTCATTACAACCTGATGTATCTGAGTGGAATCAGCAACAATTGTACCAGAGTTGACCGGGATACTCTGCCTGAATTCAATTGTTGACGGAATAGAAGATCGTAAAAGCTTAAGTGCCTCTCTCACAATCAGATCCAGCCTGACAGGTTTCACTTCCAGCTCTGACTGCCGGCTGAAAAGGAGAATCTGGTTCACCAGTTTCTTTGCCCTGTTTGCCGCGCTTATAACCTGAACTATCATCTTCTGAACAGGATCATCAGGAGAAAGCTTCACCTGAGCAAGTTCAGCATACCCCAGCACTGCCGACAGGATATTATTAAAATCATGGGCAATGCCGCCTGCAAGAGTCCCCATGGCTTCCATTTTCTGGGCCTGGCCAAGCATCGATTCAAGTTTCAGTCTCTCCTCTTCAGCCTTCAGCTTCTCAGTAAGCTCAACGCCGATGAGAACCAGATAATTTTCTCCGGAGTGTTCAAAGTATCTTGCCTGATATAAAACAGGGATCAATCTGCCCTCCCTGTTTTTTATATTGAACTGAACACAGGCGCGTCCGGTTTTGCTGATCTGCCCTAAAATTTTCTTCAGTTCAGGCAGATCTTTTTTTTCGACAAACATTTCAATGGGAGCATCTTTCAGGTCCTCTGGAGAATAACCAAGAAGCTGCAAATGCTGATCAAAGTTCCATTTTTTCATTAAAAACTCTCCCCCCTCCTCTTTATAGAGGGAGAATATCCCGGGAAGGCTTTCTATTACATAATCAAAAAACTTTTTCTCTCTGAGAAGATCGTCTCTTGCCTTTATCTGTTCACTGATGTCCCTGCCTTCAGCCAGAATGGAAACAATGTTCCTCTCCTCATCAAATATAGGAGAAAGGGTTACGTCCACATATACTTTCTCCTGCTTTTCATTAACATTACTCCCCTCAAAACGGCAAAACTTCCCATGGGAACTGTCATGGACAGCCCTTTTCAGACGGTTCTTTATCTCCTCTCCCTGCCACCATGGTGTTTCCCAAAAGAGTCTGCCCACAACATCCTCTTCACTTTTCCCTATAAATTCCAGGGCGGAATGGTTTACCTTTTGAAGCACCCCTTCTGGAGAAAGGGTGCCCATGAACTGGAAGGTATGGTTAAAAATAGCAGTAAGCTCACGTTCTGTCCTGTGCAGCCTGATGTTCTGCACATTAATTTCTTTCATTGATGCCCGCACAAGAATAAAAAGCAGGGCAAGCAGAAGGAATGTCAGACAGAATGTTTTCAGAATATAGCTGAACTGGCTATTAATGATATCGTCCATATACTGCCCGGTCCCGATATAACATCCCAGTTCAGGAATCCCCATGACAAAGGATATCTTTTCCTGCGGGAAACTGTCCCCGGGCCTTTGGTAATAATAGGAGACATAACCCTGGCCTTCCGGTGACTTTGCAGCTTTTACCAGAGCCCTGATTATATAGACACCGTTTGCATCCTTCAGGTCCCAGACATAGGTCATTTCCTTTTCAGGCTCAAATGGCTGAACAAGCATAATCCCCTTGTATGAGCTCATAAAAATATAATTATTCCCGGAATGGTCTCTGTAGACCATTCTTCTGACAACATCTCTGATCCTGCCATAGGCAGTCCCGGTTGAAATTTTCTTTTTGCGGTATTCATCAAGTACAGGTTCAATGGAATTTCTTGCAATCTGCACTGCCTGTTTCAGATAGAGAAGCCTCTGATCCTTAGTCCTGCCAATATGCCGGAATGCAAGATATACAGAAGAAGAGGAAAACAGAAAACCAAGTATTAGCCCTATGAATATTATTCTGAATCTACCGTATTTTAAAGCAGTTATTTCATTTGCATAGTTCATCATTATCCCCACGGGTATTCTACACACTGTAAAATTATATATCAACAACCCGCATTTCAAGAATTATACATCTAATGATGTTGTTTATTTACATGAACGAAAAGAATAAATGCCCCCGCTGGAGATATGGAGAAAAAGCAGGGAATAACTAACAAAAAACAAAGTCCTTTTTCCGGGAATATCCGGCCTGATGATATGGTGCATCCTTAATCTTTTGAACCTGCCTGAGATTACCACGCCGCTGGAGCATCCTCATAATGTAAAACGTTTTAAAAAGAATAAGAATAAAACAGTCCCATTGAAAATTTTCCGTTAAAGATTAATACACGCCGGCTCTGAATAGATATCATGCCCCATGGATACAAAGATTTATAAAATACGGGCAAGGCCAAGTGGGCTGTTTCTGAAAAAATTCTGCGATACCGGACAGTGTCACTATTCATTATCCGATGGTAATGATAATCTGAGGCAGACAAAACATCTTAATTTCGTCCGGAGAATTTACGAATCCTCTCCGCCATTATTTTTCAGGTTCTTATACCATTTCTCTTTTCCATAGAGCTTATCAGTGCATTCCGGGCACAGGGCATGACTGAAAGAAGCACCTGAATGTTCCTGAATATATCCTTCCAGCTGCTGCCAGTATCCCTCATCGTCCCTGATTTTTTTGCATGATGAACAGATTGGCAAAAGACCGGACAGAGTCTTAACCTCAGCCAGAGATGTGGATAATTCTTCGATCAGTTTCATGTTTTCAAGTTCCGCCTTTTTAAGTTCAGTTATGTCCATTAGTGCGGAGAAAAAACCGATGACCTCATTATTTACAAAATGCGGCACCATTCTGACGCTGACATACTTTTCTTCCCCCTTGCGCTCTGTCTTGTTTTCAAAATAAACCGGATGACCGCTTAAGGCTTTATGATAATTCGGCAATGCCCGTTCATAAACCTCAGGCGCCAGAATATCCTTAATATATCTGCCTTCTATGTCCTCTCTTTTTAACTCATACCAGTCAAGATAGGCTTTATTGATAAACATGTACTGTAAATCCGCATTGATGTACACGATAAGTGTCGTTACTCCATCCAGAACCATTGACAGTTTTTCATCCCTCTCATTAAGCGGGCTGTTCTGGGTCTCCTGCTTGCGGGGCATTAATTTAATCAGAAGAAGCATCCCCGAGGGCAATAGAAGGAGATGGAAAAAAGAGAGCCTGACAAAAATGCTCCATGAGAGCAGAGACCGGTAAGAAAGGAGAAGAAGGCTGTACACGGAAATTTGAGTCAGCAAAACAAAGAGAACGCTCTGTGAAACAGTTATCCCCGCAGTTTTAAATTTATTAGACCTTCTCCATATGAGGCCCATAACCACGCTGAGAATGATTACGGCAGTCATAGGCCAGGCTTCATATCCATTCTGCGTTAACCCGAAGATTCCTGAGATCACAGCAGTGATTAATATCGGCAGACATCCAAGAAACAGGCCGCCCATGCTCAGCAATACAGAAAGTGTGTTAAGGGATAAACCGGATACTATTTCCCATGATGACAGAATCAGCCCGATCCCCAAAATACCGGCTGAAACACCGGCGACAATGCCGGCTGATATTTTCCTTTTGCCTTTACGTTCAGCAATATTAATAACAATGCTGAGCGCCGCAAGCAGTGCGGCATTATAAATAAGCACGCTGAAAAAATATTTTAACAAAAGGCCCTCCCTAACATTTCCCCGCAGGCACAAGACGACAGTAATTATAAACAAGCTATCCCATAAATACTGAAGGAACAATATTTAAGGATTGCCGCTGAACATCTGATATTTTGAGACTCCCCCGGTAAGGCCGGGGGATGCGGGTAAATATGATAAAACCACTGCCTAGTAAACTATATCAAGAATCTCATCAAAGTAGTTTATGAAATGCGCATCAAGGCCCTTCTTTATATAATCCGGAAGTTCCTCAAAGTCTTTTTTATTTTCGTATGGATATATTATGGTCTTCACCTTTGCCTTCTTGGCAGCAATGGTCTTCTCCTTAACTCCGCCTATGGGGAGGACTTTCCCTGTAACAGTCAGTTCTCCTGTCATGGCCACATTTTTCTTGATCGGTTTGTTCCTTGCAAGAGAATAAAGAGACGTAGCCATTGTAATGCCTGCGGATGGACCATCCTTTGGGGTTGCTCCGGCAGGGACATGAAGATGTATGAACCTGTTAGGGAAAAAGTCAGCATCAATGCCGTAGTCCTTTGCCTTTGACTGTATATATGTATAGGCAATTTCAGAAGACTCACGCATAACATCCCGCAGCTGGCCTGTCTGCTTAAAGCCCTTCATCTTGGATTCAATGGCAGTGGCTTCCACATAGAGTGTAGTACCCCCAAGGCTTGTCCACGCAAGCCCCATGACAACACCTGGAATTCTTTTATCATATAAAGACTCATCACTGAATCTGGGTTTCCCAAGAAACTCTTCAAGATTCTTCGCAGTAACCCTGATTGAATCGGTCTTGCCTTCGGCAAATCTTCTCGCGGACTTTCTCATTATTTTCTTTATATTGTTTTCAAGAACTCTCACCCCTGCCTCACGGGCATAACCGTCTATGGTTTTCTTCAAAGCATCATTGTCAATTTTCACCATGTTCTTTTTCAGACCATGTTCATCAATCTGCTTGTTGATAAGATACTTTTTGGCTATCTGGAGTTTCTCTTCAAGGATATATCCGGAGAGATTCATGACCTCCATTCTGTCAAGAAGCGGCCCAGGGATTGTGTCCATCTGGTTTGCCGTTGCTATAAAAAGCACATTTGATATATCAAACCTGAGATCGATATAATGGTCAAGAAAATTGGCATTCTGCTCAGGATCGAGCACTTCCAGAAGTGCAGAAGCAGGGTCTCCCTGGAAGCTGGCTCCTATCTTGTCAATCTCATCGAGCATTATTACAGGATTTGCAACATCAACCGTTTTCAGGCTCTGTATTATCTTTCCCGGCATTGCCCCTATATAGGTTCTTCTGTGTCCCTTTATCTCCGCCTCATCTCTCATGCCGCCGAGGGAAAATCTGAAAAACTTTCTGTTCAGTGCCTCGGCAACGGACTTGCCGATTGAAGTCTTCCCTACTCCGGGGGGCCCGATAAAACAGATTATTGAGCCTGAAATATTCCCCTTCATCTTGCCAGTAGCAATGAACTCAAGAATCCTTTCCTTGATGTCATTGAGTCCGTAATGATCTCTGTCCAGTATTTTTCTGGCCTTTTCTATGTCATAGTTATCCTCTGAATAGACCCCCCATGGCAGTGAAGTTATCCAGTCCAGATAATTCCTGCTCACACCATACTCTGCGGAATGCGGTTCCAGAAGCCTCAGTTTGTTGATCTCCTCGTCGACCTTTTTCTGCGCCTCTTCTGACAGATGAAGCCGGCTCAGCCTTTCATTGAACTTCTCTATTTCCGAAGTCTTTTCATCCTTCTCAAGGCCGAGTTCCTTTTTAATTTCCCTGAGCTGTTCCTTGAGAAAAAAGTCCTTCTGCTGTTTAGAAATCTTTTCTTCAATCTGTTCTGTAATTTTCTTCTGGATCTTCCCGAGTTCAATCTCCTTCTTAAGGAGAACAAGAACCTTCTTCACCCTCAAACGTACATCAAAGGTCTCCAGGACCTCCTGCACCTCGGATGAGTCAGCAGTTGTCATTGAGGCAACAAAATCCGCCAGTTTGCCAGGATCCTCCACACTGAATCTGTTAAGAAACAGTTTGAGCTCCTCCTGGAAAAGTGAATTTGTTTTTATCAGATCCTTTACGGAAGAGATTATTGCCATGGAAAAGGCCTTCATCTCCTCCGTGGACTTGAACTCATCCTCATAGTAATGGTTAACCTTCCATTTCAGGATAGGTTCATCCTGGAGTGTTGATTTATAGGTAAAACGGCCAAGGGCATTAAGCATCACCTGAACGGTCTTTTCATCAACAGGTGTTATTTTCACAATTTTTGCAGCAACTCCGACCTTGTAAAGGTCCTCTGTTACCGATATCCTGTCGTGCTGGTCTTTTATAAGAACCACTCCGCCGATCTTGCTCTCAGATTCCATTATCTCCTGGGCACTCTCTATCATGTACTCCCCGCTTAATATGAGCGGTATCATCATTCCCGGAAAAATAGGCCTCTGGGAAATCGGTATTATGGTCAGCAACTCGGGCCTGTTTTCATGAGGAATAATTAGTTGGTTTTTTTCTTCTGGCATGAATCCCCCGTAATATCGTTTAAAAAAATATAACGTACTCAATATAGTTTATAGATTTAAAAAAGTTTAATCAAGAATAATATTTCTCACCACGGAAGATTCGTTTAATAAAAAAAATCTCCGGAATAATTTTTTGTTAAAAAAAACGGGCAACAAGCCGATAAATAACTGTGTACTTATAACCTTTTGCAAGGAGGCAGGGTATGAATATTCAGGGAGCAGGGTATGATATAAGCAGAAGTATTCAGGAGATGGGAAACCTTCTTAAAAACATGACCAGTGAAAAAATGGACATGGAAAACAAAATGATGAAAGTTACCGTGACAGAACAGGTAACAGACCCTGACAAGGGACAGAAAATTGACCTGATGGCTTAGACACCTAAGCCATCACTTTTTTTATTTTCTCAGATATACCATTGCATAGACAAGAAGTCCCAGTACAATAAATACATTAACCCTGAAGAAAACAGGAACTTTGCTGTCGGGATAATAGGTTTTATGATTCATGAGAATCATCCCTGTTTTAAGACCTATTACCACAGACAGTATACTGGTTCTCTTCTTTGCCTTTTCGTTAACATCTATTGTCATCTTTATGAGAAGTGTAAAGTGCATTACAAAACCGGCAAAAAGGACCCATAGTATTACACTCGCTATGACATTATTCATAATTTTACCTCATTCAATATAAAACATTTACTGAATAAAAAATATTATCACGAACATTGTCAATGATTTTAATAGTCTGCGTTGTTTAATATGTCCGTACAAATAAAATACAGGTTCCTCTACAAAAAGTTTGACTAAAAATTTTTTTATATTAAATTGAATTATACATTGAGTTTAAATTCAACAGGCTGATATGATACAACTTAACGGCAAAAAAAACGAAGGCAGAAATAACTCCTATCTTCCTCTTCTTCTAAAAATTGTAGCAAGCAATCTTGTTTTTCTCCTCATCATACTTATAGCTGTTTTCAGAATCATAATTCCCGCTGTTGATGAAAACAACACAGAGCTTAACAAAAAACTCTCCATGAATCTTGTACAGATAGCCATAAGTGAATTAAACGAATGGGACCAAAGAGTTGTGAGAAAAGAAATCACTCTGAAAGATGCACAGAGAAAGTCACTCATGGCACTGAGAAATCTCAAGTATGGGGAAGACCGTAAAGATTACTACTGGGTTATGGGCAGGGACGGCAAACTGATCATGCACCCCTGCCAGCCCGAGGCTGAAAACATTTCCCCCGCAGAGCTGAAGACCGACATTGGAAAAGATCTAAAACTGCTGGTTGAAAAGATTGATAGTATATACAAAAATAATTCCGGCGGCTTCATCAGATATAAATGGCCCATGAATAAAAAAGGCACCATCATTAAGGAGAAAATATCCTATGTCCAGAAATTTTCTCCATGGGGATGGACCATCGCCACCGGTTTCTTCGTTGAAAAAACAGACAATGAAATATCACAGATCAAAAAAAAGATCACCTATGCAGGGATCTTTCTGGCGCTCATTACCATTCTGCAGTCCCTTATAATCTCCTACAAACTCTATAAAACAGAACTGAAAAAAGTTAAAATTTCAAAACAGCTGATGAACAGCGAACAGAAATTCAAGACCATGTTTGAAACAAGCCCCTACGGCATTGCACTCATGTTTCTTGACACCCTTGAAATAATTGAAATAAACCCTGCATTCACAAAAATTACAGGATACTCAATAGAGGATGTTTTCAGAAAAACAACTGTGGATATCAACCTCGGAATAGGTATTGATGACCTCAACAGATACAGGGAAATTCTTCACTCCAAAGGCCATCTGAGCAACTCATCGTACCACATTAAGCGCAAGGACGGAGAAGAAAGGTCAACTGTATCATCATCAGTAGTTTTTTCCATGGGCGAGAGAGAGTATGTTCTTGCCACCATGATAGATGTGACAAATAATATAAACCTGAGCCAGGCAAAAAAAGATCTTGAGGAGATGATAGCAAGCCGCACATCAAGCCTTGCAAAACTTGATTCTGAGCTTCTTCAGACAAGAAAAGAAACCAAGGAGATGAAAAGAAAACTGGTTAGAAGCACCCGGGCATTTGAATTTACTACCGAATCGTTCATGATCACCGACAAGGATGCAAACATAATTTCAGTAAACCCTGCTTTCACACGGATCACAGGGTACAGTGAAATTGAAGCCTTAGGAGAAAACCCAAGAATACTGAAATCAGACAGGCATGAACCTGAATTCTATATAAATATGTGGGATGAACTTCAGCAGAACGGATTCTGGAGCGGACAGATATGGAACAGGAGAAAATCCGGGGAAGCCTACCCGGCCCTGCTCACGATCACTGCCATTACAGATGATGACGGCAAGATCGAAAACTACATAGCCATATCCCAGGACCAGAGTGAACTTCATCAGAGTATTGACGAACTCGAACAGTCGAGGATGTATGACAAGCTCACAGGGCTGCCGAACAGGTCACTGCTCATTGACCGTCTCTCCGTCGCCTGTGACAGGGCCGATGAGAAACACGGATCTCTGGCAATAATCATGGTAGGACTGGACAGATTCACAAACATAAATGCCGCTCTTGGATACCTTTTCGGAGACAAACTCCTTCATGCAGCAGCGATGAGGCTTCAGACCCTTGCAGGGAATGCCCTGACTCTGACCCGTTTTGAAGGAGATGAATTCATAATAATCTTTCCCTTTGAAAAGAACATGAGCAAAGCCCTTGAATTCATAAAAACTCTGACCGGTTCTTTCAAAGAACCCTTTCACGTTGACAATGAAACTATTCATATAGATGCAAGCATAGGAATATCAATATTCCCTCAGGATGGAAGGACCCCCGATGAACTTCTGAAACATGCATCAATCGCCCTTGACAAGGCAAAGAAAAGCGAAGACAGGACATTCAGGCTTTTCACAGAGGATCTTAATGCCTCCGTAAAAAAGACCATTACCATTGAAAACAAACTGAGGGATGAACTGACTTTCAGGGAACTGTACCTGAACTATCAGCCGAAGGTCAAACCTGCTACCGGTAAAATTGTCGGAATGGAAGCCCTCCTTAGATGGAAAAATGCCAGGGGCGAGAACATTTCACCGGCAGAATTCATACCTATTGCAGAAGACATCGGAGTAATATCAAAAGTGGGCAAAATTGCTCTCTTTGATGCATGCAGTTTCAACAAGGATCTTGCAGACATGTCATACGATCAGGTCGTGGCAGTTAATATTTCTCCCAAACAGTTTGCAGACAGAACTTTCACAAAAGATGTCCTCACTACAATTGAAACATCCATGCTTGACCCAAAAATGGTGGAGCTTGAAATAACAGAGAGTGCAATCGTATCTGACATGGTCAGGGCCAAAAGAATCGTTGAAGAACTAAACAATGAAGGTGTAAAGTTTTCTCTTGATGATTTCGGAACGGGATACTCTTCCCCTTCCCACCTCATGAATCTCCCGTTCTCTGCAGTAAAAATTGACAAAAGCTTTATCGATGACATCACAGTGAACCCTAAAACAATTGCCGTACTCTCATCACTTGCACTGATGGCAAGGAACCTGGGAATAAAATTCATTGTCGAAGGAGTTGAAACAGAAGAGCAGCTGAGCCTTGTAATGGATCTTGAACAGGATGTGATCATACAGGGCTATATATACTCCAAACCGCTCTCCGCTTCAGATTTCATAAAACTTATCGGGAAACCATCACCTTTCAGTTTTTAAACTTTTTCCTGAAGTAGTAATTCAGTACAAATGCAGCATACATGAATACAAATCCGGATCCTATTATTCCGCAGCCTTCTGACATATTTTACCTCCTTATTTATTGAAAAAACATTTTAAGAAAATATATTATAATTACTAAACTGTAAATATTAAAATATAAATGAAAACAAATTATAAAATCATACAGCATTCTTCCTATATAGAAATCAAATTCGAGAAGACAAAAACTTTCAGCCCCGAAGGCATTTACGAGGTACTCAGAAAAGAAAATCAGCTTTTCAGCAGGGAGCATATCAACACACTCTGGGATTTCAGAAAATGTACAGACATTGCCGGTTTTGATCACGATTCTGTATTAAAAATTATTAATTACATTGAAAACAGCAGTGAATTAATATGGAGCAGGAGAGTTGCAATACTTATTGAAACATACAGACAGGCGGAAATTTCAGAAATGTATCTGCTCTTCTCAAAGGAATATCCGACATTTACAGAAATTTTCATTGATGAAGATTCTGCCAGAGAATGGCTCCGCAATCAGGAATGAGATTTCACCTCCTGTGATGTTAATCCGTTTCTGCTGTCATATCTGAAAACCACTGCACCGCAGAACTTTTTTGTCCCATTGCCGGAGGGTTCACTGACCCATCCTCCTGTATTAAACATTTTGACTTCCCCTCCGTTAAAAACCATGCGCGGGCACTGATCTGAATCAAAATTGATCGGCACATGGGTATGGCCGAATATCACATTCAGATTTTTAGAAACGCTTTCATCTATACCGTTAAGCTCATTCAGACTCGCCCTGAAATAGTTCTCAAGCCTGATGGATGCTTCTTTATCTCCCTTTACCAGAAGCTCGTGGAGAGTCTCATCACTGGAAGAAAGTTTCTTGATCACAAGGGATATTGCTTTTTTCAGGGCAATACTCTCAATGGCCTCCACAACAGGGGAATACCACTTCCTGCTGTTTGTCTTTGAATCAATATATTCTGCCAGCCGGTTCAGATATGTCTTCGTAAGCGACATCTTTCCGCTTACTATATCGCTCTGTATATTACGGGCGATATCGGTCAAAATGCCGGCCTGTCCTATGCCGCTTGATGAGAGCTGACACAGGGGAAAATTTACAGACACCAGATCAACCATGTCCATGTTGCTGATTCTGCTGCCGAAATCCGGGTCATTCTTTGCTATGTGAGGGAGAAAGTTACCGGCAAATGACCAGAACTGCTCGAAATAATGTCCATGGGTCAGGATGTAGGTCTTTTCATCCAGCAGCAGATAGAGGTTTGGATATGCCACGTTAAAGATTACCCTATCACCCTTTTTATTGAATGCACGGGATATACTATCAAGAAAAAGTCCGCCGTAACCGGAATAGTTCTTTTTCTCCCTCCTTACATCATGAAGAGTAAGCCTCGACTTCCCCCTGCCCCTGCAGTCAATTATACCTGGAACAGACATCCTGAATTTTCTCGGACTTTTGCCCCCCTTCAGGCGGTTTATTATATTTGTTTCATGTTCTATTGTATGCCAGATGTTAAAATCATGATTTCCGGGAAGGTATATTATCTCCTTTGCAATATTCTCCCCCTGAACAAAACCCAGAAAGGCCCCCATGGCACCGTAGACATGATCATAGCTCTCAATGGCAAAATCCATTAAATCTCCAATAACTATGAGATAGTCATTCCCGCTGCCCACAGCATCAAGAAAGCTGTCAAACATTTCACCCTTTATGAATCTTTTTCCAGCGGAATCATATTTCACAAGAGTGCATATTTCAGCACCGATATGCAGATCCGACACTATAACAAATTTCACATTATTAACCCTGCATCAAAATTTCATAGAAAGTAACCGCCTTTAGTGCACTTTTTCAAGTACTTTTTCCATGGATTTGACGGTAATGAAAATATTTCCACAAAAGACAGAAAAAACCGGCATTATGCCGGTTTTAACAATACTTCACATCCGCAGATGAAGGTTTTTAAATGATTTTTAAAATTTCATAAGTCAGGCACTCTGCATTTCCGGAACCTGCATGCTGCCTCTTTTCTCCGAATCGCCATACTTCTGTATGTCCCTTAACTTTCCCTTTAGTTCATCAATTCTGTTTTTCCCGGAAGCAGAATCATCAATATAGGGATCAAGAAACATTGATGCAGTAAATGCCTCCAGTATGGCTGAAATTTTTCTGTTTGCTGTGTCAATTTCACCGGGAGCCTTACCCGCACTTCTTCTCCTCTCTAGCCACTCTTTTATGTCATTATTGCATTCGGAAATGGATTCAACCATGAGGCCTGTAATTTCCTGAGAACTCATAATAACCGACTTCTCCTTCTCCACCTGGATCTGGGTATCATTCTCCTTCTCAATGGCCCTCCTTGTTTTTACAAAGAAGCTGTAAACAACCATAAGAAGAATGGCGTAGGCAAAAAGGTTTGGAACCATGTCAATGGAATAGATCTTTATAAGATGAAAACTGCCCATGTCAAAGGCCTGGCCCGATTTAAAATAAACCAGGGTAATGATTCTAACAAAAAGATGAAGAATTGAAGTTCCCAAAAATACAAAAATGATGCGGTAGAAAAATGCAGAAAAAATGGCGGATATTTTTTTTGATCC
>QKCL01000024.1 GCA_003246895.1 Spirochaetota bacterium | reverse complement strand
TGCAACAAATAGAAGGAATGACATGTCCAAACTAAATCTTATAGCAACATCTGCATTCGGTATTGAATCTGTCGTAGCCGGAGAATTAAAAAAAATTGGAATCAACGATCATAAAATTTCAAACGGAACAATTGAGTATACAGGGGATTTCACAGATCTCGTTAAATCAAATATATGGCTGAGAAGTGCGGAACGTGTCTTTTTAAAGATGAGATCATTTGAAGCACATGATTTTGAGGATCTTTTCCAGGGAACACTGTCAGTGGACTGGGAGAACTTCATTCCTAAAAATGCATTTATTCACGTTACAGGAAAATCGGTGAAATCGAAACTTAAGAGTGTTTCCCATTGCCAGTCCATCGTTAAAAAGGCGATAATTGAGTCACTTAAAAGAAAGCACAAGGTTGACTGGTTCGAAGAGAATGGACCGCACTACAAGATAGAAATTTCACTTTTAAATGATGTGGCTACACTTGCCATAGACACATCTGGCGCAGGACTCCACAAAAGGGGCTACAGGGAGAAAAGCGGCATCGCCCCCCTCAGAGAAACAACTGCCGCAGCTCTGGTTTATTTAAGCAGGTGGAGAAGCAACAGGCAGCTAATAGACCCATTCTGCGGTTCAGGTACAATTCTCATAGAAGCGGCCATGATAGCAAATAATATTGCCCCGGGACTAAACAGGGAATTTCAGTCAAGACAATGGCCCAATATTCCACAAAAAATATGGAATGATGCACTTACCGAAGCAAGAGATCTGATAGAAAACAACAAGCCCGAGATATTCGGATATGATGTAGACCTGCGAACATTCAGAACAGCTGTGGAGAACGCAGAAAAAGCCGGTGTTGGTTCAGATATAATATTTCAGAGAAAGTCATTCCGTGAGCTCAGTACGAAAAAAAAATACGGATGCATAATAACGAATCCTCCCTATGGCGAGAGGCTTGAACTAAACTCTGATATCGAAACTTTATACAGAGATATGGGAGATACAATAAGGGAACTTGAGACGTGGTCATTCTTCATTTTGACATCAATAGAAAATTTTGAAAAAATTGTCAAAAAGAAGGCAACAAAAAACAGAAAACTTTATAATGGAAAAATAAAGACATATTTATATCAATATTTTGGTCAATTGCCGCCAAGATCATAAATCAATATCTACAGATATTTCTTCAACCAGTGCGGAGAACAGTGTAATGAGATCGTGACTTGTTTTCCGCAATTTCTGACTCAGCTGAGTTGCTATGGCTCGGGTAATGTTTAAACCTATATCCGGATACATGTTTCCAAATTCCAGGAATTTGTCACGTTTCAGAACAATACATTCACAGTCGGTTTTTGCTTCCACAGTCGCAGACCTTTTATCCTGGTCAATGAGAGCCAGCTCTCCTACATAAACACCGCCAGTATCTGCTGATATTGTGTTAACTACATATTCCTCTTTCTGTAGTGTCCTTTTTTTTATATCTATGGTTCCTTTCAGGATAATAAAGAGCTCATCCCCTTTATCTCCCTCTTTGATTATTACTGAGCCCTTTGGAAATACCCTTGCATCACAAATATCGATAATACATTTTATTGTATCATCATCATTTGCGTACTGCTTGAAAAAAACAATCTCCTTCATTTTATCTATAATATTTGCTGAAGAAAAGACGCTGAACTTGGATGTCATGTTACGCTCCTTTTCCCTGCAGTACAATTGATTTACTGTTTTTCTGTATAATGTAATCACCACATGGATTAAAAACAGGCCTGTTCGCAGTAAGTGTTTTTACCAATTTCAGGTTTTCAACGAGCGTTGATATATTCGGAGTCTTCTGTGCCTCACCAATTGCTTCAAGTTTTCTCCGGTAAAAATTTCCGGTATTTTCCAGAATGCCAATAAGAATAAACTCATTATTGCCGGAATAATAATCAGATAATTCAGAATATGTTCTGCCAATCAGAGTCTCAGGGATATCAGAAGTGTTGATGGACACTGAACTTTTTACATCAAGGAGTTCACTTACAACGTGCGATATTCCGCTGCCTGTGGAAGCATTTGCTATAAGCGACCTGTTATAGTTTGTAGTAAGAATTATCTCATCACAGTTGGCGGTGTGGAGATATCTTTCAAATTTCGCATCAAGAATTTCTGCAGCAGAATATATGTTTTTTGTAATGGACTTTATTGTTATAATGCCCATTACTGTCCGTGAATCAATCTCCTGAATCGATTTTCCGCTGAACTGATCAGCTAGAATCAGCACCTTGCTTGCTTTTTGGATGTTCGCCTTATTTAATATGGATTCATCAATAAAATCCCCACTTACAAACTGTAAGCCTTTTAAATCCGGATCAGAACGGATCAAGTCTATATCTTCAGGAGGATTATTGTTAATGAGCACAAATTCAGAAACAAGAAACTCTGGATTTTTTTCAATTATATCCTTTAAAACATTTATCATGTCCCTTTTCCATCCACAGATGGCAAAATGATTTTTTATCTTAACAGTTTTCAAACCCCTCTCCTCCTTTAACTGTCTGTCCAGAAAAAATGAAGCCATATTACCGGTAACAACCCCCACAAGAGATACTCCAAAAAACATCAAAAGAACACCGGTTATTCTTCCTGCAGTTGATACAGGGTAGTAATCACCGTAGCCTACCGTAGTGGAGGTAACGAAAGTCCACCAGAGAGAATCCCGAAAATTTCTTATGTTGCTGGAGTTCCGGTTATCAATTTCGAGGTTAGATCCGTTTTGAATGTATTTAATATGATCCTTTTCTATATAGTAAATTGCTGTGGAAAAACTGAAAAGTATAATAATTCCGACAATCAAAAACTTAGAAGCTACATTACCGAAGACTTTATGGTAAATAGCTCTTAGTTTTTTATTTTTTCCTGATATTTGAAATAGCTTATCCATATGGTAATTCGCTTACCTTACTATAAAATATTTTTTATAATTTTCATATAGCCTTCGATAGTAAAGAGAATACTTCTCCTGCCCCATAATGCTAAAATAGTAAGATAGGAGTTCCGTGGTATTGACTATATAATTATTCAGATCCCGTCCTTTTAAGGCAGGATTAATTATGACATCGCCTGATTTTACAAACTGAATTGATATCTTTATATACTTCATTAAAATTAAAATTTTCTTTTTAAAGGAATCCGCCTCAAGGGAATTTATCTTATCAAACTTTGCATAATCGAGCCCGCCGCTTAAGAGAAAAAATTCCTTAATATCAATAATAGATCTGGATATTAGTGACTTAAGATATCCCCTGTTTACCATTTCCCTGACCATTTCAAAGGCCTTGATTTTCTGGGAATCTGACTCGGGAAATTCTCCAGATACATTTTCAAAATGCCTGTAGCAGATGTTTATTACCTCTGCAAAATCATGATCATACGCCAGTTCGGAAGAAAGTTTCTTGAAATGCCCGGGGTTCCTTTCAAGAAGTTTTATAAACAGATTCAAACCGTTTATCGCTTCAGAATAACATCCAGCACTGGACTGCTTAAAATCCGAGTTTGAAAACAGGTTCATTGCCTCAACAATCATGGATGACTGAGCAGTAAGGAGAAGTGCGTCCATATCAGGGTGGAAATCCGCAGATGTTCGTTTCCCCTTGGTCGCAGAACTGTCGGAATCAGTTTCTACGGTTGAGGAATTTTCCTCATACAGGGAGAAATCTTCATCTCCTTCATCAAAAATATTATCAAAAGTAAAATCATCATTTACAGACATAAAAACACCGGTATATTAACATTTATCTTTAAGCAGGTTTAAAACTGCATCTTATTTAAATATCGGCCAATTTTATTATAATATAATCTGTTTTACTTGAAATTATTATTTAAATGTGCATAAATATTCAGTATATATTACCTATCAAATTACAGATACAGGTGCAAATAGATGGATTTTACAATAAAAAAACTGGGTGAATGTACAATTGACTCACCATTAAGGAAACGTTTTGAAACAAATCAGATGGAATTTGTAGATGACTCCAGAAGAATGATATACAATGTCATGCTAGACCAGATAGACTGTGAGGATGCAAAGACAAAATCCTTTGAGCTGGCGGGACCGAGGAGATGTATTTTTCACAATCCCGAAGAAATAACTTCAGCAATAGTAACATGCGGCGGATTGTGTCCCGGTTTAAATGATGTGATCCGATCCATTGTCATGGAATCCTCCTATCAGTATAATCAGAAAAAAATTCTTGGTATCCGTTATGGTTATAACGGACTTAATCCTTCAAATTTTTATTATCCAATGGAACTTAATCCGGATAAAGTGAGAGATATACATATGGATGGCGGGACAATACTTGGTTCATCAAGAGGCGGTACAGATGATATGAACCGCCTGGTTGATACCCTGGAAAAACTGAACATAAAAATACTGTATACAATAGGCGGGGACGGAACACTGCGCGGAGCACATAGAATTGCTGAAATTGTAGGGGAACGCAATCTTGATATTTCGATTGTAGGTGTTCCAAAGACAATTGATAATGATATCAGTTATATTCAGAGATCATTCGGCTTTGAAACAGCATATTCGGAAGCGGTTAAGGCCATAAACTCAGCACATGTTGAAGCTACAGGAGCCCCATTTGGTATCGGACTTGTTAAACTTATGGGCCGACATTCAGGCTTTATAGCGGCAAATGCTGCACTTGCCATGAATGATGTCAATTATGTTCTTGTCCCCGAGATAGATTTCGACCTTTACGGAAGCAATGGACTGTTTGCTCATCTTGAGGAGAGATTGAAAAAAAGGAATCATGCTGTTATTTGCCTTGCCGAAGGGGCCGGGCAGAGGCATATTGAAGGAGATGATAATGCCCATGACGCTTCAGGAAATGTAAAACTGAAGGACATTGGCATATTTTTGAAGGAGAAAATCGTAGAATATTTCAAAAACAAGAACCTTGAAATAAACATGAAATATATTGATCCAAGCTATATGATAAGGAGTGCACCTGCGGTGCCAAACGATTCAATATACTGTGCACAGCTTGGTCAATATGCTGTACATGCAGGAATGGCAGGCAAGACAGATCTGATAATAGGTCAGTGGAATAACAATTACACACATGTACCGATAGAACTTGCGATTTCAAAAAGAAAAACAATAAATCCCAACAGCAGATTCTGGTATTCTGCAATTGATGCCACAGGACAGCCGGACAGCATGCTTAACTGACATGGAAGATGCATTTGTATGGAAACTTTCTGACCATCCTGAAAGAAACGGACAGTACATAATCTACTGGATGCAGAATTCTTTCCGTGCAGAGAACAACAAAGCTCTGAATTTTTCTATTGAAAAAGCCAATATCAGTTCGCTGCCATTAATAGTATTTTCCACATTCAACTGCAGAACTATAAACTATGACAGACATGCAGTTTTTCTTCTTGAGAGCATGAGAGATGTATTCAGAAAACTATCAGCAATGGGAATAAAATATGTTATCTGGGACATCGATCCGCTGACAGGTATCATGAACATGTCAGAGAATGCCTCAATGGTCATTGCTGATATGGGTTATTTGAATGAATTTAAAGCTCTCATAAAAAATTCTTCACTAAAAATGAATCTTCCCTTTTACGGGGTCGAGAGCAATATTACAGTTCCCGTAAAATCAGTATCCCCAAAGGAAGAATATTCTGCAGCGACTTTCCGTAAAAAAATTTTGCAGAAAATTGATCCTTCCATGGATTACGAAAAAAAAATATTCCCCAAAATCAGATCCATTGATATGAACATCAAAACTGTTGATATAAATGCCGCTGGACCTCTACTTCAACACTGCAATTCTACACCAGAACTTGCCAGAAAAACTGCAGGCGGCTATGACAATGCACTTAAACTGTTACGTAACTTTATAGACACAAAACTTGAAAACTATGACGAAATGAGAAACGACCCGGGACCAGATTTTGGCTCATCCCTTAGCCCATATCTCAGATATGGCAATATTTCTCCGGTCGAAGTGTCAAAAAAAGTGAAAGAATCAGGAGTAAAGAACATATCACACTTTCTTGATGAATTAATAATAAGACGTGAACTAAGTATTAATTTTGTTTATTACAACAATGAATACGACAAACTCTCATCACTCCCTAAGTGGGCAAGAGAAACACTGGCCAGTCATGAGAGTTATCCCAGGGAATATCTTTATACAAAATCTGAATTCGAGAATTACAGAACCCATGATATCTACTGGAATGCTGCACAGTTTGAGCTGATTAACTTCGGGAAAATTCATAACTATATGAGGATGTACTGGGGCAAAAAAATTATAGAATGGACCGATTCGCCTGACGATGCAATTGACATAATGATTTATCTAAATAATAAATATGCACTTGACGGAAATGATCCGAACAGCTATGCGGGTATTCAATGGTGTTTTGGTAAACATGACAGGCCGTGGGCAGAAAGGCCTATTTTTGGGAAAGTGAGATATATGAATGACAGGGGTCTTGTCAGAAAATTCAATATGAATACTTATTTTACCCGGATCGGTTTTACTGAAGATGAAAACAAATGAAATCAGGGATATGAAATGACAAATATAAAAGAGCTATCTGAAATTATTTCAAAACTCTCCAGGTCTGAAGATGTTGAAAAATTTCTTGATGAAATGCTAACCGAGAAAGAGAAAAAGGACCTTGTGTTGAGATGGGAACTGCTGAAAAGGCTGAACGATGGAATCCCTCAGAGGAACATCGCCTCTGATCTAAAAATAAGCCTGTGCAAAATAACAAGGGGATCCAGAATACTCAAATCCGATGAATCAATTGCTGGAAAAATTCTTAAATCACTGAAGGAGTGAAGATGAAAAGAAAATTATTTTCAATTACAGCTATGAGTTTTATCTTTGTTGCAGGTTTGCTTATTTCCATACTTTTTTCAAATGAAACCATTTACAAGGCAAAGTGCAGCAGATGTCATAATCTGAAAGTTCCTGAAAATTATACTGTTCAGGAATGGGAAAAAAATGTAAAAAGAATGGCGAAAAGAGCAGGACTTACAGAGCAGGAAATTAAGGAGATAACATCCTTAAAGAGACAAGACTAGACGTAATTGATATCTCCGGAGTTAATTACCTTTATTCCCTCATCTGTCTCAAGTATGAGATTTCCATCCTCATTCACAGATGTTACTGTTCCAAATATTTCTTTCTCGAGAATTGTTACTTTAATCTGTTTATTTAATATTCCAGACTTCTTTATCCACTTCTCAAGAATACCGGCAAAATCTCCCGAAAGGAAACGGTCGTAACAGCGTTCGAAACTGTTTAAAAAATCAGCAAGAAATTTCACCCGCGATACTTCAGAGTCAAGCTCTTCGCTGATTGAACATGCAATATCCCTTATCTCATCAGGAAGAGTAGATGTGTCAGTATTAATATTTATTCCCATTCCGATTATTACAAATTCGACATAGTCAATATTTGCCTTCATTTCAGAAAGAATTCCGGCAGCTTTTTTGTTATTAATGAGAATATCATTGGGCCATTTTATCATATAGGAATTCAAACCGATACTGTCAAGAACCTCGGATAAGGCAACGGCTGTCACGAGTGTGAGTCTGGGAGCCAGAATGGGCTGTATCTGGGGACGTAGTATCATGGAAACGGCAAGTCCATTGCCGGGATCGGTAAACCATTTCCTGCTTAATCTTCCTTTTCCCATAGTCTGAGATTCGGCTACAACAACAGTACCATGTACAGCACCCTGATCAGCAAGACGGAACGCCTGAATGTTTGTTGAATCTGTTTCATTCAGAAACAGGGTATTTCGTCCAAGAAACACGGTATCAAGATGTTTCACCAGCTCAGACTGGTTCATCACATTAACTGATGAGACAAGTTTATGCCCGAGCCTGCTGGATGACTCAATTGAATACCCCATCTCCTTCAAGGTATTAATATTTTTCCATACAGCGGTACGTGATATACCTAGCAGGCTGCTGATATGTTCTCCCGAGAGCCACTGATCCCTGCTTTCGAGAAGAAGACTTAATATTTTATCTCTGCTCTTCATATTCAGATGACATTTTGAAATGATACATTAGTCAACAAAAATTTAACAGTCTTCGTTGACAATAATAACACATATTCTTAATATGATTAACACAGGAGATAAACATGAAGTTCAGGCCATGTATCGATTTACATGAGGGTAAGGTAAAGCAGATTGTCGGAGAAACACTGGGCAGAGACAATACCCTTGAAAACTTTGTATCAGAACATGATTCTGCATATTTTGCGGAACTCTACAAATTCCACGGACTTACCGGCGGTCACATAATAATGCTTGGGCCCGGCAATTCAGAAGAAGCAAAAAATGCCCTGAGAGTGTTCCCGGGAGGTTTTCAGGTAGGCGGAGGACTCAATGACGAAAATTTCTACGAATTCCTAGACGCCGGAGCATCCCATATAATAATTACTTCTTTCATTTTTACAGACGGAAAACTTGATATTGAAAGGGTGAAAAGGGCCTCTGAAAAAATAGGCAAACAAAGGCTCGTTCTGGACCTGAGCTGCAAATCATATAAGGAATCATATTACGTTGCCACAAACAAATGGAGAGACATTACAGATTTTGAGATTTCAGATTCCAGCCTGTCAATGCTGGCAGGATACTGCGACGAATTTCTCATTCATGCATCTGATGTTGAGGGAAAGAGGGGAGGCCCTGACCTGAAACTGATCTCCATGCTCTCGAAGTATTCGGATATTCCTGTGACTTACGCAGGCGGTGTCAGTAACGCGGAAGATGTAAGAGAGGTATATAGACACGGCAATGGAAAGATTGACCTGACCATTGGAAGTGCCCTGGATATTTTTGGAGGAGATATTGAATTCGAAAATATAATTCACATGGATGAATTCAAGCTAAACAGTAACTAGGCCCATCTCCTTCATGACTTCACTCATTGCCTGAACGAATTTATCAATATCAGACTTATCGTGAAGGGCAGTCAAACTGATACGAAGAATGGATTTGCCAAGGGGAACTGTGGGGTATCTCGCAGGAAGTACAAATATACCCTTTTCAAGCAGCCTTTTTGACATTTCAGATGAAAGTTTTTCATCCCCGATTTCAGGTGACAGTATGTGTGCATCACCATGAACTGTGAACTTCAGACCTTGAAGTTCTTCCCGCATGTACTTACACATGGCATGAAGGTGACTACGTTTGTCATCTGATTTTCTGACAATATCAAGAATTTCAATTGCAGTAGCAGCATGGGCTTCCGGCAACGTGGTTGTGTATATCAGGGGAGATGAAAAATTAAAAAGATATTCTTTCATTTTTTTTGGAAGGAGAGCAAATGCCCCGAAGAATCCAAGAGCTTTTCCGAATGTGCCGACCGCAAGATCTGCAACCTCACCTGCAATTCCTCTGCCTTCCGGGCCCGATACTCCAAAGGAATGCGCTTCATCTACAACACTGAAAAAGTTGTATTTCTCCTTCAATTTTTTAAACTCTTCTACATTTAAAAAATCTCCGTCCATGCTGAAGAGGGATTCTGTAAGTACGACCTTGAATTTATTTTCGTAGTGAACACACTTTCTTTCCAGGTGATCCATGGAGTTGTGCTTGTATCCGACAAAATCACACTTGCTGAGAACAAGCCCCTTGATACTGCTTGCATGCAGATGCTTGTCAAATATAGCAATATCGTCCTGCTCAAGAATTGCGGACACTATACCCTGATTACCCTGAAAACCGCTCGGAAAAAAAATTGCATCGTCATAACCGAAGTAAGCGGCAAATTTTTTCTCTGCCTCATTTATTACAGAATAGTTTGCTGATACAAGCCTCGATGATGATGATGATGTCCCGTATTTCATAAAATTCTTTGAAGCAGCAAGTTTTAAATCACTGGAAGTGCTTAGCCCGAGGTAATCATTGGAAGAAAAATTTATTACTGTATTGTTATCAACACAAATAAATTTGCCTTCCCGTTTGTCAATCCTGACAGGATTTCTGTAGAGGCCGCTCTGTTTTTGAAGTTCTATTTTTCTAAGCCATTTTTCATTAAACATGTGAAAACATCTCTATAATATTTTTTAAATTTTTCTTCCGGGAAATCAGCACTGTAATCTGTAAAGGCTGTCATTATTTCTGATTTAAACAGTACTTTATTACTGGAATGTATCGTGACATTATGTGTTGAAGCCATCTCCGTTCGTGCTGTAATCTTTGAATCTACAACATATTCACCGTTAAGTATTTCATTAAACGGTCCTGAACATTTTTTTACCTTAAGAAGGAATGAATGCCTATTAAAATCATTCAAAAAACGTGTATGATATGCTGAAATCTGAGCCATGGCCTCCAAAGCTATAAAAGATTCAGAATTAACAAAAATAATTTTTCCACTAATGTATTCACCCGTTATATGAGTTATGCAATGCAGAGGACAAAAATGATCAAGGCCTGTATTTACAATTACACTGTTCATATCATCATTTTTTATCATACTTTTTTATAACAAGAGAGCAGTTCTGCCCGCCGAATCCGAAATTTTCAAGAGCAATCTTCCCGAAACTATGGCTGCCGCCATTGAGAAGGAAGTTAAGATCATTATCAACTGGTGACGACAGATTTCTTATTTCAGGAAAAAAATCATTCTTCATACATATCAGGGAAAGTACAAGTTCCATTGCACCGCAGGCTGATGCGCAGTGCCCTATCCATGACTTGAAGGCTCCTATTGCCGGAGATGAGTTGCCGTATACACGCTTTATGATTCCGGACTCCATGGAATCGTTCATGGCAGTACCTGTTCCATGCGCAGATATAAAATCAATATCCCCTGGATCAAGTGATGCCTCTGCAAGTGCTTTTCGGACTGCGAGTTCTCCCTTAACTCCCGCTGGATCAGGATCTGTCATGGCATGACCATCCATGGAGGATCCGAATCCGGATATTTCAGCAATTATTTCCGCATTCCTCTTTTCTGCGTGCTCCAGGGATTCAATTACGACAAAAGCTCCTCCTTCACCCGGCACAAATCCCTTCCTGTTTAAATCAAAGGGCATACTGGATAGATCCGGTACTTCTGTAGCTGTATTCAGTGCATTTGCCATTTTGTATGAAAGTATTCCGCCGGGAGAGATACGGCTGTCTCCTCCACCTGCAAAAACAATATCACAGTATCCATCCCTGACTTTACGGTACCCTTCACCTATGGCCTGAAGAGAAGCAGCACAGGCAGTACCGACAGTAATGTTTTCTCCATGAATTTTAAGATACTTTGCGATTGAAGAAGCTGCAGTATTTGGCAGATATTTTAAAATCCACAGGGCATTAAGATTTGCCATATCCGGTACTCCATCAGCAACATCTCTGAAATCTGAAGTAATGTCAAGATTGGGTCCAGTCCCCACAAGCAAACCCGATTCTGCAAGATCACACTCTTTGAGGCCGGAGCGTTTAAATGCCGATATGGAAGAGGCAAGAGCAAAAGATACACCCCTTGTAAGGTATCGTCTTTCCTTAAACTGTCCGGTGTAATCCTTTAGAGCAAAATTATTTACGGGTGATACTGATACTGATTCATCATATTCTGATTTTTTAAAACTTGTTCTTTTATTAATAAACGAATCAAGTATTTCACTCTCATCACAGCCGAGAGATGATATTATGCCGAATGAAGTAATAACTGCCCGATTAGACATGTTCATATCTCCCTGTAAAATGATTCAGTATTATAATTTTCACGTAAAGTTATCTCAGAATCTGATGGGTATCCAAGGGTAAGAAAGCATTCAGGATCAATTCCGAGTTCACTCAAAATTACAGACCTGTCCATAAAATTCAGCGGAGCAGTGAGTATACAGCTCCCGAGCCCCATGGAATGAGCCTTGAGCTGGAAAGCCATGATTGATGCCCCAATGGCCATAAAAAAGTTATTCATTTCACTTTCATCTGAACTAACAAGTCCGGCACGAAGAAGGGCCCCTGTAAAAGTAGATTCAGGTATTTGCTGCTCAACAGAAATCAACACAGGACTATTAAACATGAATTCCGAATATCTCCAGTATGCATTTATATAATTCCTGAGCCTTTTGGAGTTTTTAGAATTACCAATCACTGAAAGCATAGAGTCCCGCTTGTTGGTCATATGTTCCCGTATAAAAGTTCTTGCATCGGAACTGCCAATTCGGACAAATCTTGCATTATGAGATCCCGATGGGGAAGGGTAGTAAAGTGACGCATCAATGATACTTCTCACTGTATCCTCATCAGGTACAGCATCGGAGTAGCTTCTAACACTTTTTCTGCCTCTTAGAGTTTTATCAAATGAATCCACCTAGAAAGACTTTCTCCATTCAATATAACTGATAAGATCCTTCACTTTTAACACAGGGCTATTTTCCATATCATCAAGGATTTCTGCCGCTCTTTCTTCTGTAATAAAAGGATACCTTCCTAGAAGAAACTTTATTACATCTTCACCATTTTCTCTGGCTTCCGTAACATAAATCCTGAGAGAACGAAGGAAAATATCCTCATCTATAATCTTGACGTCAAAATTTGAATTGAGAGCAACTGCTAGTTCAAGCAGATCTATTGATTCTGCATCAAGATCTCGTATAACGTATGTTTCCGGAGTAACGGTATTTCCGTCAATATCCAGTATCTCTTCTATTATTGACTGTATTTCCTGAAGCATTATTCAACCCCTTTAAATTTCATTATTTTAAAGATGACATTCCGCCATCCATTACAATCTCTGCTGCGTTAATCCTGCACGCACTATCTGACAAAAGGAAAATAATAGTATCTGCAACATCCTTTTCAGATACAATATAGTCAGTACTGACCGATGCATGTTTCTCAAGATAATCTTTTCCTCTTCCGGCTCTGATATACCCAGGTCTTACATTGACTGTTGTCACCCCTTTAGATGAAAGTTCACAACCTACTGATTTATAAAGAATTTCGGATGCGGTTTTCGCTGCAGCATAAAATCCCTGTCCCGGATTAGGCCTTACCGCTGCTGCAGAAGATACATAGACAAGTCTTCCGAAGCGTCCTAACAACATATATCTCGATACTTCTCTCAAAAAAATTGCACGGTTAGAAACGTTAGTATTAAAATATTCAGCAACTTTATCCGGATCAGAAGAAGCTATGAGTGATTCATAATCTGAATGTGCAAAATCAACTATATATGATGAATTAATCCTGACACATTCATTAAACGTTTCCGGATTAGACAGATCAAAATGGACAGTGCCAAATTTTCCGCAATGCTCTGCAAGAGTATGGTTTATCCTATTTTGTCCGGATTGACTTCTAAACGTAAGAATAGGGTAAAAAAATTTTCCATCAAGCAATCTTTTGGCAAGTTCAAGAGCAAGTGTCGAGGTTCCCCCTAAAATAAGAATTCTGTTATTTTTAGATGACGGCTTCATATTCAATTACTCCCTTAGAAAGGAGCTCACTGTCTCTGTATAGTCTGCATCTGGCAGCTCCACTTTCAAATTCAATTGAAAAACTATAAAGGCCGGGCATGACGAATTTCATAAAATTAAAATTTCCAACTTCATATCTGCAATCAGACCTGGAAGAAATAACAACTTTTAAAAACATATCTATAATTATACTGCCTGGAACAACAGGACAATCCGGAAAGTGTACTTTATAGATAGAGTCATTTTCATCAAATAAAACGGTATTATTAATCACTTCTTTCATAGCATTATGAAATATTCTTGTTTTTACGTCACCCTTTTGTCAACCTTTTTAAAAAGAAAAGGTTAACAAACAAACAAGAACAGTTGAAATGAAATATTTAAAGTTGTATGCTGAAAAAATTTATTTGACTTATTATTAACACCCTGTATTTTATAAAAAAGTATATAAATAAGGAATATGTCTATGGAAATAGATATTCAGGAAAATGATAATCTTGTAATAATAACAGTTCATGGTGACATTGAAATGATGACCATCAAGACTTTTAAACAGAAACTTTTTGAAGTCGGTCAGAACTTTGATAAAGATATTGAAATAGACCTTTCAGATGTTGATTATATTGATTCATCAGGTGTAGGTGTATTAATCAGCCTGCTTAAGCTTCAGAAGAAAAAAGAAAAGGCACTTAAAATGGAAAAAGTCAGCTCAAAGGTGCTCAATGTCCTGAAATTAAGCTCACTTTCAGATGTCTTCAATCTCTAATATATACAATTTAAGAGTAGGTAATGGCTTTGATGTTCATTCCTTCACAGAAAACAGGCCTCTGGTTTTAGGTGGTATTACAATTGACTACCATCTTGGTCTGAAAGGCCATTCAGACGCTGATGTCTTGATTCATGCAATAATTGATTCAATCCTGAGTCCGGCGAATCTACCGGACATTGGTGTTTTATTTCCTGATGATGATGAATCATACAAAGACATAGACAGCACAATTCTTCTTAATAAAGTATACAGGCTAATTAGGGAAAAGGGAATTCAGATAATTAATATTGACAGTACTATTATATGTGAAAAGCCTAAACTCTCCCCATATATAGACAAAATGAAAGAAAAAATATCAGAAACTTTTTTTTCTGAGGTTTCAATAGAACAGATCGGCATTAAAGCAACAACAAGCGAAAAACTTGGGTTCACAGGACGTGGGGAAGGCATAGCGGTCTATGCATCTTCTCTTATATCTATCTAAAGATATGATGTTTTAATTTTTCCAGAATCTCCTCGTGAAAAGTATAAGTACCGTATAGAGTTCAAGCCTTCCAACAAGCATTGAAAAGCACAAGAATGCCTTAACGTAGGCTGGATATATGCTGTAATTATCTGTAGGACCAACAAGTCCAAAACCCGGTCCGATGTTTCCAAGTGTGGCCAATGCTGTAGTAAAGGATGTGAATACATCATTATTCGATGTAGCTACAACAAATGTTGTAAGGAGCAGCATGAAAATATAGAGAAAAAAGAATCCAGAAATTGCATATATAACGTCCTTTTTTACCGGAATTCCGCTTATCCTCAATGTGAATACTCCTCTAGGGTGAAGCAGGTACTTCATTTCATTCAACCCCTGCTTCAGCAAGGATACTATTCTTATAACTTTTACACCGCCCCCTGTCGAACCGGAACATCCACCGATGAACATTAGAAAGAAAAGAATCATCTGACTGAAATATGGCCAGATCTCATAATCAGCCGTTGCGAAACCGGTTGTGGTTAATATCGAGGCCACCTGAAATCCGGCGAATCTGAAAGAGTCAAATAAGGTCTTGTAACTTTTTCCATAAAGATTAAATGCAACAAGAACGGTAGCTGCGGCGAAAATAAAAAGATATGCCTTGAACTCAGAATCCCTCAATAGCTGTTTAGTTCTTCCAGTAAGAAACCTAAAATGAAGATTGAAATTCACACCAGCCATTACCATAAATACGGTCATGACTATGTCTATATATGCGGAGTTATAATGAGCAACGCTGGTATTTTTGGGAGAAAAACCTCCAGTGGCTACTGTTGCAAATGTATGAGTCAAGGAATCGAACAGATTCATTCCGCCCGCCATGAGAAGAATTGTTTCAGTAAGAGTAATTCCGGCATAAATATACCAGAGCAACTTGGCAGTTTCCTTTATCCGAGGAGTAATCTTGTCAACAGTCGGCCCTGGTGCCTCAGCCTTGAGCAGCTGCAGCCCGCCTATACCCAGCAATGGAAGCAATGCAACAGAAAGTACAACAATACCCATACCGCCAAGCCAATGGGTGAGGGCACGCCAGAAAAGAAGTGATTTTTCCATTGCCTCAATATTTGTCAGAACAGAAGCACCGGTTGTTGTAAACCCGGAAATGGTTTCAAAATATGCATCTACGAAAGACGGCATAGCACCGGAAAGATAAAAGGGAAGGGCTCCAATTAATGAAATTATTATCCAGCTGAATGTCACAAAAAGAAAGCCATCTCTGGTGGAAAGAGCATTCTCTTTAACATTTCTAAAAAGAAGAGATATGAATATAAAAGTAAAAAGAGAAATTAAAATTGTAATTATTATTGCACGAAGGGCATTCTCTTCCTTGTAGTAAAAAGATATACCCAGAGGAATCAGTAAAAAGACTGAAATTATGAGAATGAGTCTTGAAATTATTTTTAGTACAAATTTAATATTCATTTTCTTCTTAATTATTTGGTTAAAAATACTTCTTCAAGTTTTTGAATAGATTTCTTCTTTGCAATCGTTATAACAGTGTCATTTCCCTGAAGAATAAAGCTTCCATCAGGTATGATATTCTCATCATTCCGCAAGACTGACAGTATAAGGCAATCTTCGGGGAAGCGTATATTTTTCAGAGACTGACCGGAAAGAGGACTATTGTCGGTAATAAAAAATTCAATAACTTCAGCCTTTCCATCAAAAAGACTGTGTACACTTTTTATATTGCCTCTCCTTATAAATTTCATGATTGCATCAACAGTACAGTTCTTCGGGCTCACTGTAACATCTATACCAAGCTGACTTGACATGGGAAGATAATTTGTCTGATTCACAAGTGAAATTGCCCTTTTAATCCCTTTGCTCTTGGAATATACTGCTGTTAATATATTCAGCTCCTGTCTGTTTGTCGTTGTTATCACGAGGTCATAGTTGTACAGTTTTTCATCCTCAAATATCTCCTCATCGGAAATATCAGCATGTAGAATGAGAGAGGAGGGGAACTGTTCAGACAGCTCCTTGCATCTTTCATAATTATTGTCGATTATTGTTACTTTCCTCCCTGTGCGTGTAAGATAGGAAGCAACTAGGCTTCCAATACGCCCACCCCCCACAATCAGAATTTTTCCGAGTTTTTCACTTTTTTTTCCGCTCTCAATAAAAATCTCGGTAAGAGTTTTTTTTGTTGCAAGGAGATAGAGGTTATCGTTTTCCAGAATTTGAGTCTCTCCTGAGGGAATTATAAATTCATCACCTCTTGAGATACCGGCAATTAAAAATTTATTCTTTGAACTTATAAGGGATTTAATGTCCTTCAGATTTTTTTTGTTAAAGAAAGAACTCCCGCTTACGACATAGTTCCTCATCTGAACATTTGTATTTTCAAACATCATTACATCACTGTTTGCGCCCAGGGCTACAGTATTTGCAATGAGCCTTGACGTCTCAACTTCAGAATTTACGATAAAATCGATTCCGAGAAATGATTTTTCTGTTATTTTGGTACTGGAGTAATAAAGATTTCGGACACGTGCAATTTTAATAGGTACATTGAATTCACTTTCAATGAGGCCGCATGCAATCATGTTTACTTCATCTGAATCTGCGACACTAAGAAAAAGGTCTGCCTTTTCTATGTTGGCTTTTTTAAGGGTCCTTATATTATTTCCCTCTTCATTTATGATAAGACAGTCAAGATGGCTTGAGGCATATTTGGCTCTGTTGGGATTTTTTTCAATGAGCACAACATCATGCCCCTCAGAAATAAGTATTTCAGCAACCTGAAAGCCAACAACTCCGGCTCCTAGAATAACTACATTCATTTTATATAACCCGGGTATTTTATATATATTCAAATATAAACTATTTTTATATATATATTTTTAATCTAAAGAAAACATGTCAAGTTAATAAAATATTTCCTAATGAGACATAATATATCATATGTTCACATAGGGTTTATTAAAATTTTAATAAGGATAAACCCATATGGATATTATCGACAAAATGATTAACGAACTTGAAAGCCTTATTGTTACCCGCCTTCAAAAAAAACTTCCTGAAAAATCATATTCCAAAATGGAAATAATTCAAATTGTCCAGGGAGACGTTAAGGACGAGATTCTTAAAGTTTTAAAATCAATGTAATAGTGGGGGAGACCATGTCAGTAAAATATGACAGACTAGTATTGACAATTAAGTCAGATTTGAAAATTGCGGAGCAGTGTTTCAATGCAGCATCCAGTACAGAGGATTTTAAAAACATTCGTTTTTATGAAGGCCGAGTGGATGCCCTCAAACAGATTAAAGAGTTTGTTGAGGGGTTAGAACAAGAATATAAATGACAGCATTTTTGCTGTCAGATCACTGCGCATCAGTTTTAAAGGGGCCGGTGTGCAGTGCGGTGAGAGCAAAACAGCCGGAGGGGGGAGTGTGAAAAGCTCCTCCCCTCAAAATAAACTGCTAAGACCACAATATTAATAATCAAGGAGGTTCCCATGCAAACATGTGAACTGAGTAACAATCTTCTTGTTGTTGAAAACATCAGGAAAGTATCAAACGTATTTTTTAAGAAGGATAAAAATAAACACATGTTTTTTGTCGATTGCGGAGGAGGGAAGGACAACTGGGTCTGGTTCTCCAATGAAGACGAAACCACGGTAAAAAATAAACGCACTCAACTTATTGATTTCATTCGTTCAGCCGGAAAATAAGAGGATTAAAGGGACAGTTTTTTTACTGGCCCTTTTTCCGTTTTCTCTATGGACAAGGAAATCATTGATTATCTGGACAACCATTTTAACAAAACTTATTTTTTAGAGTTTGATAACTCTGAAATAGTTCTGGCCCCTAAGCGTGGAAACCGTGCATATGATTGCAGGGTTTACGGACGGATAAAAGAGATAAAACAACGAATGCAGGATATTACTTATGTTGATGAAAATGTAAGTAATTTAATCCATGTAACATTGACTTATCCCGATAACGGTAGCAGCTGGGAGGAGTTCGGCGAAGATACCAGGTATTTTATGGACCGGCTCAGGAAAGATGCAACTGTCGGGATGACCGATTATGTTATAACTGTCGAGGCCACCGGAAAAGGTGTGGCCCATGCTCATCTTTTAATCAAAACAGAATTCTGTTTCAGATACCACATAGATTATAAATACAACCCTCTGACTCAAAAAAAATTCAAACATGGTGTTATTGATGATTCTGAACTCGTAAAGAGTATCCAGGACAAATGGCCACATATTTCAAGTGTTGATGCGTGTTACAGTAAGGGTGCGGTTAACTATGTTTTGAAATACATCCTGAAGGGGTTCACTGGTGTTAAGGCTATATTTTTAAAAGCCAAATATGGTGCGATTCTTTCGGATGAAGAGAAAAAGAAGTTACTGGGGTTGTACGGAGTAGTTAAGAATAATAAACGGTTTTTCAGGGTGTCCAGGTCATTTGTAAGGGGATATTGCAAGGTTGAACCCGTAAAAATGGACTGTCCGGACAAACTCAAGGCCGGCCGGTGTTGGTTATGTGAACAACTGTGCCTGAATTCCCTTGTTATAATTCAGGCACAATGCAGAAAAACACGCATGACCAGACTGTGGGATTATAAAGCAGTACGGCACATTTTAGGCTCAATTCCTCCGGATATCGAAATAAAAGAAGCTGTTGTTGAATGTAACAAGATAAGTTTTGTAGAAGTTTATGACTAACTCGGTCGCAAATTAAAACTGCGTAATGCAGAATATGAAGGAGTAATAAAAATGAAACTTTTAGACGTGATAGTAAAATTAAAAGAAAGAGCAGATGACGCTTTGACTTCAATGGATAAATACGACTATAACAACCCGATGAAAGATTATTTTAGGGGCCGGTTTGAAGGTCTTGGAAGAGCAATTAAAGACCTTGAATCTGCAGAAAAGGAAAAAAGCCTGAGTGAGAATATAACGCTTGAGCTTTCACAACATGAAGCGAAATACCTGGAAGAGTTGCTGGAGTATATCCGGAAAGAAAAGTTTGCTTCATATTGGGCGTTTGGCTCCAGGCTTCCGAGCATACTGGGTAAGTTGAAAAACACAGAGGAGGAGGCGGAATAGTGGGAAGTATAAATCTGGATGGAATAAAAAAAACAGCCGAAAACCTTATAAATTTTAGAGAGGAACTTATTAAGGCAGCCGGAGAGCTTGGGCGGGTACAGAAAAGAATAGATATGCTTTTTGTTGAAATCGGTGATTTGAGCAACGAAAAAATAGAGATCTCAAATAGAATGGACGATCTCGCAGATAAATTAAATCAGATGGAGAAAGGGGGACAAATACAATGATGTTTTATTTTGGTAAAGCGGGCGACCTGCCTAAAATGACAGAGTTAATAAATAAAGAATTCGGAAAAGGTAAAGTTTTGGTGATCGGAATTTCTACAATGGACCAGTTCGACATAATAGACGCAAATGGAGTAAAGGCCAGTGAAGAATTTGCCAGGGAAGATGTTCTGGAGCTGATCCGAATCAGACAATAAAGAAGGCCCCTTTCGGGGCCTCTTTATACCACAATATTATTTGCAAACATGCTCGAATCCCTCAATTTGAGCCTAAAGGGGTAAGGAATTCGTATGCCCTCAAACTACTAAACATCTGTATAAAAGCAAGCAAAAAACCTCTTTTTTTCATTTTTTTATTGACAAACATATGTATAGTATGCTAAGGCGAAATACATAATATTTGTATAGTATAATAATTTTAATGGAGTTCATTATGGCAACGAAAAAACCAAAAAGACCCAAAAGGCCAAAAGCTTCAGCCACAATAAAATCCTGGGAAAAGTTCGACGACAGGATGAGGAACTGGGATAAAAGATGTAAGCAGATTGAAGCAGACAAGAAAAAGAAGGAAACCCTTCAGAGAAAATACAGATAATGGATTTTACACAGTACGCTGTGGGGCTGATTGATGAAGCGAAAAAGAAAGATATTCCTGGAGAAATTAAGACGTTTGATCTCAATAGGTTTTTTGGATTTATGTCTGGAGTGCCTTTTAAAGAACAGTTTCTTGAGAATTTCAGCAGGGAATCAGGCGACATAATCAACAACGGCGGAGACTGTGGCGAAAAGTTAAGAATTGGAATAAGGTACTTTTATGAAAATAATATCCCGTTTTATATCATTTTTCAAAATGTTAAGGAAGGGCTTTATCATATCTGTTCTGGGCTTCATATCAATGGGAGCTGTGTTCCTTATGATTTTACAGACTCTCGGCTGCTGATCGGTCAGCTATATGATAAACCGATTGTTAAAATTTTTAAGGTGGAAGTATGAAAAGAGAAAGATCACAGGAAAAGCTATCTCAAAAAGTTATCCGGAATGTACGTTTAAAGCTGGCGTTTGTGTTCTCTTTTTTCAAAAGAATTTCATTCAGCTTCAACTTAGAATTAGTAAAACCAAAGGTGTTTAAATTGTACCGCAACAAGACAGCTGAAAGTGTAAAGGATAAATAGCATGGGACTTGCTTTCTCTGAATCAGAGCTTGTAAAACAGCTAAAAGAACAGAAACTAGCAGATGACGCCATAAAGTCATTTTTTGTGAATTTGAAAGAATACAAAATTAAGGGCGTGCCCCTTGATTTAATAATTGCCCTGGTCCCTTCACTGCTTGCGGTTGTGCTGGTTGCTTTGCTAATAAATGCCATGAAGAAAGGTAAGTAATATGGGATTGGGAAGTGCAATAAGACATGCCGTTAGTTCTGTAACTTCAGCCGTTCAACAGGTGACAGATGCCGTTGTAACTATCGGCGGACAGTCAACAACTGTCTCATCACTTATTGAAAAGGCAAAGGCCAAACAGGAGGCAATGAAAGCAGAACTTGAAAGCCTCTCCAGAACTGTGCCTATTGATGAAATAAAAGCTGTTGTTGATGAAGCACAGGCTTTAAAATCAGAATACTATGACCCGTTAAAAACGGAGTTTGACGCATACAAAGAACAGATTGACGAAATTAAAAATAATCCTCTCATAAAGCCTCTTGTTGAAATGGCAGATGAAGCCCTGGAAGCGGTTCCAGTTATCGGAGAGATTTACGTTGCTGGGAAGACTGCATGGGAAATGCAAATGGAAGTTATAAACTATGCAAAACTGGTTTATGAAACTTACGGCAAAAAAGAGGAGTTTGAGGAATTTATTCAGCAGTACCCCTCTATCGAAAATTACATAGCTGCAATACTCCAGGATACATCAGAAGCGAACATAAAGAAGCAGCTGAAACTTGCCCTTGAACTCATTGGAGCAGATGCAATAAAGCAGAAAGAATTTATTGAACTGCTTAAAATCATATTCATGGATGCAGGCATAAATACTGAATACCTGGACCAGGTACTGGTTGCGCATGTTACCGGCGGAGACATTGACAGCGTCTCACTCCCTCCGGTTCAAATTGTATATATTGGATGGGTGTAAAAGATGATAGATACTCGATACATTGATAAAATTGATACACTGCAAAATTTTTATAATAGCAGTAATATTTATTCGCCGTTTACTTCTGTTTTCCTTCAGAAAGCAAGCAGAACATACGGCCTTGCTTCAGGAGCGACCAGGACAGAGTCAATCACACTTTTTGAGGCTATAATAAGTCAGATACAATACAAGCTGAAACAATCCGGCGTTACCATGGTTACATGGTGGTATGTGCAGCATATCCTTTTATCTTATATGCTTTTTTCATACCAGGCGAGCGAACTTGTAACTCCGGATAACTACAGCGCATTTGTAGAAAAAATAAAACCGGTTGCCAGTTTTGAGGAATGGCAGATTTTACAGGTTCTCCAGGCACTGTATAAAAACAGAACTGATTCCCTGATTCAATATGCCTATAACCCTTTACAGGTTTTTAAGTCCGGTGGTACTTCTGGGGGTATAGTAAACCCCTCAAATGTGATTCCAACAGGCGGACAGACCACAACCAAAGATAACAGCAAAATGTTTATCATTGGTGCAATTCTGGCCGGTGGCTTTCTGTTAATGAATAAAGGTAAGAAAAAAGGAAGGAGATAAAATAAATGAAAAAGAAAAGTTTTGATGTAAATGCGTTTCTTGAACTTTTCAAAGGGAAAGAAGCATACCTGGCAATCTTTGCCACTCTGATATATCAGACATTTGTGGCGGTGAGGATTCCATATAAATACCTTGCACATATAAGTGTAATTGTCGTTCCGGCTCTCATGGGTGCGGTTGTAAAAAATGATAAGGAACTTACAAAGGCCCTTTTCGTTTCCGGCATGGCCATTGGGTCAGTTCCGTTTATGCGTGACCTGTTTGCGCATCTGTCAACAAAGACAAGCGGGAAAACACAGCAGTTCTTCCAAAAGGCAGCATATGAACTGGGGGCGCCGGTTAATACAGTCAGCGGGGTTGTAACAGGTTCAAATGTCAGAAATTATGCAAACAATTTTATTGAGGCAGGGCAGAACGTTTTAAAAACGATTCCGGCAAATAACGGAGTAATAAACAGGCAGGCCCTTGCAACTCATACATCTAAAAACTAAAAAAGGACGGTAAGAAGATGATTTTTCAAATAGCTGGTAAAAGATACTTTGGAATAGAAAAAACTTTCTATTATGCAATAGACCTTAACGCCTCAACAGCGGTTGAAGCAAAGGCATTTATTAAGGCTGACGGGGATCACGGTTCCGGCGGTTCAAAAACAAACTGGAAGCAGGGTGAAGCAAGACTTCCTGAAGGTCAGATTTTCGACATTATGAAAGTCGGCTTTGCATACAGAAAGACAGACGGCTCTCCGGTTACTCCGGCGATGCTTGGGAAACTTTCTCTTGCCACAATGAAGGTGGCGATTGGGGAAAACGAAATAAAAGAAGGGACTCTTCTGGAATTCTTCGACGTTCCGGTCGTTCTTCATGACGACACAATAGACACATTTGGCGATATTTCAGCCAAAAGTTTCATTCCTCTTCTTGGTGCAGATGGCGAACGTTGGGAACGGGAATCACTTGATTTCAATGTCAAGGTTCCGGCAACTGAAGCGGATTCACAGCTTATCTGCTTTGTAAAGGGTATGCTTTACAAGCCTGCTTCTCTGTAAGGGGGTAGGGTGTGAAAAAGTTAATACAAAGAGATTATACGGTGGCAAGTGGGGCCACCGTTGGAAACACTCTTGATCTGAAAATCAAGAATAAATCCGGAATACTGCCCCGTGTCGGGGCGGTATATGTTCTTAATGATACCTCTTTAATTATTGGAAAAGTTAAAATGACTTTTTCTGATAACGAGACTGACGAATCTTTCCTGGATAAAATTGATATTCACGCACTTTCGTCCGCCTTTGATGAAAAGGTAAAATTGAACACTCCGACAAGTGTTTTTAATTATGAATTTGTGAACGGACACACCGAAGAGGTGACCGTGTCTTTAATGATAGAACTGGAGTACTAAAAATATGCTTATCACTGATTTTAACAGCAGAAAAGGAAAAACAGGATTTAATCTTAATATCCCCATTCTGGACAGTGCCCAGAGTTCAGGAAAAAGTGTAAATTTCTTAAAAAAATATTTTCCATTTAAAATGAAAGTCAGTGATTTAAAAAAGCTGAAGATTTCACCGTCAATATTTTTTAATCTTGATGAGGGGGATTATAAAGACCAGTACATCACATATGGAGTCTATAATGTGGACGTCCATATTTTCGCCGGTCCTGATTCTGTTTATTCAAGTAAAACAGATGTTGAAACTTCAAACTTTGAAGCAGAACTTATTTCTGCCGGTTTGACGAAAATAATTTCAGTTCCCTTTAATGACAGGGTTTCTGGGAACGTCTTAAATATTGATGCCAGGGCGGAGAAAGAAATTATCTTTGATGTAGATAATTTAAAATCTGACCTGGGCATTGAATCAGATGAAATAAGTTTTTTTGTTGTTTTCGTTGTTCAGGGATCAATGAAAATGCTTTCCAGTATGACTTCCTCCGTCTCCTTCTCTGCTCTGTATAATATAGACTTTGAAGGGGATTTTTTTTTTAATTCAGTAAGTGCAGACGGTCTTGAAATTGGAGATCCTGTTTTAACGTTTAAAAAACTTCCGGATGCAGAGGCAGTGGCACGAGGGCTTGCAATGGCAGACGGCCGCGCGCTGTCCAGGGCTGCATATCCTGACGCCTTTGCCTATTATGGGACAATGTACGGCTCCGGAGATGGAGCAAGCACATTTAATATTCCGGATGCAAGGTCATTTTTCCTCCGTATAGATAACGGCGGAAATACTGTCATTGATCCCGATTATACAAGCCGTGTTGGTTACGTAGAAGGCGCAGACAATGCCGGAACTGTCCAACCTTGGCAAACTCAGAGATTTTCAGGGAATACCTATTATATAGCTAATATGCGTTCTGTTGGTGGGCCCGTTTCTGTTGGTGCTTTGAAATATACACCTAATGTTGGAGTTAATTTCGTCGCCGGAGGAACGGAAAGTGCTGGTACTTTATCTTTCGATTCTAAAGATTCAATTTCTCCAAATGCAATGCAGTCATCAGATTATCAGACAAACGGCGTAAATATTGGCGTGCATTTATATTTAAAAGTAAAAAAATAGTGAGGTTCACGTATGTATATCGTTTATGATAAAGAAAGTAAAAAAGAGGTGCACAGAAATAATGCACCGGTTTCACAGATGCTTACCAGTGCACAGGTTTATCACGCATTTAATCCGGATAAACATGTCATTATTTCAACAGATAAGAGTTTTAAAAATCCGGTGCTGGATGAAAAAGACGGCACTGTTATTATCAGAGAAAAAACCCTGGTGGAGCAGATACAGGACGGAGAAAAGGAGCTTCCGGACAATCTGAAAATAGTGGAAGGTGAACTGGTTCAAAAAGAAATTTTTGAGCTGCTGGAGTTTGACGACTTTAAAAAGCTGGCTATTGATTCATTAAAGTCAATGTGTGATAATAAATCAAATGAAATATTTTCAGATAAAAAACAGCTCAATGTTTTAACCGGCGCCACATATGGCTATCCGGAATATTTGTGCGGCACAGCCGGTATTGAAAGCCTTGGCAAGTTCAATGCAATGTATAGAAACATCTATCATTCCACACTTGACGAGATTGAAAAATGCAAAACAAACGAGGAAATAAAAGCGGTTATTGAGTCGACCGTCTGGCCGACTGAAGAGGAAATTTTAATCCATATTCAGGGGTAAGGAAACTTGTTTTTAAAAAAGAAGGGGAGGGGTTGCCCCTCCCTTTTTTTATAGGGAGGGTTTGAAATGATTGATTTAAATTTTGATGAAATACGAGATTTGTTTCTTAGACATGGGTTTACACTTCATGATAATTTTAATATATTTGGACTTCGTAATGAAACCCGAATTGAAGATGATATTTTCAATGATAAAATCGTTGTGACCTCCGGCGGTAAAATTCATGTATTTAACGCCACCGTTGACCCTGGTGTCTATTACACAAATAATCCTGGCAAAGTTAAGGGCGTAGCGCATTTGTGTTTGGGCCAGTACAAAAACGCATATGTCATTGGAAAACATAAGGGATATACAGCGCTGTGCCAGTGGGGAAATGAGGTCACGGTCTGGAGGGATTTAAACCGCAATTTTAAACATGATAATACAGACCGCTTTGACTCTGGATATTTCGGGATAAATATTCACCGTGCACACTCAAAAATCAAGGCGGAAAATATCGGGAAATATTCGGCCGGTTGCCAGGTAATACAATCTCCGGAAGATTTTAAAAAATTAATGGAGCTTGTTTTTAATTCTCCCCAGTATAAAGAACATGGAGCCCAGGCCGGATTCACATATACTCTTTTCTCCGGAAATGAGGTTGAGCTTTGAAATATTTAAGCAGTAAGAACGGATTTTATATTTTCGAGGGTGGCCAGTTTAGAAATTCAGGATTTTTAAATCAGGCCGGTTTTACCCTTCTTAACTGCCTTATTGTTCTTTCTAAAAATGATCCGGAGTTTTTAAAGGATTTCATGGGGAGTGTTAAGAAAATACTCGTTACAAGCCAGGACAGAGGCTCAGGGCAGCATATAGACGGGTATGCAATAGATATCACTGTTTACCCCTTGGGGCTCAATTTATGGCTGTATACGAGGCTTAGAGACGCCTTTAAATACACTGTGTACATATCCAGTCATAACAGACACATTCATTTTGATTTAAGGGAAGAATCTCTTTTCGGCATGGAAATGGTAGAGCGTTACGGAAAGAAAATCCTTCCACTGTTAAATCAGTATAATATTTATAACTCTTCAACTGATGTTATCCGGATTGTAGACACTAAATATTATTCACGCTGGTTAATGGATTATTACAGGGTGGCCGATCTTCATAGCTTGAAATTTGCAATATGGCGTTCTTTTGAATTTCCAATTGAAAAGGATTTAAAAATTATAACTGAAGTTCTTCCTGGACAAATTGAAAAAGCCCTGAAAGAGATTAAAATATTTCCGGTTTGGGTGAAGCCTGCTCTTTTTATTGGTGGCGGGTTATTTGTGGGGAGTAAACTGAGTGGTATTATTCAAAAATTAAAACCTCCTAAAAAAGAGGCGGGCCGGTAAATCGGCCCGTTTTCTTAGTTAATTTCTTGACCTTCAGATTTTTTTATTCCGTGACCGCATCTGTCTCTATTGTCTGACTGGTTGTTTTCTTTATTATTTCGTTAATCTCGTCTATTTTGGGGATCTTTATTCCCAGCTTGTCAATTATCTGTGTTACTGTATTTATTATTCCTTCGGTCTTGTTGTCCCCTCCATTCTCCAGGACTTTTAATCTTTCCTCCAGTTCCCTGTTTTTCTTTTCTAGTTCTTCCTCTTTGAGTCTTTGGCTGTACCCTTTTTCAAATGCCTTTTGCTCTATCTGCTCGCGGAACGTGAGCGTTTCAGAGTGTAAATTTATTGTTTCATGAAATATCCGGTTAACCTGCTGCACTACATTTCCCAGGGAGTCCAGGGGGAGGGCTGGCGCCTGGTTGTATGTAACCTGGTTTTGTTCTTTTCCGCCTTCTGCCCCTTTGTATAATTTTTCAAATATAAAACTTTTGGTATCGACGCAGCCGAACACTTTATTTTTTCTGGGCTTGTATGGGTTGTAGTATTTGAGAATTAACTTGTATTTCCCAGGGCTTAATTTTTCGATGTCCGGAACATCCTGGTTTAAATGTAGTCCACAGTCCTGGTCATATTTTGCATTTAAGTTGTTGTGCATCTTCAGAGAGGTGTTCCATTCATAGTGTCCGGATTCTTCTTTCATTACTTCAGTGAAGAAAACCGCTTCTTTGAAGGTTCGGATTTCTGAGTCTTTTTCAAGGATCTTTAAAAGTTTTTGTTCCATGTCTTTGTCCGGAAAGATAAAGGTTTCTTCTCGGAACATCTGGCCCCGTGCGAGTCTGGGCATTACATTTTCGCCACCTGTTTGGCATTCTTTTTGATTTTGTGTTGACATAACAACTCCTTACGCTAAAAATATGTTTAGTTAAATTTTAAAGGGTTCTTATATCGGTAAGAGCATTTGGAATTTGCGGAAAAAAAGGATAAAAGTCAAGGAAAAAGCGGAAAAAGCGCTTGCTTTTTCACCTTGGAAAGTTTAGAAAATAGACGCTTCTTGCTGGAATTATTGGCAAGAAGATTTAGTAAAATAACCCTAATGAGACATAATATATCTTATCGGAAGTTGATGAAATATTTACTTATTATTAAAACTAATACTATCCCTGAAGTCCATATCAGAATTCAGTATATGTTTTTCAAACCAGGTTTCAAGAATATAATAAAGATCGTGTTTGTCTTTATTACTCAAGATATCCATATTACAATAACTCATAATTTTTTCAGAAAACTGCTGATGTTCTTTATTATGATGCGAAAGATTGTGGTAATTAAAAATTACGAAATATTTCATTTCCGTTGAAAAGTGATTATCAATATATTTTTTCAATTTAAGAAGTACGGTTTCAAACCCTGAATTATCTCCAGAACTACTGGTTAAATGCTCATAGAGTTTATTTATTGCATCAAAAATCTCCATGTGCTGATGGTCAATTTCCTCAATACCGATTCTGTATTTATCTGTCCACTTGAATCTTCTCATGATTTGTTACAGCCTCTATATTATGATAATAGTACTAATCCTAACTTATTCTTATTTCAATAATATATTTTTTAACTTGTAAAAAAAACACCTGCCAATATTTATAGAATAAAATTTTTTCAGGACTTAATATGACAGGAAATAACAGCAGTAACCGTGGATCTGCCTTGCTGGGAACAACAGTTTTGTTTCTTCTGGTTTTCAATACCTTATTCTGGTTTCCCTTTATTCTTGTATTATCCCTGTTTAAGTTATTAATTCCAATTAAATTTGTGAGAAAATTCATAAACTTTACCCTGGATAATATCGCACAGCTCTGGGTGTACTACAACAGTGCCGGCATAAAGAAAATAATCGGAATAGAAGTTGATACAGATATCCCTTCAGGACTTTCCAGAGAAAAGTGGTACCTGATCATATCAAATCATCAATCATGGATTGATATTGTAATTTTACAGAGTATTTTTACAGGCAAGATACCCATGCCGAAATTTTTTCTTAAAAGCCAGCTAAAATGGGTTCCTGTACTCGGCCTTGCATGGTGGGCGCTGGACTACCCTTTCATGAAGAGATACAGCAAAAAACTCCTCGAAAAGAAACCTCACCTCAAAGGTAAAGACATGGAGAATACCATTAGGGCCTGCAATAAATTCAGAGACATGCCTGTTTCAATAATCAACTTTGTTGAGGGTACAAGATACTCTGAAAAAAAATCCATTCTCCAGAACTCCCCATTCCGGCATCTTCTAAAGCCAAAATCAGGCGGAATCGGTTATGTTTTTACGATTATGGGAGAGTACCTGACCGGAGTGCTTAATGTTACAATTGTTTATCCGGAAAACTCGAGTAAAAAGCTCTGGGATTTCATGTGCGGAAGAATAAAATATTTTAAGGTTTATATTGAGGAGATCCCTTTCACTGATAATCTGAAAGGAAACTACCTCGAAGATGATAATTATAAATCAGAAATACAAAACTGGATAAACGAAATCTGGCAAAGAAATGATTCTCACTTCAAGAAATAAAAAATCAGAAACCCCTATTCTTCAAATCCCTGACAATATCCACGAAAAATTTGTCCGCCTTGAAACAAAAATCTCCTGTAAGAATATGGAGACCGACAATATCCGCATGTGAAACCGTGTTTTTACCGCTGCACGTTACAATTCCCCGGTAGTTACCCCATTTGCTTGAAGTTACAGAAACGAGGCCGTCATTATCTCCTTCATGTTTATACATGGTTTGCCACATTGCAACCCATATTGGATTTACATATGATTTTGTAATTTTACCGCTATAACTCTGGTAATAAACCTTCTCTGAATTCTTAACAATTTTATTAAATCTTGCCATATAGGCTACTGTAAGTTCCCTTCCGGCCTTAATACTCATGGGATTTTTATCACCAATGAGTTTTGCATACATGTCTATTATCATGCCTATAAATTTTTTACCGGGCAGGCCTTTCAGAATCAGGTCAGCCATGATACTTCCCCTGTGAGGTGTGGCGATTGTGGTAAGAGAAGCTACTTTGTCGGACATTCCAAGTTTAGATACAAGAAATCTCGACTCAATTCCGCCCCTGGAATGGGCTATGATATTTACCTTTTCTGCTCCGGTTTCTTCTAGGATTTTAAGGACTGTTTTTCTCAGCTGTGCGGCATTCTCCTCACAGGTCCCGTAGGCTTCCTGGCCTCCAAGATAAACCGTGCCTCCATTGTCCCTCAGTGTCTTTGGTATGGAGCCCCAGTATTTTAACAAAACAGTCTTGTCCCTGAATGCTATACCATGGACAAGCAGTATGGGATATTTAGTAACACAGATACCGCTTTTCTTTGAACATGAAGCAGAGCACCCGGTAATGGCAGAGTAAATAAATAAAAAATAAAAGATTATTCTAAAAGTTTTCATATAATACCTTTAACAGAGTTACATGAAAGCATCAAGCTTTTTTACAGCATGTCTGTTAAATTTTATTGGACTTTTTAATACAGGTATTACTTTAATAATACCGGAGGATTGAATGAAAATTCCGTATTATATCAGCGAAGTATTTCACACAGAAAAATATACCGGCAATATGCTTGCAACTTTCATCATCGATGATGATCTTCCGGATCAGGAAATTCAGAATCTCGCACGCCTGTTTAATATATCAGCTACTTCATTCATTATTTCTCCCAAAAAAAATGATGAACGCTTCCGGATAAGGATATTTACTCCTGAAGGTGAAATAAATTTCGGCGGTCATTCAGTAATGGGAACCGCATATATTATATGGCAGGAGATTCTGAAAAGATCTACTGACACTGTAAACATTGAACTTTTAGGAAATAAAATAACCGTTCAGATTGACGTTGAGCGACAGATGGCCTGGGTCAGGCACAGCGGCATACATTTTGGTGCCCATTATGATAAGAATGATATAGCTCCCATGCTTGGATTATCATCCGATGATATTTCAGAGATATCTCCCATCAGGGAAACTGCTGCAGAAATGTACTTTATCATTGTACCGGTTGTTTCCCTTCAGGCCATGAAACAGGCATGGATTGACAGACGCGCCTACAGCAGTTTTTTCACAAAGGAGAAACAGAAGCCTTTCTACCTGTTCTGCACAGAAACCTACAGAAGTGATAATAACATAAATGCAAGAGTATTTGCCCATACAATAGGTATACCCGAGGATCCTGCAACCGGAAGCGGTGCAGCTGCCCTTGGGGCATATCTCAGGCTCTACTACTCCCCTGTCGAGGAAATTGATTTTAAAATTGAACAGGGCTACGAAATGCACAAAAGGTCACTCATCGAACTCATTGTTGAGGGGAGAGGCGCTGAAGACAAAATAAAGGTTGGCGGTAAAGTTCATATACTCGCTGATGGAAAACTGCTTTAATAAAAACACATTATGCACAAATACAAACTTTTTTTAGTCTTCATTTTAACTTTTATTTCAGTAACTGCTTTTTCACAGCAGGTGCCGTGGTTTACTGAGTGGAAAAAAATTGATGCAGGCAGCTACACTGTAATTTTTCCTTCCGAAATTGAAAGTAGAGCCCAATATGTGGCAAACCTGCTGAATCACTATGAAAAATACAACTACAACAGCCTGAGAACCAGCCCAAGAAAAATTCCCGTTGTCCTTATAAATACATATTCTGTATCAAACGGATTTGTATCCTTTTCTCCATTTTATTCACACTGGTTTACAACACCATCAGGTTTAACAGGAAATGAATGGTTAAAGACTCTTGCCATACATGAAGGCCGGCATATGACCCAGCAGAACAAGCTGCGGGACGGAGCCGGTAAAAAAACCTGGAATATTTTGCTCGGTGACCTGGGAACTGCCGCTTTTACTGCACTATACATACCGTTCTGGTTTCTTGAAGGAGATGCTGTTCTCATGGAAACGGCTCATACTGATTACGGCCGTGGGCGCATTGCAAACTTTACACTATGGCACCGGGCACTGGAACTTTCCGGCATCAGATACTCATATTACAGGACATTCCTGGGAACTCCGGATGACCTGTATCCATACAATGATTACTACAGATCAGGTTATCTTGTAACTTCATATACACGCGGGAAATATGGGAAACAGATCTGGGACAAAATTCTTTCCAGAACCGGCAAATATATTCTTTTCCCCGCATTTTTCAGATCAGTATACAATATAACAGGTGAAGATGTCCGTGATATTTATAATTCTGCAATGGATTCATACCGTGATATCTGGATGGAACAGCTTAAAAATGTAAAGCTCTCTCAATACAGAAAAGTAACACATAAAATCGATGATGATTACTGGCGTGCATTCATGAATCCTGTGATGTTAAATGATGAATCGGCCAGGGCCATGTTTTTCTCAAGGGACAAAGTTCCATGTATTGTAAAACTATCAACTGAGGGTGTTATTGAGAAAAAACTGATTCAACTCCCATTCAGTTTATTATCATCATCGTTCATAAACGAAAGAAAATTCGGTTTTGGAGGAGATAAGTTTATATACATTGAGGATTCATCTGACCCAAGATGGGGGTATAGATCTTATTCTGATCTGAAATTTTATGACCTGAAACTTAAGAAGTTTAAAAGACTCAGTACCAATGGTAAATACATATCCGCCAATATTTCCAGGGATGGAACAATGGCCTGCGGTATAGAATACGGAGAAGATTTAAAGTTTAAAATCAGGATTTTTAACCTTGAAGATGGAAGTCTGATTAAAACATTTATAATTGACCGTTACTCAATGATTACTGATCCGGCATTCTCCGACAGCAAAAAGGAAATCGCCATTGTATGCCTTGACGACAAAGGCTACTGTATTTCTGAAATGGATTTAAATACAGGCCTAACTAAAAATATTACAGGCAGCAGTAAAACCGAGAAAATAAGTACACCCGTATACTCCGGAAAAAATATCATTTATATTTCAGATTATTCAGGAGTAGACAATATTTACTCTGTTGAAATGGACACAGGAAAGCGTTACCAGATATTCTCATCAAAATTCGGGGCATATTACCCTTCCATAAATTCTGCGGAGAATACAATTATTTTTAACAATTATGCTCCACAGGGGTATACTGTAGCTTCCATAAAAATAGATAAAAAAAAATGGATAAGCATAAAAAATGTTAAAAGGAACAGTGACAGAATTATAGAATCTGTAATTAATCAGGAATATGCAGACAACACTGACCTGATTGAAAAAAGAGACAATATCCCTGACACCAAGTATAAAACAGAGAAATACTACCCTATCCTGAACCTTATTAACCCAATGGGATGGATTCCATTCTTTGACTCAACAGACTCAAACTTCTATTTCTATTTTCTTTCAAGGGATGTTCTTCAGACGACCGACATGACACTGGGCTATGTGTATAACACAAATGAAAAGACTCATGCAGTTGAAGGAAGTATTCTCTACATGGGACTCTATCCGGTATTTTCTGTCACTGGCGGATACGGAAAGAGATCAGTACAGATTGATACAGGAACTTCTGATGATCCGATTTATGAGCAGATGAACTGGAAAGAGGAAAAACTGTTTTTCTCTGTAAAACTTCCATTAAATATTGTCAGCGGCATAAATAATTCAACTTTTAATATTGAATCAGGATACGGCATAATCAATATATCAGATAAGAATCACAGCACACACACGATCTATGACGGGATATACAAAGATGGAAACCTGGAATATGTTAACGGACTCCTGAACTTTCAGAATTATATTGAATATCCATTAAACTGTGTCGGCCCCAGATGGGGACAGGAAGTTATGGCCTCAATTTTTTCCACAAGGAATGACAGCGATTTTTCAGGAGAGCAGATATCTCTTACTGGAAAGCTCTACTTCCCTGGAATTCTCGAAACAAATTCTTTCATGATTTCTGCTGCATATGAACAGAATCTTTTTGAAAACTACATTTTCCCGGAACAGTTCCTTTTCCCCAGGGGATACAAATCAGAAAGGCATGAAAAATTTTACAAAATTTCATTAGATTACTCATTCCCCATTATTTCATTATCACTCCCTGTCTGGAGGCTTGTCTATTTTAAAAGATTGAAAGGAAATATATTCTACGACCGGGGAACAGGTTTCACCGGCGAGAACAGAAAAACATATTCCTCTGCTGGTGTAGAAGTTACATCCACAGTCAATCTCCTTTCAAACTATCTCCTGCTGCTGGATATCGGTGCAAGATACTCAAAATGTTTTGAAAATGGAGAAAATGTCTTCAGCTTTATACTAAAGACACCTATCTAAATTAGAATCTCTTTTTCCAGATTTTTTCAGGATCTTCAAATTTTACTTCTCCTACCGTAAAATCAGAAGGATCAAAATCTGTTCGTCCAAGAGAGCTTAACGCTTCATCATGTTCCTCATGAGTTGGATTGGTAATTACTTCAATGGCATGATCATATTCCCAGGCCCCCCCTACACTTTCGGGAGGACATGTAC
>QKCL01000077.1 GCA_003246895.1 Spirochaetota bacterium | reverse complement strand
AACGTCATGACCAGGGCGTTGGTGGCAAACTTGCCGCTCGGGAGCCGTTCGAGATCCAAATCGGTTTTGAATTCGCTATGGAACTGTTCCGAGGTCGCATGGTCAGTCTCCGCAAAATTTCCATTAATAATAGAAGTTCTGATCTCATCCATGAATTTTTTCATGAACGATAGATTATGATACGTATTGTAGATCAGGGCTGAAATTTCTCCCGCCTTAAAAAGATGCCGTAAATATGCTCTCGAAAAGTTTCTGCATACATAACAGTCACAGTCAGGATCAAGAGGCTCAAAAAGCTTCTCATTTTCAGCCGATTTAATATTAATCCTGCCCCTGCTAGTATAAAGTGTACCATTCCTGGCTATTCTGGTAGGCATGACACAGTCAAACATGTCGACGCCGTATCTTACAGCATGGAGAATTTCAAGAGGGCTCCCCACTCCCATCATGTACCTGGGTTTATCAATGGGCATATGTTCCACAACGCTGGAAGTTATCTCCCTGTACAGCTCCTTAGGCTCTCCCACAGAAAGCCCCCCGATTGCATAACCGGGAAAATCCAGTTCCGCCAGCCTTTCAGCGCATTCTCTCCTCAAATCCCTGAAAACGCTGCCCTGAATAATTCCAAAGCATGCCTGTTTTTCAGTATCAAAGGTTTCCCGGTAATACCTTATGGATTGGCCGGCCCAGCGGATTGTCCTCTCCATTGCCTTTGCTGCGGATTCCTTTTCAATGGGATACTCCGTGCACTGATCCAGAATCATCATAATATCAGATCCGATTACACGCTGTATATCCAGTACTTTTTCCGGGGTGAAAAAATGCCTTGAACCGTCAAGATGGGAACTGAATTGAACACCATCTTCACGGATTTTGCAGAGATCTCCCAATGAAAAAACCTGAAAACCTCCCGAATCCGTGAGAATGGAGCCATGATAATTCATCATTTCATGAAGACCGCCGGCCATTTCAAGCACTTCTGTTCCTGGTCTTATATATAAATGGTATGTATTTGAGAGAATTATATCAAAACCGATTTTTTTTATATCATCTGATGTTAATGCCCTTATGGCACCGCGTGTTGCAACGGGCATAAAAACAGGTGTTTTTATCACACTTCTGGTTGTTTCAATTTCACAGGCCCTTGCACTGGTTTCATTATCATTTGCTATTATTCTTAACTTCATGAATATGAGTTTAAAGAACCCTGAATCGGTGTCAATATTATTAATCCTGATCAGTCAATATTAAGTGCAAGCTCCAGATCTCCAAATGAAAGATAAAGGCTTACAGTCTCCTCAATATCACTGCCTGCTACAATAGTCCCATAGTGTTTCCCCGCTACTATGTGAAGTTCAGTATCCTTGAAGATTTCAGTATACGTCTTCAGTGACTTGAGATCCGATTCACTCATATCCGCCACAGCCCTTATGTCAAAAATGCATTTTTTACCGTGAATCTGTTTCAGGAAAAAGGCGTTAAATACGGTTCTTACATCACTCTGAAATTCCTTTGTGGATATGCCTCCTCTCATGGTAACAAGCGCCATGTCTCCTTTTCTGGACACTTCAATGAGGTCATCATAGCTGTCTGCCTGAAGATGTCCCCTGAGGCCTATTACAGATTTTATCTTCTTGTCAAGATTCTGGGGATTGTAGGGTTTCACTATATAGTCAACAACCCCGTGCCGCATCGCATCAATCACCGAGGCCTTACCCTTGTCAGATGTAAGCATCATTACAGGAATATCTTTAGTGGCCTTATCTTTCTTTAATGCGGAAAGCACCTGAAATCCGTCCATACCCGGCATGTGAAGATCGAGCAGAACAATATCCGGATTAAAACTCTTTGCGATTTCCAGCCCCTGCCTGCCGGAACTTTCAGTAAATATTCTGTACCCCAATTCAGAAAGCTGAATATTCAGAAGATTAAGGGTCGTTTTATCATCATCTATGGCCAAAACCGTATTCATTACATACCTCTTTTAATAATACTCTGCAATTCAAGCAGCTCGTTTTCAATAGTATCTATTATTCCCGAATAATCAAACTCTTTACTGTCTGAAGTTGTGTTTTCTTCTATTTTCATGGCAAGATGAGAAAGATTATTAAACCTGAGATTGGCTGCTGCCCCCTTAAGTTTATGAGACAGTTGGTACATTTTGTCATAATCAGCATTATCTGTTTCAATTTTCAGTTCTTCAACTATTTTGTAAGCATCATCAAAAAACTCAATTACTATGTCCTTCAGCAGATTTTCCGGAACCATTAACTCATCAGACACTTTCTTTATATCATATTTTTTACCTGCCAGTGAGAATATCTCTCCAGCAGTCCTTATCTCCTTATTCACGCTGGCTGGAGAGGTTATTTCCTCATTATTATCAAGATTATCTTTTACCTCAAGATACTGAGCCAGAACCTTTTCAAGTTCTGGTATCACTATAGGTTTGGAAAGATATCCGTCCATTCCGTTCTGAAGAACATGCTCACGGTCTCCCTTCAAGGCTTTTGCAGTGAGTGCTACAATTGGGACATGCTTTCTCCGGTGTTCCTTTTCAAACTCCCTTATCATGCAGACTGACTCAAATCCGTCTGCAATTGGCATATGCATATCCATAAGGATGAGATCATAATGTTTTTTCTTGAACATTTCAAACACATCAAGACCGTTTCCTGCGATATCTATAATGAGCCCGTAATCTTTAAGGAGAAGCCTGATTAATTTCTGATTTATCCTGTTATCCTCTCCCACAAGAACACTGCCGCCGAAACATGCCCTAACACCTGGAAAACCTGAATCAAGATATTTAATGGATCTCCTGACACCGCCATCTCCGAAGAGTTCATCAAAAACATCCAGTATATCGCTCGGTTTCACGGGAAACGTCATAATTGAAGAAAAAACCGCTCCCTGAAAGGGCAGGTTTACAACATCGTCTGCACAACCCACAAGAACAGTTTTCCTGAATTTCAGCCCACCCTCATTCTCCATTATTGATTCAATGGACTCCGCGGAACTTACAATAAAAACAATATCAGCATCCTGGCAACGTTCATCATATATACTCCCGGCAATAAAAAACGGAAGGGGAAGCCTCTCCATATATTGCATAAAATTATCTGAAACAACTTCATCCTCCCCCCTGCAGATACAGACACTAATGTCTTTGTATTCAACAAAATCATCACTGCAGGAATGCACAGAACCGGCCTCTGCCTCTATTTCAAAATAGAACCTGCTCCCGACTCCCTTCTCACTTTCGAGTTTAAGCTCTCCCCCGAGCAGACAGGCAAGGTTCTGGCTTATGCTGAGTCCAAGCCCCGTACCGCCGAACTGTCTGGTAACAGAACTGTCAGCCTGGGAAAAAGCCTCAAAAATCTTTTTCTGTTTCGCTTCGGCTATACCTATACCTGTATCTTGTACGGAAAATTCAATCCTGCAGATATCCCCTTCCCTATGAAGCATTTTAACTTCAGTTATAACATATTCGCCATGGGGCGTAAACTTGATTGCATTACTGAGAAGGTTCCCGACAATCTGCTTCAGTCTCAGGGGGTCACTTACAATCTCTTCCGGAATCTGCGGGTCAATATATGACAGGAAATAAATCCCCTTTTCCTTTGCCTTTACATCAAAGAGACTTATTACAGATTCAAATTCAGCAAAGGGATTAAAGGAGGTATTGTTTATCTCCAGTTTATTGCTTTCGATTTTTGAAAAGTCAAGAATGTCATCTATTATCTGGAGAAGACTGGATGCACTTTTCTTGATGGTGTTCACAAAATCTCTCTGGGAATCATTCATTTCCGTGCGGAGAAGAAGTTCAATAAAACCTGTTATACTGTTCAGAGGTGTTCTTATTTCATGACTCATGTTTGCAAGAAACTCACTCTTTGACCTGTTTGCAAGTTCAGCCTCTCTTCTTGACTTCTCTATTTCAATCATTGCCTTGCTGCGGTCTGTAACATTTCTCAGGATAACCAGAACTTCATCATCTTCTATTGCTATAAAGCGTGCTTCATAGTATTCATCCCCCCTGCCCCGGTCTATTCCGTATTCATGAATCTGGATTTCTCTTGTTTTAATCGCCTTCGAAATAAGAGCCACATTTTCAGCCGCAACTTCGGAGGGGAAGACATCATCAATCTTGTTGCCAAGCATTTTGTCCAGATAGACACCTTCATTATTTACCCGGAACATTATATCCGGAACCGCTTCCACCAGGGCCCTGTTGCGCGCTTCACTTTCCCGAAGTGCCCGTTCGGCGACAATCTTCTTTGTCACATCAACCGTAAGCACAACATATCCCACCGAATTCCCGAACTGATCCCTCATGAGAGAAACCTGAATATCAAGAAACAGTTTAGACGGTTTCACCGCTTCAAAATCACGAATCTCCTCATATCCGATGTTTAGGGCTGAATCCATGAGGTTGCTCATGCAGAAAATTTCTTCATCACTGAGAATCGAAAAAATTGTTTTCCCTGTAATATCTTCTTCGGAATCCAGATTATAAAGCCGCAGATATGTGTCATTAACCTGTGTGACGGTGCCTCCAAGATCGGTAACAACCACACCTTCAGGCAGTGTGTCAAAGAGGAGATTGAACTTTTCATCGGATTGTCTCAGTTCATTCTCAATATTCTTGAGATAGGTAATATCCTCAAGAATAATTAAATAATCAGCCCCGTCGCCCAGACCGGGAAAACCGGATCTAATACGGACAAGGGACCAGAATTGATCTCCGTTTTTTCTTTTATTGCATATTTCTCCGGACCATTCTGATTCACTTAAGACATCTGACCAGCTAACAGTTGAATAATCAGAAGTATTAAACCCCTCCTGCAGAATGGAAATCTGCTGACCGGCAAGTTCCATTGGGCTGTATCCGGAAATATCTTCAAATTTTTTACTTGCATGAATAATTCTCCCATCACTGCTGAGAATCACCAGGGATGATGGTGTCTTGTCCAGAGCAAGTTCAATATGTTCAGGAAGTATTTTTTCACTCGCCGAAGGCCATGCTTCCATAAAAGTTAAACAGTATATGACACCTGATTCATTTCCGCTTTTAACAATTACATTAAAGAGTTTCTCTTTATTTTCCGGCTCACGGAACAGCATGGTCAAACCTGCCTCCTGCCGTTTGGCACCATTCAGGAGATCCCTGTCAAATAAAAAGATATCATCGATTTTTTTATTACTTCCATCTTTTATCTGAAAAAGATGCACTGCAGCAGGATTCTGATATATTATCTCATCAGTCTCACTCATTACGATCACGGGTAACGCAACCAGATCCAGATTTAAAAAAACATTTTTTGTCACTTTCACTCACTAATACCTGTCATAACTCCAATAAATATATTTAAATAACTGCTTGAATAATTTTCAATATATTTTATCAGCATAATATTTATATTTAAGGAAAAAATATGAATAACACAGGAACACTTTACATTATAGCCGTACCAATCGGTAATTATGAGGATATAACCATAAGAGCTCTTGAAACCATCAGGGAAAAAGCTGATATAATATACTGTGAAGACACCCGGCAGACAGGTCATCTTCTCAGCCATTTCGGCATAAAAAAAACCCTGCGGTCTCTCCATGCCCATTCTGATGACAGAAAAATCACGGCCCTCATTGACGAACTGAACAGTGGAAAAAACATCGCCTATATGACAGACTGCGGCACTCCGGGACTTTCAGACCCAGGAAGCAAGATCGTCTCTGCAGTAAGAAATGCAGATCTGCCGATTGTACCTCTGCCCGGGGTCAGCGCGCTCACAACAATAATCTCAGTTTCTGGCTTCCCGGAAAAAAGCGTTATCTTTGGCGGTTTTTTAAGCAAGAAACCCGGAAAAAGAATCAATGAACTCACAAAACTCAGAGAATTTGACGGGATTATAGTTATTTATGAATCTCCCCACAGAATTGAAAAAACACTTACCGATATTTCACTGGTTTTTCCGGGAAATGATATTGTAATAGGCCGGGAGATGACAAAAACCTACGAAGAATTCCTCAGCACCAGAGGTACCGATATTCCGCTGCTTCTGGAGACTCTTAAACAAAAAGGAGAGTTCGCAATCTCAATAAACAACAGTAAAAATTCCGCAAAAAAATCATGCAGAGATGAATGAGATAAAATTATTTGCACTTATTTGACATACAGGGAATTAGTTATTGACACATAACATTCATACATTGAGAAAATAGTTTTTTAAAATATTTGGGGAGATTCTACTATGACTTCACCTAAAATTGCAAAGATAATAGACAGCGACAAAGAATTTCTTTTCCAGAACTATGGAGAGAGGCTCCCCGTGTCATTTACAAAGGGAGATGGCTCCTATCTATTTGATCAGGATAACAAAAAGTACATAGACTTTTTCTCCGGCATAGCAGTATGCTCTCTCGGATACTCCAATCAGGCACTGAAAAAAGCGCTCCATGGACAGATTGACAAACTGCTCCATACATCAAACTGGTTCCACAACCAGGAACAGATTGAAGCGGCAAGAATGCTTTCAGAAACATCTTTCCCTGGAAAGACACTTTTCGTAAACAGCGGTACCGAGGCAAATGAAGCCGCCATAAAACTCACAAGAAAATACGGTCTTTCAGTTTCTCCTAAAAAATATGAAATTATAACCTTTTCAAAATCATTCCACGGCAGAACATTCGGCTCAATGTCAGCCACTGCACAGGAAAAAATACACAAGGGTTTCGGCCCAATTGTACCGGGTTTTACATATCTGCCATTTAATGATATAAAGGCCTTCAGAAAGGCAGTAAAAAAAGACAGGAAAATTGCGGGTGTAATGATTGAACTTATACAGGGAGAAGGCGGAATCAATGTCGCCGACCCTGATTTTGTAAAAGAGATATTCGAAACATGCAACAAGAACGGAATAATTACAATAGTTGATGAAGTACAGACAGGAGTCGGACGAACCGGGAAGATGTACTGTTATGAACATTTCGGTGTCACACCCGACATCATTACCCTCGCCAAGGGACTCGGCGGCGGAATGCCGGTAGGAGCTCTCCATGCGAAGAGTTTCCTGGCGGAATATTTTACACCAGGCTCACACGGTACTACTTTCGGGGGAAATCACCTCGCAGCGTCTGCAGTTGCAGCAGTATTGAAGGAGATGAAAAAGAAACCATTCATTTCAAAGGTGAACAGCTCTTCTGAATACATACTCAAGAGACTGATCGAGATCAAAAGCAAATCGGGCTACATAAAACGTATAAAGGGACTTGGACTGCTTCTCGGATTTGAAATTGCAGAACCCGGAGCAGATCTTGTAAGAGAAGCACTGGCAGAGGGACTGATAATAAACTGCACGGCAGAAAATGTCATCAGAATCATTCCTCCACTTACAATAGACAACGGTCCTCTTGAAGAAGGAATGAATCTCCTTGAAAAAATAATATTAAAGAAGGAAAGCTTAAATGAAAATACCAAAGCTTAACTCAAAAGACTGTCTAACGGTAACAGATTTTTCGGCCAATGAACTGTACAGTCTCTTCGAACTTACTGATAAACTAAAAAAAGAAACAAAAAAGGGACGGTTCAGGCCAGTTTTGAAAAACAAAACCCTTGCCATGATATTTGAAAAAAATTCAACAAGGACAAGAGTTTCGTTTGAAACAGGCATGTATCAGCTCGGCGGTCATGCACTTTTCCTGAGCGGAAATGAAATTCAGCTTGGACGCGGCGAAACAATTGAAGATACAGCCAAAGTACTTTCCCGTTTTAACGACGGCATCATGATAAGGACATTTGAACATGAGAAGGTAGTCGAACTGGCAAAACATGCAGATATACCTGTAATAAACGGTCTTACAGATTCGTACCACCCCTGCCAGGCACTTACAGATTTTTTCACAATTTTTGAAAGAGACCAGAATCTCGATGAAATGAAACTCACATATATCGGCGACGGAAACAACATGGCTCATTCCCTGATACTTACAGCTGCTATATTCGGCACAGACATATCAATAGGCTGTCCGGCAAAATACTCTCCTGACATTAAAGTAATAGAAAAGGCCTATGAAATCGCAGGAAAAACAGGATCAAAAATTGAAGTTACAAGCAATATTGAAGAAGCTGTTGCCGATGCAGACTATCTCTATACTGATGTCTGGGCAAGCATGGGACAGGAGAAGGAAGCACAAAAACGGAAGAAAGCCTTTGCAAAATATACCATATCCATGGACCTTCTAAGAAAAACAGGGAAAGACACAAAGGTACTTCACTGCCTCCCGGCTCACAGAGGAGAAGAGATCTCTGCTGAAGTAATGGCCAGTCCCCACAGCATAGTTTTTGATCAGGCAGAAAACAGACTGCATTGCCAGAAATCCATAATGTGCTCACTCATGAAATAGCACTTGCTTCTGTGTCGCCAGACAGGAACGATTCAGGGCCTGAACCGAATTTCAGGCCCCGCAGTATCCATGAAATACCCAAAATTATAAAATATTTATTTACCTGACCATTGACTGATATAGACTACTCTATAAGATAAAGGGCTTTTTAACGGGACATCTCAGAAATGCACAAGCTTTTTCTTAAATACATCACCTTTCTTTTCACAATATTTCTTTTTTGCCCTGTCATATTGTCCGGCAGGGGCAGGGAGATTGTGCTGAATGGACTGCATAAAACAGATACCGGATTCATGATGAATCTGGTGAAAAACCTCATGGAGGAAACAGGAGGCGATGCAGAAAAAGTCAGGGAGAGTCTTTTTGACCTCGATATTTTTGCATCCGTTGAATACAGGATTAACGAAGACTCTGTATACTTTTACTTCAGGGAGCTTCCCTCATTCCTTGTTTTTCCTGCAATGAAGAAAACAGACCAGGACGGATTACTCATGGGCCCGGGAATTGTTCAGATGAACCTTCTTGGACTGGGGATAAAACAGATGTTTCTATCCAGAGCTACAGTTTACCCTTCACTCATGAAGGCAAAAGAATTTCTCTACAATCTGGAAACACCTAAAACCAGCTCAACTGCACTCCGGCTGGAAATTCTTTCTGAATATTTTGACACATACAATTCTCTTAAATTGTATGATGAGAAGTCATTCTACAACAGCATTTCAACCAGTTATTCATATACACACTTCACACAATTAAGAATGGATCTTGCCTATCTGACCGTCAAAAAAGACCCGAATGTTCCATATTTCAGATACGATGAAAACATCAGAATGTTTTACGGTGAAGGAGAATATGACCAGATACCTTCAGTGGGGATCTCCCACACCATTGATCTCAGGGACAGGGTTTACAACACCCACAGAGGGATCTACATAAATACCGGAGCAGCATTGTCCGGGAAAAAGCTCGGAGGAGATGGCGACTTTAAAGTCTTAACGGCAGACCTGCGTCTTTACCATGAAATAACCCGGAAAAACATCCTCCACTCCAATCTTCTGGGAAGATACAGACCCGGAACAATACCCGGATATGAACTTTATCATATCGGCGGAGCAAACAGCCTGAGATCACTGAGTCCTGACCCTGAGATATACGGACAGCATGAACTGCTCTACACATTCGAGTACAGGTATGAATTTTTTAATCATAAACAGATTTCTATTCTGGGCATGTATGGTTATTACGGACTTCAGTTTGTAATTGGAAACGACCATGCTCATTTCTGGCATCCCCATGACAGTTTCAGGGAAGGGAGACACATATCTTCAGTTTATGCCGGAATACATCTGCTGGTTCCTGCCCTAGAAAGAATACGCATAGAAATGGGTGTAAATTCCGCAAATATCAGGGAAAAGACAATTAACTTCGGAATAAACTGGGGATGGTACGAAAAAGGCCAAAATCAGTCCAATCGTGTACGATAAAATTTGCCTCTAAATAATAATTATATACTTTTGATATATATTATATTGAATTAATACTTTGTTGACATCGAAAGGCAGTAAAATATATTATACGAAAAGATAGAAGTTTTATTTCTTGGGAGGATTACGTGAACATTGAATACAGGGATTTAGGGGAACACAAAATTATTGATGTGAGCGGAGAAGTTGATCTCTACAATGTCAGCGAATTAAAAAAAGCGCTTTTCAGCATTACCGACGGCCAGAACCAGAGTGTTATCGTAGATATGAAAAATGTGAACTATATGGATTCTTCCGGAATCGGTGCCCTCGTTGCAGGAATGAAAAAAATGAAGGCCCATAACGGGAAATTTGCCCTTATGAATATACATGATGACGTTTTAAACATTCTCAAACTGGCTACCCTTGATAAATTTTTTACAATTTACAATAACGAAGACGAACTGATATAATATTTTTATATTT
>QKCL01000087.1 GCA_003246895.1 Spirochaetota bacterium | reverse complement strand
AAAAAGAGGAATGGCCTTCCTCATTCCATCTTCGTAAATCCCTAATATATCTCCTAAAATTCTGACGGCATCCACTTTGTCAACTTTAAGCAGTTCAATAGATCTGTCTTTCATTATCAGAACGGACTTTCCTGAAAAACATTCATGCTGTTCTCCGGATAAAATAATATGTTCCAGCCATATGCGCAGAAGATCCCGTTCTTTAAACTTAGCATGCCTGTAATGTATATTATTCCCGTCATAAATTCTGTAGAACCTGTTGGTCACAGTAAATTCCTCAAAAGCAGAAGTAATATAAAAATCATCGTGCCGATTCTTCAGCATCGGCATTATGCCCTGATAAAACGAATTTACCTCATCATATAACACATTAAAATAGATTCTGCCCTGAACTCCATGGGGAAGTTCACCTGCAGAGAGCAGATTGCCATATATAAAACCGGCATCTCTGCCGCGGTCAATCTCCTTCAGAATAAATTCTTTTATTCCATAGTCTTCAAGACCATGCGGATTAACAGTTTCAACCGGCGACAAATTATCCACCCTGACAGTGTAGTCAATGCCCATTCTCTTCCGCATCAGATATTCTGACGGGGAGATTAGAAACTTCAAAAGGTCATTCAGTGTCATGTTCTTCTCGTCAGAAGAAAGTTCAGACAGCCCGGCGGAGAGAAATGGCCTCTCATTTAATTCGCTCTTTTGTATGGCCATTGCAACCGACAGATTTTCTACGGAGTAACTTTCCGGATTATCTGAATTAAAATAGACCGGGCTGTACGGATTCAGCCTGTGCCTCTTGTGTATATAATCAGATGCAGCAGGCTGCCTGCCGTTTTTTACAATAAAAACAGAATCAACATAATCAAGAAGTTCATTTACCACAATTGACGGATCCTTCTCGCTGTTATCCTTTATACTCTGCCCAGTGTAGCTTATGTAAAGGCACTCTCTTGCGGACATAAGCGTTTCAAGAAAGAGGTAACGGTCTTCGTCTCTCACAGAACGGTCCCCCATTCTCTTCTCTCCTTTCATGAGATCAAAAGACGGAGTCATGGACTTGCGGGGGAAATCCGCTGAATTCATGCCGAGCATGCATATAACTTTGAATGGGATGCTCCTCATTGGCAGCATTTCACAAAAGGTAACTCTCCCCCTTATAAAATCATGAACATTCCTGGCCGAAGCCAGCACTTCTTCCAGGAATGTCTGCACTACCAGCAGTGGAATCTTTCCCGCAAAAGATGATTCACCGCCGCTGTTTCTCAGTTCATTGATTGCCCGGAAGATGTCCCTGAACTCATTCTCGAAGAATTCGTCAGCCTCAAAAAAAATTTCAAGCACATGCTCCATAAATTCACACCACTGTTCAATGGTCCTCTCCTCCCTTACTGCGGTGCATATTTCCGACAGAAGCCTCACACAGTGAACCAGTTTCCCGAGAATAGTGCTGTCGTTTCCCTCCACCTCCACGTAGGGCAATACATTATTTACCGGTGATTCGACGCTGCAGATCATTGACCCGAGTATCATTCGGTCCAGAGCCCAGTTCCATGTATTCTCCTCTATGCCCGGCAGGGAGAATGAAAGCTTGTATTCAGCGTCAATCGCCCAGTTTACATCTGTATCAATAATCCATTTTTCAATTTTCATGAGATCATCATCTGACAGTCCGAACTTACCTGAAACAGCATCGCTGCTTATTATTGAAAAAACAGACTCCGAGTCAAAACGCTCACGGTCCAGTTCCAGAATCTTGAAAAAAGTCTCAAAGGATCTCTCTGTATTTCTCGCACTTCGATCGGCTATGGAATAGGGGATCTCCATATAAGTCCCCCTGTTTCTGTTAAAAACAGCTCCGATATATGGTGAATATTTTTCAATATCAGTGGTCATTACCAGGACGTCAATTGGCCTCAGGCTGTCATTACTATCAAAGAGTCCCAGAAGAAAATCATTGAGAACCTCAACTTCCCGCAGCGCACTGTGACAGGAATTTATAATGAGAGAAGAATCTGATTCCATGGAGTCCTCATCTATTTCAAACTGAGAAACATCTTCAGACTCTTCCCGATCTGTCATATTAAAAATATCCGACTGTATTATATTCAGGAGAGAGTTTCCTTCAGGAGCCGAAAAACATTCCTCATCTGAAAAATAATTGTCAGATGAAAGAAGATAATAATGAAAATCCTTCCCTGATTTTCCCAATGAAGCGAGAAGCTGATTTCCCTTTTCAAGATAGAGTTCAGTCCTGGGATTTCTGGATTCAACAGGACGGTTCAGGGCAATACGTTTAATCTCCTTGTCAGTTTTTATCTCATACCAGTATTCCATTGATGGATTAAAAAGATAAAATGAAACATCAATATATTTCGATATACCGCGCAGAATATTGTAATGGTAAAGCGGCAGATAGGATATGCCGAAGACACTTATCCGTTCAGGCAGGCTTGAAGTGTCAATAACTTCATTGTTTCCGATAATTTCATAGAAAGCCTTAAGCATTGCCGGAGGGTTACTGAAAGAACTCTCTGAAGTAAGGAGCTTCCATATCTCTCTCTGCCATAGTTCATTTTCCCTGTCAGATTCTCCTGCATAGAATTCATTTCTGTCCCACTTCAGAATTATCTCCGGGCGGAACGTCATATACTGATCATAAGTATCAACGATTTTTGATGAGAGCTGATAGGCTTTCAAACCGTTCAGTTCTCCGGTAAAATAATTTTCAAGCATGGGAAATTTTTTCTGTTCCAGAAGCCCCGGCAGCAGCGCCATAGTGTTCCATGTCATGGAACTTTTATCAAAAAAACGTTTCTCTGTTCCATTACCCATAACTGCATCAAGCACCTCTCCCACAACCTTGTTAGGCAATCTGTAACTGTAATTGGACCATATTCCAAGTTTCTGTGAAAGCTGGATGGAAAGCCACTTCATCATACCTGTACTCTGAAGAACTATACATTCACTTTTAAGCGGGGGCAGCGGTGTCTCCATTAAAACAGATGCCAGCTTGCCGGCCAGAAGATCGAGTCTGTTCCCGGAATAAAAATTCAACCCTGCCATATCTTTTCCATTTTTTTAATAAAAGCTTACTATTATTTTTTATTTTTGTAAACCCTTTTATAAAATTTCCCGCCGCAGGGCCGGCGATGTTTTTCCGCTCCAATCTGTCTGCGTCATGGTTGGGTATTTGCTAAAAGTACCTGTTTCCTGACCACGGGCTATCCGATACTGCCCTGGGCAGATGACAAAATTCCTGAGGTGCTGCACTCTGTAGTGATGAAAATACAATCAGATGGAGTTCTGTGACACAGCTTCCATGATTGCATCAAGAATAGTCTGCTGGTTAAATGGTTTCGGGATATATTTTATAAAGGAGTTCTTATTGTAGTCAACATCAATAAAACTTTCATCATAACCGCTGATAAAAATTGCCGGGATCTCATGGTTCTGTCCTGAGATTTCCTTATAGGCATCCCAGCCGTTCTTTTTTGGCATCATTATATCAAGAATGAGAAGATTGATACCTTCAGTAGTATAAAATAATGACACTGCTTCCTGCCCGTTCGCTGCAATAACAACACTGTAACCTGCATCACAGAGTATTTTTTTTACATACTTTCTGATGAGAGTATCATCATCTGCAAGGAGAATAAGGAGTTCCCCGGATATTTCATTCCTTGCACAGCACATTCTCCCTCCCCGTAATAGACATCACTGTTCTTTTGAGAGCAGTGATGTCATCATATGCAGATATGTCATATACAAAGAAAACAGCTAAGATAAAGATGCTTCAATATATATTTATATGGCCTATCCAACAGGTAATCTCTTTACAATCTCCGCATATAATGATACTTTATATTCAAGAATAGTGTTTTCAATATAATACTTTTATCTAAAAATTCAAATCAATGACTCTAAAATGTAAATTATTTTCGAATAAAAAATCCAAAACTGATTGAAATTTAATAATCAAACAGTAATTATGTCACTAAAGAAGGATCAGGGTATTCATATGCTATCAAGAAACAACAAGCTGCACTACACAGCAAGCGGGACAGACAGATCTGAAACACTGCTGCTCATACACGACAACGGGCTGTCTTCCAGAATGTTTGAACGTGATGTTATTTTTTTTAATAATTATTTCAGGACAATAAGTATCGATATGGCCGGGCACGGCAAGTCCGGAAAATACTCTCCGGCAACAGGGAACTTCTGGCTTGACAATGCCTTTAGAATAATTGAAACAATGGAAAAACTCAAAATTGCAAAAATGTCAATCATTGGAACCGGAGGCGGAGCCGTTACAGCACTTCTTACCGCATTAAATGCACCAGCACTTATCAGATGCATCATTGCAGACAGCCCACTTCCAATGACACTCGATCAGGAATACCTCGAATGCCTGAAATCATTCAGATCTTCACCAGCCGAAACAGACAGACAGGTCTATGGACACTGTGCAGGTGCAAAATGGGAGAAGTTTCTTGAGGATGATACACGGATGCAGAAAGAATTCATTGATAAATCCGGACATCTCTTTGAAAAAAACATATCGGAAATATCCTCACCCGTTCTGGTAACAGGCTCTTCTCACAGTAATTTTATCAGAAACAACGAAGATGTTGTCACAGGGTATGCAACTTTGATGAAAAAGGGTCAGTCCCATATTTTCAGCGGCGGAAATCATCCCACAATACTCTATAAAACTGATGAGTTCAGAACACTTTCCCTGAATTTTCTCATGGACAGGTGCTAGAGCAGTTCACACTTTTTCAAAAAAAGTATCAGACCATTCAGGGATACGGGCTTGCTGTAATAATATCCCTGAATCAGACAGTTGTATTCATTCTTAAAGAAATCCAGCTGTTCCTGTTCTTCAACTCCCTCGGCAATGACATTGAGCCCAAGTTCTCTTGCAAGTACAATGATTGTCCTGGCAAGAGTGTTGCTGTCGTAGTCATATGGAAGGTCCACGACAAACGACCGGTCTATCTTCAGATTATCAAGCGGAAACTTTTTCAGGTAACTTAATGAAGAGTAACCTGTTCCGAAATCATCTATTGAAAACCTGATCCCAAGGGCCCTCAGTTCAGCCATAACTCCAATAATCTCATCAACATTTTTCATGATGCTGTCTTCCGTAATTTCTATTACCAGATTATCCGGTGACATGCCGTATTCCTTAAGGGCTGAAAAAACGGTATCAACTATTCTTCTGTTCATGAACTGGTGGGAAGTCATATTAACAGAAAAATAGAAGTTGCCGTAACCTTCCTGCTTAATGTTTCTGTGATCCGAACATGCCCTCTTCATGACCCAGTCATTAATGGCTGTGATCAGCCCTGTCTCCTCGGCAATTGGAATAAAGCTGTCCGGGGTAACAAGACCAAGTTCCGGGTGGTTCCATCTTATAAGGGCCTCTGCTCCGACAATTTTCTGCTGCTGAAAATTTACAATGGGCTGGTAATACAGTTCAAACTGATCAAGATCAAGAGCGCGTCTGAGATCTATTTCAAGCTTCAGCCTGAGATTTGTATCATTGTTCATTTCCCTGGAGAAAAACTTGTAACCGTTACCTCCCATGGACTTTGCATGATACATGGCTATATCTGAGTTCTTGTACATTTCTGAAGCATTCTGCCCGTCGTCAGGGAAAATACTGATACCGATACTGGAAGTAACAAAAAGTTCATGCCCCTCAATAAACATCGGCTCACGGAAATAGCCGAGTATTCTGTTTGCAACCTTTGTGCTGTCACTTATTTCATTTATGAATGGAAGTATCAGGATAAATTCATCTCCACCGATTCTGGCAAGAGTATCTCCTGTCCTTATACATTTTTCAAGACGGCTTGAAGCTTCCTGAAGCAGATAATCTCCCACTATATGCCCGAGTCCGTCATTAATTATCTTGAAACGGTCAAGGTCTATGAATAGAACTGCAGCACGTGTATTTTCCCTTTTCGCCTGAATCAGGGCAAGGGTTAGCCTGTCATTGAAAAGATTTCTGTTTGGAAGTCCGGTCAGAGGATCATGATAAGCCTGATAAACAATTTCCTCCTCGGATTTTTTAATATCGCTTATATCGGAAAATACGCATACATAATTTTTAAGTTCCCCCTCCTTGCCGTTGACTGCATCGATTGTCATCCAGGACGGGTATACTTCACCGCTTCTCCTTCTGTTCCAGATCTCTCCTTCCCATTTACCAACTGCGTTCAGCTTGCCCCACATGTCGGAATAAAAACTGTCGGAATGCCGTCCTGACTTCAGTACTGAAGGGTTCTTTCCCCTTACCATGTCAAATGCATAACCGGTAATTTTCTCAAATGCCGGATTGACTCTGACGATTAAAGCATTATGGTCACAGACCATGATTCCTTCAGCAGTGGCCTCAAATACATGCCCTGCCAGTAGGAGCTCCTCTCTGGCATGTATTTTTTCGGTAATCTCCGAAGCATATATGTATACCTCTCCCGAATCCTCCACGGGAGAGGCTGTGACAAAAAATGTTCTGGAATTAAAGTTGAACTCCCTGTTTCTCGTGCTGTTATTGGCAATGACCTCGTCCACAACTTTTTTCAGGTCTTCAGGCAGGCAGAAAACATCTCCTTCATACCACTCTTTTAAAACTGTCTCACTTGCGCCATTGTTATAGGTAAGAGAATAGCTGCCGTTTACCTTGAAAACCGGATTCGGGTTTTCGTCCGGGAACTTGGCCAGGGACTGAATCCTCTCCTCGGCATAGAGCTTGTCTGTTATATCCTCTGCATGAACTGTAATCAGATCGGGGGGCATAAAAATAAGTGTCAGATCAAAATACCTATAATTATCAATGGGCCTCCCTGGGAATTTTCCAATGATATGTATGGTACTCTTACTGTTGAGGCAGTGCCCGAAATTTTCAAGAGTATCATGGTCATTGTCAAAAAACTCAGCCGCAGTCATGCCCAGGCATTTGGTTATTGTTCCGGAAGTTTCATCTTCAGCTGCATCGTTAAAATCTATAAGAACAAAATCCCTTCCATTAAACTTCCATGTATATGACGGTACTGGAAAAAACTTATAATGAGTTCTGTAGGTAATCTCATTCATTATGAGCTTATACTCGTTCCGGCTTTCCCCTGTTATGTCCTTTGTGAATGCATAAAAGTAATCCCTTCCGCCTATCTCCTTATAGAACGCCGATATTTCAACCATGACGTGGCTTCCGTCTTTACAACGGTGAAGGGATTCAAAGTGGATCTCATTATATTTCCTCAGCCCTCTCCAGAGCCTTGAAAGCTCATCATCGGTGGCATTTGCATCAACTTCAGCTATGCTCATTCCAAGGAGTTCATCTCTTAAATATCCAAGCTGCCTGCAGACCGAATCGTTCACATAAATAATCCGGTTCCCGCCGTCAATCCAGTATATGGGGTACGGATTCTTCTCTATTGTAGGGAAAACCAGTTCAAAGGCTGTAGATCCAGTGAGGCCGTCAACAGAACTTGCCCTGAGTTCATACCTGTCAGGATTTGACTCAAGTCCGGCAGCATTGTTCAGTTTGAATTCAATACACTTAAACTCTCTGTGGCCGTTCAATAGTCTCAGAGTTACAGGATTGCCGGAAACTATGCTGTCTTTGGAACTGCAGATCCTTTCAAGAAGAAACTGTATATCATCCGGATGAATCAGCTCCTCAAGCAGGACCCCCCTTGACGCATCATATTCAATACCAAGGAATTTCTCGGCGGGACTGGAGATAAAACACGTACGTGCGCCTGTATCGAGCCATATCACAAAATCATCTATGAGTTCACTGTTTAACAAATTCAAAAATCTATCCATCCTGAAAACATCTCCGGAATATAGTTTAACAATACTTTATGGTTATTTCAACAAAGATCACTCTATTTTAAGCTTATTAATGACATACTCTCTGTTTAAAGTCATGCTGTCGCCCTCCCATACAATGACCCCCATATTCCTCAAACTGTTGATCATAACGCTGAATCCGGCAGGATCAAGTCCAAGGATACTGCATATTTCGGATCTGGACAGGTCCAGAACAATTGAATCATTCAAACCATAACTTTCTCTGATGAACATAAAGAAATCCTCTTCAATTGAAGTGGATGAAGTTCCGGCAGAAGCGTCTTCAAGTTCGGAAATTCTGGCGAGGAGGGAGGATAAAACAGGCTCAATTCCTCCTTTTGGGAGGTATTCAAGAAATGTATCTCTGGAAATCTTTAAGATAAGAGAATCTCTTACAGCCCGGATCTCGTTTAAATCCCCATACCCCTCCATAAGGGCCGTGAGCTTGACAGGAGATCCGGATTTTACATATTGAATCTTCCCTGTTTTATAGGTGCACTTCAATATACCTTTAAGAAGAAACAGAAAAGAGTTCCCGTCCCTATGGGCAGGAGAAATAACTCCACGTTCAGCAAAGAGAATTTCTCCTTCATTTACTGCCTTTGCCAGAAACTCCTCACTTAGTCCACGGAACAAATAATTTTCCCTCACAGAAAGGATAATATCCCCTGAATCTGCCTTCTCTCTTCTGTACGTCATAAAAACACCGTGCTGAATTAAATATTTAACTGTTAGGAGAGGATGCCTTTTCAATCACCTTGTTAAGTGTGTCCATTGAAAAGGGTTTTGTAACTGCTCCGAAAAAACCGTGATCCATGTAATTCTCCATAAGCGGATCAAAGGTCTGCCCGCTGGAAACGACTACTCTTACACCATCCTGAAGAGGCCTGAGCCTCTTTAATAGTTCTTCGGCACCAAAGCTTTCCGGCATATTGATATCAGCAATTACAAGGGCGAAGCCTTCAGCCCCGCCGAGAGACCTGCTGAATTTTTCAACAGCCTCCTCACCGCATGATGCGGTATCGACAATATGTCCCATTTTCTCAAGGAGCCTTGATATGGCTCCAAGAATCATGTCTTCATCATCAACCAAGAGAATTTTCAAAAAAAACTCCACAAAAATATTTTAGCAAATAATTTATAAAATAAACGCATTTTCCTTGCAGTCAATACTTATTTCTCTAATATAACTATAAAACTTGATATAGCGGATATGTGAATGAACAAAACCGAAAGAAGCTGGGTGCTCTACGATGTTGCAAACTCGGCATTTGTACTTATAATGATAACAGTTGTGATGCCTATTTTTTTCAAGGAATTCGCCTCTGCCGGTCTTTCAATGGAAAAATCAACCGCCCTCTGGGGTTACTCAAATTCCGGTGCCGCCCTGATCATCGGAATTCTTGCACCCTACCTCGGTACCCTGGCTGATATGAGCGGAAAGAAAAAGAACTTTTTCACATTCTTTCTCTTTTCAGGAATTACAGCCACCCTTCTGCTCATGTCTGTATGGAAAGGTGCATGGACTCTGTGTCTTGGGCTCTTTATCGCCGGCCGTATATCATGGGCCGGGGCAAATATTTTCTATGACTCATATCTTGTTGACATTACGGAAGAATCAAGGAGAGACAGAATCTCCTCATACGGATTTGCCTTTGGATATATAGGTTCCGTTATTCCATTTCTCATGGTCATAGGGCTGCTTCTTGCCGCAGGTGACAGACTCAATGAAGGGAACGGAATATACTACAAGGCCGGGTTCTTCATAACAGCTCTGTGGTGGATGGTGTTTTCAATACCCATGATAAAGAATGTCAAATCACGGAAAGTACCGGACACCGCTGGTCATGGTGAGTCTAATTCCATGAGAAAATTTTACGGTGAACTGAAATCGGTTCTGAAAAACAGAAAGGTCCTGACTTTTCTCGGAGCCTATTTTCTCTACATTGACGGCGTTGACACAATCATAAGCATGGCCGCAACATACGGACTAGATTCAGGCCTTGACAAGATTACGCTTATCTCGGCAATTCTTGCCATCCAGATTCTTGCTTTCCCCTTTGCACTTCTCTACGGAAAAATGACAGATTACTTCAGCACAAAAAAAATAATAACAGCGGGAATTGCAGTCTATATTGTAATTACAGGCCTTGCCTACTTTCTCCCCTCCTTTGAAACACTTCAGGAGAAACAGCTCATATTCTGGATACTCTCTGTACTTGTTGCAACATCAATGGGCGGGATACAGGCCCTGAGCAGATCATACTTCAGTAAAATCATCCCCCAGGAAAAGTCTGCAGAGTACTTCGGCATCTACAACATATTCGGAAAGTTCGCGGCAATACTGGGTCCCTTTCTCATGGGCGCAGCAATCCAGATCACAGGGGAATCAAGATTCGGAGTTGTTCCGATTTTTATTCTGTTTATCTCAGGGGCTTACCTGCTTTCAAAATGTGAGAGGGACTGACCACCATGCCCAAGGAATTCACTCACATACACATCGCCAGAGATGTTCTACGCCAGCTTGAAGAAATGGACTACACAAACAATATTCTCATGTCCAATAAGGATCATTTCATACTGGGATCTGTTCTCCCTGATACACCGGCATATCTGAACAGCGGAAAACACAGTTTCATAATGAAGGAGACAGACAAAAACTTCCATGATTCCAAAAACATAAGATTCACCGGATTCATCAATGTACTTCAAAACTGCAGAAAAAGCTGTGAAGAAATGACAGCCCTTTCACTGGGTACACTGTGCCACATCATATCCGATTCCGTATTCCACCCCATGGTCTACCACTTTTCAGGGATCTCAGACATCAAAACCCACTTCCGCCTTGAAAGCGACATTGACATGATCTTCCATAATTACGGCAGTCTGAAGAAAATGCGGCTTGCAAACCAGATCAATTTTAAAAATATTAATACAGGTACTGTTGCCGAATTCCTTGCCATATTCTTTTTAAATGACATCACGGCATGTCCTGTAATGAAAATGGCCCTGAAAAAACATCTTCTCTACCAGAGGGCTTTTACTATGAAGAGAACCGGTTCCGCGCTGAAGTTTGCCAACAGATTTCTCAGACTTGGTCTTGATAATTACTTTGAACTCTTCTACAACAGGACTCCATCAGATATTCTGAAACAGGGGATAATATCATACATGCATCCGGTTACGGGGAATAAATATACTGACACCCTTGAATCACTGAAAAAAAGGGCATCAGACATGACAGTGGAACATATACTCAGGCTCGGAGACCTTTCAAAGAGAGAAGTACTTGAAGAGAAGGTAAAGGCCATGTCTCTGCCCAACCTGCTCACAGGCCTGAAAAAGGTCAAACTCAGTGATGCAGTTTATTTCAGCCGCAAAGATACATAAAAAACTCCGGTATCCGGCTGGAGTTATTCTTTCCTGGCAAAGGACATCCATGCCCTCCATGTGGCAAGGCCCGGCCTTTCATCAAAAGTCTCACTGATAAAACCGGTATCCTTCCATATCTTTGAAAGGCTGTCGCTGCCAAGGGTATCTGTCCAGAGTGTATCATAATCATAGGATGTAAACCACACAATAAATTCAGCACCCAACTCATTGCATTCCTCAAAGAGTTTTTCTGCAAATCTGGCCTGTGCTGCACCGTCGCTTGTTACGTTCAGGGAATAGGCAGGGATAGATAGGTTCTCTGCAATCCAACCGGTTTCAGTAACGGCATAGGGCTTGCCCGGAGCTATTGTCTTTATCTGCGAGATCCAGTCCGAAGGGAGATTATCAGGGTTTCCCTTTTCCACATGGGTGAAAAAAGCGTATGGATAGACACTGATCCCCACAACATCAACATAATTCTTAATCTGGTCAAAACCTGCAGCTACCGTTGACATTGCGCTGCTTCCCGGATCCTTCAGTGCAAGCGAAACCATGAATTTTACAGAAGGGTACTGAGCCTTAAGCGCGGCATATACATTCTGTGCAAAGAATATGAATTTCGTGAAATCCGCACTGCTGTTGATCATGAGCTCACTTACTTCAGTGCCGTAATTAAAATACTCCGGCAGCCTGCCGTAACTGTTTCTGAATCTTTCAATGACTGCAATTGAGAATTCAACATATGCGGTGATCACCTCTGTACTGTCAAAATTCCTCGAATCCCATGGGGCCGTTCTGGGCCGGTTGGAACCCGAGCCATCCCACTGGTCGATCAGTCCGTTCCTGGAAGCATTAAGGGAATCTATTGCCAGATAGATGACCTTGCCAGAATCAGTACTGGATATCCTTCCGTCAATTTCGCTTCTGATATTTGCTGCGCTGTATCCGTCAATGTTAAGTATATTGCTCTCTGTATATGGCAGGCCCTGCTGAAAATGATGGGCCACAAGATCTCCTTCAAAATTAATAAAACCGTAGACATCTGAAATTGCCTCTATGGTTGCAGCATATGGCCATGGCGTGAAACCCATGTAGAAGCTTCGTTTATCTTCCGAGGTACCGCTTCCGCCGCTGTCGCATCCCCAGAAAAAAACAAGAACCGCCAGAACAAGTATTCTCATGAACTCTCCTTACAATACAGAAATAAAACTGCACATTTCAGTATTCTGTCAACTTTTTCTGCAAAAAGTTTCAATTATACGAACATAACAGCATTAATGTACATCTGCAGAATTTTAACTTATAAAGTTTTCAGGCAGGAGATTTACATGGAAACAACAGGCAGCTGATATATATAAAACCGCTACCTGTCGGAAAGGGCAAGCTTGAGCCCCATGAGTGCAAATACAGCGGAAAATGAACGCGTCACAATCCGGACGGCCCTCTTCTTTACAGACAGAAAATTTCCCATTGCATGGGCAGCAATGCCGTACATGAAAAATACAATGAAAGTCAGGATCATGAATACAAGACTGAGTGAAAGCATATCCATTGAAGGGTGAACAGATTCTGAAGGTATAAACTGCGGAATAAAGGCAAAGAAAAAAATGGTGAGTTTGGGGTTCAGGAGATTTATCAGTACCGCCCTGACTGCGATGGCCCTTCCTCTCACTTCACTGTCCTTGCTCTTTTGATCGACAGAGAAACCTGATTCACTTCTCCACATTGTCCATGCAAGGTAGAGGAGATAGAGAGCTCCTGCATATTTTACAGCCTGAAATACTACAGCGCTGCTGTGCATTATCGCGGATAAACCCGCGGCAGAAGCGGCAAGGTGCGGAACAATTCCCGCTGTGCATCCCGCCGATGCAAAGAATGCCGCCCTTCTCCCGTGTAAGAGGCCGTTCGATACAGTATAAAGAACACCCGTACCGGGCAGCAGAACTATTATGAGGGTTGTAACCAGAAATTCAGGTGTGATCATGAAAGGATTCTCCTTCAAACTATTTCCAGAAATCGGATGCAATCTCTATGAGATTTTTCTCGGGATCTGAAACCATTGCCGACCTCATCTTCCATGGTTCATCCCTTGGCCCATAGACCGGTGCCGCGCCCTTCTCCAGCATTTCATTAAAAGTAATATCAACGTTTTCCGGGCTGCCCACATTTACTGCAAGTTCAAAAGTGCCGTTCAGTCCGGCCGGATAGGACGGTTCCTGCCCAAGAAGGTCGGGCAGTTTTGCTCTTTCGAACATGGCAAACCTGATTCCATCATTGGAAAACTCGGCATAGGGTTCACCTGTTTTCCAGTTTGTTTCCAGCCCCATGACATCAGAATAGAACCGGACCATGACTTCAATATCGCTGACGAAGATTCCCACCATGTCGAACTTCAGTTTCATACCCTTCCCCGGATTTTATATTATTTTTAAAAACTATTATGATACATTTGAGACAGTTTTCACGTCAGTGCATATTCTGTTTTTTCCGCAGACCTTTGCCTTGTACATTTTCTTATCAGCAATATTTATCATTTCCTCAAGATCCTTCTTGATGCTGGTACAGATGCCTATACTGACAGTAACAGAGATATAGTCACCGCGTTCTGTCAGGATTCTGGACTTCTCAATAGTAGCCCTCACTTCATTGAAAATTTCATTAACAGACCCTCTGTTCATATTCAGTGCAAGGATACAGAACTCCTCTCCTCCAAGCCTTGCCACTATATCCGATTCCCTGAATCTTGCTTTCAGAATCTGTGATATCTCAACAATTACCCTGTCTCCCGTCAGATGGCCGTATGTGTCATTAATTTTTTTGAAATCATCTATATCAAGCACCGCTACCATGGCACTGAGATTATTCCTTCTTGCATTTTGAATAAAACTGGAACCTGCCTGAAACAGATACCTTCTGTTGTAGATAGATGTAAGGTAGTCAAACATTGCCGCATATCGCACGGCCTCCATGGTCCTGATCATGTCAAGGTTCTGGTTTATTCTGCAGTAAAGCTCTTCAACAACAAAGGGCTTGCCTATGAAGTCATTGGCGCCGTACTTCAGAAACCTGGCTGAAAGCCTGTTACTGCCCTGTCCGGAAATACCTATTACAGCATGAACATCTTTGCTGTAGCGTTTTCTGATGGCCTTTGTCAGTTCATAACCGTCCATGTCGGGCATATGGTAATCTGTGAGAGTGAGTTTTATGTCGGGGTTTTCATCTATTACTTTCAGGGCTTCTACACCGTTGCCGGCTTCAAGTATTACAAAATTCTGGTTACGGAGGAGATCTCCTATGGAGGCCCGCACAACTGATGAGTCATCGACAAGAAGAATTTTTACTCCGGAATTTTCCCTGAGCCTCTTCAGTGAATTGACTATAATATCAACACTGCACTTCCCGGCTTTAAGAACATAATCTACAATTTTCTTTGACCACATTCTGTCCTGTGCATCATCGCTGAATTCCGATGAGCAGACAATGACCGGTACGTCTTTCGATATGACAAAATCTATAATATCAAAATCTTCATTATTTGCAAGCCTCAGGTCCAGAACCGCCGCGAAGATTGAATCTCTGTCTTTTTCAATTTCATCACTTGTTTCCCTGAAAGACTTTGACCACAATATATCAAATCCCAGTTCAGACTGAATCTTTTCACTAAGGAGAGTCCCGAATACCATACTCTCCTCAACAATCAACACCTTTGCCATGACAAACCTCTATGCGTAGTATTTACAGATTACCCGCGGTAATTCAGTGTCAAATGAAAAAACGAAATAACAGAAAATTTCATATTTCCTTAACTTAAGGAATATAGAAAAAAAATTTCTAACAGTAAGCAGGAATCTATGGATCCTTTTTGCACTCCATGCAGTGAGCAACCCTTGCCGAAAAGACACTCCATGGAGGAGCGGCTCTTAACCTAAAAAAAACAAATATTTAACATAATTTACAACTTTGCCTGCACAAAACGCTTGATTTTATACAGGTATATTTTTCAAATATTCGTATGAAGATTAAGGGAATTATTATTTTTATCATTGCAGTCTCGGTTTCATTGTCAGCCATATCAGATCTCAGGGCATCTGTTCAGGCAGGCTTCAGCGGCCGCATGACTCAACTCGGTGACACAACCAGTGTAATGGGGCCTGCACTTACACTTGACTTCCCGTTCCCCAGGTTTCTCAGAATTACAGAGGCACATCTTCAACTGGAAGCATCTCTGCTCCCGGGAATAGAATCACCAGGAGAACCTGCCGAAACAATATATTTCTACTGTCCCCTTTCTCTGGGCGGAGTATTAAGCAAAAACATTGCAGGCACCAGAGCTTCAATTGACATTAAACTGCAGGCAGGGGCATATCTTCTGAGAAAAAACGGCCCTCCCAGATACGGAAACTACTACGATTACAGCAAAACAGAAACCGAGACAACATGGGGGCCACAGGGTTCTGTCGAGATTCAGCTTGCCTATATATTTTCACAGAATGTAACAGCCTTTATCGGCGGAGGATACCAGATGGGGCTCTTCGATGAAGAAATTATGGGGGAGAGCATTATTCACGGATATACGGCCAGTGCAGGTATAAAGTACACACTCACGGGCGGAAACAGGGAGCTCTACAGGTAACCGGAACAGAAATTATGGATATATTTAAATACAGTAAATCAAGAACACTTTTATTCCTGGCAGTATCAGCCATGGTTCTCTTCCAGTCATGTGTCTATGAAAGGGAGGAAACACCACTTAAAATAGCCTTTGTCCGGAGCAGCGACATATACACGATGAATGATGACGGAACAGATGTAAAACAGCTAACATTCACTGCGGACAATGGCCAGCCGTCATGGTCTCCGGACGGAAAGACAATAGCATTTCACTCAACGAGATATGACGGTACTGCACTTAATATCTATCTGATAGATTCAGACGGAAAAAATTTAAGACAGATGACATATAATTCCTCTTCTAACTATGCCAAATACCCAACCTGGATGCCAAACGGTAACCTGGTATATTGTCGATCAATATCATCAGTGTATACGTTTGTGATTACAGATATTAAAGGAAATGTACTTAAAACTGCATCAGGATCATCAGCTCCTTTTGATATTACAGTTTCACCGGATAGTGAATACATTGCCTTTTCCTATGGCGCTAACGCAATCGGCATGGTAAAAATATCAGATGATACAACAACGGTACTAACAGGTTCTGGTTCAAATCAAGGCTCTCATTGGGGTAAAGATATAGATAAGTTATATTACTTCAACGGATCGGTGATTTACTATGTCTCATACACAGAACCACTTACAGTATATACTTTCTGTGACCTCGGTACTACAATCACCGGTTTTGCCTTCAGCGCAGACGAAAAATATATCTACTATTCATCATCTGGATACATCTATAAGATCGATACTGAAACATTCTCGACTACACAGCTCACATCAACTGGAACAGACAGTGCCCCCTGTGTACAGGGTCGCCCCATATAAAAAAGAGCTTGACGAAAATAATTAACTCTTTTAATTTCCAATTCAGATACAACTTCCATGGCAGGGCAGAAAAATATATAGCCCACAAAAAACATGGAGCCTATTTATGAAAAAATTACTCACAATTTTATTTACTGCAATGATTTCACTGACTGTAATTTTCTGCGATGGTGGTGGAGGCAGCTCAGACGGCGGTACAGGAGCAACAACATCAAATAATTGTTCAACAGGATTAACAGAAAGAACATCTTCAGCTGGTTGGGTAGGTTTTGATAGTACAACAACAATATCCACATCAGCGGGCGTTAACTCACCAACTATTAAAGCACAAATATACATAAGTGGTGTAACAGATATCTCCAGCAGCGAATCTGATAAAATCACAGCACAAATTGGCTATGGTCCACAGGGGAGTGATCCTAACTCTTCACAATGGTGTTGGTATGAAGCCTCATACATTGGAACTGCCACAGTTCCAAACAATGATCAGTATGGTGCAGCTTTGAAAATTGATACTGCAGGCACATACTCTTTCACTGTGAGATTTAAATACTCTGGAGACAGCGATTCAGGCTGGGAACTTGCGACAACAGATGGAACATTCCCATACTCAACTACAAAATTCGGGACAATAACAGTTAATCCGTAATCATTCTCACCAGCCGCTGACACAGCGGCTGGTTCTCAAACTCTACGTTTATCTTTACTTTTACCCTTCCCTTTCCGCAACAACAGTCCTGCTGAAGAAAACCTTCGGTCTTTCAGTGACCTTAAATCCTGTACTTTTCAGCAGATCAGTCATTCTTTCAAAACTCTTTCCTGAAACATGCATTTTAGGCTCGCATATAAAAAGTCTTCCACCGGGTTTGAGCAGTTCATAGAATGACCTGAAAAGTATATCCCGATCCGGAACCTCATGGATAACGTAAAATGCCACTATGAGGTCAAACTTTTCATTAAAATTGAAGTCACAGCCGTTGTGCCTGTGGAGAATGACACGATCAGAAATTCTCTCCTCCATAATTTTCTTTTCAACCCTTTCAAGCATGCCCTTCTGTATATCTGAAGCGGTCACCTTTCCCCCGCTCTTAAGCATGCGGGCAATACCGGCTGTAAAAAAACCTGGGCCGCAGCCGAAATCAAGTACCGCCTCACTGCCGCTGATAAATGGTCCCAGTATTTTTTCAGGATCATGAACCAGTTTTCTTAATCTTCCGTCAAGGAAACCGGCAATCTCAACCGGACAGACTTTCCCTTTTTTATCCATAACAAACCTCGCAGACATTTCATGGTTTATTCTATCATATTTAACTATCGTCTGAATATATTTTTTATAAAAAATTACAGAAAAATTAGAAATGAATTTGACAGCAGTTACTCAGAATTAGTTGATAAATTCAACTAATCAAGGAGATATTATGAACTCTGCAGATGTACACGATAAAAGATGGAGAATCCTCATGGTGGTTCTCATGTCCACCTTCATGGCCACACTGGATGCAAGCATAGTAAATGTGGCCCTGCCGGTCATGGCAGAGAAACTACATACGGAAATCAGCGGAATACAGTGGGTGGTAACAAGCTACCTTTTAATAATATCATCATGTATACTGTCATTCGGCAAGCTCTCGGACAGAATAGGGAAATCCAATGTGTTCCTTAAGGGATTCATAGTTTTCGGAATCGGTTCACTTTTCTGCGCACTTTCTCCCACACTTGTTACACTTGTTCTATCACGTATTATTCAGGCCATAGGTGCGGCCATGTTCATGTCGTCAAATCAGGGGATCGTGGCATCGGCGTTTTCACAGAAAGGAAGGGGAAAGGCCCTTGGAATACTTGGAAGCACAGTTGCCGTAGGGACAATGACCGGGCCGCCCCTTGGAGGGTTTCTGGTTCATTTCTTCAACTGGCAGTCAATTTTCATAATAAACATTCCGGTTTCTGTCATAGGATTCATTATGGGTATTATAATACTTCCCAAAGATACCAGTGACGAGAAACACAAACCCTTTGACTACGCAGGTTCCGCTCTTCTCATCTGCGGTGTGAGCCTTGTATTCTGGTCACTGCTCGCATTCACAGACGACCATGTTTCTCCGCAAACCCTGACTGCCGCGGGCCTCACTGGACTTGTTTCACTATTTTTACTTATTCCGGTTGAAAAAAGAGCCAAGGATCCGGTCATAGATATTGAACTTTTGCGGATACCGTTTTTCAGCATCAGCCTAATATGTGCCTTCTTAACCTTTGTGGTTGCCTTTACTGTAAACATAATACACCCCTTCTATCTCCAGAGCGCACTGTCTTTCTCTCCTGCTGAAGCCGGACTATTCATGGTTGCATTCCCTGTGGCTACATTCATAGTAGCACCCATAAGCGGCCATATTTCAGATGTTGCCGGCCCAAAGGCAATCACCGCAACGGGACTTGGAATACTTGTCATTGCTCTTGTACTCTTCAGTTTTCTCGATCTGAATTCATCTCCCTTTACAATAGTTGCAATGGGGGTGCTTCTGGGAATGGGCCATGGAATTTTTCAGTCACCCAACACATCAATACTCATGGGGCTTTCTCCTAAAAACAAACTGGGGCTTACCGGAAGCATAAACGCATTTGCCAGGAATATAGGAATGGTTACAGGTATAACCTTTGCCGTTTCTCTTCTTTACCACAGAATGTCTCTTGAAGCAGGCACAAAGATCACCGGTTTTCCAAAAGAAGCGCCGCAGATATTCATTGATGCCATGCAGTTTGTCTATATGGCAGGAGCAGCAATATGTACAATTGGACTCATTCTCACTCTCTACAGAATGAAAAGGGACAGGTAGCAGATAATGCCGGCAAACAGGGAAGGTTTCCCCAGATACAACGTGTCCAGGTACTTCACAAAGATCACAAAAAAAATTTTCAGCCGTATGAGTCCAGAATTTGAACTTCTCTCACTTGGCAGAGGCCAGTACATGGCCCTGCTGCACATATACAAGAAAGAGGGCATAAGCCAGAACGAACTCTGTGACCACTGCGGCTTTGAAAAGGATGAAGGTGCCAAGGCAATAAAAAGTCTCATGGACCAGGGATATGTGACAAAACAGGTAAACCGGAAAGATAAACGGGTACACAACATTTTTCTCACAGACAAGGCCATGGAGGTCAAAAAGGACTTCCAGAAGATTCTCATAAGAATGAACGAGGTGCTTCTTCATGGTTTTTCAAAAGAGGAAAGAACTGAGGTTCTTGGCTACATGGAGAGAATTCTGGAAAATGTATCAAATAAATCCTGACAACAGCATCCGATACGAATCACCAGGGACTTATAGCCGCCATGAACAATCTACTCTCTCCAGTCATACTCCATCTGCATTGCTGTACGTAGTGCGTGTTCCCGGCCTGCCAGCTTTGAAACAATGTGCAGACTCATGTCGATACCCGCAGAGATTCCTCCCGAGGTGATAATCTTTCCCCGGTCAATCCACCGCCTGCCCTTGACAATCTGAAGTTCCGGAAAAAGCCTTTTAAGATCTTCCATGTCCTCATGGTGTGTGACAACTTCCCCGTCGAAAACAACTCCCGCGGCCGCAAGAAGAAACACCCCTGTACATACAGAAGCAGTAATATCTGTCCGTTCTGAAACTGACGAGATCCATTTCAGAACATCATCCTTCTCCATTTCACCGGTATGAATACCGCCAGGTACAACAAGAACATCAGGATCCGGGCAGTTGCCAAATGAAAAATGCGGATTTACAGAGAACCCTCCCCTTGCGGCAACAGCTTTTCCATGCTGTGAAATCAGGGAGACACTGAATGGATTGTCTGTGTGAATTCTGGAAGCAGTGCTGAACACCTCAAATGGCCCTGAAAAATCCAGGACTTCAACTTTTTCATATATGTATATTCCTATATTCATAATTATCTTATAAAGGAACATAATTTTATTGCAAGTTTAAATTAATTGCTTGCCATTCGAATAATTATTCGAATATATGACCCTTGTCGAATATTTATTCGAGGAAATAGAATGAAACCATATATACTACTAATCGTGTTCATATTTCTGCACTTCAATCTCCATGCTGCAGAGAATGAACCTTCTGAATTTGCCATAAACCACTTCAGGTCCGAAGAGACAGAAGTCAAAATCTGGCACTATTCCTGGATCTCAATATATGCGTCATCAGCTGCATGGTACGGATACAAGGCAGAAAGTGACCATAGACTGCGTGTTACAAACTCCGTTATTACAGCCAAATCCATACTCGCCATTGTTCCCTTCATAACAACCCCATATCCAGGCATCAATGGGGATAAAAAAATTATGGAACATCAGGATAATGAAAGTTCAGAGTCATACAGGATTTCGGAACAGCTGCTCCGTGACTCTTCTGAGCATGTTCAGAGGAATAATTCAGGAATGGCCAGAGTCATCTCATTCCTTACCAACCTGGCCGGAGCCGGAGTTATCTTTTTCTTTGAAAAGGAGGAGCCGCTAAAGAACGCACTCATGGGCATGGCCACAGGAATGGCAGTGGGTGAAATTCAGATATGGACCCAGCCGGCAGGTTCTGTTGCAGGGTACAGGGAATTTCAGAATAAATTCAGCAGCAGAAATACAATGAACTGGTTCATTCAGTCTCAGGGAATGAACATATCCATGGGAATATATTTTTAGGAGACAAAATGAAAATCTCGAGAAAGGATTTTTTAAAAACCGGAGCACTTTCTCTGCTCGGGGCATCATCTCTCATGCATCTGCAGTGCATTACTACACAGAGAAATGACAGCCTCCGAAACATGACAGACTCCGCCCTTAGCGAATTAACAGACAGCCATAAAAAGATTTTATGGCATGCCTCCCTGGCCCCCAGCGGACACAACAGTCAGCCATGGACTGTGCATCTGGCCGGCCGTGACAGATGGATCATCGGAACAGACAGAACAAGATGGCTGCCCGCAGTTGATCCCGAAAACAGGGAGACGATGTTAAGTCTTGGTGCATTTATGGAAAATCTTAGAATTTCAGCAGGTCTATTCGGTTTAAGAGTGAAGGAGAAAATAATCTCATCAAACCCTGAATCGGACAAAATAATTGAGGTAAAGCTGAGCGGAGACTCTCCTTCCGGAACGCAGGAGAAAATACTTTCAGATCTCAAGAAGAGAAGAACCCTGAGAAAAAATCATAAGTTATCAGCCATCAGTTCTGAACATTTAACCAGTCTCTTTCATGAAGTGGAGGACCTTGCCCATTACTACCCCTTGCAGTCAAAAACAGGACAATTCCTCTCAAGGGAAACAGTAAATGCCAACAGGATCCAGACCGGAAGAGATGATGCCATGGAGGAGCTTTCACGATGGATACGATGGAACCGCTTTGAGATAGAAAAATACAGAAACGGCATAACCCCTGCATCAATGGAAATTTCAGGCATCTCAAGATGGTACGTTGAAACTTTCTATTCCGGAAAAGATGTAATGACAGAGGAATTCAGGAATAGAACTGTTGCCATGGCAGAAGAACAGGTTGCAAGAACCGGAGGGTGGATTGTAATAAACTCCGCGGGTAATGATGTGAAATCCCTGATAAACTGCGGAGGTATTTTTCAGAAAATATTTCTCCGTGCCAGAAAATTCGGAATTGCCCTTCATCCCATGACACAGATACTGGAAGAAGCCCAGTCAGGAAAAAAGTTATCTGGCTTCAGCGGACTGAAAGGGAATCCCCAGTTCATTCTGAGAGCAGGATATGTTGAGAGCTATCCTGAACCGGAGAGCCCCAGAATGCCTTTCGAAAGTTTTCTGCGCACAGTTTGACCGAATAAACTTAAACGAAGTACATGGAAATTTAATGAACACAAGAGAAAAGATAACTGATATCACAGTGGAACTCTGCAACAGGCATGGAGCCTTTTCAGTGACAACTAATCATATAATTGATGAACTCGGCATAAGCCCGGGCACATTGTACTATCATTTTAAAAACAAAGAGGAAATAATACGTGAAATTTTTCTTAAAATTTCGAGTGAATTCACACAGGTAATGTCAGGATTTGATAAATGTGAAGACTTCTCCGGAACAATGAAACTGTTCCGTGAAAACTACAGGCTCATATACAAATACAGATTTTTCTATCTGGAAATTTCGTCACTTTTAAAGAAAGATGAAATTCTGAAGGAAATGTACAGAAAAAACTATAGAGAAAAAATGAAGTTCATGAAGTCAGCGATTATACATTTTGAAAAAAAGGGTCTCATTAAAAAATTCAGCAGCAGTGATCAGATTGAAAGGCTCATGAAAAATATATGGATTATCACAGACTTCTGGATGAGTTTCTCTGATTCAAGCGGAGAAAATACGAATGAAAAAATGATCGACGGAGGGCTGAAACAGCTCGAAGAAATACTAAAGCCCCATATGATAGAATGAGGCCCGATTTTTCAGGGCCTCCTCCTTCATTTTATTACAGCTGTTTTACTGATACAGCTCTTGGGCCTCTGTCTGAATCTTCTACTTCGAATTCAACAGCTGCACCTTCAGCAAGTGTTCTGAATCCGTCAGAAACAATACCTGAATGATGTACGAAGATATCATCTCCGCCGTTTCTCTGGATAAATCCGAATCCTTTGCTGTCGTTGAACCATTTTACAGTTCCTTGTTCCATTTTGAAACTCCTATATAAGTTGTAAGACACAATATTACTATGCTGTTTGATATAGGTCTTCAAATTGGATTGCCGTTTTTTTCGAAGTCATAAACTGCGGATAAAACTCGGAAGGTAATTTTTTTAGAACTCTATACCCGATACATATAAATTTTGCATCTTCCGGCATTATCCGGGTCAGATAAAAAAAGTCAAGTCAAAAAGAGTTTTTTTATCTCATGATTCTCCTGAAAATGAATTATTTACTCTTTTTTTTTGAAAAAAAGCTATTTTACTGTACTACTTTTTCAGCGCAACCCAGGGGTCTGCATCATAGCGGTCATACTCTGTGCCGTCTGGATTTTTATATATCACCACAAAGTAAAGGTCTCCGTTTGCAGTCAGAGTCGGTTCTCCAACCCCTTCGGTGTTACCTGCACTTATTACAAGTTCCGGAGTACCCCAGTCATCCCAGCTTGCACTATTCTGTTTTGCCCTGTATATTGCCAGTTTGCCGTCACCGTCGTAGGCCGAATAGTACAGCCACCAGTAGCTCCCGTCGTGATAGAGATGGGGCTGGTGCTCTTTTGAAGATGTATTTATTGAAGTCACAGAAAGCGGGGTTGTCCAGTCTCCTCCGTTATTACTGCTTGTTGAATACCATATATCATGGCCCCCCTCTCCTCCGGGCCTGTCTTCGCTGTCAAAAAACAGAACAAGTGTACTTCCATCGAGCCTTTCAATATGGGGGTTGTCCTCGATGTAGCCTGTATTTATGGAGGATGTCCCTGTTGTGTCTATGGACGTGATAAGCGTGCCGGTACCGGAAGGATCTCCTCCTGTTATACCTGTTATTACATTTATATTATTCTGATAGGTATAATTTTCATTGCTGGTGAATGCGCAGATATCAATGTCGCTTCCCGAAAATACTGCTGAAAGCGCTCCTTCGCTGTATATACTCCTTTTCATGGAAGACGTTGTCCAGCCGGAGAAACTTTCTGAAACAGATGTCCTTGATGCGATAATAATATCACTCTGGTACCAGAGATAGGTAATCGCAGGTCCCGGAGTTGTGATAAAATCCATGTCATAATGAGGGCCACGGTCATATTTATAGTAATTCTCAACGCTGTCTCCGTTTAAAGTGAAGGAGAGTAGATCGGCGGGCATGTATGTGGCATAGATATGGAGACCGTCACGGCTGATGTTTATGCCATCCTCCCAGCCCAGTGTTGAAACCGGAAGTTTTGAAGGAGTGTTATACTCCGATGCGAGGTGTACCGTAACATAGGCATCAGCCTTTACCTTTTCCCATGAAGTCCCGGTGGTACCCCCTCCTCCGCTGTCACATGACACAATGAGAAGCATCATAATAATAAATGAAATAAAAATATGAAACATAGATCCTCCATAAATCACTTATTATTGGTATATAAAACATAGAAAATGTAAACTTTTTTTAAAAATTTCTTAACCTTTTATAGCGCGAAAAAGACAAACATTTACTTGACCATTTTCCGCTTCACATTAACCATGAATTATTTCTTTCTGGCAGGTTTTAATATGAAAACATTTATGAAGACATTGAAAATTTTTCTATCAGTATACGTTCAGGCATCGGGAGGGCTCATTGTATTCGGTCTCTTCTTTGCGTACGGGATAGCAAACAATCTCTCCTTCTCCTACATGGGAAACTCAAGTGAAACGGCCAAAAAGTTCATCATGGACAACTTCCTTGGAGAAATAATATTTTTCATATTAAAGCTTGTAGTTATTTATGCCGTGCTCGGGATAATATTCGGACTGGCAGGCAGGTTAATACTGAATTCATACCAGAAACATGTGCGCGGTAAGTTTTTCTCAATGAAGGTACAGATTATGCTGAATTCCCTGATCTCCTTCATACTCTATCTGCCTTTTTTCATGAAAAACATAATACTCTATCCGCAGGTTTACATGAACGGATTTTACAGCAAAAGCCCGGTATTTAAATCAGTTACTGAATTTCTCACAGACAGTGTTTCTCCGGTGTTTTTCACAGTACTGCAGATTGTGTTTCTTGTTCTCATGACCGGTATTTTCATATACAGCCTTAAGAATACTGCGGCCGCTATCATTGAAAAACACAGAAAGCATATCTTCAGATACTCTGTACCTGTTGCAGCAGCAGCCCTCGCAGCAACAGCGTTCATGGCATTCAACGGAGATTCCGGTCTCAACAGGGACGAGAACAGGCCTAATGTAATTATTCTGGCATCTGACGCACTGAGGCCTGACCACATAAGCGCCAACGGATACAAAAGAGCCACAACTCCGAATATAGATAAAATCATCGAAAGCGGAATAGATTTCAAGAATGCCAATATAGAAATTCCGCGGACTTTCCCATCATGGGTATCCACACTTACGGGCCAGTTCGCGTCTACCCACGGAATAAGGCACATGTTCCCTACTTCCAGGGACCTGAACAGAAATTTCAGGGCACTTCCAGAACTTCTTAACAAAAACGGTTACGAAACATCTGTAATCGGCGACTATGCTGCTGACATTTTCACAAGAATCGACCTTGGATTCAAACATGTGGATACACCATATTTCAACGCAGACCATATTCTCTATCAGGCAATACTTGATGCCCATGTATTTCTAATGCCTTTTCTGACGAACCAGAAGGGGCTGGACTTCTTTACATTCCTGAAGGACTCCGCATACTTCTGTCCTCCTGAACTTGTAACAGAAAGGATCATGAAATACATAAAAAACACAAAGGGAAAACCGTTTTTTATTACAACTTTCTTCTCATCCACGCACTTCCCCTATGCTCCTCCATACCCCTATTACAAAACCTATGCCGAAAAGGGGTACACCGGGCCATACAAATACCTGAAACAGCAGATCATCGCACTGGATAATCAGAAAGTTTCAAAGACCCTTTCCGAAACGGACAAGCGCCAGGTCAACGCCCTCTATGACGGTGGGCTTCACGCCTTTGACAGAGAGGTTGGGAGAATTATTAAATTTCTGGAAAAAAATGGACTGAAAAAGAATACAGTCATAATAGTACTCTCGGACCACGGAGAAAATCTCTATGAGGGAAAACTCGGCATGGGTCACGGAGAGCACTTCAGGGGACTATATGCCACAAGGATTCCACTTATAATAAATTATGCCGGACTTACAGACAGAAGAAAGGACATAAAAAGCCTTGTAAGAAACGTCGACCTTGCTCCGACCATACTTGAACTGATGAAGGTAAAGAACACCTTCACAATGGAGGGCAAAAGCCTAATCCCCGTAATAAAGGGTACAGAGAAGCAAAGCCGTTTCGCATACGGAGAAACCGGCATATGGTTTGACAACAGCAGAAAAAACGGGCTCTTTTTCCAGAACCAGAGAATCATGTATCCGGATATTACCGGCCTCAGCATGGTGGACTTTCACTTCGACAAACAGGTAGTTCTGAATGACAACTACAGGGATATAATAAACATGGCCAAGCACCGCTACATATTTGACGGCCGTTACAGGCTCATATATATTCCGCTTCAGGACAGAATTGAATACGAATTATATGACACAGAAAAAGATCCGCTTGCGGAAAACAACATAGCGTCCAGAAGACCTGATATTGTAAAACGTCTCAGCAAAGAACTCTTCAGGTGGGTAACACGAAACAGCGATGTAATGGTTAAGAACGGGTTTATTTATCCTCTTTCCAGATACTGACATAAACGTTACATGGAATTTCAGGCAAAATCTATAAAAATATATCTTGAAATTATCCGGCCTCTTACAGTAAGGTATAGGAAATACAGAAACTTTTCGGGGCGTAGCGCAGTCCGGTAGCGCACTTCGTTCGGGACGAAGGGGCCGCAGGTTCGAATCCTGTCGCCCCGAATTTCATTCAGAAATGAATCCATCCGGACTGAATTTTCAGATTCCCGGCACCTCCTCCTTCCCGTATGTAAAACCAAATTCAATTAAAAAATACCAGTTCTCAAAAAGTCCGGAAGAGAGAGAAAATATCTCCTACTGAATGTAGCCCCATGACTTTAGAGTCTCCCTCATGGACGCCGAAATTTTTGTCTTATCAAAACTGTTCATATCAATCCACCTGTGAAGGTCCACCCGTGCAACCCTGACGCTTATTTCATTCCCCTTTACACCTTTCCATCCCGACAGTACTGCAGGTTTTTTCACGGCAAGTGCCCTGAACTCCTTCAGGGTGGACATTTTAACCGGATTTTTAAGAATATTGAGATCCACGGATGTTCCGTAAACTGAGTTACTGTTTATCTTTTTCCCGTCTGAATAAAGTACAGCCTCAAATGGTGAACGGTCATTCTCCTGCTCAAGCACAAGAATAACAGGTTTACCTTCAACATGAAAGGAATAACTTTCATTCTTTCCCCCGCTTTCCAGGGTCTTAAGAATATTCATTTTTTCGTCATAAAGTTCGGCCCTTATAATGGGGCTTAAGGATCTGACCTTCACTTCAATTCTTTTCTTTGTGTTATTACCGGATGCAAAGGAAATAAGAATTTTTTCAGGATGATGGATATCGCTTTTAAAGAAAATTTCCCTCATCCTTTTCAGAGATTCCGGGTCAGAATGGATAAGATTATTTTTTTCCTCAGGGTCCTTTCTCAGGTCAAAGAGCATCTCATAGGGCACCTCCTTCCCGTCACCGAAAAAGTCATATTCCCTTGCAATATACCTCTTTGTGTCAGTCCCGTTTACTATGTATTTCATGAGATCCGGAGCAACAAGAGATACTGTTTTTCTCCCAAGACACCACAATCTGTCATCCCAGGAGGGCATTTTATACAATGACTTTATTACAGGCATAAAGCTCTTCCCTTTAAACTGCTTAACCGGACTGAATCCTGCAAGGTCAAGAAGAGTGGGACTTATATTTATTGAGGAGACATATGTGCTCCTGTGTCCGCCCGGAGCATTGAGCTTCGCCTTCAGCTCTTCAGGAAGATGGACCATGAAGACCTGTTTTGTGTATTCGTCATACTGGAATCCACGGTCAAAACGGGAAACAGAATACCCTGATCCATGATCCGTCGCAATGACAACTATTGTATTTTCAAGAAGCCCGTTCTTTTTTAGCATCAGATGAATATTTCTGAAAACATCATCGGTGTAGCTTATGGCTCCTGCAAAATCAGGCCTCCAGAGGCCTTCCAGGGGACCGTCAAGTACTCCCCTGAAATAATACTTCAGCGGAGCAAAGAACGGCTTGTGCGGTGTATTGTAATGGCAGTATGCATAGAAATTCCGTTCTTTCTTACAAAACTGAAAAACTCTCTGGATATGCCCAGGGAATCATAGGGATTATACTGAAACTCAAATGACCTTTCAAAACCGTAATCAGTACCTGTACCCAGAAGGTTGACTGTAAAACCGCTGTTGCCGAACTGGGCTGAAACGAATCCGTTCTTTCTGAGGTAAGATGGAAAAGTTTCAATCAAGCCTTTATTCACCCTGTCATAAAAAATATCCCTCTCCTCCTGGGGAATAAAGTTACGGTTTATACCATGCCTTGTTTCACTTGGAATCATGGAAGTAAAAAGGCCTGAAAGTGAAATCCTGGTTTTATTTCCCAGTGTGATCATATTGTCAAAAACTATGTAGTCACTTTTTGCGACCTCGGCCATATATGGGGTAAGGTTTGATTTACTGTTATGAAATGTCCAGTACGGGAGAGCAACCCCGTCGAAGATTATATATACAATGTTATATTTTTTCTGTTTTGCCTTTTCCAGCACATTCAGGTTTGCAAGAAATAACGGTTCTCCTTCAATGACCTCAACCTGGACGGTAAACTTGCTACTGGATTTTGCGTTACCCGCAACCTCAAGAGTGCAGTCTGTCCAGCCCGTGCTGTCAGTTGACTTCCCAAAGCCCCTGTTTGAAAATTTCATTTTCACATCTGAATCACTGTATGGATTGCTGTATCCTGCAATATCAAAGACCCTTTCTGAAATAACCTTCCCCCGGGACTTTACAGAGACCCTTACTTTGGCTCCTTTACCCTTTGAAAGACCCGAGAATTCAACTAGACCGTCACTTTTTAGCTTAACATCAAATGCAGCTGCAGATCCCGGGTTCATGAGCATTGAAGAACGTTCATCCACCCAGATGCCCACATGACCGGTACCTGCCCTGTACACAGGCGCGGTTCTGTTCTTCCCGGCATAATCATCAATGCCGATTAGAACGCCGCATTCCCTGAACTTTTTCAGAACCGAATTTCTTTCATCGGGGCCGGAGAAATTTGAAAGCTTCGCCCTCTTCAGATCAAGGAGAAGGTCATTTCTTTTTTCATAAAAACCCCTGCTTTGGGAAGCAGTCTTTGCAAGATCCATAGTCAATGAATAGTCATCGGGGAAAAAAATAAAATTCCACCAGAGTACAAAACCCAGCCCTCCTGCAAGAGAAGCAATCAGAACTCCCAGAAGCAGAATCCTGAACCTTCTGAAAGTAAACAGTGATAATATATATTTAAACATTTGCTTAATTTTTTTCATAGTTAACATTCCGCCGTTCTAAAATACTGAATCAGAGTAAAAGGGAAGAATATAATCCCCTACCCTCTTATAATTTCCAAGACTCTCTTCTGTTACATAATCGTAGAAAAGTTTCTTCATGCGTCCCAGCACATCAGGTTTTCGGGAGGAGAGGTCAGTCCTGTTACCCGGATCTTTTACGAAATCATAGAGCTCAAACCTGACCCCCGAAGAAAGGGGAACATAAATAAGTTTGTATCTTCCGCTGTATATTGCCCTGTGCTTGGCCGTTTTGATTACATTCTGATATTCCTGCTTCACCACTCCTTCATTCATGTAATCAAAATCTATTTCAAGAAGGCCCGAGATATCTGGATAATCAATTCTCTCATGATAAAAGAAAAGCTCAGAAGACTTGTTGTTATCAAACCAGATGCCTGTCTCAACATAGGCATCAACCCTGTTGACAGATGGATAAAAAAGGTCTCTGCCTCTAAAAAAACCTGGAATCCCAAGACCTGTATAGTTGAACACAGTGGGGAGAATATCTGTAATTGATCCGGTTTTATTTATTGTAACACCCCTGTGCCCATCCTTCACATATCCCCCCAGCATAATAAATGGGATCTCCATTGCGTAATTACCTCTGAGATGCTCACCATGACCGATGCCGTAATTCTTTTCATCATAGAGATTCTCCCCATGATCGGAGGTGACAATAATAGTTGTATTTTCATAGAGGCCATTTTTCTTCAGGTATTCCACAATACGGCCGATTTCAACATCCAGCTCATAGAGACACCCGTCATAGAGTGCGTTTACCTGTGCTTCATCAGCCTCTTTCTTCTTCGGATCTTCAGATGTTCTTTCCTTTTTACCTGAATCATCCCCCTTTCCGAGCTTAACCACAATCTGTTTCAGATATTTATATGGCCCGTTATAATCAGGGTCTGAAAACTTTTTGTAATAGGGGTAATTCCCGGAAAATGGGAAATGTGTGATAGAATAGAACACTGAAATAAAAAACGGTCTGTCTCCGGACTTTTCTATCTCCCCCATGCACTCGCTTGTGAGCATTGAAGGGTCAGAGAACTTGGCGATATCCCTGACCTCCGGAAAGAGAGCCCTGCCCGCCCTGTTCAGAATAAATGGAAGGAGAAAAACCTGCCTCTCGAGAATTACCTGTTTAATGATAACTTTGAAATTCATCTCGGGAGCAACCACATTTTCATAGCCCAGATCCACCCTGGGGAATATATCTCCTGCAAATTCTGAAACCACTGAGGTGTAATAGCCCTTGTTTCTGAGATATGAAACTGCGCTGTCAAGCTTCACAGACCTTTCCCTGGTTCTCGGGAACATGTGGCCTATATCATGCCTCAAAGGAGTGGATGATGTAAGAAGACTCACCCATGCAGGAAAGGTTCTCGGCACGGCTGTCATGACGCCTCTTATCTGAAGAGCCTCCTTCATGTACTTATCAAGATTGGGGGTTGTTTTGCGCGAATAACCGTTATAGCTTATTCTGTCGGGCCTCACTGAATCGGAGGAAATGATGAGAATATTCTTCCCGGCAATATGTTTTTTTGATGGAATTACTGCGATCAGAAGCCCTGCAATGGAAATTAAAAGTACGAAAAATGCCGCTCTCCTGCGGGTCGGGATGTACCCGGCAATTCTCCTGTTTTCCAGAAAAGCCCTGATCTGTGACAGTTCCATAACCTTTCCAATAACAAATACTGCAGCCATTAACACTGCCGAAACATTGACAAGATAAAATAGAGAATAGAAAAAGGATGGAGAAAAAGTACCTGTAATAAAATCAAGAAATGTATTGAGAAAAACAGATTTGGAAAAAAAGTTATCCATGAACAGCTGCGGAATGTTAATTACAGTGGCAAGAAAGAACATTAGAAATGAATATACAATGACGCCGGCCACCCATCTGCCTGAAAATTTTCTCCCGGTTTTAACCTGAATAAAATCAAAAGCAAGTCTATATATAATATTGAAGAATATTCCTGTGAGTACAGTAATAACAAAAACCTTCACTATCTGGCCAAGAATAGTGGGCCAGAAAAGCTTTATCATGACAGAGGATATATCGCTATTGCTGTTCCCCATATATGAGATGGATAGATTCAGCAGATTCCCTGCCAGGAAAAATATTATGGAAACAACAGTTCCGGGAAGCCAGTATGGTCTGTACATCATTTCAACCTTATTTTAAGTAATTAATTAAACACTCTAAAATTGCAATATTAGATGCAACTATTTTTCGTGAAAAATTACATTTTATTAATGGAAAGGCACTATTTAAAAAATTTGTATTGCATATTTACAGAAAACCGAAACTATTACCATATCTAATTATTCAGGGGATTTATTCGCCATGGCCATATCCAAAGCTCAAAAAGCTGCATACAATGACGAAATAAAAAATATAAAAACTGAAATAGACACACTGCAGAAAAATATCAGGGAAACTGCGTCAAAAAGGAAAGAAATGCCTAATCTTGAGGGGTATTTCAACATTGAAACAGTGTATTATCTTGTTAAAGATATTGAATACAATATACAGATAAACAACCTCTCTGTTCAGATGCTGAATATAAAGAACAACAAAAGTCTTGATAATGCAAAATCAAGTTTGTCTAAAATACTGCAATTCATGAAGGAAACAGTTGGAGATGAAGTTGACAGGGACTCCCTGAAAGAAAATGAGGAATACCTGTCCAGGATCGGACACTTTAACGCAAGACAGATTCTTGACCTGGCAAATAAAATAGATGAAACCTTCAGATCCCTAAGAGACAGCATGGGTGAGGACTCAAAATGGAAATGGCTCTTCGTGGAATTTCAGGCAAAACTGGCTGTAATAAACAGAAATCTTCTGAATTTCTCCGATATGCAGAAATACAGAGATCCCAGACAGGATTTTTTCCATGACAGAAGAGAACATCTCCATCTTGTAAAGGACTCTCTTGCAGAAGCGGCAAAACAGTACAGGACAAAATATGAACTTTCTGCAAAGTCCCGTGAAGATCTCAAAAAATCAATCGATCTCCTTGAGGCCCTGAGAAAGGTACACATGGTAATGGGAGAAAGCAGCGATGCCGACAAACTAAAAACAACAATTGATGCCGCACGGCAGAATCTCGATGCAGGAGACAAGAAGGACGACAAGGACGGGAAAAAGAAAAAATAAAAAAATCCTTCCTCTACTGAAACCACCACAAAAATTAATAATTTTTTCTTGACGATTTAAGGATGTTTTGTATATTACTATTAGCACTCGATTATTATGAGTGCTAATAGTAATAGGGCTATTTTTTATGGAACAGAACAAAGACAGAATACTTAATGACAGAGAATCTGCAATACTCAATGCTATTATATATGAATACATTGTCACCGGAAAACCGGTCGGATCAAGATCCTTTGTGCAGAAATATTCCTTTTCTCTTTCTCCAGCTACCATGAGAAACATAATGTATGACCTTGAAAAACTCGATTATCTCATGCAGCCCCATACATCATCGGGAAGAGTTCCAACGGACAAGGGATACAGATACTATGTTGATTCCCTCCTGAGCAGCTATGACTTTAACACCGAGCATCATTTTGATGAAAAGGTTCTGGCCCGGGAGCTCCAGCTTGACAAAATTTTCGATTCAGTTGCAAAAATGCTGTCGACCGTATCAAGCTATGCAGGAATCATGCTCTCCCCCAGGCCCGACTTTACAGTATTAAAATTCATTGAACTCATACAGCTGGAAAACAGTGAAGTTCTCATGATTTCAATCACAAGGACAGGGATGATTTTAACAAAAAAAGTCACCCTTTCCGAAAGAGTAACACAGGATGACCTCTTCCTCTGTTCAAGGTTTCTCACTACCGAACTTGGGGGATATTCCATTGAGGAGATAAAGGACACAATTTTCCTGAAACTGCGAACTGAAAAAAGTTCAAATGACAGAAAGGATGTGGCCCTGGATATTGCACAGCTTGCCCTCAATGAAAGCAATGATTCAGCCATAAGCATCGAAGGGATAGAAAACCTTCTCCGTATACCTGAAATGGTTGAGGCGGACAGACTGAACAGTCTCCTCAATATTATTGAAGAAAAAAACATACTCCGAGGACTTCTAGAGAGCCAGCTCAACTCAGAAGGAGTAAGAATACTCATAGGAGATGAGATAGGCAACCCGTCAATAACCGGATGCAGCATAGTATCATCATCATACAAGATAGGAAACCGCCCCGTTGGAGCACTGGGGGTTTTCGGCCCGACCAGAATGGATTATGAAAAAATTCTCCCTCTGGTCGATTATACAGGCAAGGCCGTATCAGGGCTTTTAACAAAGCTTTCAAAATAGAAATAAAGCAAATATTTGGAGAATTAAATATGACTCAAAAAAAACCGATTGAAGAAATGGAAGAGAAAAAAGAAGACATCTCTTCTGAAAAAACTCAGTCCGAAGATTCTGCCGATGTCACTTCCGGAGAGAATCTGAACAAAAAGGACGAAGAGATTGCAGGTCTGAAAAAAGAGCTGGAAGAACAGAAGGACCTGATGATCAGAAGGCAGGCGGACTTTGAAAATTACAAAAAAAGATCCGCCAAATTACAGGAGGACTTCAAAAAAACAGCGATTAAGGACTTCGCCTGTGATATAATAAATATCAATGATGACCTTATCAGGGCAATTGACGCTTCTGAAAATCTTGAAAACGGTCATCATGAAGAATCTCACAAATCCTTTGTTGATGGAGTGAGAATGATCTCAGGCAGAATATTAGAAACCCTTAAAAATTACGGCATTGAGGAGATTGAGGCCCTGGATAAACCCTTTGACCCGAATTTTCATGAAGCAATAGAAATGGAAGACAGTGAACATCACGAAATTGACACTGTAACAAAGGTTCACCAGAAAGGTTTCAAACTGGATGAACTTGTAATAAGAAGCTCAAAGGTAAAGGTTTCCAAGCCTTCACCCAAAAAGCCGGAAGATGAGACTGAAGAACCAAAAGAAGAAAATTAATACTAAAAAACTGTTAATATAACAAATCATAAGGAGTAAAAAAATGAGCAAAATTATTGGTATAGACCTTGGAACCACAAACTCTTGTGTTTCTGTTATGTCGGGTGGTGAGCCCGTTGTAATTCAAAACTCCGAAGGACAGAGAACTACACCATCGATTGTTGCATATACAGATAAGAGCGAAAGACTGGTGGGACAGGTTGCCAAAAACCAGATTATCACAAACCCGGAGAATACCATCAGATCTGTAAAGAGATTCATGGGACGAAAATTCAATGAAGTTACCGGTGAAATATCCATGGTACCATATACAGTACAGGATGACGGTAAGAACGGGGTTAACATCAAAACCATTTCCGGAGAATTTTCTCCCCAGGAGATTTCAGCAAGAATTCTTCAGAAAATGAAACAGACTGCGGAAGACTATCTAGGCGAGACAGTAACAAAAGCTGTAATTACAGTACCCGCATACTTCAACGATGCACAGAGACAGGCAACCAAAGATGCTGGTAAAATCGCAGGACTTGAAGTTGAAAGGATAATAAACGAACCGACAGCTGCGGCCCTTGCCTATGGACTCGACAAAGCAAAGGAAAACGAAAAAATCGCAGTATATGACCTTGGCGGCGGTACATTCGATATCTCAATTCTTGAACTGGGCGACGGTGTCTTTGAAGTAAAATCCACAAACGGAAATACACATCTGGGAGGAGATGACTTTGACCAGAGAATAATGGAATGGCTCATAAACGAGTTCAGACAGCAGACCGGCATTGATGTGTCAAACGACAAAATGGCTCTTCAGAGACTGAAAGAAGCCGCAGAAAAATCAAAAATCGAGCTTTCAGGGAAAATGCAGACTGAGATAAACATTCCGTTCCTCACAGCAGATCAGTCGGGACCGAAACACCTTGTAACAACTCTTTCAAGGGCAAAATTCGAGCAGCTCACAGAGGATCTTGTTGAATCAACCAAAATCCCATGCATGAAGGCGCTTGAAGATGCCGGACTTACACCGGGAGATATTGACGAGGTAATTCTTGTTGGAGGATCAACAAGGATCCCTGCAGTTCAGGAACTGGTAAAAAGAGTATTCGGCAAAGAGCCCCACAGGGGAGTTAACCCGGACGAGGTTGTTGCAATAGGTGCAGCAATTCAGGGCGGTGTTCTTGCAGGAGATGTTCACGATGTACTTCTTCTGGACGTTACACCTCTTTCGCTTGGAATTGAAACTCTCGGCGGGGTTATGACAAAACTCATCGAGAGGAACACAACAATTCCGGCAAGGAAAAGTCAGATTTTCTCTACAGCAGCCGACAACCAGCCTGCAGTATCCATCCATGTTCTTCAGGGAGAAAGGGAACTTGCTAACCAGAACCGAACACTTGGCAGATTCGACCTTGCAGATATTCCTCCTGCACCAAGGGGAGTTCCTCAAATTGAAGTAACATTTGATATTGATGCAAACGGTATTGTCCACGTTTCAGCCAAGGACCTCGGAACAGGCAAGGAACAAAAGATTAAAATCGAATCTTCAAGCGGACTCAGCGATGATGAAATTGACAAAATGGTAAAAGACGCTGAAACTCATGCTGACGAGGACAGAAAAGCCAAGGAACTCATTGAGGTGAGAAATGAATCCGATACACTCATCTATTCGATAGAAAAAATGATGAAGGAAAACGCGGACAAGGTAAAAGAAGACGAAAAGAATGCCATCATTTCTGCAATATCAGCACTGAGAACTGCCATGGAAGGCAGCAGCATAGATACAATCAAAAATGCAAAATCAGAACTTGAAAAGGCATCTCACGGCTTTGCCGAAAGGATGTATCAGGAAGCTTCACAGCAGCAGGGAGGCCCGGCACAGGGTGAAGCAGGTGCAGGCAGTGAAAACAAAAACAGTTCTGCATCCGGGTCAGATGAAAAAGTTTACGACGCAGATTATGAAGTAGTTGACGAAGATAAAAAATAATGAATAGATTGAATACAGCCCTCTCCTGAAAGAGGGCTGTATCATAGATGGCTCACAAGAATAGCGAGGATTAAATTGGCCAAGCGAGATTATTACGAAATACTCGGGGTTAGCAAAACCGCTTCAGAACAGGAGATAAAACAGGCATACAGAAAACTTGCCCTTAAATATCACCCCGACAAGAACAAAAACAATCCGGAAGCTGAAGATAAATTCAAGGAAGCAACCGAAGCCTATGAAGTACTGAGGGATCCGAAGAAAAGATCCTCATATGACAAATTCGGCCATGATGGAGTTCAGGGATTTGACGGAATGGGCCGCGGCGCATATACAGATTTCTCTGATATCTTCGGAGATTTTGATCTGGGAGATATTTTTGAAGGCTTCTTCGGATCATCATTCGGAGGATCTCGAAGCAGATCCAAAAGAACAAGAAGAGGCTCAGACCTTCAGTATGACCTTACAATATCTCTTGAGGAAGCCGCACTGGGGAGTGAAGTACAGATTGAGATACCAAGACTGGAAACATGCGAGACATGCAACGGCACAGGATCTTCATCAAAATCAAAACCTGCGGTCTGCCCCACATGTAACGGCATGGGCCAGATACGACAGACACAGGGATTCTTCTCGATAAGCCAGACATGCCCCAAATGCCACGGAGAGGGTAAAATCATCACCTCTCCCTGCAAAACATGTCAGGGTGCAGGAGTCACACAGAAGAAGAGAAAAATCACTGTTAAAATCCCGGCGGGAGTGGAATCAGGTTCAAGGCTTAAAATAAGCGGCGAAGGGGAACAGGCTCCAAACGGCGGTATTGCCGGAGATCTCTATGTCGTAATGCACGTCAACAAACACGACATCTTTGAACGTCACGGCAATGATATAATAAGCCTTGTGGATGTTTCTTTCACTCTTGTTTGCCTGGGAGGAGAGATTCAGGTACCGACAATTTCCGGATCAAAGGTTAAAATGAAGATTCCGCCTGGAACTGAAAACGGGCAGATCTTCAGACTCAAGGGGAACGGAATTCCATACCTTGGTTCCTACGGCAAGGGTGACCAGCTGGTTAAGATAAACATTGCTGTTCCCAAAAAACTTTCATCAAGGCAGAAGGAACTTCTGAAGGAATTTGACACACTCTCGGATGAAAAGGATTCCAAAAAAGATTTCTACTGAGATACAAAGGATATATTCCACCAAAACATGCCTGACAGATGATCAGGCTGTTTTTTTATTAGTACTTTACAGACTGCTGTGAATAATTATTGTTGGAGAAATTAATGTTACCGGTAATTGACTATGGAAGCATAGCTATAGTGATTCCCCATGTTACTGCAGTGGGGAGCATGACTGAAAGCAATGGCAGAAACGGTTTTGAAGTATTTCTTACGGGCTTGCCAGAACCTGTCATAATTGGTTTTGACTCTACCGGCGAGGCCAGCGAAGCAAGAGACGAACTCATTTCACTAGTTGCTCAGTATCATATAATTCAGGCCATGGGGCCGGATTTCGTTTTCCCGGAAGGGCCAGAGGGCAGTGACGAAAACCTAAATTAACAAACGGATATTAAAATGGTAAAAAACGACATAGAACTCATAAAACGCGGAACTGAGGAGATTATACCCGAAGAGCTCTTTATTGAAAAACTTAAAAAATCGGAAGCTGAAGATGCCCCGCTCACAGTAAAGGCCGGTTTCGACCCCACAGCACCGGATATACATCTCGGCCACACTGTACTCTTAAGGAAAATGAAACATTTCCAGGACATGGGTCACAGAGTGGTTTTCCTCATCGGTGACTTCACCGGAATGATAGGTGATCCAACGGGTAAATCTGAAACCAGGAAACGACTGACCCGTGAGGAAGTTCTGGAAAATGCCGAAACCTATAAGAAACAGGTTTTCAAGATTCTCGATCCTGAAAAAACCGTAATAGAATTTAATTCAAAATGGTGCAGCGGGATGCATTTTGCCGATGTACTCGAGCTGACATCCAGATATAATGTGGCCCGCATGCTTGAAAGGGACGATTTTTCAAAGCGGTTTAAAGGCGGCAAATCCATTTCAATCCTTGAATTCATGTATCCGCTGGTTCAGGGCTATGATTCAGTTGCTCTAAAGGCTGATGTCGAACTTGGTGGTACTGACCAGAAATTCAACCTCCTCGTTGGAAGAGATCTTCAAAGAGAATATGGGCAGACCCCACAAACCATTATCACCCTGCCCCTTCTTGTGGGCCTTGACGGTGTCCAGAAAATGAGCAAGTCCCTGAATAACTACATAGGAATTGACGAGGCTCCACAGGAAATTTTCGGAAAAGTAATGTCCATTTCAGATGAACTGATGTTTAAATATTATGAGCTTGTTACTGATATACCATTTGAAAAAATATCGGAAATGAAAGATGGAATCGAAAACGGGTCTCATCATCCACGCGATATAAAAGTCAATCTTGCAAAAAATATTTGTTCCCAGTTCTATGATGACGACACAGCGGAAAAGGCTCTTCTTGATTTTAATCAGATATTTGTAAAAAAGGATATTCCCGATGATATTCCTGAATTTCAGGTGCCCGCTGAAGAGATCAAAGACGGCAAAATATGGATAATCAAACTCATGACACTTGGAAATCTTGCTTCATCAAATGGAGAAGCAAGGAGACTAATTACAGGGGGCGGAGTATCAATTGACGGCAACAAAATTACAGATCCTGACCAGGAAGTTGAAGCCGCAGAAGGTATAATAAAAGTTGGAAAAAGACGTTTTTTAAAGTTAAAATTTTAATAAATTTGTAACACAAGTGGATAAGCTATGTCGAAAATAGACGATATTGAAATAATAAGCAGAGTACTAGAGGGCAATACTGATGCATACTCACTGATCATAAAGAAATATCAGGATATGGTATTCAGGTATGTCTATTATCAGTTTAATGACTATGATGAGGCGCTTGATATAACTCAGGATATATTCATTACTGTGATGGAAGCCCTGCCCTCTTTCAGACAGGAATCAAAGTTTTCTACATGGCTTTACAGTATAATGGTAAACCATTGTAAAAACTACAGAAAGAAGAAAAACAGATACTCTCTGGTTCCTCTTCAGTCAAAAAAGGGTGACGATGAGTATGAGATTCAGCTGGAGGATTCAAGGGAGAATCCTGAAGATCGTATTATAACAGAGGATTCCCTGCGGATTGTAAAGGAAGAGATCAGTAAGCTTCCCGATGATTTCCGGGAAATACTTACATTGAGAGACATTGATGGTCTGTCATATAATGAAATCTCCAGTATTTTGGGAATAAACCTTTCAAATGTAAAGGTAAGAATACATAGAGGCCGTGAGTACCTCAAAAACAGACTATATGCAAGAGGTTTGATATGACATCTTTTCATCTTAGCTTTAATCAGATATCCGATTTGATAGACGGAGATGTTTCAGAAGAGGAAAAAAGAGAATTTCTTTCTCATATTTCTTCATGCAGCATATGTAAAAAAGAATACGATACACTTTCCCGATGTATTTCACTTGTTTACAACATTAAAAGCGAGCAGATAGCTATTCCTGACATCTGTTCGTCCACAATACAATTATATGAAAAAAGATGCCGAAAAAGAATGTACATGAAGAGAATACCTGCCATTGCAGCTTCATGTTTTATTGTTTTCGGCGTTGGATTTGCCGTTACACAATCCTCCTTCAATGATAACGGATCAATTATCGCTTCTAATAACAATCTGTCAAAAACTGAAAAAATAATCTCATTTATTCGTGATTCAGATGGAAAAATACTGAAAATGACAGATAATTATATTGAAAGCCAGATATCCAGCTCCAAACTTGAAAAGATCAGATATGAACTCGGAAAAAACAATCTGAAAATGGAAATATTCAACCATCCATTTTACCAGATTTCAAACATGAAGGGTAAAAATTATTCCGATGTATCTGTGGGCAGTACAGCAATGAGTGATGTTAAAATAGAAAAAATTTCTCCAAATGAAAAGGGTAAAGTAATTATCAGGGTCTTCAAATAGATTTAAAAAAACTGATAAACTCCTCTGCCTCGTAAATTTCTCCTCCGCATACTCCTCTGGAGCTTATTAACGAGGCATTGTGACTGACTTCATCATAGTCAACCTGACCATCCGAAATATGCACTATATCAAATCCCCTGTCAGATGCATCCCTGGCAGTTGTCTCTACGCACTGACTTGTGGCAAGTCCTGTAAAAACAAGTGATTTAATACCCTTTTCTGCCAGTATTTCGTATATATTAGTGCTGGAAAAGGGACTGAAAGTCGTCTTGTCAATTACAGTCTCTCCTTCAATGGGCTTTAACTCATCAATTATAAAGGATTCCGGATTATCCCACATGGGATAGACATTATCAAACCCCTTTTCCCTGCCATCGTCAAATGACTCTTTGAAAAAACGATGCAGGTCACTCCTGTCATCCATACGGCTGCAGAGCCTTAAAAATATTACCTCGTTCCCTTTTTCCCTGAAAAGATTCTTCAGCTTACGTATATTTTTTATTACAACGGTTTCGGCCCGGGTCTTAAGATAATCAAAAGACCCCGGATAGAGTGAGCTGAAATATGAACAGTATGATGAATTTTCATCAAGATAATAATTCTGCATATCCACGATGACCAGGGCGATTTTTCTCATTTAATGAAACCTCTAAAATAGTATATAAATAGTAATATACAACAAATAATCCATAATAACAGTAAATTTTTTTCTTTGATATTTTTTTTAAAAAAAACAAAAAAAGTTGTTTTCCGCTAATTAAACAATTAATATTACGGTGTACAATAAAATCTGCTGCAAAATTAATATTTGCACACACCACTCTGGAGGTATGAAATGGAAAACAAAATAGCAGGGGCTTATATCCCGGAACTGACCGACGAAATGAGTCTATGCAATGAATTGTATTCCAAAAGATGTCATGACGAACTGAAGGGAATTGACAGGCATGAGATCATCGTTAAAATATGTGATGTCATAGGATCTACCCCTGAAAATCTTCATAAAGCGGAAGAAATTCTGGACACAATCAAATATGATGTGGCAAAATACATCCTTCACCATGAGTATTGCCCTGAGACAAAAAATGAGGTCAGGCCTAAATTCCTTTTATGGCTTGATGGCAAAGCTGAACCTGAGAAAGCTCAGGAACTTTCAAACTTCATTGAGAAGTACCTAAAATAATTGAGCTCATCAAAAAAACTGTTGCTTCATACATGTTGCGCACCATGTGTTTCACATGTGTATGAGCTGCTGAGAGATGTATATTCTGTTTCAATATTTTTCTACAATCCAAACATAATGCCTCTGTTGGAATATGAAAAAAGATTGAATGAACTGGAAACTTTCAGCAGCTTCCTTGGTGCGGATCTGATTATTGAAGAACCCGATGTAAAAAAATGGTCCTCTGAAACACTGCCATATAAGGATCTTGGAGAAAGATCAGAAAGATGCTGGGCCTGCTACGAGCACCGAATGATGATAACCTATCAAAAGGCAAAGGAGTACGGATTTAATACAGTTGCAACATCTCTCACAATAAGCCCTCATAAAGATGCAGTAAAAGTAAATGAAATCGGCGTAAAACTGCAGAAAGAGTATGGGATTGAATATCTTGTGTCGGATTTCAAAAAAAATGACGGCTTCAAAAAATCCCTGGAAATATCAAGAAAGATGAATTTCTACAGACAGAACTATTGCGGATGCATCTACTCCAAAAAGGAGAGAGAAGCAGCAGTAAGATCAAGGCCCGCATAGCAAAGCCTGACAGGAACTGGTATCCATTTCCCCTTCTCGTACTTACCTATCTTAAACTCGACCAACGAACCTGCTGCCACTACGGTTTTTCCATTTTTTGCTGAAACAAGTTCAAGTGAATTTTCAGAAATTTCAAGCCTGTCCTGTAAAAGAAAATTAACTGTATCAACATACATCTTCACCTCAATGGAAGGATTATGAATTCTCAGATATATTCTGCTGCTTTTTACACCCAGTACTATACCTTTATAAACCTGTCTGTCTGATGGAGACTTTTCCAGTTCCTCTGAAAAAAGATAATCAAGGACATGATCGAATGTCATCCTGTCCATGTCCTTCTGTATATCCTTCGATCTGTTGCCTGAATCTATGACCTCCTCACGAAGCTGAAGATCCATCTCCGCAATTCCATTTTTCTCATAGCCGAGTTTCTCCAGAAGTTCCTTATGGGTATAGATTCCGACAATTTCTCTCATGGGAGAAGAAAATCTTCCGTAGAGTTCAGCCCGGAGAGCGTAGTGCCCCATGGGTTTCTCAGAATACACAGATTTTTTATTTGTCACAAGTATCTGCTGTTCTATAGTCTCGGTAATGGCACTGTACTGATCCTGCCTTGGGAGTCTGTCAAGGTATGCGGCGAGGCTCTCTCCTTCATGATACCCCCACCCCCAGAGAGCACTGTCAAGAGAATGAATTTTTACAAGATCAGTGATTATTCCATTGAGCCTTTTAAGGCTTCCCTCTGTCGGAGGCTCATGTATCCTGAACAGTGGCTGCACAATCTCAACATCACACTTTCCCAACCGCGCGATTTCCCTTGCTCCCTCCATATTGCACAGAACCGAAACCTGTTCGTTCCACCTTGCAGCATCAGTACGGATTGAGTTCTCAACGATGAATCCATTGTTACCTTCATCAATACTTATATCAAGCTCATGACGATGATAGTTTATAACTCCCCTCGTGAGAGATTTCTTATAGAGTATTCTGCCCGCATTCTGGAGAGAAATCAGTGATTCCCTGATGACAGAGGGAAGATCTCCAAAGCTGTTTTCATCATAAAATTTCTGCACCTGGGAATATGAAAGTTTGTGCCTGCTTATTATAAAGGCGCGTTCAATAGAGGTTTCCAGAGCATTTCCGTTAAGGTCAACGAAAATTGAAAATACAAGTGCTCTTCTTTTCTCTCCGGGGTTCAGTGAGATCAGTCCCTCTGAAAGTTCCCTGGGCAGCATGGGCAGTGAATAACCGGGAAAATAGTAACTTGAACCTCGCCTGAGAGCTTCCCTGAAAAGCTCACTCTCAGGATGAACAAAAAAAGAAGCATCAGCAAGAGCATAGACAACCTTAAATCCCATGTCTGTCTCACTTACATATACAGCCTGATCAAGGTCTTTTGATCCGTCATTATCGATGGTAACAAAGGGTATATCTTCATAATTTTTCAGACAAGAGTCTGCTTCTATCCCCTTTTCAAGGATGTGCTCCAGCTCCATTGAAGACTCTTCATTGTGCAGAGGATATATCCCTGTTTTTTTAAACTCCATGAAATAACTGAATACAGCAGATTTTTCACTGCATACATGTACAGGCACAGAACATTTATATGGAAAAAAGAACAGATCTCCATCAGCGAATTCACCGGAGAGTTCATGACCGGGCAACTCCTCGCCGGAATAAAAATCAATTATTCTGGAACTGTTCCCTCTACTTCTGCACTGATAGAGACGGCAGTATTTAAAAGTAATTTTCATAATGGTTTTTATCCTGAAAAAAAATTAGTGCTACCAGGTCGTGATTCGTAACATCTTTATGAAATCAAACACTGCACAAATCAGGGCATCTGCATATTCAGAAGGGACACACCTGGTTCTTGCAGGAGCGGGAACAGGTAAAACATTCACCATGATCCGGCGCATTGAAAACACTCTCCCCTATGCCCAGAAACTCAAAAAAAAGATTCTTATACTTACCTTCAGTAGAAAGGCAGCAGAAGAAATAAAACAACGACTTTTTAAAAAAAATATTGCATCCATTGAATCCTTATATGCAGGGACAATTCACTCCTTCTGCTACGATATAATCTGCCGGAACATGTCAGCATACAAACAGGTATGGAAAGCTCCGGGTCAGCCGAAAATAATAACAGATGATGATGAAATGAACCTTCTCTATGAACATTTCAGCTTAAACAAAAGCCGCTACATGGGCATGCCACTGAAAACTGTATATTCACTTTACAAGCTGGGACCTGATAAAGTAAAAAAAATTCCTGTACTTTCCACGAATGGCGAACTGATCAGTAATCTTCAGGAACTCTTCATTCGCATGGATTCAGTCAAATCCCGGATGAACCTCATCGGTTTTTCTGAGATCATAGACAGAGCTGTAACCCTTATCCGCACAGATAAAAAAATAAGTGACTCGCTCTCAGACATGTACTTCGCGGCATTCATCGATGAGTTTCAGGACACTTCAGAAACTGATATGGAACTGATAAAACTGGTAATGGGGATAAACAGAAATATATTTCTTGTTGGAGATGATTATCAGGCTATATACGGATTCAGGGGAGCAGATGTGGGCATAATTATGAATCTGAAAAAATACTTTAAAAACCTGACAGTTCATAAACTGATACTGAACTACAGGTCCCATAAGGAGATAACAGATCTTGCGGAGAAAATCATCCGGCACAACAGAAAAAAGACCAGGAAAAAACTTGTATCTGTTCAAGGCAAAGGGGGTTCTGTGAATATTCACGGTGCTGATACAGCTGAGGCAGAGCAGGATGTCATAAGATCAATCCTGAGTTCAGGTCACGGCAGGAACAAAAAAACTGCCATTCTTGTAAGAAACAACTGGCAGATCTCCTGCCTGAATAAACATCTCCATGACTATATAGGCCCAAAAACAGAAATACTCACAATGCACAAATCAAAGGGGCTGGAATATGAACGTGTAATAGTATCAGGAATAAATGATGAAATTTTTCCTTCACCCATGTCTGATATAGAGGAAGAACGCAGACTGTTCTTTGTTGCCGTTACCAGAGCCGTAAAGGAGCTGCATATAATTTATCATTCCGATGGAATACACATACCAAAATTTATCAGTGAAATCACTTGAAAAAAAATGATGTTTCAATTATGCTTTTTTGTCTATATAATTCCCCTTTGTTTCCTCCTGCTGAACAGCGGGTCTTTCAACAATTTCCCTGGTATCTTTCTCAACTGACTCAGAAGCTTTGCTGGTATTTCTTGCAAATTCGGTTGTTATGATGTCACTGCCGCTTATGTTCTCAACTGCCATTATAGTACCTCCTTAACAAGGGATTTATATCTCAAACATTTTTCTTACTGCAAAGTAAATTGCTGTACCTAAAATATAGGCAAGGATTATGGAAGGGGCAATAATTTCGATATCGTATTTGCCGCGTAAAATTTTTTTATTTGAAAGTAAACGTAAGATCAATAACCTGACAGCCAGAACACAAATCACGAAAAGCATTATTCGCAGTATTTTCAGGTACAGGAAACTCATAGCCGTTTTAAAAGTACATCAATGTTCGGACTGCCGTTTTTCAACAGGGATTTATGTATTCTGTCTTTAACCATTTTAATGTGCTCAGACAGAAGCTCCCTATCAGATTTAATGTAGGAATCTATAAAATCACATAGTTCATATAGATTAGAATTTTCTTCCATCACATAGCAACCCGCCCTGAAACAGTCTTAGCACCATTAATTAAACAAGTCAACCCCAATTAGATTTTTACTGATAATTATAAATAATTTGCTCCTGATAAATATAAACTTCCTAAACAGCATAAATATTTGACATTTTTTATATACTGTTTATAGATAAGTAATCATTTTTTACGGAGACTGTAATGGATACCTTTGTAAGGGAATATCACCTATTAATCAGAAATGCTTCAGTAATAATCGGACTCATCGCAGTATTTGTGATTATTTCCGGTTTTATAAGATTTGCAATCGGAATAAAAAAAAGAAACTGCACATCTTCAAAATAGTCCAGGGTAAAATATAATGTTTAAAACCTCAATAGTTACAGTATTACTCATATGCAGCGCTGCACCTGTAGTATCCAAAAATGCCATTTCAACAATTGATTATGTTACAGGCAAGTTCTCTCCTGAAAAAAACACCGAATTTATCAATTTAAAAAAAACTGGCATTAAATATGCAGGATCCGGAATGTTTCTAAGAAAGGAGGCATCTCAGGCCCTCGAGAAACTTATTTCAGACTTCAACAAGGAACATCCTAAAATTGTAATCAGAGTAATAAGTGCTGCAAGAAACTTCGAAATACAAAAAAAAATCTGGTCAGACAAATGGACAGGTAAACGCAAAGTCACAGGGATCAAGAACATAAACGACATAAAATCTCCCGTAGAAAAAGCCAGAACAATTCTTAATTACTCCTCAATGCCAGGAACCTCCCGACACCACTGGGGAACTGATTTTGACATGAACAGCCTTGATAATAAATATTTTGAAAAGGGAGAAGGCAAAATAGTTTATGACTGGTTTATCAAAAACGCCCGGCGTTATGGTTTTGGGCAGCCCTATACTGCTGGACGCAAAGACGGGTATAAAGAGGAGAAGTGGCACTGGTCATATACTCCCCTTTCCTCAAAGTATCTTAAAATATGGAATGATGAATACAGTAAAAACAAAAAAAACTTCAGCAGGAAACTGACTTTCCCTGGTTCAAAGGAGGCTCTGTTTCTCGCCCCAATCTATGTAAACTCAATAAATGATTCCTGCAAATAGATGAAAATTATCTGTGCCTATCTGTGCAACCACGAAGACAGAGGTGATTATTTCATGTCCCTCATGCCATATGGTATCACCTCCATTACTGCTTTTCTTGAACAAAACGGATTTGAAGTAACCCTTGCGAATTTTTCACATATCGGCGCAGAATCGGCTGTTCAGGAAATTCTTAAAATTTCCCCTGACTATGTTTTTATCTCCATATTTTCATTTAACAGAACAGAGTCCTTAAAACTAATAAAAAAACTTAAACAGAAAAATCCTCTCATAAAAACTGTTATCGGAGGGCACCATCCCACATTCCTCTATAACGAAATAACCAAAAGGTATCCGGAAATAGATTATATTATCACAGGTGAAGGAGAGGATGCATCTCTGCAGCTTCTCAGAGATGGTTCCGCAGAAAAAGTCATACACGGCATCAGATCTGATGACATAGACAGGTTTCCGCCTCCTGCATTTTTCAAGGGAACAACCATAGGTGTTAATAAAAATGAACAGTTCAGATATATAATAACGTCCAGAGGATGCCCCAGTAGATGCAGATACTGCTCATCACCGGGTTTCTGGAAGCGTAAAGTTTCCATGAGAGACCCACGGTCAATTGTGAGTGAACTCCGATATTTACAGGAAAAACATGGACTCATATATTTCTCCATCCGCGATGATAATTTTACATTGAACAAAAAGAGGGTGCTTGAATTCTGCCGTTTGCTTGAGGATTCGGAATTATATTTCATGTGGAACTGCCAGGCCCGTGTTGATACTGTTGACATGGAAATGCTTACTGCGATGAAAAAAAACGGACTTGAACATATACAGTACGGAGTCGAATCCGGATCTGAAAAAATTCTCGGAATGTATGACAAATCAATATCAATAAAACGGATAAAGGAAGCCGCGGCACTCACAAGGGAAGCAGGAATATACCTCTCCTACTATCTAATGGCCGGGATGAAGGATGAAACAGATCACGACATAGACTTAACCATAAGCCTAATAAAGGAAACCCTTCCACATGATGTAATTGTATCACCTGTTGCCTACTATCCAGGCACGGACATATATTTTGACGGCGTAAGATCAGACAAAATAACGGATGATGTCTGGTTTAACAGAAATGACAATGGCCTGTACCTCAGTGACCTTTCAAAAACCCGGTCATGGATAAAAAGAATAATCAGGGCAGGAGAATCCATCCGGGCAAAATCCTACTATAAACCCCATGACTTTAAGGATCAAAGGAAATCATTTCTCCTTGACTGCTGGACAACCGATCTTATGGAAGGAGATGCTCTTGCAGACACGGGGAATTACAACAGTGCCAGCAAGCTGTATATGAAAGTTATCAGAAATCATAACAGAAACCCATGGGGATATATGAAGCTCGCCGAAATCTGCAATGACGCTTCAGAAGCGGAAAGACTTCTAGTCAGTGCGTCAAAGATTGTGCCAAACTGCCATAATATCTGGCAGCGTCTGGGAGAAATACAGAATGAATCCGGAAAGACAATAAAAGCCCTCGAATCATTCAAAAAAGCCGCTTCACTGAACCCCACTGATACCGCCTTATCCGGTATCATCAGGAAGTTGTCTTGAAATAATCCACATCCCTTATAAGACTAATAGCCATGGACTTGACCCCCTCCATCTGTGCAGCCAGCTCTTCTGCACCGGCTGCACCGTCCTGAACCTTTTCATTTATAAAACCTAGTTCATTTTCGATATCAATGATGCTCTTCTTGAATATATCTATCGATTCTGATATATCACCATGAAGAGAATGCACCCTGCCCGCTTCCTCATTTACCTCAGATCTCATAAATGACTGCTTTTCTGAAAAATTAGAAATTTTAACCATATCGTCGTGAATTACCATTACCCCTTTGACAATACTACGAAATGTTGATACTGTGTTCTCTATTGCATCTGTACCGCTCAAAATATCGGTCTGATTCTCTTCAAGAATTTTATTAATGCCCTTTACACTTACAGAAGTCTTGTCCGCCAGTTTGGAAATTTCATTTGCAACAACACTGAATCCCTTTCCGGCTTCTCCTGCCCTTGCTGCCTCAATGGAAGCATTAAGCGAAAGCAGGTTTACCTGATCAGATATTTCTTCTATGATATTTACTATGGTCTTCATTTCAGCTGAACTGTGAGTGATATTGTCAATAGTTCTGCTCATTTCAATAATTCTCATTTCACCGGATTCGGCAGTTTCAGCAATTTCCCTTGCACAGGATAATGATTCCTTCATGAACCTTGCGGATTCATCCATAATCATGGCAAGATTATCAATAAAACCTATGAGCTTTGAGAGTCCTTCTGAAAGCATACCCGTGCTGTTTTCAATGAGCACAACTGAATCCACAGCTTTCTTCATGCTTTCTGTAATATCCTCAGTTGACATTGCCTGCTTCTGGGAGTTATCTGAAAAATTATTGATTATTGAAAGAATTTCAACAGTAGACCGCATAAGAAGGTCTGAGCCTTCCTTTACCTCAGATATCACAGATTCTATTCTTCCGGTAAAACCGTTTATTCGATGAGAAAGATGCCCGAATTCATCTTTTGTTATTATATCAAGCCTGGCTGTTAAATCTCCTTCACTGATTCTGACAAGGGTATCAGAAAGATTTTTATTATTCCTTGTCATGGAGTTGATTACCCTTAAAGCAAGTATGAGGCATAGTACAACGATAACTGCTCCTGAAATCATGCCGGAAATCCGTTTGTAAATGATGAAGTCATGCAGCTCAGTCTTGCTTTGATCCAGAATCTTGTTGTTTATGAACATGAGTTTATTCAGGCCCTCAGTGAGCTGATTCTGGCTCTTCACAGTGTATTGTTTGAAAATTTCAATTTTTTCAGCCTGGGTTCCCGCACCGAACATCATTCTGGCACTATTATGCATATCCTGATTTATTCTCCCCAGAGAGTCGAAGACCTCCCTGGCGGCATCATCCATTTTCCAGTACTTTGCTGTTCCCTTTAGGGAATAATACCACTTAGCAAAATCTGTTTCATTATGATTAAGCTCACCGTCAAATTCCATGTTGGTCAATATGGATTCAAGAAGCCTGTTTGACCATCTTGATTCATTGATTACACTTTTAAGAAGAAATGAATTTTCAGTCTGTTTGTCGGAATACCGTTTAAAGAGATTTTCATTCATCCAGTCCAGGACAATATAAGCGGATATATTTAAAAGTGACAGTAATACAATTAACACAACCGTTATGAGCAGTTTTTTCTCTTTAAAGATATTGGGAAAAAATTTTCGCATCGCTTAAAACTCCTTTGCGATGCATTAGATCATGGACACGGGAAAAACAGATAAAGTTTTTATTAAGAAACTATTTATTTTCTGCAAATTTATTGCTGAGCGGACAGAATATCAAGATATTCATTGTAACGTTCAGGATCTAAAACCAGTTCCCCTGAATTGTAAAATACGATTTGCGGCCTCTTTTCGGACCGAGGAAGCTCCTTGGTCCTGCCAAGAACAGTTACAAGATGCCTGACTGTCCCTTCCCCTCCGTCAAGGATAGCGACTTCTCCTCCAAAAATATCACTTATTACCGGTCTAAAAAAAGGAAAGTGTGTACAGCCAAGAACAACTGTCCCATATTCACTCAGATTACGGTTAGAGAGTATTTCACTCAGATAGGTTTTGACGGTGGCGCTGTCAAATATGCACTTTTCCGCAAATTCAACAAGACCGGGAGCAGGCAGAGGGTCAATCAATGCCTCATTCCCTACCCTTTGAATAAGATTGTAAAACTTCTCCTCTTTAAGGGTTAATTCAGTAGCTATTACAAGGATCTTTCTGGATCCCCCTCTTTCAACAGCGGGTTTTACAGCAGGCTCCATGCCCAGAATCGGGAAACTGTATCTGGCCCTTAGAAAACTGATTGCAACACTTGTTGCAGTATTGCATGCCACAACAAGTGCATCAATATTCTGGCCTGCAATGAAATCGACAGAATCAGAAATAAGTTTTAAAACAGTTTCTCTATCCTTGGTGCCATAGGGTGCATTTTTACAGTCAGAGTAGTATATATACTCTTCATTTGGGAGTATTTTAAGTGCTTCATGGAGGACAGTCATTCCCCCGATACCTGAGTCATATATTGCTATTTTCATACGGATGAACCTATATAAGTACATTACAAAAAAAATTTTTGTAAGGTCAATTAAAAGTTCAATATTTTCCCATGTTTTGCCGAAATATTTAAAAATATTACCGGTTGATTTTTAATTTGACATTGGGAAAATAATATTATAGAGATAAAATATGGAGACTATGATTGATAATATTTTTGATTATTCAAAGGAATCCAGTCCTCCATGCCTCATTGCGTCCCTGATTCAAAGGAACCGGCACAATCTTTTCTTCGATAACGCAAGTACTCATATTATAAAAAAACATCATATTGACAATTCTCTTGAATATGATGACATATCTTATACGAGAAGCGGGCTTAGACAGCGCTTTTATTACAATGTCCCCTCGTTCCCATCCTGGGGAACGTTTCAAAACAGAAAAAAAATCGACGAGTCCTTCTGCTCTTACAGGGATAGTCTGAAAAAAAATGTAATAAATTTTCTCTGTGAATCGATGCCGTTTTTTTCTATTGAAGAGAGTTTTCTGAATAATGTCGTTCTTCACGAACTTCTCAATAACGCAATACAATCATCCTACGCTATTGAGAAAAGGCTCGATGTAGAAAATGGCAAATGCCACCCCGATGAATATTACGGTAAAAAAAACTACGGTGCACTGCTGGAAATAGCAGTAAATCAGTGGCTTGAAAAAGATACTGCTCTCAAATATGACATATTAAAGGTAAGAAATTACGCTCCCTATTCAAAATTTCACAACGACCGTATTCTTGAAAAAATCCAGGCAGAAACCACCAACGAAAATTTTTTCAAATTCTGTGAAGGAAGTATTAATTCCACTGTTTATACCGGTCTTTCAAATGTCGGTCTGTTCATGATAAAAAAAGTCATGAATAAACAGCTCAGTAAACTATGCAACAGAGAAATCTTCTTTACATTTGAGTATGTACATATTAAAAATTTTAAGGAGATTGGTGCATATGAATTCACTCTCCTTTTTCCTGATAATTTAACGATACATGACTCTGGTGCAATTATTAATACATGACCATAATAGATAACTATAATAAGATAGTAGATGATATCACAAACATTGCCAGATCATGCGGAAGAGATCCCGAAGATATCAAGATCCTTGCAGTAAGCAAGACATTCTCTTCACACAATGTCCAGGAAGCTATTGATTCCGGGATTTCTCTCTTTGGCGAAAACAGGATTCAGGAAGCTAAACAGAAAATTTCTGAATTAACAGGAAATTTTGAGTTTCACCTTATAGGACAGTTACAGTCCAATAAATGCAAAGAGGCTGTCCAGCTTTTTAACATGATTCACTCAATAGAAAAAGTCAGCACTGCCGGGAAGCTGAATATAGAAGCTGAAAAGATAAACAAGACTCAGAATATTCTTCTTCAGGTTAAAACTTCATTTGAAGAGACAAAGACCGGTGCAAATCCGGATGAGATTATATCCATTGCAGGAGAGATTCTGAAGTATAAAAATCTTAAGCTTATGGGGCTTATGACTGTTGCTCCATACACTGATGATAAATCGGTAATAAGAGCCTCCTTTCTGAGAGCGCAGGGTCTTCTTACCGAGATAAACAGGGCTTACAATTTAGAATTACGGGAATTATCCATGGGCATGAGTGGTGATTACAGGATTGCAGTTGAATGCGGCTCCACAATAGTCAGGATAGGTTCTTCAATATTTGGATGCAGGTAATATAAATGGCTAATGAAATCAAAATCGGGATTCTGGGAGCAGGCAATATGGGATCTGCCATTATTTCAGGTCTTGTGTCAACAATCTCTCCTGAAAATATAACAGTGTTTGACTGTTTTAAAGAAAAAGTTATTTCTTTAAAAGATTCCTACAATATTTCTTCTGCAGAATTCATTGATGAATGTATAGATAATTCAGACTATCTGATTATAGCTGTAAAGCCCGCTCAGGTGAATGATATACTAAAACACCTCACAAATTACAGTGGAGTGATAATATCAATTGCAGCAGGAGTCAAAATTAAAAATTTAGAAACCGGAACCGGATTTGATAAAAAAATAGTACGCGCCATGCCCAACACCCCATCACTTGTTGGCGAAGGAATGACAGCCGTTTCTGCCAATGAGAATATTACTTCTGAAGAGATGCAAAACGTTACTCACCTTTTTTCAAGCATAGGCAGGGTAATTACCGTTGAAGAAAAACTGATGGATGCGGTTACAGGTGTTTCAGGAAGCGGCCCTGCATATGTCTACACATTCATTCAGGCAATGGCTGACGGAGCCGTTAAGATGGGTTTAAATCGGGATCAGGCCTTACTGCTTTCTGCTCAAACTGTATTTGGCTCTGCAAAAATGATTCTTGGTAATTCGGACAATCCAATTTCATTGAGGGATAAAGTCACTTCCCCGGGCGGGACTACTATCGAAGGAGTTCACAAGCTGGAAAGAGCAGGCTTCAATGGTATCATAATTGATGCTATTGAGGCTGGTACACTAAAATCAAAAGAACTTGGTGAAAAATCATGAATATGCCGACAGTTTATCAGATACATAAACTAAAACTTTACATACTCATCGCTGCAGCCTCCCTTGTTTTTATATTAGTATCAGGCAATATCTATACATACGTATTCACTAAAACTATATCTGTTAATAAAGAAGATTATATACTGAAAAATGGCTATCCTGTCTTTACCTCTGAAAATGCATATATGCAATTTGTAAGAAATTATCCATATGAAACCGGAGCAACTCTTACAGTTCATGATGTAATGCCAAACGAAACAATCTGGACCATAAAAAAAAGATTTGGCATTACAGTACAGACCCTTATTTCTGCCAACCCTCATTTAAAGAATCTGGATATTAGAACTATAAAGCAACTTGTTATCCCGTCCTCCAACGGTTCAATAATATTTTTTGACAGCTTCAGTGATCTAAAAAAAATTATTAAAAAAAACGAATCTAAAGTCAGTAATGACATTTTATCAGTTTATCGATCAGGCATTTTCAGACTATTTTCACCTCATGATGTCAGAATGGTCTTCATCAGCGATATTAAACCTGTTGTAGTGAATGATGATATTTCAAAACTTTATTCCTATATGAACTATTTTTCAAATCCTCTTGAAAATGGTTACTACACATCAATGTTTGGAGAAAGGGTTAATCCTTTTTTAGAGGGAATGGAATTTCATAATGGCCTTGATATTGCAGCCCCCATGAGAACTGAAATCAGAGCAGCGAAAGAAGGTATGGTATTTTTTACCGGTTGGAAAGGCGGGTTTGGAAACACAGTAATAATACAGCATGCAGATGGGTACACTTCTCTTTACGGCCACTGCAGCAAAATTCTTGTAGATACAGGTGAGTGGATAAAAAAGGATCAGCCAGTTGCACTTGTTGGCTCAACAGGCAGATCAACAGGGCCTCATTTGCACTACACTATTTTCAGACATGGCAAAGCTATAAATCCGATTGATTTCGTTTGGTAAACAAACATAGATAAAATTTATTAATTAAGAAGTTCCATTAAATCAAAGATATCATTTCCATCCACTCCGCCAGTGACTGCAATATAGGACAGGTTAAACTCTGTGTTTTCCTGTATTTCTTTCTTTAGTACAGCTGCTATATTTGAGATGTACTTTTTATCTTTCCCCGGCAGTATCAGTATATACCTGTCCATACCGGATTTATAAATTGCATCATTTGCTGACAATTTGTTAAGAATTGCTTTTTCTGCGACCTGTAACCATTTGAAGACCAGTTCCGATCCATTATCCGCCTTAATAATGCCTGTATTTGTAAAAAAAACTTTTACCATACTGAATGGCGCATTAATTTTTTTACAGTCATTAAACTTCTTTTCCAGATACAGGTATTCACCATTATTTATTGCTCCGGGCTTTATTTTATTATTCTCAAAAATATGAAATTCATTAAAATATGGAAAAAGAAACTTAACTATTTTTCTCATCCTGATATCAATTTCATCAATATGAATATTTTCTTCTATATCGTTAATAACAATAAACCCTGGAATTTCTCCTGAAAAAACAAATGGATAAACTATGTAATGCTTCATTTGCTCAATTCTTCTCTTGCCATATATTTCTGTTAAGACCTCGGATTCTGTAAAGTTATCAATGGCAACTGGTGTTTTCCTGGTCTGAAGCAATCTGACAAGATGGTCATCATAACTAATTCTTATTTCTTCTCTGTTTATGCCGAGTACATTGTCTTCCTCAAACAATTCAGGCTCATATATATCAAAATCAGTATTATATGTAAAAATAGAAAATACCTTAACACCTAAATCGCTGAATGATTTTCTGATGTATTGAAGAAAATCATATTTGTTTCTTACTCCGCTCAAACCATCCTGGATCGCTTCAACATCATCAAATACACCTCTTTCATCTGATTGTATTTCAAATTTGGAGGAAACATCATTAAACCTGGATATTTTTTCCAATGCAATTTTAAACATCTGGGTAATGTTTTGAATAAAAATATAATCCATTTTGGAATAAATACCATTTTCAATTTTTTCGCCCAGCAACAGGGCTCCATTTATGCTATTGCCACTGAAAATGGGAGAAATCAGCCTACCATCTACGGAAATAAACCTGTAATAATCTTCCCGGTAATCCTTATCATCCTTATAATTATCCAGATCTACAATTTCTCTGGTTAAAACAATTTTGGAAAAAATACCTCTGTTTTTACTCCAGCTCACCGGCTCGGTAACATTAATACCGGTTGAATGTGCTATTTTTATATAATCACTATCATCAGGAATCAGCACCGATACGGAAGATACTGCAAGCTGCCCCATTACTGAAAATGAGATTACATCATATAATTGTTCAGGTGTTTCACACTTAATTAAATCCTTAAATATTTCATATAATACATGATAATCATCATATTCATCAAAATTAAATTCATCTTCTGCCAGATCAAAATGATCTGAAATTTTATTTTCTCCATTAACAACTACTGAATCATCATCCAAAAAAACAATTTCTTCTTCAACCTTTGAAATATTGTCATCGTCAAGAACAACCTCTGTTATATCCTCTTCTGAAAGATGCAGTATATCATTATTTTTTTGATTAGTACTCTCATATTCATCTAACAAATCAATATTTTTAAAGTTAATAATATCCGGCTTTGTGATATTACGCTCTGTCTCGGCAGGCCCTGCTATTTTATCAATGAGGGTCTGCTTTCCTTCAGTATTTAAATTTTTCTTATACTTTAGAGCTTTTTCTAAAAGTCCCATTTTCTAATCCATTTCATTTATTACTTTCATATAAAGATCAAAGTACTCAGAATCTGCAAATTTCATTATTACATCTTCCGGGAGTTTTTCAAATAATCCATCGAGATATGTAAAAAGTTTATTAAGGTCCTCTTTCTTATCAGGAAACCTATCAGTAAATTTTTCCCTTTCAGCATAATCCTCAAGAATTATTACACTGTCAGTTATATCAATTATAATATCTCCATCATCAGTACCGTGATACTCTTCAATTCCAGAGTGTATTTCACTTTCGACATTAGCATCTGTTGTTAAAGTTTCAGAATAAGAATGAGATTCAACATCTGAAGAACCATACCTGATTTCAAGTTCTTCATAGATATCAGAAACATCCTCCTCAATTACAATTGCATTGGCTGAAGTAATATCACTTTCAATTGATATAATTTCAGATTCATCAAAACTTTTTTCATCGTTACTAATATATTTTGTATGCTTCTCCTCAGGCCCCGACCGTTCAAAAAAACTCAGCACAGCATCTACATCATTATACTGCTGTTTTTCATATTCCGAACTGAACATCTGATTTTCGAATTCTTTCAGCTCATCTGTCTCAATTCCATACAACTTTTCTGCTTCACTTTGACCCGAATTTTTAAAGCCAGTATAGTCATCTATCTCAAGTATAAATCGTCCAAAATCATCTTTTATTATAGAGTTATCAATAAATTCTATATCCCCGTCTCCAAGAAGAGCAAAATCGGCAACATTATCCGGTTCAACTACTGTCCCCTTATCTCTGGTTTTTAATTTGGACGGAACAGATTCAAGGTCTCTGAATTCTGTGCTATAAATAGTTGAGTTATCTTTACTTTTAGAAATGTCATCCTCTTTGGTATCAGACATTTCATCATCAATATAGATTATATCATCAATTCTTTCAAGTTCATATTCAGGAATAAAATTCTGTGCAGTATCATCGATATGATCTGAAGTTAATTTATCATTTACCGCATTGTCATTCTCTGTGGTTATTCTATCACTTTTAGGCAATTCCGTTTCAAGAAGAAAAATTTCACCCTTTCCGATTTCAGTTTGATCATCCTGAGGTAATTCATCATGAACTTCACTTTCAATGTCTTTTGAAACCTGTAGAGAATCATCTTTTTCAGATATTATTACTTCATTTTCTTCAGGTAGAGACTCTAATACGTGTTTATCTAAATGCTTCTCAAACTTCAAGACTTCAAGATTCTCAAGATCTTCAAGGAAATCCTTCTCCGTTAAAATCATTATTTCTTCATTAGCAATTTCTTCTGCCTCAAAGAGATTAATTTTTCCGATTTCACTTATATCAAGATCTTGAGGAAGTTTCTTCTTCAATTCATTTGAAAGTGCCAACTGATCAGCAATTTTCTTGTTTTCAATGTCAAGGGTATTACTCATATCCACCGGTAAATGTACAAATTATGATATCATTATGATTATCGGCAAATATTGCCATTATTAATAAAAAAAGGAATGCCTCAGGAGCATTCCTTTTTTTATTTTATTAAACTATACTACTTATTTCTTTGATAACTTTAATCTTGCTCTGAGTTTTACAGTTTCAGGACTCAATGCATACTGTCCTGCCTCAGAAGAAGTTTTTTCAAGCTCTGAGATCTTCTGTTCAAGCTCAGCTGCATTAAGTTCTTCTTTTGGAATGGCATTCTCGGCAAGTATAATCAGTTTATTAGCATTAATCTCAACCAGGCCGCCTTCAACAACAAAAAACCTTTCAGCATTCGCCATTGTAAGCCTGATTTCTCCTATACCCAGTCTTGACACCAGAGGCGCATGATTATAGAGAAATCCCATCTCTCCATCATCAGCCTGAACTATTGCCGAATTTATATTACCTTCGTATATCAGTCTCTCCGGAGTAAGAATGCTACAGTTTATTAACTTTTCCATTAGTTATTTCCTGTAAGAGATTTTGCCTTTTCAATAGCTTCTTCTATTGTTCCAACCATATAAAAAGCCTGTTCAGGCAGGTTGTCAAATTCTCCTGCAATGAGGCCTTTAAAACTCTTGATGGTATCACTGAGTTTTACATATTTTCCTGCCATACCGGTAAACTGTTCCGCTACAAAGAATGGCTGAGACAGGAATCTCTCTATCTTTCTGGCTCTCTGTACAAGAAGTTTATCCTCTTCTGCAAGTTCATCCATACCAAGAATTGCTATAATGTCCTGAAGGTCTTTATACCTCTGGAGAATTCTTTTTACCTCCATGGCAACATCATAGTGATCAGCACCGACAAGTTCAGGCGCAAGCAATCTTGAAGTAGACTCTAGAGGATCCACCGCTGGATAAATGCCCTTCTCAGCAATCTGTCTGGAAAGTACAGTCTGCGCATCCAGGTGTATGAACGCAGTTGCAGGAGCAGGGTCTGTAAGGTCATCGGCAGGTACATATACAGCCTGAACAGATGTAATTGAACCATGCTTTGTTGATGTAATCCTTTCCTGCAGTTTACCCATCTCTGAGGCAAGTGTAGGCTGATATCCAACAGCAGAAGGCATCCTTCCAAGAAGCGCAGAAACCTCTGAACCCGCCTGTGAGAATCTGAATATATTATCAATGAAAAGCAGTACATCACTTCCAGACATATCCCTGAAATATTCACACATAGTAAGAGCTGAAAGTGCAACCCTTAGTCTTGCTCCTGGCGGTTCATTCATCTGTCCGTAACATAGACAGGCTTTATTTATTACCCCTGACTCGGTCATCTCAAGCCAAAGGTCATTACCTTCCCTTGTTCTCTCTCCAACACCGGCAAATACGGAATAACCACCGTGCTGCTGGGCAACGTTGTTAATAAGTTCCATAATAATAACTGTTTTACCAACTCCTGCACCGCCGAACAGACCTGTTTTACCCCCCTTAATGTAAGGAGCAAGAAGGTCAATAACCTTGATCCCTGTTTCAAACTGCTCAGATTTTGGTTCAAGTTGTTCGAATGCAGGCGGCTCCTGGTGTATTGGTCTTGTCTCCTTAGAATTAACAGGACCCGCTTTATCAACAGGCTCACCAAGTAGGTTAAAAATTCTTCCCAGAGTTTCCTCACCTACCGGCACAGAAATCGGTGCACCTGTATCAACGATATCAGTACCTCTTTTTACTCCATCAGTAGAAGCAAGTGCAACAGCTCTGACCTTGTTGCCGCCAAGGTGCTGCTGTACTTCACTGACAAGTTTTATCTTTTCACCCATTACCTCTGTTTCAAGTATGAGCGCGTTATAGATTTCAGGTAATTTCCCATCCGGGAATTCGGCATCAAGGGTAGACCCTATTACCTGTACTACTTTCCCAACATTTTCACTCATAGTACTACTCCTTAAATAGCTATTTTATCATTTATCCCAGAGCTGCTGCTCCACCTATAATTTCAGTAAGTTCAGTAGTAATCTTATCCTGTCTGGCTCTGTTATAGGTAATTGATAGTTCAGAAATCATATCTTTCGCTGCATCAGTAGCATTTTTCATGGCCACCCTTCTGGCAAACTGCTCAGAAAATGCAGATTCCAGAAAACATGTATACAGCTTTACTTTCAGGTAAAGCGGCAGTACATATGAAAAAATATTCTGCGGGTCAGGCTCAAAAATATAATCAGTAACCAGTTCGTTTTTTGTGCTTTTATTCTGAAGTTTATCAGAAGCAATCGGCAACAATTTAAATATTTCAGGCTGCTGATTAACGCTTGAATTAACCTTTGTATATGAAACGTAAACCTCATCCACCTCACCATTGAGGAAATACCCTGTAATTTCATCACTTATCCTTGAAGCGTCTTCAAATGAAAATTTATCTTCAAGATTAGCACCTGATTTCATCATTTCCTGATTTACAAAATTATAATAGGAAATAGCCTTCTTTCCTATTACATATAGAAGAACTTCTTTTTCGCTCTCTATCATCTTGTCCTGAAAATTCACTGTATTCTCAATGACCTTGGTGTTAAAACTACCACAAAGTCCTCTGTTCCCGGTAATCTGAAGAATAAGGATCTTCCTGGGATTATTATTAGCAGAGAATAAAGGATGATCTGCAGTTTCAGAACCTGAAGAAATAAGATTTTTAATAATTTCAGATACTTTTTCTTCATAAGGTTTAGACTGTTCAAGACGAGTCTGCATTTTCTTCATCTTGGCAGTTGAAACCATTTCCATCGTGCTGGTAATCTTTCTGGTATTACCTACAGATTTTATTCTTTGTTTTATATCTCTTTGATTAGCCACTGTTTAATCCTTATTACTGTTATGCAACAGTTTCCAGGTATTTTTTTACAAATTCAGATATAATCTTATCAAACTCTTCAGTGTTGTTTAAGGCTCCTGATGTTTTTATATCATCAAGAATAGTTTTATGAGACTCGTGTAAATATTTATGGTATTTTGCCTCAAAATCCTTAACACATTCTACTGGAACCTTATCAAGGAATCCCTGTGTTCCTGCATATATGATAGCTACCTGATCTTCAACTTCCAGAGGAGAATACTGTCCCTGTTTCAGGATTTCAACCAGTCTCATACCTCTGTCCAGCTGTCTCTGTGTTGCAGGGTCAAGTTCTGTACCCATCTGTGCAAAAGCTTCTAGCTCCCTGAACTGAGCAAGGTCAAGTCTCAGTGAACCTGCATACTTTTTCATTGCTTTGATCTGAGCCGCACCACCAACACGTGATACAGAGATACCAACATCAACAGCAGGTCTGACACCTGATGCAAACAGGTTAGGCTGGAGATATATCTGACCGTCTGTAATTGAAATTACGTTAGTCGGAATGTAAGCAGAAACCTCACCCTCCTGGGTTTCAATAATCGGTAACGCAGTAAGACTTCCTGCTCCCAGGTCATCAGAAAGTTTTGCAGCTCTTTCAAGAAGCCTTGAGTGACAATAGAAGATATCACCAGGATATGCTTCACGTCCCGGAGGCCTTTTTAAAAGAAGTGACAACTCTCTATAGGCATTTGCCTGTTTTGTAAGGTCATCATACACACATAGCGTGTGACCATTTTTATCATACATGTAGTATTCAGCCATTGCTGTTCCAGCATATGGAGCAATGTACTGAAGCGGTGCAGGAGATGATGCATTTGCTGCAACAACAATAGTATAATCCATTGCACCGTTTTCTTCGAGTTTTTCAACAATACCGGCAACAGTCGAACCTTTCTGGCCTACGGCAACATAAACACAGATAACGCCTTTGCCTTTTTGATTTATAATTGTATCAATGGCAATTGCAGTTTTTCCTGTCTTTCTGTCCCCGATTATAAGCTCACGCTGTCCCCTACCGACCGGAATCATTGCATCAATTGATTTGATACCAGTCTGCATCGGCTGATGAACAGGCTGTCTGTCTGCAATACCAGGAGCCATAAACTCAACAGGTCTCATCTGGTCAGTGTTGATTGGTCCTTTCCCATCCAGCGGTTCTCCAAGTGGAGTAACAACCCTTCCCAGCAGAGCATCTCCAACAGGAACAGCAAGAACCCTGTTTAATTTCTTAACAGAGTCCCCTTCCTGTATTTCGAGATAATCACCAAGTATTGCCACACCTATGGAATCTTCTTCAAGGTTCAGTACCATACCCTGAACTCCATTTGAGAATTCCAGCATCTCTCCGGCCATGGCATTTGTAAGACCATGAATTTTTGCTATACCATCACCAACCTGAATAACAGTTCCCACTTCACTGACATCAAGTTCAGATTTATAGCCTTCTATCTCTCTTTTTATTATGGATTTAATTTCTTCCGTCTTAATCTTCATAAGCCACTTCGCTCCTGACTTTACTATTTAATAAATTACGTCTTATATTCTGTAAACCTTTTGATAATGATCCATCAATTACAAGGTCGCCTATTTTAATTATAATTCCGCCAAATATGGATTCATCAACTTCTTCCCTAAGAAGGATCTCTTTACCTGTTTTTCTGCTTATATCAGATTTTATCTTTTCACGTAATGAATCATCAAGACTAGACTGAGTCACAACAGTTACCCGCTGCCTGTTATTAGCTATATCGCTTAACTCTATAAATGCTTCATAAATTTCACCGATCACGGCTTGTCGGTTTTTATCGATTAATAAGTTCAAAAAATTAACTGTCGTTTCTGATAATTTACCGGCGAAAATTTTATTAATAAATTCCTTCTTGGATTCAATTGAAATCCCGGGAGCTGACAGGTAATTTCTAAAATCATCCTCTTCTGCAAAAATTTCAGAAAGAACTTTCAACTCTTCTTCAGTTGTTTCGAGGGTTTTTCTTTCCTCTGCAATATCAAACAACGAACCAGCATACACTCGAGCTACATCATTTACAGCCACTTTGATTTACCTTCTCTTTTAATTTTAAAACGGACAGTCCAGGTTACTGAACTGTCTCGATTTTATTAAGAGTCTTTTCTACAAGATCTTTTTGATCATCAGGATTAAGGTTCTTGCTTATTATTTTAGAAGCTATCTCTGTAGAAAGAGTGACAACTTCAGCCTTAATATCTGACAATGCCTTATCTTTAGCAACTTCAATCTCTCTTTTAACTTTATCTGAAAGACTTTTTGCATCTGAACTGGCTTTTGCAATGATCTCATCTTTTAGTTTATCAGCTTCAGCTTTACCTTCAGAAATAATTCTAGCGGCTTCGCTTCTAGCATTATCCATCATTTCTTTATGTTGAGCCAAAAGCTTTTCAGCTTCCAGTCTGTTCCTGTCAGCAGCCTCAAGATCATTTCGGACCTTTTCTGCTCTCGAATCAAGAGCTTCAACAACAGGTTTCCAGGCTGTTTTCCAGAGTAACAACACCAGTATTACAAATGTTATTACAGTCCAGAGCATCAAGCCCGGATCAACCTTGAGTAAACCTTCCTGTATAGCTTGCATAATAACCTACCAGTTACCTAAGCAACAATTACTTAGTTGTTTTTTCAACTGGAGCTTTAGCAGCAGTTGGAGCTTCTTTTGGAGCCTGAACAGCAAGCATGAAAGTTACAACCAGTGCGAAGAAAGTAAAACCTTCTATAAGAGCAGCTGCAATAATCATAGTAGTTCTTAAATGACCACCAGCTTCAGGCTGACGAGCTGTTCCTTCAAGAGCAGCAGCAGCAAGTTTTCCGATACCAAGACCAGCACCTATTACTGCAAGGCCTGCACCAAGTCCAGCTGCCAAGTAAGAAAGTCCTAAGTATTCCATCAAATTCCTCCTGAAATTTTGTGTAAATTTTTTTACAAAATTTAATTTATATTAATTCCTTTGTTTTTAAGGATTAATGTGCATGCATTGATGCCCC
>QKCL01000041.1 GCA_003246895.1 Spirochaetota bacterium | reverse complement strand
ATCATATCTTGTAACAAGAAGCCTTCCCTCCGGTTTCGGCTCTGTCATTGTTTTCTCTATTACCTTCTGTATCTTAACTATAACAGGTTTGGGCTTCTCCTTCACCTCAATTATTTCCCTGTTCTCGCTGGCAAATTCAGTTGCCGCAAATTTCTGGATGTCATCTCTCTTTACGATGAGATCATTTTTATTCACCGAAACCACCTTTGAAAGAACATCTTCCTGGGACTTACCTGAAGCAGTCTCCCTTTTAAGTGTTTTTTCCACCGCATCTTCCGCTTTTTTTACATCCTTTTCCGTAATAATTATTTTCTCTTCCTTATTTATAGTAGGTGCAAGTTCCACAATTTCATCGACCCTGGACTCAAGGAGTTTAACCCTTTTCACAACCTTGACTTTTCCCTCAAAAACCTTTATTCTTGTAGTCTTCAGCTTGTCAGCCTCCACGGAGAACTGTGTCCCCCGGATACCCGCTACCGCTGTAGGGGTCTTTATCAGGAACTTTTCGGATTTCAGCAGTTTTCTCGGCTTACAGAGCATGCGGCCGTTTTTCAGGCCTATTTCCGTGTTTTCAATTCCCGATTCATTAAGGAGGGAGGAGATGACAACATTGGAATTTGCCTTTACCCTTATGAGTGAACCGCCGATTTTCACATCACAGAAGGAGTCCTCTGCAGTGTTCAGAACATCATCTTTCCGTATTGTATCACCAATATGGGCTTCAACGTTATTCTTCTTAACGTCTCCCAGCATGAATGTTATCATGGCATATTCTTCATTTTTGCCCTTTGAGCAGTCCATTACTCCGACAATGAAAAATACAGCCAAAGGAATAATAATTTTTCTGTACATAATAACCCCTCCCACGGATATACTAAAATATAGATAAAACGCTTTATTAATCAACTAAAATTATTTAAATATAAACGTCGGGGCAGCGGCGAACCAGCAGCCATTTTATTATGAAGGAGAAAACCGGATGTCTGAAGCACTTTCTGAAATCATCAAATCCGCCATTGCAGGAGATGCAGCGGGATATGTCTTTGAGGGGATGAAAAAGGGCCACATAGACAGCTTTTTCAGGAACCACAGCGAATTCCCCGACACAACAGATGCGTTAAAGGGGAACATGGAAAAATGGAAAAAACCCGGCCTCTATTCATCCATAAGCCAGTTTATACTGATTATTTTCATGTTCAGGGAAAGAAACCACACCGATGTCGAAGGATTCAAAAGATACATCAGGAATCTGCCAGTATTACCCGAAAGGCCGGACTCATTTTTCAGAAATCCCGGGAGAGCGGAAGAAATTCTCATCGCAACCGCTGGAGACTATCACATCCTGGAGACAGACAGAACAGCTTCATCCCGCCTGATTCCAATATCCCTTCCCCTTTCGACCATGAAAGGTTCATTCTCAGAGTTTCTCGACGGTTTTTTATCTTTCATGAAACTCTTCTCCGAAGACTGCAGATCCCTGACCGCATCCTTTCTATTCTGTTATATCACAGGCAAACAGCTCAGGAACAAGCAGGAGAACGGCGATTTCTCCTCAACAATCGTCAACATGCTGAAAAACTGCATCAGGGATATTGCAGATTCCCAGTCAGTAATTTTCAGTCACGGTTTCAACCCGGACTATTTTCTTAAGGAAGCAGAATTTCTGACAGGATCGCTCGAAAAGGCCTTTGGCGAAAGGGATATTGAAAATTCAGAAAGATCTATCGTAGATGATGAAAACAAAAGATCAGGATCACACCTTATCCGGGCAACTGTCGACAATCCCTCCCTGATCTTTCTCTATGCAGTTCTCATGAACCATTATAATAAAGCGGATCAGGATATCATTTATAAAACTGCACGGCTCGGGGGATCTTCTTCGGCTCTAACATCTGCGACAGCCGTTATTTCCCAGGCTTTTTTTTCCGTACCTGTCCACAAAAACTTCATGGATGACCTGATTAATAAAAAAATGATATCACAGATAGCTGATTCAGTTGCTGCCGGCAAAAACAGCGTCACACCTTTAAAGACTTTCACAGACACAGAGGTGTCCCTTACCCTCAAGGAGATGGAGGAATATAAATCAAAAAACAAGAGAAACAAAAACGTCAAAAAAAACAAGCCCGCACGCAAAAACAGAACAAGCATTGAGGAGACCATTTCAAGGCATGTTGTTGAATCATGGACAAAGACAGACAAGGCAAGATGGAAAAGAGAAAAAAGAAGAAAAAATACAGATTCAGTTGATGATGAAGAGGGATTTTTTGACGAATAACCCCGTGAAAAGAACAATTTTTTTGATTTGGAAACGTTATAATTTTAATATATTAAAGTAGGAAGTAAAATATTTGACAAAAAGTTATAAAAAATTCTATAATTATTTGGAAGGATTTATTTATTTTATCTTGAAAGCCTCATGGAGGGAACAATGTTTAATGGAAGATTAAGAGTTATATCGCTGGCATTTATACTGACAGCTGTTTTCATGATGCCTGTCATGTCCAGGGAAATTAACTTCAAAGTGCTGGAACTTGATGATGTATCAACATACAAAACAGACAGAATAACATATCAGCAGATCGAATATGTAATAGACCCGGAGGAGCATCAGTCGGTTGATACATCCATAGCCACCCTGCTTCTTGTAAAAGACAAGAAAATGTATATGTTTAAAGACGGATACGATAATCCTAAAATTGTCGAGCAGAACAGGGTAATCAAGGAGATGGAAAACAGGCTCATATCCAATACATTATGGGAAAGGCAGATAAACGGAATTCCGGACTATATAAGAGTTACAGACAGGCGTGTTGAACTCATGAGAAAGGAAGTTGTTCCGGGACAGAGTGAGGAGACCATAGGGAAAAAATTTGTGGAGTTCTACACAAAAACGCGTGACAGTTTTATAAAAAAACACGTTTCCATATTCAAGGGGCTCATGATAAACAGAAAAGATTCTAATCTACGAGTTATCAGAAAACCCATTCCCAAAAAACTCAATGATAACGGCCCCACAAAATATTCAATAACTGCCTCTGCCCAAACACCGGACGGGAAAATATACTTTGCCCAGGATGCGGACGGAGACGGAATAACAGAAACACTCTCCGTTGAAATGGGAGATGGTTTTCACTGGGGATTCCACTCAGGACCGAATATCCTCTTAATATTCAGAAACAAACAGGAAAACATAAAAGGTCTTATTGGTGACCTTACAAAAATAGCATATGAAGGCAGCCCGGAAGAGGAACAAATAATCCTCAAGGAATTCGACAAACTTGATGTTGAGATCCCCAAACTCATTGATGACCTTATCATAATGGATAACGAATCAAAACGTGTAATTGATTCCTCAAAATAAACAAACCAGAATATATACAAAAAAAGAACCGGAATTAACCGGTTCTTTTTTTGTATCAGACAACTATAATGAAAATTTTTTTATTTACCAACAGTTTTCATATACTGAGATTCCTTGACTCTTGAGCTGTATGGCAAAAAATCAAGGGGATTAAGCGGTACTCCACAGCATCTTATTTCAAGATGAAGATGGTGACCTGTTGAATTTCCTGTACTTCCTACCAGAGCAATAACCTGCCCCTTTCTTACAAGTTCCCCTTCTTTTACCAGAAGTTCTGAGGCATGGCAATATCTTGACGTAAAATTCTTTCTATGTTCAATCCATACGGTATTCCCATACCCCTCCATAAACTTGGAGATCTTAACAACGCCGCTCTGAACAGCAACAATTGGTATTCCTTTACCGGCAGGTATATCTATTCCCACATGGAAACCTCTGAATCTATCACCAAATGCAGATGTGATCCTGTCAAAATTACGTATGGGCCAGAGGAACTGTTCTCCGTTGTCCTCTTCCATTGAGCAGCCCTTTTCTTTAAGATACATAATATATTTCTCGGAAAAGGGAATAAAAATTGAACTGTTTCTGGCATAATTCTGCCCGTTCAGATTTACTATGTCAGAATAATCAGCTCCATAAACTGAAATATAGTATTTTAATTTATCTTTTCCATCTGAATGTATCCATCTGCCTTTCACACCCCTGAAGGTTTGTATTTTTTCATTATCAATCTTTTCAGCTGCACTGGCTGCAGAGAAAGAAAGAAATATTAAAAAAACTACGATGAATGGAATAAATGTCATTTTTAACTTCATAGACAAACCTTTGAATTATTTCTATAAAATAGAGAAAGATTAAATGATAATTTGTCAAGAAATATATCATTTAATAGTGCTTTTAAATACCTCATCGCTATAACTGCTTTTTATATGATGCCGTTTTATGGCAAAATTGTTCGTAAAGAGATTGTTTCTCCCAAAATCTGTAGTAAAAACTCTTGAATAGCCCGCCAGTTTAAGGGAAAGCAGCGTATCATCCCCGTATCTTCCATAGGGAAGGGCAAAATATTTCACAGGTTTGCCCAGCTGCAGTTCAATAATTCTCTTTGAATTAAAAATCTCATCATAGAGCCGTTTAGGGCTGTCCCCACCGGAAGACATACTGATGAGATCAACATGTCTCCTGGAATGACACTGAATGTCAACATAGCCGGACCCGGCCATCTCCCTGAGCTTCTTCCACGTAAGTACCTTTTTTCCACTTAACCCGATCCCATCTGTATAAACAAAAAGAGTAACCGGAATTTTATATTTTTTAATTAACGGAAAAAGTACTGAATAAAAATTTTCATAGGCATCATCAAATGTCAGAACCACATACTTCCCCCTTTGAAGATCATCAGATGCAATTTCTCCAAGGGCATATTCAAGGGGAACAATCCGCATGCCCAACTCCTTTATAACATCAAGGTGTCTGATAAATTGTGAAACTTTAACAGCATATGCACTTTTATTTTTCTCTTCATCGGGGATTATGTTATGATAGAGAAGTATTGGGAATTTACTGAAGACGCTCAAATGATCGTTTTTTTTCTCAAACCAACCATTTGCCACAGCCTTTAAATCCACTTCTCCGATATGAAGAACAAAAAAACTGATCATCAATGACAAAAACGGTATTATGAAGATTTTTCCGGCATTTCTCATATCATAACCTTTTATTATGGAAAAAAATAAACATCAGATTGACACAAATATCAAATAATTTTATAAAAAAACATAACATAGAGGAGGTCCGGGTATGATAAAGTTCACAAAAATGCACGGAACAGGTAATGACTACGTATATATTGAAGATCTCAGTGGAAATATAAAAAATCCATCCAGACTTTCTGTAGAAATGAGCAACAGAAATTTCGGCATAGGTTCAGACGGATTGATTCTCATAATGAAATCCGATATAGCTGATTTCAAAATGCGTATGTTCAACTCTGACGGAAGTGAGGCCGAAATGTGCGGAAACGGAATCCGCTGTTTCGCCAAATACGTCTATGATCACAAGCTGACCGCAAAGGAGACTGTTCATGTCGAAACATGCGGCGGGACAAAAGAAATCAAACTAAAAATAAAAAACGGGCTTGTTGAATCCGCCACGGTGGATATGGGATCCCCCGTTCTCAGCAGGGAAAAGATTCCAATGCTGGGAGACACGGGCATGGTTATAAATGAAATTCTCCACCTTGACGACGGAACAAAATTCAATATTACATCCGTTTCAATGGGGAATCCCCATGTAGTTGTATATGTGGAGGATGTGAACAACTTCCCGGTGAGGAAGTACGGCCCCATTATTGAAAATCATTCCCTTTTCCCCCAGAGAACAAATGTTGAATTTGTCGAAATAATAAGCCCCAGGGAGGTAAAGCAGAGGACCTGGGAAAGAGGCAGCGGAGAAACTCTTGCATGCGGCACAGGTGCCTCAGCAGTAACAGTTGCCGGCGTTCTGACAAAACAGACAGAAAGGAAACTGAAAATAAATCTTCTCGGAGGAGAGTTAAAGACCGAGTGGAATGAAAAAACAGATTCGGTCTTTCTGACAGGGCCTGCAGTTGAGGTATTTACGGGGGAGTGGCCTAAATAGGTCACATCTCCCAGAGCGGTTTAAAGGGAATTCCCTTTTCCAGTATCATTACCTTGTTGATACCGGGAATATTCTCCTTAATTGTTTTCTCAACTGCGATTCTCAGCATCTTTTCAGATCCCTTGACAACAGGAACATCCTTCTCAAGGATCACAGGAAGAATATCTATATAACAGTCATTACCCGCACCGGATTCACTTTTGACAATCCACACCTTTTTGATGACTAGGTTGGCAGGCACATTGACCGCGGTATTCTCATAAAATGAGCCTTTTGCGACAAGCCTGAAAAGCTTGCTCACCATATTAAGAGGATCTACATCTGTTTTTATTTCGCGTTTTTCAGAGATGATTTTTTCTGAATTCACAGATGGAATATAAATGTTTATTATTTTTTTACTTTCAATAACAGGAATCTTGGGGAAAACGTTAAATATACTGCTCCCTACATGGTACGAAATCATAAAATAATCCAGCACAAAAACCGCTGATATTGATATAATAATAACCCTGGATTTACCTCTGGGCCCGCTGTTATACTCGCTTTTTATCCGGCCGTAAAGCGCCTTTAAAGATGACGGCCTAAGTTTTTCAAGAAGAGGCTTAAACTGCTTTATATTCATTAAATGTATCCCGTATTTTAGTAATTCATACATATAAAGATAAAACGCAACCTGCAATCAACAATTTTTTAATAGTATGAGATAAAAACTGCAGTGCATACACTACTATTTCACCGTTTTATTATACCTGTTTATAAAATCAACGAGCCCGTCAGAGATTCCCCTGGTGAGTTTATCCTGGTAGGAGCTCTTTTTTAAATAGGATGATTCCTTCGAATTTGTTATAAACCCAACCTCAACCAGAACCGCAGGCATGAGAGCCCCCCTGAGTACAAAAAAATCTGCCTTGTGAACTCCCTTTGACTTAAAGAGTTTTATGTTTTTATCAAGACTATTCTGCACAGACTGAGCCAGCATGGCGCTCTCCTTCTGTATCTGGGTTGTCATCATTAATGCCTCAACAAGTTCAACATCATCAAAATTTTTACCTTTTTTCTTTTTTTCCAGTATTATGACATTATTCTCAAGAGCAGCTGTCTTTCTGGCCTCCTCATTTGTAGGATTTTGCGACAGAAAGTATGTCTCAAAACCTGATATTCTGCTTATTATTGAGGCATTTACATGGACACTTACAAAAATTCCATTATAGTCCTTCCTGAGCTCCCTGTTGGCTATTTCAGTACGGCCAGCAAGTTCTACAAATCTGTCTGAACGGCGGGTAAGCTTGACCTTGATATTTCCAAGCCTTTTTTTTAGTTCCCTCTCCAGTTTCAGGGCAAGCCTCAGTGTAATATCCTTCTCCCGGAGACCGCCTTTCCCGAGAGCTCCCGGGTCTTTCCCTCCGTGCCCGGCATCTATAATGATAAAACCTATGCGTTCCTTTTTGTCATTTACGGGTGCGGTAATATTTTTTCCCGAGGGAGCTTCCCTTTTGGAGATTATAATGGCCGCCCCCTTTATCGCGATATCCTTTCCTGCAAAAAAATGTCTCAGAATAGAAAGTACTGCATCGGATGGAATATATACTCCGCCGCGCCATCTCTTCACTGTGTTATTCGATCTGTATAGGCTGTTGTCAATAATCAGGGAGGAGTAACCAGTCTTGTAAACCGCGTAATGGCTTCTGTAGTAGATTTTCCCCTTCTGGAAGGTGACATCAAAGGTGTTATCTACATCTGTGAGATTATTTATCTCCTGTACCGATACATAACTTCTTCCATCAATATCAGTAAGCTTTATTCCGGAATCTTTCGGAGCAGAAAATGAAGATGTATTGAGGGAAAAAAGGACTATCAATATGGAGAACTTAAGCAGTGATACAGTGCCTGAAATAGTCTTTAACATAAAATATTGAACCAATAATATAGAATAAAAGAATCAGATATGCAGAAATTACCTTTATTGAAAAAAATTCATAAAAAATACAGCAATTAAAATCTGCAATGTAGATAAAGGCTGACAGGGCCATTGCAGCTACCCCGAATTTCCCGAAAATATTGGGCCTTACTTCAACGCTGCGTCTTGAATAAAGGAACACAGACAATACTAGCACTATTATTTCTCTGAGCAACGCTACCAAAAAAACCCAGCCGGGGTATGCCTTAAAAAACACCAGTGCTCCGCCGATGGAAAGAAGGCATATTTTATCCGAAAGAGGATCCAGGAACTGCCCGAGTTTTGAAATCTGGTTAAATGATCTGGCAATGAACCCGTCCAGAAAATCGGTTATAACAATAACCGAAAAAAAAACCAGCTGATATGTCCTGTGCTCACTGCGCTGCGTCACACTCTCCGCATACATATGATAAAGAACAAAAGGCACCGCTGCTATTCGCATAACAGTCAGGAAATTAGATACCGTGAATACTTTATCCTCAAAAAGATTCTTTATCTCCATAGGCATCCTGTTGCAGATATTATAATGTACTAGTTTATATTACTTTTCAGAGCCCAGTCAAGATGTTTTTTATAGTGCCTTTTACGCATCATATTTGGAGAAACTTATTGACAACTCCACCAAACATTCTTATTTCAATACCAATCAATCATTTGCAGGTATGACATGAAAATAACCAAATCAATTTTATCAATGACGGCCCTGTTACTGCTTGTTTCCTGTTCCGGAGACAAATCAAAACAATGGGACCCTGAAAAGGACAGAAAACAGGGGATGGGCATAATTCTGACTCCAAATACTTCATTGAGAATCGACCCGCTCATATTCTCATCCCGGGTAGATCAGATGAAGAAAGGTGATATAGTTGAGATTCTTGACCGTTCAAAGGAAGTAAAATATATTGGAAACACAAAAAACTACTGGTACAAGATTAAACTTAAAAACGGGATCATCGGCTGGACATATGGAGAACACCTGAAGGTTCTGGACGGATCAAACAGAAGCGACATAGACAAGTATCTCGAGAAATTCTGGGAAAAGGAAACCGAAACATTGAGAACTGCACTCCATGGAAAATGGTGGAGTGTTAACCGTTTTGGAGATTTTACCAGCCATTCACTTGAAATATACAGGGACGGGAAATACAAATCCTACCTGAAACAGAGTCAGAAAAAAATCAAGGGAGATTATACATTCAACTTCAATGACAACTCAATCGTGTTCTCTGAAGGTACATCCTTCAAGGATAATCTGAGATTTTTCAAAAGAGGATCTCTCTATGTTCTGGCAAAAGAATCAGAGAAGGGGGAAATCATGTTTAAAAAGATAAATATTGACCCCCAGACTGATGATGAGAAAGAGGCGGAAAAGAAGGAAAAAGAACAGAAGAAAGCTCCAAAGGAAAAAAAGGATAAAAATGGAAGTAAGACTCAATAAATATCTCGTTCTCTGCGGACTCGGATCGAGGAGAAAGGTCGAAGAACTTATTAAGGATGGAAAAATTTCAGTTAATAAAACTGTTGTTACGAATCTGTCCACGGTAATTGACTCTGAATCAGATACAGTTACATTTGAAAAGAAGACCCTCTCCCCCATAGGAAAGCTTTATTATCTAATGGTTAACAAACCAAGGGGGTATATCACTACACTCAGTGATGAAAAGGGGAGAGCCACGGTAATGGACCTTCTGCCCGAAAAATACATAAGAAGCGGTGTCGTCCCGGTGGGGAGACTCGATAAGGACACTGAAGGTCTTCTTATTCTTACAAATGACGGAGACCTTGCTCATAAGCTGACCGGGCCTGACTTCAAGGTAAGAAAAGAATATCTCGTAGAAATTGACAAGCCCCTGGAAGAAATTGATCTAAAAAGGATAGCCAAGGGATTTTTTATTCACCAGATCAAGACAAAGACAAGGCCTGCTTCGATTACAATTTCCGATAAATCCCGAAAGTTTGTTAAAGTGGCTATTATAGAAGGGAAAAAGAGACAGATCAGGTATTCATTCAAGAATCTGGGATACAATGTGACAAAGCTTAAAAGAATCGGATACGGCCCTCTTAACATGCTCAGGCTGAACAGGGGGGATTTCAGGGAACTGAAAACCGGGGAAGTGAGACTTCTGAAACAGGCAACGGAAGGGAAAAAACAGGCCGGCAAATAGACCTAAAAATGAACCCATAAAAAAGGCGGGTGCAACAAGTTACACCCGCCAATGAAGGGTTTGTTATGCCTCCTGCCCCCTACGGGACAGAAGGAGTGAAAATAGCTTTTAATTTATCTTTTATCCTCAGCACCTGGACCTTCATATCTTCATTAATCATATACAGGCATGGAACGAACACCAGAGTAAGAAGTGTTGCAAAAATCAACCCGTATGCCATAGCCATAACGATGGGGACAAGCATCTGGGCATCTCCTCCAATACCGTAGACAGTAGGAAGCAGCCCCGCAACAGTTGTCACAGTGGTCATTATAATAGCCCTCAGCCTCTGCGCCGCCCCCTCTGCAATACTCTCATTAATATCTTTCTTCTTGTTCTTGCCCCTGCCATTCTTTTCTTTCATTATCTTGTTTATAAATGAAACCATGAGAATACTGTCATTGACAACAACTCCGGTCAAACCGAGAACCCCGATAAGCCCCATGAAACTCATGGGAACACCATGCAGGGTAAAGGCCAGAAGAACTCCGATTAAACCAAATGGTATTACGGACATTACAACAAATGGCTGGAAAAGTGACCTGAAAAGAAATACTATGATAAGATATATCATCAGCAGAGCAAGGATAAACGACACAGCCAGGTCAGACATGGCCTTCTGGCTCTCCTTGAATTCTCCTTCGAAAAGAAGATAGGTCTTGTCATATTTATTTGCAATTTTTGAGTATTCACTCTTGACTATCTTGTTAACCTGCACAGGTGTAATCACTTCACTTACAACATCAGCAGTTACACTTATAGACCTGTTCCCGTTGTAGTGAACTATTTCTGATTCACCCTCCTGGTTGCCAAGAGAAGCAATTTCTTTCAATTTTATAAGCTTTCCCGAACTGTTAGGGATTAGAAGATTCAGGAGATACTTCTCATCCCCCTTGAATCTGTCCTTCAGCTCCACTATAAACTCAAGCTTGTCATCAATTGTCTGTACATATGTAGCGGTACTCCCCTCATAGGCTGTACGTATTGTGGAGGCAACAGTTTTTACATCCATGCCGAACTGTGCCATCTTGTCATAGTTGAATTTAAAGAAGAGCTCCTTCTTGCCATCCTTGAGGTCTGTATCAATATCCTTAACACCCTTTATCTTCCCGAGAATACCCTTGATGCGGTTCATAACCTCAATTGCTTCAGTTTTGGAAGAGCTTATAATTTTGACGTCAACGGGTTCTCCTGTAGGAGGGCCGCCCTTCTCCTCCCTTATTACAATTGACTTGTAATTTTTCAGTTTCATTCCCTTTATTTTTTTTCTCAGGTCGTTTCCTACTTCATTGGCAGTGCGGTCCCTGTTATTGATGGGCACCAGTTTTACCTGTATTGTTGACCAGTAGTCATGATCCATGGATCTTCCGGAATGGGTACCGCTCTGGCTGAAGGTCGACACAAATTCACTTTTGGGAATGTTATTCACTATTATCTTCTCAAGTTTCTGGGTAAGATCATTTGTCTTTTCAAGAGAGATGCCAGGATCAAAATCAAGGTCTATATTGAGGTACTCATTGCTGTTATCCCAGAAGAGAACAAATTCCTGAACGGTTTTTTTTGAAGCAAAAACCGTAACAATAAAAATTGCAACAAAGGATGCAAGTACCGCGTACCTGAATTTAAGCGCTCTCTTCAGGGCCTTCCTGTAGAAAACAAGAACCGGCACAAACCAGTGTTCTCTCTTCTCAAGGGCATATTCAGAGGTTTTTTTTCTGAAAAAGTGAATTGTGCTCTCATGGGCCAGGTGATTGGGAAGAATAGTTACCGCTTCAAAAAGGCTGAAGAGAAGTGTTACTGATACGATTATTGGAAATACAAATATGAATTTGCCCATTGTCCCCTGTATAAAGAGCATCGGAATAAATGCAAATATTGTTGTAAGAATACTCACAACTACAGGATAGAAGACCTCCCTGGTTCCGGTTACGGCTGCTTCAAGAGCCGGCATTCCCGAACGTTTCTTTTCATAAATTGTCTCGGCAATAACGATGGCATCATCAACCATCATACCGAGCACCGTAACTATTGCGCCTATGGTAATTGAATTCAGCGAGTAATGATTAATTCTCATAAATATTATCACAAGAAACATACAAAACGGAATACTGGCGGCAGTCCAGAAGGATGTTTTCAGATCCAGAAACACCAGAAGGACAAGAAAGACCAGAATGAAACCTATTATTGCATTGTTAAGAACAACTCCCACCAGAGAAGAGACTGAATCAGCCTCATTTGCAACAGTAATGATATCAAACCTGGGATCATTGAACTCCTTCAGCATGTTTTTCACATTCGCCGTGGTTCTTATTGTATCGGCCATGACTTTCTTTTTTATATTGAAGACAACGGCTTTTTCACCGTTAACATTTATAAGTTTTTCAGGTTCCTCAAATTCATCGAGAACAGTTGCCACATCACTGACCCTGACCTTCCTCTGCTCAAAACCTGAACGAATTATCACATCCCGAACCTCAAGAGGATTATCAAACTGGCTCAGTGTAACAATATTTTTCTGATTGAATACAGACTGGAGAGTTCCGCCTGTTGACCTGATATTTCTGCTTCCTATGCTGTCAACAATGTCACTTAGCGAAACATAGTATTCGCTCATTTTATCGGCATCAACCTTGATGTGAATTTCCCTTTCCAGGTAGCCGTGAACATCGACATCACTGACTCCGTCAACCCTGCGGATCTTTTTCTCAAGAATATCAGCTTTTCTGTAGAGGTCCCCTTCAGATGCTCCGCCGCCATCCTTTATGGCAAGGCCTATTTTAATAATACTCTTGAGCTTTGAGTTTATATCTGTTACCTTGATATCATCTACTTCATCGGGAATGTCCGTTATGTTGCTTTTGGATATGAGTCTGAACACATCATCCTTGACACTCTTCTTGCCCGCTTCATCCAGGTCCTGGTCGAGTTCCACTATGGTCATTGAGGCTCCCTCAATGATAAAGGAATAATAGCTTGAGATCCCGACTATTTCATCCAGTTCCTCCTCAATGGGCACAACTGCATTAAGCTCAACATCAACGGGACTTGCACCGGGATATGTTACTCTTATGGACATTTTATCGATGTCTGTTGCAGGCATCTTTTCCCTGTTGACTTTTGAAATCATCATTGCGCCCATGAGAAACACAAAGAGCACCATCATATTTACAAGAAGCTTGTCTCTGGTAAAAAAACGTATATATCTTTCCATCTTATCTCCCCTGATCCGTTAAATCCATGTAATCGATATAACAGCATATGAGACTGTACTTATAGCCGAGCATATCGATTTCACCGGAGGTAAGACTGTTCTGTGTGTCAATAAGATCAGAAAGGGTAACACGCGCCTGCCTGTATTTCGTTTTTTCAGTATCAAGCTGTGATTTCAGCGCTTTCTGTGATTCCGATTTTATTACAAGTCTCTCCTTTAAGTTTCCGGACTCACTCACGTAGTTCCAGAGATTCTTCCTGTAAGAGTTAAGAGTTTCCTCATATTCGTGATTCAATGATTTAATCTCCAGCTCAATGTCCTTTAAACTGCTCTGCGCGGAATGATTACCCAGAGGGTATGTAAATTCAAAACCCACGCTGTAGTCCCTGTCCTTAAGGTCAGAGCTGTATTCCTGGGACATGTTCTCGCCTGCAATCTGGCCGTATACATTCAACTGGGGAAGGAGCATGTTTCTGTAGACAGATTTTGAATAACTCAGTTCCATCATGGTTTTTCGTATTATTTCTGCAGATTTTGTTCTGGAAAAATCTACCGTTTCAAATTTGATTTTATTCGACAGGTCATAGAATTTTTCAAATTCCTCTTTCAACGGCATATTATTCCTGACGCTGAAATAGAGACTCATCTGGTTTTCTATTGCCTTTAAAGAATTCTGGTATTCCCTGTACTGTACTTCATATCCATAAACTGAAACCCGGGCAGCCTGATAATCATCATTATCAGAAAGGCCGGCCTTGTATCTTCTGGCTGTAAGCGCTGCAAGTTTTTTGGAATTATTTATGGCATCAGAAAGCTCTTTTAAAATCTCTTTATAAAGGATCCATTGGAAATAGAGTTTCTTGTAGCTATTCAGTGTGCTTTTATTATTCTCCTGGAGCTTTATCTTCTCTATTTCATACTGGAGCTTTGCATTCTTTTCCGAATAACTGCTCACCTTTCCCAGAAAATTATAGAGAAGAGGCTGGGTTACCTTTAAAGTCAGGGATGGATTATGTGCCGTATAATCATTTATGGTGCTGAATTTTTTATAACTATATTTATCATAATTATATTTCAGTTCAACATCGGTTCCGGTACCTGTAAGAGTTTTGCTCAATCCTCCGTAAAAGTTATAACCGTTAACATTCCCCTTGTCATTAATCCCTGAATAGGTATTGTTCCGGTATGACTCCCCACCTGCGGAAAGGTTCACATCTCCTGTTGACTTTGACCTGTTAATTTCATTTTCAGCCTGAAGAAGTGCGATTCTGTTTGATTTCAATTCAGGCAGTTTTTCATTTATAAGTTTTATGTAGGAGTTGAAACTGATATTTTCCGGCTTCCCTAGGGACTTTTCAGTTACATCATTTTGCCTGACTTCCTTCACGGTCTGTTCATCCCCGGCAAAGGCATGGGAGACCAGTCCATGCGGAGCAAATAAACATATAATAAATAATACTAAAAAAAACCTCCGGAGATTTAAATCTCCAGACTGCACAATTTTCCTGAATAAATTATGCATCATAGAACATTTACTGTTCACTTTAAACTTAGTTAATCCCTTCATAACAAAACCCTGCGACTTTTCTTTTTATAAGATCACAGAAACCGGTTTTATGCGACCTACCTTGCAAGATTAAACCATATTTTGTATTAAAAATGTCCTACCTTGCAAGATAAGACTCGGGATTTGCCTTCACTCTATATTCTGAAGGAGTAAAACCTGTCATTTTCTTGAATACATTGTTAAATGTTGACTTTGAATTAAATCCGACACTGAATGCTATTGAGAGAATACTGGCATCAAGGGAACTGTTGGCCTGAAGAATTATCTTTGCCTCTTCAACCCTGTATCCGTTTATAAAATTATAGAAGTTCATTTTCAGTTTATTATTAATAACAATCGACAGATGATGCGCCGGGATACTCAGCTCTTCAGAGAGATCTTTTATTGAAACACTGTCCCTGAGGTATGGCTTTTCATTTGACATGTGAACATTCAGCTTCTCAAGAATATCATCCTGACTGTCGTCACTGAGGCTCTGCCTCGCATATTTCTCCTTCCTTTCAGATGCAGTTTCGTTTTCTTCATCCCCTTGGTCCATTATGTTGTTTATTTTGAATATTTCAGGCATATTCACTATATGATAGGCAATTATCAGAATAACAGAAATCAGTCCAAGTAGATTAATAGACATAAAGATATCGCCTTTCTCTCTTGCCATAATATGGAAAAAAGCCCCCCAATGCAGAAAATTCAGAACTATCATAATAACAAGAGACAGAATCGTTATAAGCTTCAGCCAGTTCATATTCATTTTTTCAGTGTCTGAATAATAATTTTCAAGATTACTCAAATAGGTTTTCAGATTCAATGAAGAATATATAAGATAGGCAAGGGAATTCGTGAGCCCGACCGTGATAATACAGAACACAACAAATCCCATATTATGGGGGAGAATTATTTCACGCAAAGAGAGAAAGACAATTACAAGGAAAGCAAATATTGCAAAATGAATAATATCCTTCAAGGAGAAGCGGCTCTTTGTATTCATGAGACTCCGTGTATAGAAATACATAAATACACCGGCAAGAGATATTGAAGGGAGAGATACGACAGAAACATACTTCAATATACCGAAATACCCATTTTTATGAAGAAACATGGAAAAAAACATGAGAGAGGGCGCCAAAATAAAGAATGCAAGAAAAAGATTGGATCTTTTATTCTTCTTCATGGCAGCTATGATAAAAAAAAGAAACAGAGACTGTGAAAACTCTGATATTATCAGGTAATCGGCAATATTCTCAAACATAAAAACCCCATTTATTTATGGGGTTATAAGGACAGAAATATACAGAAAATCAAATAAAAAAAACCTCCCGGAGGAGGCTTTTTATCAGGAAAATTTATCCGATGGCTTCATTACCCTTTTCACCGGTTCTGATACGGATACATTGGGCCATGTCAAAAACAAAAATTTTACCATCTCCCACATCACCTTCAGGAGCTGCCTTCATTATCGCATCAATTGCTGCATCCAGATATTCATCATTAACAGCAATTTCCAGTTTGATTTTTCTCAGGAGATTATCGACCTCCTTGACTCCCCTATATACTTCCGTAATCCCCTTCTGTCTTCCACAGCCGAGAACATCTACAACTGTCATCAGGTTAACTCCGTTAGCCTCAAGGGATTTTTTTACCTCTTCAAGTTTATGAGGTCTAATTACTGCAATTATATATTTCATAGCTCACCTCGTTTTGTTAATCTATAAGAGTATAACCGGCTTCATGGTGCTGGGTAAGATCAAGTCCGATATTTTCATCTCTCATGTCTACGCGCATCCCAATCAAAAGATCACATATTTTAAAAATAATAAAAGTACCAACAACCGAGAGAGCAATAGCCACAAGCACACCTTCAGCCTGCACCCACATCTGATGCCAGTTGCCCCTAAGAAGACCATCTGTACCGCCGACTTCCTTCACAGCAAAGATACCGGTTGCAAGAGCACCCCAGACCCCAGCCATACCATGGACTCCGAATACGTCAAGGGAATCGTCATAACCAAATTTTGGTTTTATACATGTAACGAAAATGAAACCTATTATACTCCCCCCTGCACCTATAGCTATAGAAGCCATTGGTGTTACAAAACCTGCTGCAGGAGTGATTGCAACAAGACCGGCTACTACACCAGTAATTACTCCAAGTACTGTTGGAATTTTGTTTATAAACCAGTCTAAAGCCATCCATGCAATAAGCGCCGCCGCTGCAGCGGTGTTGGTATTGATAAATGCAGATACTGTCTGCTTACCGACACCAAGAGCACTTCCCGCATTAAATCCGAACCATCCCATCCACAGAAATGCTGCGCCGAGAACAGCGAAAGGCAGATTATGCGGTGAACTTGACATACCGTTTCCGCTTCTCTTCCCTATCATCATTGATGCTACTAGTGCAGAAATACCGGCTGTTATATGAATAACAGTACCGCCTGCAAAATCAAGAGCTCCCTTATCAAAAAGCCATCCTCCTTTCCCCCATACCATGTGGCACATCGGATCATAGATAAGAGTTGACCAGAGTACTACAAAAAGGAGAAACCCTGAAAACTTAATTCTCTCCACAAAAGCACCAACCATAAGAGCGGGAGTAATTACTGCGAACATCATCTGAAAACATACAAATAATTGAGCTGGAATAGTCTGCCCCTCAATGGGGTCAAGTCCCACTCCATTAAGAAAAGCATATTTCAGACTGCCGATAATTCCGCCATGGTCAGGACCAAAGGCCAGACTGTAACCGAATAAAATCCACTGAATTGAAATAACTGCAAGTATTACCATACATTGCATAAGTACCGAAAGCATATTTTTTTTCCTGACAAGTCCGCCATAGAAAAAAGCCAGCGTTGGAGTCATAATCATTACAAGAATTGTAGCGACAATTACCCAGGCTGTATCAGCTGCATTAATCATCATAAACCTCCGAAGAATCGATTAAAATATGCCTAACTTTTACCATATCTCTGACATGAGTCAAATTCAACGAAGTCACAAATAAACAATCTGTTAATATTTAACCGGAATGTAACATGACTAAAATTTCAGAATTTTGTAAAATTCTGAAACATCAGATAATTATTACATTTATATTAAAAGTTAACACGAATGTAATAAAATGAATTTAAATAAAAAAGAGAGGCATTAACCTCTCTTTTCCATGGCAATATTTTAACTTTCTATTTTTTGGTTTTTGTTTTCTTTGCAGTAGTTTTTTTAGACGCACTTTTTTTGGAAGCAGGCTTCTTTGTTGTTTCCTTCTTAGAGACTGCCTTTTTAGCAGAAGTTTTCTTCGATGCAGATTTTTTTACTGCGGTTTTCTTTTCAGTGGTTTTTTTAGCCGTGCTCTTTTTGGCAGCAGGCTTCTTTGCTATTTCCTTCTTAGAGACTGCCTTTTTAGCAGATGCTTTTTTTAAAGAGGTTCCTTTAGGGGTGACGTTTTTTATTGCACCCTTCAAAGATGAAGCCTTTGAAGCAACCCACCTGACAATTTCGGAAAGGACCTTTTCCCTCTCTCCAAGAGGTTCATTTATTGTTTCATGATAAAGATTATCATAAAGAAGCAGCTCCTTTTCAACCTTTATTCCTTCATAGAATTTTTCGGTGATGGTATAATCTGCAACTGTATCGGCCTTACCCTGAAAAACCAGCGTCGGACATTTTACAAGGTGAGAGCTCTTAAGGCAGTCGCTGCCGGCACTCATATATTCGGTAATCCATCTTACCGTAACTTTTCCGTGAGTAAGCTTATCATCTTTATATGTTTTTACTGTTTCCTCATCCCGCGAAAGACTGTTTGCATCTATCCAGGAAGACATTGAAAGTGTAGGAATACGCGGTGAAAAAAATGAAACAATACCTTTCTTCAGACCTGAAAGAGTGTTAATAGGCGCAAATGCCGGAGAAGAAAGAACCAGTCCGGAAACATCACCGGAGTATGTAACTGCATACTTGGTGGATATAACACCGCCGACACCATGTCCATATACAGTGATGGGCAGGTTATTATATTCTGATTTAATGTATTCAACAAACAATTTGAGGTCATATATATAATCCATAAACGAATCGATATGTCCCCTGGCACCCTCTGATCGTCCATGCCCCCGAAGATCCATTGCCATGACGGAAATGTTTTTATTTGCCAGACTCTTAATAAGATTCTCATATCTACCGGAATGCTCACCAAGGCTGTGAACAACAAGGACTATGGCCTTTGCCTTATCTGCAATCCACTTCTGAAAAAATATCTCTATCCCGCCCTTTCCTGAAAAAGAACCGGTTTCATGACTATATGAATCCATAAACTTCTCCTTCTTTATATTTTCTATTGTGTAATATTTCTAACCTGTTAAAAAAAAATGTCAATAAATTATCTGTTTTTATTGCAGATATTACATATAACAGTTCATCTCCTGACAAAATCAGTCACTTCTTCCAATGTACTTTCCATCAATTCAGAAGGGGTTCCTGAAAAAATAATATTTCCGCCATGGAGCATTATTATTCTATCAGATATTCTGCATGCTGATTCTATATCATGTGTTACAACAATGGACGTCATGCCGTATATTTCACGCATTCTCAGGATGAGACTGTTTACAACTCCGGCTGTTATAGGATCAACCCCCGTTGTGGGCTCATCATAAAGCATAATTTCAGGCTTAAGCACTATTGCTCTTGCCAGACCGACTCTTTTTTGTATTCCTCCTGAAAGCTCAGACACTGATTTTGATTCATACCCCCTAAGACCCAGACTGTTCAGAACATCACTAAACCTTCGCTTTTTTTCCATTATGTCCATCTTGCTTCTTTCAAGGCCGAACATGATATTCCCATAGACATCCAGCGAATCAAATAAAGCCGCACCCTGAAATAGTATCCCCATTTTTGAAAGAATTTCCCTGTCTATTTCACCGCTGTTTGTATAGAGATTTTTTCCGTTAACAAAAATACTGCCGCTGTCCGGCTTTATTATACCCATTATATTTTTAAGAAGCACTGACTTGCCCGTGCCGCTCTGCCCTATTACTGAAAGAACCTCATTCTGACCCACGGCAAAGCTGATTCTGTCAAAAATAACCTTTGTCCCGAATGACTTCCCAAGATTCTCTATTTCCAAAACCGGTTTCATTTCTCTTTTATTTAATATTGAAATTTAAAATTCAAGACATTTAAAAAAAACGCTGCCAAAATGGCAGCGTTTTCAACACTGATTTTTCAGATATTTCTAGAATTCAATGAAATCTTCATTATCATGAGGCAGAGTGCTGACCAGTTTCTCCGATTTGGCTCCATCGCCAACTTTCACCGGAACCTTTTTATTGCTGTGCGGCTGCTTATAGTTCTTCACCTGCCGTTCAGGGACTCTGACATAGGATGTTGCTTTTACCGATGAACCGGATATAATCGCTGAAAGCTCCGCCACGATGCTTTTCATCTGCTCGGCCTGTGCATTCATCTCCTCTGAGGCGGATGCGGATTCTTCGGCATTTGCAGCATTCTCCTGGACAACCTGCCCAATCTGGGCTACGGCCTGATTAACCTGATCTATACCCATGGCCTGTTCATTTGACCCCACGGCTATCTCACTGACCAGATCTCCAACCTTGCCTGCACTTTCAGAAACCTTTATGAAAGCATCATTTGTTTCTGTAACAAGTTTCGAACCGTTACCAATTTTTGAAACTGTTTCCTCAAGCATCTCTGATGTACTTTTTGCTGCATCAGCCGCCCTTATGGCAAGATTTCTGACCTCTCCTGCAACCACCGCGAAACCGGAACCTGCAGAACCGGCACGGGCTGCTTCCACTGCAGCATTAAGTGCAAGCAGATTAGTCTGAAATGCTATCTCTTCAATTGTTTTTATTATTTTTGACATTTCACCGCTTGAATGTGAAATCTCGGACATGGACTCAGTGAGCTGAATCATGGATTCATTGGCCTCTGACACTATTTTCTTCGAATCCTTCATCAATTCATCCGCCCGCGCTGCGTGTTCGGCATTCTGTTTCGTCATTGCAGACATCTGTTCAAGAGATGATGATGTTTCCTCTATCGAAGAAGACTGCTCAGATGAACCTTCTGCAAGTGACTGACTGGCAATTGATACCTGCCCGGCAGCAGAGGCAACCTGATCAGAACTCTTGTTCAGGCCGTCAATTATATTATTTATGGGTCTGGCAATGGATCTTGCCATAAAAAATGAAAGCAGAATGCCAAAAAATGCTATGGCCGAGGCTACAATTATTACTATCATAAACATGCTGCGGAGCTGCTTCTGTACATCATCAATATATATTCCCGAACCAACAACCCAGTCCCACTGTGGAATAAGCTTAACAAAAGAAATCTTGGGGGATGCTACAGTTTCCCCGGGTTTTGGATAGTAATAATCAACAAAACCTTCATTATTGTTCTTTGCAACCTTAATCATCTCCTTGAAAAAATATTTTCCGTGTGCATCTCTGTCTTCAAGCATGCTGGTATCTATTTTTTTGGGATTTATGTGCATTATCATAATTCCCTGAAGATCATTGATCCAGAAGTACTCATCACCCTCATAACGCATGTCGCGGATAGCCTCCTTGGCGAGGCGCTGAGCCTGAACCTTTGTGAGTTCACCGCCCTTCTCCTTCTTGGCAAAATGATCAATCATTGTCCATGCAGCTTCAACAAGATGCCTGGTTTTTTCATATTTGGCATCATACATGCTCTTTTCAAGTCTCGGATAAAGCCAGACAAAGACCATGGAAAAGCAGAACACAATAAGAAGTCCTAGAAAAACTATTCTGGTAGAGAGTTTTATTCTGTGGAGCATAACCAATTCCTCTTTTCTATATAATAGTAACAAATAATTTAGAAATTATAATTTTACAATACAAACAAAAAAACAATTTTGAACTTTTTTTACAATTTTTTAAAGGCACCCCTTAAACGTCATGCGACATAATAGCAGCAGCATTCCCCTTTCATGCATCGATGCCGCCTCCCTGATTCTTTTTCACCCCTTCCACTATCCGGGAAAGGTCCATAACAATACCTTTCATCAATGTTGCCTGGGATGCCATCTCTTCTGAAGCCGATGCAGATTCCTCAGCATTTGCAGCATTCTCCTGCACAACCTGCCCTATCTGGGCAACTGCCTGATTCACCTGAGCTATACCCATTGCCTGCTCATTTGAGCCGATTGCTATTTCATTAACCAGCCTGCCCACATTAACTGAACTTTCTGAAATTTTCTGAAATATTTCATTTGCTTCATTTACTATTGATGAACCGTTTCCTATTTTGGTAACAGTTTCCTCAAGCATGGCAGATGTATTCTTGGCCGCCTCTGCTGCCCTTATTGCCAGATTTCTGACTTCTCCTGCCACCACCGCAAAACCGGCTCCCGCAGAACCGGCACGGGCTGCTTCAACCGCAGCATTAAGCGCCAGCAGATTGGTCTGAAATGCTATTTCCTCTATGGTTTTAATGATTCTTGACATCTCTTCACTGGTTGCGGATATATCAGTCATTGAATCCATCAGTTTACTCATGGAATTGTTAGCCACAGAAACCACATCAGCAGTATCCTTCATGAGCCTGTCTGCATGAATGGCATTCTCCGAACTCTGCTTTGTCATTGCAGACATCTCTTCAAGGGATGAAGATGTCTCCTCTATAGACGAAGACTGCTCGGATGAACCTTCTGCCAGAGACTGGCTTGCGGTAGATACCTGCCCTGCAGCAGAAGCAACATGGTCTGAATTTCTATTAAGTCCGGTTATTATGTTATGAATTGGATTTGCAATGGCTCTGGAAATAAACCATGATGCCAGCAAAGCAAAGGCGGCAATAATAAGGCCTGCAATGGCAATGGCAAGGAACATGGTATTTACCTCACTGTCCACATCATCAATATAGATGCCGGATGAAACAATCCAGTTCCATTTATTATAGTATTTGCTGTATGTGATTTTTGGAGAGGGTTTTGTTTCACCCGGTTTATGCCAGTAGTATTTTACAAAACCTCCTCCGTCGCTTTTGGCCTGAGAGATAATTTCATTCATAAAAATCTTTCCGTGCGAGTCCTTAACAGTAAGCATGCTCTGACCCACAAGTTTTTTGTCAATGGGGTGCATGATAGTAATCCCGTCGAGACCGCTTATCCAGAAGTACTCAATCTTTTCATATCTCATGCTGCCCACCGCATCCATGGCCATGGATTTCGCCTGGGCGACCGACATTGCCCCTTTTTCAGCTTCCTTTCCATAATGTTCAATTACGGTATATGCAGATTCAACAAGATTGCGAGTCTTGTCATATTTTTCTCTGTACATATTCTCTTTTATTTCAGGATAGAGCCATATAAACACACCGGAAAAAGCCAGAATAATCATAATCCCCATGAACATTATTCTTGAAGATAATTTCATCTTGCTAAACATCACTGATCTCCTCAAAACTTTATATTTATTTATATTAATCAATAAAACCAATAATTAATCCATTTCCCAATATTTCATTCTTTTTTTAAAATAATTTTATTTTGCTTTATTTTTCTTATTAAGAATAATTCTTGACTGAATTCTGTTTCATTATATAAAATCAGATATTCTATAACGAGGTGACAAAATGAGCAAAACCACAGATAACCTGAAAGAAGCATTTGCCGGAGAATCCCAGGCCAACAGAAAATACCTTGCCTTTGCAAAAAAAGCGGATAAAGAAGGCTATAAACATGCTGCTAAACTATTCAGAGCTGCAGCGGCAGCAGAGACAATACATGCACACGCACACTTTGATGCATTGAACGGTGTAGGCTCCACTGAAGAAAACCTCAGGGAAGCAATCGGCGGAGAGACACATGAATTCCAGTCAATGTACCCTCCCATGATAGAGGATGCCGTTGCAGATGGAGAGAAAAAAGCGGAAAGATCCTTCAGGCTTGCAAATGAAGTTGAAAAGATTCATGCTGAACTCTACACAAAGGCGCTGGATAACCTTGAAAAAAGCGAAGATGTTGCAATACATGTCTGTTCAGTCTGCGGATACACTGTTGAAGGCGATGCCCCGGATGAATGCCCGGTCTGCAAGGCAAAGAAACAGGCCTTCTTCGAAGTTGAATAATCCGGAGCACAATAAATGAAACCATACAAAAAAGAATTCATAAGCTTCCTTCTAAAAAGCGGCGCACTTAAATTCGGCACATTTACGCTGAAATCAGGAAGAATATCACCATACTTTCTGAACACAGGGATGCTTCACACCGGAATGTCCATAAACAGGCTTGGAAACTTCTATGCAAGCGCCATTGTTGACAATCTCAAAAGAGAAGACTACACGGCTGTATTCGGCCCTGCATACAAGGGAATACCTCTTGCCATAGCCACAGCAAGCTCCCTCTTTACCGCACACGGCATTGACATTGACTATGCCTTCAACAGAAAAGAGGCAAAGGATCATGGGGACAAGGGACTCATTGTAGGCAAGGAACTGAACTCAAGCGACAAGCTCCTTCTGGTTGATGATGTTATAACAGCCGGGACTGCTGTTCGGGAATCACTGGATATCCTCAAAAACAACGGGAATCCCCGGATAAATGCTGTAATTATATCCGTTGACCGTATGGAAAAAGGCACTGGGGAAACATCCGCCATTCAGGAACTCAATACATCTACGGGGATTTCATTTTACCCCATAGCCACCATCGTGGATATAATTGAATATCTTAAAGATGATTCATTGAGAAAGGAACACTCAATAGATGAAGATATGATAAGACAGATGGAAGATTACCGTTCTACCTACGGAGTATAAAATATAGAAGGTGGGCTCTATCTCAGGGCCTGCCTTTTTAAATACCTCTTTTACCTTATTGAATAAACTACGGCCATCTCCTCCCTTCCCCTTAACCTGTTCTGATACTTTTTGTGAAGAGGGAAGCTGTCCTTTACTTCATTATATGTTTCCTCATCCGTGAGAATGTTCCCTCCCACCTGACGGGTAAGTTTCTCAAGCCTTGCTGCGACATTTACAGTGTCTCCAAGTACAGTATACTCCTCTCTCCTCACGGAACCTATAACTCCGGCAAAAACAGTACCGGTTGCTATTCCTATGCCTGCAGAAATTCTGTCTTTCAGATAATCAGGACGCACATCATTGTAGGTAACCAGATATTCCTGTATCTGTTTCGCGGCATTTACTGCATTATATGCGTCCTTGCCTGTCTCAAGGGGAGCTCCGAATGTTGCCATGATGCCGTCACCGAGTATCTTGTTCACGGAGCCGTGGTTCCCGTATATCAGATCCATTATGTCTATGAATAGTTCATTGAGGAATGAGGTAAAAACGTCGGGATCAAGTTTTTCAGCAATGGAGGTCGACCCAACCAGATCAAAAAACATCACTGTGACCCTCTTCTTCCCTGACTGAAGCGGATTCTCCCCGGTATTCTGCACATAGTCGAGGAGCTCATCGGAACCATACCTCATGAAAAGCGCCGCGTCATGAAACAGGGACTTCCTCTCCTCCCTCACTATTCTGTGCTCTTCCTTAAGCTCATTATAATACTCCCTGGCGGATTTCATTATTTCGGAATAGGAATTTATGATTCCGAAATATCCGGTAATTTCACTGCCCCGGTTACGCACAATGGCGTCAATAAGACAGATGACAACCTCGCCGTCGGCCTTTCTCAGCACGATCTTGTAATCGTGCACCACCAGGTTTTTCTCAATGAGTTTCACATAGGAGAGCCTGTCTTCGGGGGATTCATAAATCATATCCACCTTCCCTCCGATAAGTTCCTCCCTTGAATAGCCAAGAAGTTCAACCATTGCATTGTTCACATCAAGAAATATACCCTCCCTGGATGTGACGTACATGGCCTGCCTTGACATGCTGAAAAACTCCCTGAAATGACAGTCATTGGTGCAGTTCTTATAACTTTCTGATGGCATCTTCTTCACCGGCATAATAAAATTTCTGTATATTTAATATTACGGCAAAAATGTTATTTTCTATAAGTTAAAACATTTTTAATGCATTTTTGCACATTTATATATTAACATTTATCAATAATTCCTGTCTCATTAAGATTCTTCATATCTTTTTAAGGAGAATGACATGAAAAAAACACCCCTTAATGAATCGATCAGAAACCTTACTCCTCTCCAGTACAGCGTTACACAGAAAAATGGAACAGAAAAGCCCTTTGAAAACGAATACTGGGACAACAAAAAGGAGGGGATATATGTCGATATAGTGTCAGGAGAACCCCTTTTCAGCTCTCTTGATAAATTTGACTCCGGCACCGGCTGGCCCAGTTTTACAAAACCGATTAAACCTGAGCTTATCATAGAAAGAACAGATCACCTTCTTTTTATGGAAAGAACGGAGGTACGCAGCAGCAGGGCCGATTCACACCTCGGACATGTATTCAGTGACGGACCTGTTCCCACAGGACTGAGATACTGCATAAACTCGGCAGCCCTCAGGTTTATACCCGCAGAGGACATGGACAGTGAAGGATACGGGGAATACCTCTATCTTTTCAGAAAGACCTGATGCTTGGCCTGCAAAAATATTACTTGAGATGTTCATTCTTATCTGATATACATACTGCATGATTATTTTATCAAAGACAATGCTTTCCAACGAGGAACAATGCCCCTATCTTGAAGACAAGAATGCGGCATTTACATATTTTTTTGCAAGAGACCTCTCAAAAAATGAACTTGAGCACTATCTGTCAAGGGGTTGGAGAAAATTCGGAATGTACTATTTCAGGCCCCGGTGTCCTGACTGCAATAGATGTGAGCCCATCAGAGTTCCTGTCCAGGGATTTAAACCCTCAAAGAGTCAGAGAAGAGTCATAAACAGGGGATCATCAATAGAAATGCGGATTTCTGACCTCAATTTCAGTGATGAAATATATGAGGTATACGCAGACCACTCAAAAAAACGTTTCGGAAAGGATACATCTATAGAGGAATTTCACAGCACCTTCTTCATTGAATCGTGCCCTTCTCTGCAGAGTGAATACTATCTGAACGGAAAGCTAATCGCTGCAGGATTTCTTGACTATTCATCTTCTGCACTGAGCAGCGTCTACTTCGTGTACAACTGCGATTACAGCGACCTTAATCTGGGCACGTTCAGCGCTTTGAAGGAGATTGAACTTGCAGAATCAATGGGGCTGAAATACTACTACCTGGGCTACTATATAAAAGAAAACAGAAGCATGTCCTATAAAAACCGTTTCAGGCCCCATGAAATAATGAACTGGAATACATGCACCTGGAGTCTCAAAACTACCTGATATCTATCACAGAACAGATATCCCCCGTACTGTCTGTACCCGAATGTGGGTTATAGACATCCACCTTCCAGTTTCCGTCAACTATGAACTTGTACCTGTACCTGCCGGGAAGGAGTCTTTTTTTCACAGTCCAGACACCCCTGCCGGCTGTTGTCATGAGATCATTTTCAGGATTCCACTGATTAAAATCTCCAACAAGCGAAATTACCCTTGCCCCGGGATTATAAAGCCTGAATTCAACGGTATTACTGTCTATCTTTCGAAAACTCAGATGTGTTCCTTCATTCTGCTGTATACTCTCAGTTTTTGAAACATATGCTCCGGTCAGATCATCTTTCTTCAGGGAGTTATTCGGATCTTCTGTCCAGAGTCCATCAATATTGAACTTATATTCCACATCACCGGAATAATTATCAGAGGACAGGAAATAATACCAGACCCCGTCCTTGCTCCTCTCCATTCTTTTTGGCTCCCATGATGTAAAATTACCTCCAATTCGTACCCTGGAGGCATTTCTGTCCTTGTAGGTAAAAAGTATCCCCCTTGACACAACCGACTTACCTCTGGAGAGGTTGTCTGCATTGATAAGCTCAATCCGCCTGGGACTCTCGGCTTTTTTAAGAGTCATAAGCTTATAGTAATAGACTGTTTTATACTCATTCTCCATGAACGCCGCGTTCATGAGAAAAAGAAAAACAGGAACAAGAAGTTTAAAGGAGACAAATTTTTTTACAATACCTTTCATTTTAATCACCACACTAAATAAGGTCATTATTTATTAATAATAAAGTAAATAACCCATAAATATCACTTTTCAGTTCAACTGTATATGTATTATGTCGATAATTATGAGAGAAATATTTAATATGAAATTTTAATTGCTTTTTAAAAGAGAAAATTTTATATCTGAACATTATGTCACTTAAAACTATTAACCGTTCGGGAATACTAAATGGCTGATAAAACCACAGAAATTCAATACACAGACCAGGAACTGCAGGAAATTAACCGTATAATTTCTCTTGTAACAGGAGAAGATGCAAATTTTCAGCAGGAGACTCCGCCTGTCCAGAAGGCACCGGTGTTACCGGTCAGTGATGATATTGAAGACAGTGAAGCCTTCCTCCCCGGAGACCTTGAGGATATTGAAGACAGTTCCCTGTCCGATGAAATAGGCGACCTGGCGTCGCTTACCGGGGAATCCCTCGAAAGCCCAGGCGGCCTGGATTTATTCTCCGATGAGGATGAAACTTCTGTTTTCGAGGATTTCCCTTCTGAAGACACAGGCACTTCTGAAACAGGTGAAACCATTTTTGACCAGGAAATCGGCGGAATAGACGATGACGAAATAGAGGATATAACCGGACTCATTCAGGACATGGATGAGACAGAGGGAGAGGAAATAACTTCCCTGTCGGACAGCGATCTCTCCTTCATAGAAAGCGAGGAGGAAGAACCCTCCGGGATTCTTGATACCCTGTCATTTGACGAAGACAAAGAGACCGGAACACTCTCCGATATCAGTGACATTGAGGACCTGTCATTTACAGATGAAGGGGAAAAGGGCAAAAGCACCGAATTTAACATAGAGCAGGAAGATTCTGAAAACATACCCGACCTTGATGAACTCTCCCTGGACGATATGACCGATATTCCGGAAGGGGATATATCAGATATACCTGAAATTGATCTTCCCGATATTTCAGACAGTATCGAAATCGAAGGGGACACGTTTTCTTCGGAAGAAGGTTTTGATGAAGGAGAGGAGATTTCTTCCGGATTTCAGGAACCAATGGATGATCTGGATACTCTCGGGGAACTTGACAGTTTCGATGAGGATTCATTCGATGACATAGAGGGACTTGAGAGTGAAATCGATATTTCAAAACCTGTTTCTACCGCAGCAGATGAAATTGAAGACATGGATACCCTACCCGACATAGACCTTGACATGGGTATGGGTCAGGAGATGGAGGGATTCCCCGACATAGACATCGCTTCACAGGAACACGGAGACCTGGATGAAACCCCTCTGACAATCGAGCCTCTCGATGACGGAGGAGATCTGGACATACTCGAAGACTCTGAAGACATGGGACATGAAGAAACTTCAGAGCCGGTGGATGATCAATCGGAGATTGAACTTTCCGACAAGGAATTGTCAAAATTAAAAAAAGCCATCATTCTCTTTAACCCTGCAATCAGAAACGAAATAAAGGATACAGTCCTGAACGACAGACTGTCCCCGGCGGACACCAGACGTCTGGTCGACATGATTCTCACAGGCAAACCCGAGGATAACATACACAGATTCCTTGAAAAAAGGCTGAAGAAAAAAATCAGCCTCATTGATGAGGCAAAAATATCCAGAAAACGGATAATAACCGCCAGGCCCGAGTACACTCTCGAGGGCAGGGAACGTCAGAAAAAACTTCTCAAACTGACTAAAATTTTCGGCATAAGCGCAATAGTCACGTTCGCCCTGACTATTGCATCCTATAACTACATATACAAGCCCTATATGGCGAAGAAACTTATCCACAGGGGTGTTGAAATAATCGTAAACAGCGGTATTTCAGGCGGGAGATTTCAGCGGAGAAAAAATTATGATGAAGCCGAAAAGATCTTCCGGGAAGTGGATGAGGAATACAAAAAGGATTACATATACGGTTACACTGAATATGCAAGGGCCTATCTCAGCAATGGGGATTACCGTGAATCCCTTGAAAAACTTAACCGGGCCTATACAATCGACAGGACCAACAGGGACACTCTGAACAGTCTCGGTTACTTCTACGCAAAGACAAACAGGGTCTACTTCGATTCCGTGAAAAACAACCTCAAGGAATGGTATTTCAGGGACTCAAAGGAGCCTGTTAAAATTGATTCCAATCTGGAAATGGCCATAAATTTCTACAGAAGGGTTCTCCTTCTTGAAAGCGACAACATAACCGCACTTCTTGGAATAGGAAACGCCTATTTTTACCAGGGCCAGTACCTGAAAGCCAAAAAATACTACGAAGATATTCTCAAGGTGGACAAGAATTCAGTCATAGGATATTCGGGCCTCCTGAACCTGTACATAGAAAGGGACTCAATGGAAATGACTGCATCGCTCCATGCGGAACTGCGCCGAAAAAAGATGCTTTCCGAACTGCCTTCTCCGCTGCTGTCAAAGCTCGCCGGCTACTATATTGACAAGAACAGGGACCCGAACATAAACGTCAGGATAGATTACGGAGTAACAAGCCCAAGATTCAAGGATCCGGAAGACAAGACCTATCCCGCGATTCTTGAAGTACTCAAGGCTCTTAACGACAGAGATCCTGACTATCCTCAGCTGCAGATACAGTATGCAAGACTCAGCATGGACAGGCAGAACTTTATGGTTATGGAGAGATATCTTCAGAAAGCGCTGAGTCTGGCTCCTAACTACTACAGCGCCCTCCATCTCCTGGGCAAATATTACTACATGACCAAAGAACCGGTAAAGGCCTATGAGTACCTGAAAAAGGCCGTTGAATACTATCCGAACCAGCCGGTATTTACCAAAGAGGACTTCTACAGGGAAACCGAAAGTATCGGAAGCACAAACAGATACATGGGAAATATTTTCTATTACTACTTTGACAAGGTAAAGGACAGAAAAGGCGCCCTTGATGATGAAGTTGCCGAAAATGAAACAGAAAAACTTGCAAATCTAGCCATTGCGGAACAGTATTACATAAAGGCTTCAAATCTGGGGGAAAACAGCCCGGAACTGAACTATAACCTGGGCAGAATTTATTACCTGAAGAAAAACTATTCAGTGGCACTGGACAGATGGCTTCAGCTTTATGATGACTTTATCAAATCGCCGGAACTCATGCTCTCACTTGGAAATGCATTCTTCCACAAGGGCAGCTACGGAGCAGCAAAAGGTGAACTTCTGAAACTGGTTTCAGTCTATGAATATGAAGCGGACAGGATAAAAAATCCAAGCAAAACAAGAAACAGCCACATAAAGATATTCCAGACCCTTTCAAGTGCATACAACAATCTGGGAGCAGTTTATCAGAATCTGAATGAAGGCGAAAAAAGGGATCTGGCCTACTGGAAATCCGTGGAATTTGCCAAAAAAATAGACAGGGAAAACGAATATGCCCGCGTCAACCTGGCAAGGTCGCACCGAGATGCCCAGCCGCTTCTTGATGAAAGCATACCATTCAGCATTGATTATTACAGTGAAGAGATGAGGTGGGGGGAGAAATAGACTTAGACCCTAGAGGGTTCTGATTATTTCCCCTGTTTCCATTGAAATATTTTCGCCGGGCCCGTCATTGTACTTGAGAGAGATTGAATCCCTCTTTATTATATATTCGTATAACCCCTCATGAACCGGATGATGCCATATTTTGCTCCCGTTTTTTTTATCAACCTTGAGGAGATAGAAGATGTCACTTGCATCGGAAAAGATTAAAAAAATATATTCCCCATAAAGCTGATTCAGGAAGGAACGCCCGGGAATTACCCACAGAGTCTTGCCGGTATTTCTTTCAAGTACTGTGAACTGCCCGTTTTTTTCAGATTCCGCGAAAGAGAGATAGAGCCTTTCATCATCCTCCGTTACACCAAGCAGTGAGCCCGGCTCGTGGATTTTCTTTATCCACTGGTTCTTCCTGTCTCCTGCCCTTCTTGCAAGCAGAACCCCTTCCATAAAATCATAGTAGAGGACCTGCTCTTTAAGATTAAAAACCTGGGAGTTTCTGTTTTCCATTAATTATATTATATCTCTGATTTTCATTCCATCATAAATCATTTTTGCCGCTTCTTCGGCTGTGATCTCCTCCATATTAATAACAATATGGTAATTATGAGGATCGGTATTGTCAAAATTAACAAATTCCCTGAGGAAAGACTCCCTCTTCTTTGTCTTATCAGCAATAACATGTTCCGCTTCCTTCTCACTGATACCGAAAACTCTGGAAACCCTGTCTATTCTCCATTTAAGTGGAGCCACTATTCTTACATGAAATCCGCCCGGCATATCCTTTGCTATTTTTCTTCCTGCTCTTCCAACAATCACAACATTCCCGTTGAGAAGGAGAGTCTTGATGTTCTCAACCAGTCGCTGGAATACCGCCACCTGCGGAGGAAATTTGCTGAAAAATGTCTGAAAAAATTCTGTTATTTTCGTTCTCGCATCATGTGTCAGGGTATCAGACAGAGGTTTCGAAAGCCCCATGTCATCGGAAAGCTTATCAAGCAGGTCCTTGTCGTATGCTGCCCAGAGCGGCTCCGGACTATACTCCTCATTTATCATTGTTACCAGCTTTTCGGCAACCTCATATCCGCCTGCTCCATATTCCCGTGATATTGTAACAAAAGGGACAGCCTTTGCCTCTTTGCCAATCTTCTCAACCTCTTCTTTCTGCTGATGCCAGAATCTGACCTGATTGTTGATATATTGGTCCATTTTATGATATGCCATTGATTCCTCCTTGCTTATACCGAACAATCTTTCATAAACCGAAAAATGTTCCATATAGTTCATATATATAATTTAATATAAAAATTATTCTTAATAAACCCTTTTTTTGGAATTATCTTATTTTTCCAATTTTTTCACCGACTCTCACCTTTGTTCCGTACTGGAATGTTTCCAGATCAGCCATTCCTTTTTCAAAAAGAAGAATAACAGTTGAACCGAGGTTGAATATGCCGATTTCGTCACCTGCTTTTATATCCTTTACTTCATCATTTGAATAGAACTTTTCCCTCTTTCGCCTGAAGAACCTGTTTGTTATGACATTATCCTCGTATGAAAGCGATATCTTGCCAACATTTATTGCCCCGATTTTGCACACCGCTACAAGGCCACGGTCTGTCTCAATATATGTAATGAGCCTTTCGTTTATGGCAAACAGACCCCTCAGTTTTCCCACAAGGGATTCCTGAACGGTATAGAGCTTTCCGGGGATATGGAAAAAACCTGTAATTTTACCGGAAACCGGTGAATGAATTCTGTGATAGTCCCCCGGCGAAAGATACAGTGTCATGAACTTGCCGTCAATGAAACGCTCGGCAAGTTTTGAAGGGAGAAGCTGCTTCAGGGAATAACCAAGCCCCTTTGCCTGCATAATTGTGTCGCCGTCTATATCTCCATGCTGGTCAATTCGGGAATCTGTTGTGGAGACTATTGCCTTTTTACCCTTTGCAACAACATGTACACCGTCTTTAACTTTCCGTGTAAAAAAATGATTCAGGCTTCTGAACCCACCCTCGGGCACAACAGCTTCGTCATATTTAACACCGTATTTGCCGCAATACCATGAAATAATTCCCCTGAGCATAAAACCGGGGAAGGGAACAAGTGCTATATAACCGAAAATTCTGGAAATAAAACCCTTGGGGATTATTCTGAAAAGAATCAGATTCATAAATACCTTCTCAATTTAGTTTAATTGTATAATTTAAAACACAACAAATAATGTAAAGAAAAAAGCGATACTCATACCGATATTTTTAAATTGACATATATGATAATTTTTAAATTCAATACTTCATATTATTTATAAAAACTGCCACCACAACGAGGTATTAAATGACAACAAAATATAATCTTGAAAGCAGAGACCCCGAAGTCTATAAAATACTAAGGGATGAGGACAAAAGGCAGGAAAACAACCTGCTCATGATAGCATCCGAAAACTATGTGTCTAAAGCTGTACTGGAAGCCTCGTCTTCGACACTTACAAATAAATACGCCGAAGGCTACCCGGGCAAAAGATACTACAACGGCTGCAAACATGCGGACGAAGTGGAAAGCCTGGCAATAGAAAGACTTAAAAAAATCTTCGGCGCAGAAGCTGCAAACGTACAGCCCCACTCCGGAGCGCAGGCGAATATGGCTGTAATGATGTCAATAGTCAAGGCGGGAGAGTCATACATCGGAATGAACCTGGCACATGGCGGTCACCTCTCCCACGGTTCACCCGTAAACTTTTCAGGCCTCTATTTTGATGTTCATGCCTATGGAGTCAGAGAGGATAACCAGCTGATCGACTATGAAGCCCTTGCAAAACTTGCAAAAGAAGTAAAACCGAAAATGATCATATGCGGAGCCTCTGCATATCCAAGAACCATTGATTTTAACAGATTCAGGGAAATTGCAGACTCAGTGGGAGCAAAACTCCTGGCCGATATTGCACATATTGCCGGACTCGTTGCAGCGGGAGAGCATCCTTCTCCTGTAAATATTGCAGACTATGTAACAATGACCACTCACAAGACCCTGAGAGGCCCAAGGGGCGGAGTAATTCTCACCAGTGAAGCAAATGAAAAGGAAATGAACAAATTCATGTTCCCGGGAATTCAGGGGGGGCCGCAGATGCACACAATCGCAGCAAAGGCCGTCGCTTTCGGAGAGGCACTTCAGCCCGAATTCAAGGAATACCAGAAACAGACAGTAAAAAACTCAAAGGCCCTGGCGGAAGTTCTCCTTTCAGGCGGACTTAACCTTGTTTCAGGGGGGACAGACAACCACCTGATTCTTGTTGACCTGAGGAACAAAGACCTCACTGGCAAGGATGTTGCGAACAGGCTCGATGAAGCGGGAATTACATGCAACAAGAACGGTGTTCCCTTTGACGACAAATCTCCATTTGTGACAAGCGGAATCAGGCTCGGAAGCCCTGCTCTTACCACCAGGGGACTGAAAGAGGACGACTTCAAAAAGGTCGGAACACTCATTCTGGATATTATAAACAACATGAATGATGACTCTGTTCTTGCAAATGTAAAAGAGTCAGTTAGTGAAATCTGTAAATCCTACCCCACAGACTTCCTCAGGATATGAAAAAATTCACAATCCTGATTGCGGCACTCTCTCTGTTTCTATCCTGCAAAGGCATGAAACAGGGAGATCAAAGCATTATCATCGCAGTAACAGGAAACAGTTCACCATTCTCCCCTTTCCGCCCGGATTTTTCAAGTTTCAAGGGACTCATGACAGAAATCAGCAGCAGCCACCCCGTAGTCACCATTCATATGGGAAATATTCTGTACGGCGGATCTAAATCACTTGGAATTACAGCAGAAGATATGGAAATGCAAAACCAGGCACTGTCTGAAATCACCGGAAAAAGGGGCAGGATACTGCACATTATCCCCGGAGAAAGGGACCGTTACAACGGCACCCTGGACTTTTTCGAAAAACTGCCAGGTGCAACCAGATACAGTTCCCTGAACTGCGGAGGAGTACATCTGATATTCCTTTCATCAAAAGATTCAGACAGGGAATACCTGGACACTGAACAGCTCAGATGGCTGAAAAATGACCTCCAGGAAAACAGGGACATCCCATACACTATAGTTTTTTCCCACCACAGAATTTTCTCACAGTTCAGAAACAGGGAAACTTCCAACAGGGCCGAATATCTGCAGAATCTCTTCCGAAAATACAGTGTAACAGCTGTTATCACAGGAGACAGAGACAGGTTCAGAGAATCGGAAAAGGATGGGGTAAGATACATCGAAACAGGATGTGATAACAGCCCTGAAAGAAAAAAGCATACAGGCAAAAACCAGTTCTATCTCCTCACAATTACGAACGGTTCACTGAATGTTGAGCCCTGCAAATACAAATACCAGAAGGAAAACAGATAAGCAATGGCCGAAGAAAAAAAATATAATAAAATAGAAGATTTCATAAAGGAGATAAACGGACTTAACATCTCAAAGCTGGCCTTCTCCGAAATCAACGAACGAAGAGCTGAGCAGACCGGAAACGACATGCTGGAAGTTATTGTACTTAAAAAAGTTGATATACTGGCATATTCTGGGTCGACTATTTATAAATATTCTGAAACAGGAGACAGACTTGAAGAACTGTTCAATTTACTCACAGAGAAAGGATTTGAAGTAAAAAGGATAAACAGAAACATCACCTGAAAAAGAACACCTCCTTTCATATTCCCATGAAAAAGAAAAACCCCGGGATTGCCGGGGTTATTTTGTATTGTATAGAAGTCTGTTACACAGTCATGTTAATGTGATATGTATTCTTTACCACATTGAGAAGTGCAGGGATCAAAGAAGGGTTCTTGTCTTCAGTTTCTTTAAGGATATTGATAATATCACCCCTTGTGAGTTCAAGTTCATACCCCTGTACTCTCTCACAGAACTTGTCAAATTCCATCTTCTGGTTTCCAAATGTAATAATGTTTCCTCTCATAACATCCTCCATATATGACATTAAATATAATATTCCATTGTATACTATATATAATGCAGTAACTGTGCCAAACTTTTACAGTATTT
>QKCL01000017.1 GCA_003246895.1 Spirochaetota bacterium | reverse complement strand
ATAGTAATATTTAGATTATGTAAAGAAAATAATATTCAGTGAATGCGGGGAATATTTGTGATTGGGGTGATTCTTTTTGTTTGTCTGCTAGACTGATTCAATAAGAGAAAGAACAAGTTCGGTGCCTTTTTTAAGTTCGCTGATTTTGATATATTCACCGGTACTGTGTATTTTTTCCATTCCGCAGGATAGGTTCATGGCCTTGATTTTACCGCGGTTGAGAATGTTTGTATCACTGCCTCCACCTAGAGCTACAAATGACGGCTTGACTCCTATTCTTTCCATTGCCTTTACTGCTAGTTTTGAAATCTGCGCGGACTCGGGGATTGAAAATCCGCAGTATTCAAGAGATTTTTCTATTCTGAATCTGGCTCCTTCCTGAGAGCAGATTTTTTTTACAATATCATTAATCTGTTTTTCAATTTTAATCATTTTTGACTTGTCGATGGATCTTACTTCGAGGAGACAGCTGGCATCCTCGGCAACTATATTCGCTGCTCTTCCCCCTTCAATTATGCCGACGTTTGTTGTGGTTTCTTCATCTATGCGGCCGTTGGGCATTTCGGCAATAATTTTTGACAGAACCCTTATGGCGTTAATGCCCATTTCTGGAGCTATTCCCGCATGTGAAGCAATACCCTTGATAGATATTTTCATGTCAAGGTGAAATGGAGCCTTATGTACAATTTTTCCTATGTCTCCGCCGCTGTCAAAAACAAAGGCGTATTTTGAATTAACGACTGATGTGTCGAATCCCTTCATACCCTTTAGTCCCAGTTCCTCGGCACATGTAATTACAAATTCAATGGGGCCGTGTTTGATTCTGTTTTCTTTTATGTAGTCCATGGCTTCTATGAACATTGTCAGCGCAGATTTGTCGTCTGCCCCGAGTACAGAATTCCCGTCTGATGTAATCTTTGTTTTTGTAACTACAGGGGTTATTTTATCGCATGGGCCGACTGTGTCCATGTGAGCAGAAAAAAGTATTGATGGCTGATTTGTGGTACCTTCATATCTTACCAGCAGGTTTGAGGATATGCCGCAGGGATAAACAGTGATATCCCCTCCGTTTTTCTTTAGCCTCTTTATCATATATTTGAGAACCTTTTCCTCTTTCCATGATGGTGAAGGTATTTGAGCCAGTTCTACAAAAGTTTTTGTGAGTTTTTCTGTGCTTAGTGTATACATATGCGGTATGCCCCTTGTGAAGGTATGTGAATTTTTTATTAACGCCTGTGAATATAGATTATTTTTCCAAGGATCATTTTTTCGCTGATCTTTCCGAAGGTTCTGCTGTCATAGGACCTGTCGAAGTTGTCCGAAACTGCAAAGAATTCCTTTGCCCCGAGTTTAACCGGAGGCATGTTGTCTCTGTATGAAAATTTCATGGGAAGCATCTTTTCTGATTTTTTCAGTCCTGAAGGGGGATCTGATTTTTTACCGTTTACGAAAATATTCTTATTCTTTATTTCCACTGTGTCAAATTCAGATGCTACTATTCTGCTTAATATTACTTTGTCTTCTTCTATGGGGCTTTTGATTGCTGCAATCTCACCCTTTGCCGGAACATTGAGTTTATTTATGATGACAAAGTCTCCATTTTTTATGGATGGAAGCATAGAATCGGTCTTTACGGAAAGCCCCTGTATTGTTATGCCGATAATAAGCAGGCCAAGAATTATTCCTGAAAAAAACATTATTATCTTAAAAAGAATAGGTTGATCGGCTCTGTTTTTTCTTTTCAAATTATTCTTCCCGGATTCATTTTTTTACTATTAGTTAATTTCGCCGAAAAAATGGCAATACCTTTTTTAGGCTCTGCAGTATAATCAGGGTTCTGTGATTTTTTGTTCATTATACTTTATAAATAAAAAAATAAAATTTATTAAGAATATGCGTGTTTATTATTTTCCTTGACAAAGACAATTATTATATTTTAATTTATATGAGATGTTTTAGGGTTTTATCAGTATAATTTATTAAATTTTCATTATTGTTATGCCGATTTTAAAAAGTAATCAGGTATAATTCAATATCATGAATAATAGAGTTGATTAATCAATGTTGATTAAAGGAGTTAAAGATGAACAGGAAGTTTAAAATGGCTGCATTGTCATTTATCATTGGAACACTTGTTCTCCTGGTAGGCAATGATGCTTCAAACCTGCTCGCTCAGGATAAAACCGGTAGCAATCAGGCAACGAATGGTGAGAAAAAGAAACTTGATGGTCTGGTTGTTGACTGGTTAAATGACTTTGAGGATTGTGAAGACTGGAGAGCCATGGCAACCTGTCCTTTAGGCGATACAAAAATCAGAAAATATCCGGGAAAACCAAGGCCAATGGTAAACGGTCAGCCGATCAATGAAAAGAATGAGTCAGGCAAGGAGTTTGCCGACAAGACAGAAGCAGATGAAAACGGTATACAGCATGATAACAAGTTTATTCTTGGTGTTAAAACCCATTTTATGGACAGAGGTTTTGACAGGGTAGAAGTTTTCCCGCCAAATGAGTATATAATAAGGGGAAAGGCAAAGGAGATCAGAGTCTGGGTACTCGGAAGAAAGTTCAGGCATACTCTTTATGTCAAACTCCGCGATTATAAAGGAAAAATTCATAAGCTGAAAATTGGAAGACTCGATTTCTGGGGCTGGAGAGAAATGTCCGTGATAGTTCCAGGATGGCTGCCACAGTCTTCAAACTATGCAATAATGGATAAAAATCTTCATTTTGTATCATTCTTCGTTGAAAGTGATAAATTTGAAGCACCGGGCCCTTTTTACTTCTACATGGACCAGTTTAGAGTCGTAACAGATCTGACTGAATTTACCGGTGATGAGAGAATCAAGGATAACTGGTAAGAGAGTGTGAATAGGAGAATGGAGGCCTGAATATGAAAATGTATTTTAATAAAATGCTTGTATTGACCCTTTTTGCAACATTTGTCTTTGTTATTAACTTTGGAGTCAAAAATGCTGATTCAAAGATAGTGACAAATGTTCCTTCCGACGTTACAGGAAGCGAAACAAGGGCTATTGTTGTTGAGGACTTTGAAAATTCAAAAATAGCGAACAACTCTGAAGATGACGGGTGGCTTGTTACAAGTTCGCCCAAACAGTATAAAACTGCCAGTGATTCGGAGACACTGAAGAGCAAGAATCCGGTAATGACTCTTGAAATGAAGTATCTCGGCGGCAGTTCAAGGGATATGAAGATTGAGCAGATGAGTGTAACTGGACTTGGGAAAACCAAGGACAAAATTCTTGGTATCAAGTTCAGATTCAGATATCCTGGTAAGAACTCAGTTTCCATTCAGCCTCCAAAGGAAGTTGACTGGGAAAAAAGAACACCTGTAATGACCTATGACCAGGTTTTAAGAACAGATGTTCAGGAGAGGGGGATTCAGCTACCGGGAAGGGCAAAGGCGATTTCCCTGTGGGTTCATGGAAGAGGGCACCCCTATACACTTGAACTCTGGGTTAAGGATTATAAAGGAGATGTTCATATCCTGGACAAGCAAACCATTGACTTTGTAGGCTGGAGGCCGCTGACGTTTAATATTCCAAATAACGTGCCTCAGGCAACCAATACATATCCGGTTACTAGAACGGCAAAACTTGTAAGAATGGTTGTCAGGGAAGTTACAAATGTTGGTGGTATTCATTCAGCAACAAGCAGAAGAAAAGCCAGTGATGTATATGTTTTCTTTGACCAGATAAAGGTTCTCACTGATACATATGAAGTGTCATTTGATGGACAGGATCTACATACACAATTTGACGGCGGAGATAAAGGAAAGAGCACCAATAATAATACAAATAAGTAAAAGACAGTATATTATTTTATTTCCGTGAAATCCGTTTCTGCGGCTTTGCCGCAGAAAGGTATGCAGATACCCATCGTTGAAGTAAAGATGGGTATTTTCATTATTAAGAGTACATATTTTTTTCTAACAGGGTGGTAAAATGTCTAATAACAAAATAATTGAAAAGATTTCTTCCTTATTCAAAGAAGAAACATGGGGGCGTATTGAGCCGAAGGATGTAGGTATATCAAAGTTCAAGATACTTGATGATATATTTAATTCAATCATCACCAATGGTGTTGCCGATGAGGCAATTGAAATCTGCAAGGCCCACCTTGAAGAGTATCCTGCTTCAATTATTGCTGCGTATATTGTTGGGCTTCTGGGTTATGAATTCGACAAAATTGATGATAAGAAATATTTAAGGAAGCTCATAGAGACATTTAATGAAAGTCATAAATGGGCCATCGTTGAGGTTCTTTCAGAGAAAATTCTTGAATATGGAGAAAGCGGTTTTGCCCTGCGTTCACTGGGAAACAGCCTCGAAAGGTTAGGAAAAAACAAGGAGGCTATTCCTGTATGGGAAGATCTTCTTAAAATTGAACGTTTTGACGCTGATGTTGCCAAGAAGCTGGCATTTGCCATAATAAATGAGGATCCGGACAAGAGTATTCAGTATATGAAACTTTCCATTGAAGGTTTCATAAAGAGCAGGGAGTTTGACGAGATAGCACCTCTCTGGCAGAAACTTGTCTCTGTTTCATGGACAGACATTCAGTTCTTTGAAAGAATTGAACGTATGCTTGTGGATGCCAAACAGTTTGAACTCACAGCTGATCTTCTTAAAATTCTCCTGCATAAATACAGGGATGAAGATAATCCTGATCAGTCAATTGAACTGTTAAAGAAAGTACTGCTTTACAGACCTGAAGATCTACATTCAAGGAGAGAACTGATTAAACTCTATGGTGTGAAGTATGGGGACCATACCCAGTTTGAACAGTTTATGAAACTATCCAACCTGAATAATTTCAAGGTTCAGGCAAGGTTTGCCATCGAGGATTTTGAAAAGAATATTGTTTTTGATATGGGCAACTATGCCTTTCATAATTCATGGGGGCTTGGAAAGATAAGTGAAATTGACAGTGAAGGTATTGTCATAAATTTCAGGGATAAGCCTGATCACAGAATGTCCATCAAGATGGCCCTTCAGTCACTGAAACCGGTCCAGAAGGATCACCTTTATGTAATAAAGTTTGAAGATCCCGAAGGTGTTAAGGAAATGTTTAATACTGACTTCATGGCCTTCTTTGAACATCTGATAAAATCATACAAAGGTGAAATCAACCTTAATGATATTAAGACTGAACTGATTCCTGAATTTGTTGAAGATAAAAACTGGACCAAGTGGTGGAGCAAGGCCAGAACCATGATAAAAAAAGATCCACTCTTCGGGGTATCGGATAAAAAGAAAAATCTTATTTTCATGAGAGACAAACCTGTAACATTCTCTGATGAACTTCTTGGAAAGTTCATGGCAACGGAGTCCTTCAGTGAAAGGCTGGATATTTCCATTGAGTTTATCAATAATATTGATGTTGAGGAAGGCAGGGAAGTTGCAGGTTATCTTGCCGATTACTTCACAGAACAGATGAAAGGAGATTCACAGACAAGGCAGATACTGTCGTATTTTATACTGACTGACCTTGCGAAATACATTGACCCTGCCAAACTGAAAATTGACCAGCATAAGAACAAGGTCATATCTTTTCTTAAGGACAGTGATGAACTGCCTCTGTTCTCGGTTAAGATTACTTCCTATGATTATAAAAAGGATTTTGTTAATCTCATTGTTGAAAACAGGGAAGACTGGCCGCTTGTGCTCTTTGAACTGCTTTTTGAGACACCGCTTAGAATTCATAAGTATATTGTAAACATACTTATAAGATCTTCTGAATACAATACGATTAACAGGTTCATCGGAAGGGCTACTCTTGGCGCCAAGGAATTCCCGGATATATTTGTCTGGATTGCAAAGAATACATTCTCTGGTACATGGAACTACAACTGGCTTGATTATTCTGAAGAACAGTTTGTTCTGACTTTCTTCAGGCTCATGAATGAGTTAAAGAAAATCGAGATCGATGGAAACCGTTTAAAAAACATGATGATAGATATTCTTTTCAGTGATGAGGCTGCTGCCATCAGGAAAATTGTTAATTCCTTCGATAGGACTCTTGTAGGAAAACTTATCGATATCTTTGAGAATATTCCATTCGTGGAAGAATGGCAGCTTGAGAAATTCAACGAGATTGCCAATGAGAAATTCGAGAATTTTCAGACAACTCATGAGGATACATCAGAGGACTGGGTAATGGATGCTGAAAAGCTTATTGTTTCTCCTGAAGGTTATGAAAAGAGAAAGTCTGAGTATGAAAGAATGGTCAAGTTTGACATGGTTAACCTGAGCAGGGAACTTTCATCTGTTGCGGAAGCGTCAGGGGATATAAGGGAGAATGTTGAGTATAATGCCCTCATGGAGAAACAGGCTATTCTGAAGCTCGCAATTTCCAGAGTCGAGGATGAGATGAAGAGAGCAGATGTTCTTAAACTCAATGAAATCAGCACTGAATCTGTTAATGTAGGAACCCGTGTAGTGCTTAAAAGCAAAGAGACAGGGGAAATCAGCTCCTATACAATACTTGGGCCGTGGGATGCGGACTTTGAGCAGAAGATCCTGTCATACCGGTCTCCTATTGCCAAGGCAATGATTGGAAAGAAAACAGGTGAAGAGGTTGTACTTAACATTGATGATGAAAAGTATAATTTCACTGTTGAAAAAATAGAGAAATACGCATAGTCTTTGAATAAATCAGCATCCTCTTTTAAGAGGATGCTTCTCCTGCATATTAAAACCGCCATTCTCTGCCGGGCACAATTATTTTAAACAAATATACTGAAAATGACGATAATAAAACCGGATATAACTCTCCAGGAGGATGTCAATGTCTGGTTTGCCGAAGAGCAGTGATAACTGTCTGAATAATATTATGAACAGGTTCATGGGAATTGTCGGCAGGGAAACAGGGGTTCCGGTTTTTCTTGACGGAGCAACCTATCTTGAAAAGGGCGCTGGAAGGGCCAGAGTTACTGTTAACTGTCTATTCTATAACAGCGAGGGTATACTCTGCGCGGACCTTCACAGGAGAATAAACTCCGGTTATGCTGAAATTTTTTCAGGGAAATCAATTGAAAACATGGAAGCTGAAGGGCTCTCCCGAATACTCTTTGCCCTTGAGAATAACAGCTGGACAAAACCGGAAAAATAGAAACCTGCAGGCAGATCAGATGGAAAAAGACAGATTTGATGATATGATAGTTGAAATTGAAAACAAAACCTTTGAAATAAACATGATGATTTCAGCCTTTGCTGCGGAGATGCTGACTCATTTTGAAGATCTGAAAATAGATGTGAATGCAGAAATTGTATATGATTTTGACGGCGGTGACCCTAAACGAATTTTTATCGATACAGTATTTTTTAACCCTGAAGATGAGCTGATTTATATTAAGCCCGAAGGTGAAGCCGGTGTAATATGCTGGGATGACCTTGATCTTTCAACAAGAGATCTTTTGATAAATGAAATGCACTGCAGATACAAGTCTGACCTTCTATTTAAGAAGATGAATTCCTCAGATGCTGATGTGCACTAGTGGGTGCTGCAGTAAATTCTGTCCCTTTTATTGTAGATAGTATCTAATGGTTTTTTTCGTGGAATTATTTTCCCGTACCCTTTAATTTCTTTTTTGTCTGTTTGAAAATTTTTTTAAGTCCATTTGCGGTTACTTTGAAAAATTTTTCATAAATTTGTACAGGCACTTTTCCATAATGAATATACCTGAGCCTGTTCTGTTTGTCCAGCAGAATCAGAACAGATTTGCTGTCGCAGTTTTTGAGTCTCCATTTTGATTCCAGTTTTCTTGAATTATCGAAACATGTTGAGACATCGTATTTTTTTTCTACTTTACGGAGCCTGAATTTCATAAACCAGTCGGGAATATACCAGGCTGGTTTTGTGTTTATGACGAGAATGGGGTTTATCTTTTTCAAAACCTCCGGTTTTTTTTTCATGGCATCATAGAAGTCCCTGTTTTCCTCAAGGTTCCTGTAGTCACTGTATAATATCAGATTGAATTTATTACTGTCCAGGGGAAGCCAGCATGTCATGTCTTTTGTATTTTTAAGTTCAACTGTGAATAGTTCTCTGCTTTCTGAAAAAAGTGGAACCCCCAGTGTAATGATAACTAATATATGCAATACCATTTTCATATTGACATTCCCGGTTTGTGGAGATTCTGTTATAATAGCAATCAATTTAGGGCATGGCAAATGAAAAATATTTATTATCTATTTCTCTGTTTATTTATTTTTGTGCTGGTTTCCTGTTCCGGCAGCAGCGGTAAAACCGGCACTCCGGGGCAGCTGCCTGCTCTCCTCCAATCAAACTACAGATTAGAAAAAATACGAGACTTGTATACAGCCGGCACTATAGGGGCCCTTCGAAGCTATGCCGATTCAACTGGCATGGATAATAATGAATTGCTCGGTATATTGTCTATCATTCCGGAAAAGGCTCTCTTTGAAGTTTCTGTAGCGGAGTTAAATGCTTCTGAGGCAAAGATATCTGTAAAATTTACCAGCGGCGTATCTGAAAATGTAAGGGGGCTTATTGTTGACCTATCGGCAAAAAAAGAAAATGGCCAATGGAAAATAGACAGAACAGAGGATTTCAGGAGAATGTCCCGGCTCAGAAACAGAAATTCAGAAGGAAAATCCCTGGACTCCTATCTAAAGCATTGAGATGCCCAGATTAAGGATGATGTCGCTTTTCAGGTTTATCCCCTCTTCGCAGTCCGGAAACGTGCTGAGGTATTCTTCACACTTTATGAGGGCCATGAAAAATGCGCCTGTTTCAATATAGAGATTTATCAGATTAATATATGATTCTTCAATGTCGGGGTCAAAATCAATGGCCTTATTATAGTGGAATATTGCCATGTCATATTCACAAAGCTCCCACATTACCCCGGCCATATTGGCATATATTACCGCATCTTCAGGATGGAGATCCAGGGCGTAATCCAGAACCTGTCTGGCCTTTTCATACAGGCCCATTTCGCAGAGAGCGACACCCAGGCCGTTCAGTACGTCAGGGTCATTTGTTGAAATTTCCGCACCTTTTGAAAATACCCTGAATGCTTCAGCATATTTTCCTTCTTCAATATATGTATAACCGAGATCAACTATTTTTTCTGACCTCGTCAGTTCAAAGAGCATGTCCTTAATATTTTTCTTGCCTTTATTGTTCATTTTTCTATATGTGTTTTAACACAATAAAGCATGGCTTTTTATATGTCATCTTTTTTTTAAAAAATATATCTCTTAATAAAGTCTCATCCATAGAGTAAAATACACGGCGGAGGTTTTTTTATGACAGTGATCAGCACACCATCACGTATTTCAGGAACAAAACTCATGATGCTTGGTTCCGGAGAGCTGGGCAAGGAAGTTGTCATAGAGGCAATGAGACTCGGAGTTTACGTTATAGCATGTGACAGATATGAAAATGCACCAGCCATGCAGGTGGCGCATGAATACCGTGTTTTCAATATGCTGGATGGAACCGAACTTCGCCGTATTGTTGAGGAGATAAAACCTGATTTTATTGTGCCGGAAATTGAGGCAATAGCAACTGATACTCTCCTGGAATTGGAGAAAGACGGCTTTAATGTCATCCCAAATGCCATGGCAACGAAACTGACCATGGATAGAGAGGGTATCCGCAGATTTGCAGCTGAAAAGCTGAATCTGAAAACATCTCCCTACCTTTTTGCAGATACAAAAGATGAATTTATCTCCGCAGTGGAAGAGATCGGAATTCCATGTGTGGTTAAACCAATAATGAGCTCGTCCGGAAAGGGGCAGAGTGTAATCAGAGGGGCTGAGGATGTGGAAAAGGCATGGGCCTATTCACAATCCGGAAGCAGAAGCGGCGCCGGCAGGGTAATAGTTGAACAGTTCATAAATTTTGATTATGAGATTACTCTCCTCACTGTCCGTCACAGGGGAGGAACAACGTTTGTTGACCCCATCGGGCATATGCAGATAGATGGAGATTACCGTGAGTCATGGCAGCCGCAGCCCATGTCTCAGGAAGTTCTGAGTGAATCCCAAAGAATAGCAAAGGCAGTTACGGATGGCATAGGCGGATACGGAATTTTCGGTGTGGAGCTCTTTGTAAAGGGGGATGAAGTCTTCTTCAGTGAGGTTTCACCCAGGCCTCATGATACGGGCATGGTTACAATGATATCCCAGAATATGTCGGAGTTTGAACTCCATGTGAGGGCAATACTGGGCATCCCCATGGGTAAAATATACCAGTATGGACCGTCCGCATCAGCAGCAATACTTGTGGAGGGAAAATCAGATAATGTGATTTATGATATTTCTGATGAAGCCCTTGAGGTTGACGGCACTGCACTGAGGATTTTCGGAAAACCGGAAGTCGACGGGAAGAGAAGAATGGGGGTGGGACTTGCCCTGGGCAGAGATATTGAAGATGCGCGCAAAAAGGCGCGGAATGTACGCGACAGCGTAAAATACAGTTTGTGATTTTGTTGGAGAATAAATTTGCATTTAATAAGATATAATGAAATTGTTGCCGAGCGTGTCGGCATGATGATAGTTGAGGCCCCCTATGTGGCAGAGCACAGAAAGGCAGGTCAGTTTATAATACTGATAATTGATGAATTTGGAGAGCGTGTCCCCTTTACCATAGCAGATGCTGACTCAAAAGAAGGAACCATTACAATTTATTATCAGATTGTCGGAAAGAGTACGGATAAACTTTCCACGCTGAAAGCAGGGGACTTTATAAAGGATATTGCAGGCCCCTTGGGTCATGCAACGGAAATCAAAAAGTACGGTACTGTTCTCTGTATCGGCGGAGGGATAGGCATGGCTCCGCTTTATCCAATTGCTGAGGCCATGAAGAGTGCCGGCAACAGGCTTCTTGGGGTTCTGGGCTCAAGGAACAGCAGTCTTCTGATTCTGGAAGATCCATTTAAAAAAATATGCGACGAATTTTTACTTTTCACAGATGACGGTTCAGCCGGAGAAAAGGGATTTGTTACTCATGGACTTGAACAGTTCAGCAGCGGTGGAAAGATTGACCTTGTTGTTGCTATCGGCCCGGTTCCCATGATGAAGGCAGTGAGTGATATGACAAAGGTGACGGGTATTCCCACACTTGTGAGCCTCAACTCGATTATGGTTGACGGGACAGGAATGTGCGGCGGCTGCAGGGTGACAGTTGGCGGTAAAACACTCTTTACATGTGTTGACGGGCCCGAGTTTGACGCCCATGAAGTTGATTTTGATGAGCTCATGATGCGGCATAAAACATACAGAAAAGAAGAGGCTGAATCTCATGAACTGCACAGGCACAAATGCAGACTGGACGGTATGATATAACATGAATAAAGAAAAGCAGATAATGCCGGAACAGAAACCGGAAGAAAGAATAAAAAATTTTGATGAGGTTTCTCTTGGTTTTTCATCTGACATGGCAGTCCTTGAAGCACAGAGATGTCTTCAGTGCAAAAATTCACCCTGTGTTCAGGGATGTCCGGTGAATGTAAATATTCCCGCATTTATCTCAAAGATCAGGGATGAAAAGTTCCTTGATGCCTACGGCATAATAAAGGGAACCAATTCGCTTCCTGCTGTCTGCGGCCGGGTATGTCCCCAGGAGAGTCAGTGCGAGGAGAGGTGTGTTCTCCGGAACAAGTTCGGTTCAGTATCAATCGGCAAACTGGAAAGGTTTGTAGCGGACCATGAAAGGAACACGGAAAATGTCCTGGAAATCAGGGATACTGAAAAGACGGGGAAAAGGGTAGCGGTTGTGGGATCAGGGCCGGCAGGACTGACTGCGGCAGGGGAACTCATTTCCATGGGGCATGATGTCACTGTCTTTGAGGCACTTCACAGTCCGGGAGGTGTACTTGTCTACGGTATCCCGGAGTTTCGTCTTCCAAAAGATATTGTTCATTATGAAATTGATGCACTCGTGAGGGCTGGTGTTGAGATCGTGACAAACCGTGTTATCGGAATCTCTGAAAGCCTTGATGATCTCCTTGAAAAATATGATGCCGTGTTCATCGGTACAGGTGCTGGACTCCCTTCTTTTTTGAATATTCCAGGTGAAAACCTGCAGGGGGTCTATTCGGCAAATGAATACCTCACAAGAATAAATCTCATGAAAGCATACATGTTCCCTGAATATGACACTCCGGTCATCAGGGGAAGGAGAGTGACAGTTCTTGGAGGAGGCAACGTTGCCATGGATTCGGCACGTACTGCCCTGAGACTCGGGTCAGAGGAAGTTCATCTGGTATACAGAAGGTCCATGGAGGAGATGCCTGCACGGACAGAGGAGATTCACCATGCGGAAGAGGAAGGGGTTATTTTTGATCTCCTTGCAAATCCTGTGGAATTTCTTGGAGATGAGAACGGGCATCTGAAATCGGTCAGATGCATCAGGATGCAGCTTGGCGCTCCAGATGACAGCGGCCGGAGACGGCCTACAGAAGTTGAGGGATCTGAATTTGAAATAGAAACTGATGTTGCAATTGTTGCAGTCGGCAACGGCCCGAATCCGATAGTTCAGAGAAGCACTCCAGGAATGGAAACCTCACGACGGGGAAATATTGTCGTGGACGGCAGAACAATGCGCACCTCTAAAAAAGGAGTTTTTGCCGGAGGAGATATAGTATCCGGTGCCGCAACTGTGATTGAAGCAATGGGTGCAGGAAGAAATGCTGCTTCATCAATAGATGAATATCTTAAAACAGGCCAGTGGTAATAATTCAGTAACCGCTTCAGTGGTGATTATGGAAATACGGATTATTTTTTTTCATCAGATTTTTCCGATGTTTGAGAAATAGTCTGATTTACGGTTTCTGGTACAGTAGTCTTGTTTCCATCCCTTATTGCATGGTATCCTGGTGAAAGAATTTCAATTCCGGCTTCATTGAATACATCCTGTATTTTCTGATGAAGCATGGAATATGTCAGAGACATCATTTTAGGCTTCTGTGTGTAGCAGTTCAGTTCATAGCTTACATGATAATCGTTCAGGGCATTCTGCAGGACAAATGGTTTTGGTTCATTTTTTATATTTTCTGTTGTCAGTGCTGCTTTTGTGAGAAGTTCATGAACTCTCCTCCATGGGACATCGTAGCCGATAGTAACTGCTGTATGAAGTATGAGGCCATCGTCGCTTTTTGATGAGATTGAATAGTTGATCATATGGTTGTTAAGGACAATTGAATTGGGTATTGTAATGACAACATTTTTGACGCTTCTGATTCTGGTAACAAGGAGTGTTTTTTCAATTATATCACCCGTAGTCTCTCCTATTTTAACTCTGTCACCTATACTGAAAGCGTTCGTATAGGTTAATACAAGCCCTGATACTATATTTGACATGACCGATGTTGAACCCAGTGAAATAACAATACCCACAAAGACGGAGACCCCGCGAAACACTTCAGAGTCTGAACCCGGAAGATAGGGGAACATAATGATAAAAGTGAAAACAATGAGGAATCCCCTGACAAGCTTGAATGTAGGGAGAGCCCATTCCTTTGAGAATCCTTTGAATTTCAGTTCTTCCATGGCTATCTGTTCAAAGAAATCCCTTGCAAAATGAATGAAAAATCTGCTTACAAAAATGATCACAAGTATGTAAAAGAGATTCGGAATGGCCTGAATAACTGATCTTGAAAAATCCCCAATGGGTTTCATTATATATGAAAGAAGTATGTCAGACCATGTACTGGTAAATTTAAAGTAACTGAAAATTATGGGAATGGAAAAGTAAAGAATAATGGCTATTAAGGCAATTCTGATTACTGTGAGAAGGCTTCTTAGGATTTTGGAAATCTGTGTTTCGGTGAGAATAATAATTTTTCTGAAACTAAGGGGATTAATTATTGAGCCTTTCCATCTCTCAATACTCTCAATAATGAATCCTATTCCTCTGGAAATTGATTTAATAATCAAATAGACTATTACTGTTGTGATGAGTGTCAGCAGGAAGCCCTTTATGACTTCAAAAGCCACAGAGTTTTTCAGGGAAGGGAAAAGATAGTTAAGGCTTCGGTAATAGATCATTATAATAAAAATGATGATAAAGAATCTTAGAAGATAAAACAGAAATGATATTATAGAAAGAATCTGTATTTTATTTATTAGGACTCTGCCGTTTATTTCAATGGGCTTTATTCTGATGAATACTTTTGCCTTTAAAAAGGAACTGAATTTTTTGAGTATCCAGAAAAGAAATATATTGCTGCATACAAGAATGACCAGAATCAGTGCGGCAATGGCCAGATTCACAAGAAAAGCCCTGTTCTGAATCAGAAAATTTTGGAAGTAATTGATTATTTCTTTTAGACTGAAGTTTTCCAATGTACAGCCTCCGGCACATATACGGCATGAAATAATAATACACTGCTATCGTGTAGATTTCCATGTTTTTTCGCGGTGATCGGTTTATCTGTTTGTTTTACTGATGTTGTTTTTTTGCAGGAGAAATCAGTTGACCTGAATGTGGGAACTGCATCAGGACTCAGCGGTGATGAGTTACCCTGTGCATCTCTTCTGCCAGTTCCTTAAATGTGTATGGTTTCTGTATAAAGGATTTTACTCCCATGTTAAGGAGATCTGTTACTCTTTCATCGTGCTTGAATCCGGACGATAAAATGACCTTTACATCCGGATCAATGTCATGGAGATGGATAAATGCCTCCTTCCCCGACATTTCGGGCATCACCATATCGAGAAGTACTGCTTTGATCTCATGATGGTGCTCTTTAAAAATATCAACGCATATTTTTCCGTTTTCGGCATGGATTACACTGTAACCGCTGGACATGAGGATTTCAGAAGCTATGGTCCTCATTATCTCTTCGTCATCAACAATCAGAATCAGTCCTTCTCCTCTGGGAGGTTCGCTTATGTTTTTGATTTCTGTTTTTTCAATGTCAGCAACTTCCAGAGAAGGCAGGTAAATGTTGAATGTTGTACCTGTCCCGACTTCGGAATAGGCATCTATGAATCCCTTGTGCTGTTTGATTATGCCGTATACCATGGACAGGCCGAGTCCTGTACCTTCTCCCTTCTTCTTTGTTGTGAAAAACGGGTTGTATATTTTTGACAGGACATTGCTGTCCATTCCTACTCCTGTATCTTTTACGGTAATGCAGTAGTAATCTTTCTCTTCCGCTTCTGCATGGTATTTACTGAAATATCTGTCTTTTGGTATGTTTCTGACTGATATTGTCAGAATGCCTCCCCATGTTTCCGAACCTTCCCGCATGATTGTCATGGCATGTGCGGCATTAACACAGAAGTTAAGCAAAACCTGTTCAAGCTGGTTTGCATCGGCATTTACTATTGGAGGACTATCGGGATATTCAGTTTCAATTTTAATTGATTTATCAAAGGTGCTCTGGCAGATCTTTATTACATGTTTTATTATGGTATTGATATCTACCGGAGAAAAGTGCATTTCCTGTTTTCTTGACAGCGTCAGGAGCTGCTGAACCATTGCGGCTGCCCTGTTTCCGCATCCAATCATATTATCGAGATAATCTTCCATTTTGTCTTTTTCGATATGGCCGTCCTTTTTTAACTTAAAATCCATAATGGACAGGGTGCCAGTTATTCCACCAAGTACATTGTTAAAATCGTGGGCAAGGCCGCCTGCAAGTGTTCCTACAGTTTCCATTTTTTGGGACTGACGAAGCTGTTCTTCGGTGCGTTCGATTGATGTAATCATTTTGGCAAGTATGGTTCCCAGTTCGCGGGTTTCCATTGTGCCGCTTACAGGGATTTCGGCATCTGCAATGCCGTCTTTTTCAATTTTTTCTGCAGCATTCATGAGGTTTATAAGAGGCTTAGTAAGATTCCTGGCCAGGAAGAGTGAAATGACCAGTGCAATAAAGACAAATACAATTGATAAGAGTATTATATTGCGGCTTAGTATATGTCCCGGTTTTTCAATTTCATCCAGATATATTGAAGCCACTATGTACCAGTCCAGGGGTTTGAAATAGCGTATATATGCCCGCTTCGGGTATATGTATTTGTCTTCATCCCCGGGTTTATTCCAGACATAGTCGAATGGTTTTTCCGGATTTTTGGATGCTTCTTTCAGCTCATCAAAAATTTTTTTGCCGGTAACGGGATTGATCAGTTTATTGCCGTCAGTTCCCTCAAGATTGGGGTGTACAAGGAGTCTCTTCTCCCCGTTGAAAATAAACATGTATCCGCTTTCGGTAATAGTCACTTTGGAAGAAGTTTCCTTCAGGTCTTTAATTACTGCATTCAGGCGGTTCTGCTTCTCCTTCTCTATATCATCAATATAAACCCCGCTCCCCACAACCCAGTTCCATTCCCTGAATATTTTTACATATGATATTTTGGGCTGATACTCAGTCAGGCCTTTTCTAGTCGGTTTGGGCCACAGATAATCTACATATCCATCACCCTTTTTAAGGCAGACATCGACAAGAGCCACAAAAAGATTTTTTTTAATCCCAAGTGCTGAATTGAATTTTTTGTCATTCAGAATTTTGCCGTTTAACTCAGGAAGTGTCGGGTGCATTATCATTCTCGGGAATGGTCTGTCCGTATTATTGATCCACAGATATCCCACGCCCTCATCGTAACGGAAACTTCTGATCTCTGAAATGGACTTTTTCCGGGCTTCTTTTTCAGATATGATTCCTTTTCTATAATCAAGATAGTACCCGCTGATGATGCTCATGGCAACGTTTACGATATTTTTTAACTGCAGCTTTCTGTTTTTAAAAGTAGTTTCCTCATGAAAAATAATGCTTTTGTATGCATTTTCAACATTCAGTGTGAATGTGTTTACAAGATTGAGGGCGTTTTCATTCTGTACTTTCAGAATCTCATTTTCAATTTTTCTTTGTACAAAGATAACAATAACCAATGTGGTAATAAAAATAACTGAGATCATTGATGCGAGTATACGGACCCCCAGAGATTTAAACATGCCCACGTCCACGTGATGTTACTGTATTGTAATTAAATGAAGAAACGGGCAGTACTATGCTGGTGATGATTTGTATTTTAATACTGCAGAAAATTGTATTTTTCTTAGGCAATTTTTTCAAATCATACCTTCCCATGAGTATTATCTCTTTATAATAAAATATTTCAGAATATGGGAAATTTCCATATTTGTTTAACTATTTTTACAGTCTGAAGACAAAAAACACCGCCGGGGTGTAATATGATGAAAAGAGGTTTATATATTATTAATGAAAGAGCATGGATTGTCAGGAGCAGTTTATGCCGGGAGAAGAATCTGTGTTTATTTGCTGAGGAGATTATGAAGTCAGAATTTTTTTGACCCGCCCGACCTCTCCGGAAGTAAGTCTTACCTTTATTCCATGGGGATGGTCAGGAGATTTTGTAAGAATATCTTTAACCGTTCCCTCCGTCAGTTTTCCGCTTTTCTGATCGGCCTTAAGAACTATTGCTACCCTGAGACCGGGATTTATATTGATTCGTTTCCTGCCGTCAGTCATTTATTTCTCCTTTATTGTAGATATGAAAAACATGGTGCTGCATTTCTGAATTGTTCTTATTGAAAAACAGTGATTGTGTCAAATCATAAAAGATATCATATCGGAACCGGGTCGGTGCGGTAGTTTAGAATCTCTCTGGAGTTTAAGACGATCCATGCCAAATTGCAAAAGCTTTACTGCAATATTGACCATAATGAAACCTATGGCTGATCAGACACATGGGCTTTGTGAATATAGCCCTGGGGTATTTTCTGCCAAAAGCGATGTCAGGAAGCGGATTCATGAAAGGAAAAAATCTCTGAACATGAATTTATTTGACGGCTTTTTCGATGAAGAAAGTTTTTCTGTATTGATGTTTTTTCGGCAGTTGAAGAAGCTGCAGTTCCTGAAGTAACTGAGATCCTCTTTCCATAGAGTGTACTGTGTTTTATCTCTTATTAGTTTCCTGAAATTTTTAAAAGACAGAAATGGTGCAAAAAGTGAAGATGGGTCACGGAAGCATTCCCAGTCGCAGGCAAGGCAATGAGTTTTGTTCTCAGTGAACGTCAGAGTGTGAAAGGGGCCCAGAGATTCTGTTCCCCGGAATCCGCAGGGGTAGGTTTCTCCATTGTGTGAATCCAGGAAAAAATAATCCACTCCTCCGTGGCAGGGAAATTTTTCTTTTTCTCCTTTCAGACCGCAAAGAATGGAGTAGAGTGATGATCTGGGTGTGAAGATTCTGATTTTCGATCTGAATTCGGGTATAACATCTGCAAGAGCACTGAAGAGGGCGGTCTTCTCCTCCACTGTGAAACTTGTAATATTTTCGGATGATGTTGCCGTGTATACCGAGGTGTCTGTGTCATTTTTAAAACTCATTGGGTAGCAGGCATTGGCAATGGTGAATCCCATATTGATGACGTGTTTGTAGAACTTTCTGAATTTTTCGGCAAAACTCTCGTAGAACATCTCTTTCTGAAATATGCCATATTTCAGGTAACTGTCAGTGTCCCTGCCGCCTGTGTTCCTGTTTATGCCGAGATTCGCCGAAGGGTATATTTTGTATTCCGCAAAAATTTTCAGCGCCTTTTTAATCCCCTCTGTTACTCCGGGCAGTCCCCTCATCTTCTCGTGTGTGTCCGGACATGCAGAGTCTATGCTTATCCAGAATGTGTATATTCCAGATTGAGAAAGTTGCCCTGCGAGTGCGTGTATTTTTTTTGTGTAGCCCGGTTCATTGTGCTTCTGAAACATGAAACCGTTGGTTCCGGTCCTTGTATATTTTATTCCCTTTACTGATGCATATTTTATGTAGTTCATGATGTCGTCATGGATCAGAAAAGGTTCTCCGCCGGTGAAGGATACTGACTGAAAATTCAGTTCTGCTGCACGGTCTATGGCCTGGTGGATTTTTTCGCTGCTAAGGGTTGATCTTTTAAAACTGTTGGAGATGTTCATTCCGCACTGGGGGCACTTTGCGTTGCATCTTTCTGTTGTCTGTATTACTAGCTGGCCGGGCAGCCTGCCCTTGAGAATTGAAGTAACTGTTTTATAGTAGCTGTTCATTGGTTATCCGTTTTTATTCCGGGATAGTATTTTTTTGTTAAATAATTTTAAAGATAGAATAAAGATGGAGAGCTCAGAACAAAAGAGAGGAAATTTTTAAGAGCCCGGTGAAAAAGGCGGGATTGTGGTATGAAAGTGTTACAGGGGCATATTAAAATTTTTTAAGATGATGTATAATTTTACTTTACTGTAACATAAATATGATTTTTTTATTGCTGTGATAAACCCTTTTTTTAACTTGTACAATTGAGTATATGTCTGTAAATGTGTAATGTTCTTAATTACAAATATGTACATAAAACGGGTTGTATCCGGAAATAAAGATGTTTCAGTTATTCTATAACAATTTTGTAATATTTGTTATATAAACATAGAAATAAAAGTCAGGAGAATGCTAGATGAGTTATGGAAAACCTGTAAAGGAGGGGATGTATAACCCTGCCTATGAACATGATTCCTGTGGAATTGGATTTGTTGCGGATATTAAAGGAAAAAAATCTTTTGATATAGTAAAAAGGGGACTTGAAGTTCTCGAAAGAATGACACACAGGGGAGCTGAAGGAGCGGATAACAAGACCGGTGACGGTTCAGGTATACTGCTTCAGATACCGCATGATTTTTATAAAGAGGAGATTCCGGCGCTTCCGGAGGCCGGTGAATATGGTACCGGTTTTATGTTTCTTCCTCCTCAGGAGAAGTCACAGGAAGAATGTATAAACCTGTTTGAAAAGCTTGCTGAAGGAGAGGGACTGAAAGTCCTTGCATGGAGAAACGTTCCGGTTGACAACAGTGATATCGGAGATATTGCAAAAAGGTCTGAGCCATGTATCAAGCAGGTTTTTATCGGCAAGTCCGGCAGTGCAGACATCAATCTTGAACTTAAACTTTTTGTACTGAGAAAATATGCTGAAAGAACCATCAGGGACTCTTCCCTTGACGGGAAACAGTATTTCTATATGCCGAGTCTTTCAAGCAAGACAATAGTATACAAGGGCATGCTTACACCGGAACAGGTTAAGGGATTTTACGGTGACCTGAGTGATGAAAGGGTCAAAAGTGCAATCGCCCTTGTGCACTCAAGATTCAGCACAAACACATTTCCTTCATGGGATCTGGCGCAGCCTTTCAGAATAATTGCACATAACGGTGAAATAAATACAGTAAAGGGCAACAGATTCTGGATGCAGGCGAGAGAATCCGATTTTTATTCAGAGATACTCGGCGATGACCTTGAAAAGGTTCTTCCGGTAATTGAGCCTGGAAAGAGTGACTCCGCTTCATTTGACAACGCCCTTGAAATGCTTGTGGCATCAGGCAGGTCTCTCCCGCATGCTCTTATGATGATGGTGCCTGAATCCTGGAATGACAAGAACCCCATTCCTGATGACCTGAAAAAATTCTATGAGTTTCATTCAACATTTATGGAACCATGGGACGGTCCTGCTTCCATGGTATTCTGTGACGGAAAAATTATAGGCGGTACTCTTGACAGAAATGGATTGAGGCCTTCAAGATATGTGGTAACAAAAAGCGGAATGATAGTCATGGGGTCAGAGGTTGGTGTTCAGACCTTTGAACCGGAAGAGGTTGAGTACAAGGGTCGTCTCCTTCCAGGAAAAATTCTGCTTGTTGATACTGAAGAGGGAAGAATCATTCCCGACAGTGAAGTCAAAGCTAAGATTGCCGCAAGCAAGCCCTATACAAAGTGGGTTGATGAGAACAGAATAGTACTCGATGACATGGAAGCGGATAATGTTGATGTTTCAATTGAACAGGATAAGCTTCTGAAACTGCAGCATACATTCGGCTTTAACCGTGAAGATATAGATTCAATAATGACTCCCATGCTTCTTACAGCAATGGAACCTACAGGTTCAATGGGAACAGATACTCCTCTTGCTGTTCTGTCAGATAAGCCGCAGCCGCTTTTTAACTATTTCAAGCAGACATTTGCCCAGGTAACAAACCCGGCAATTGACCCGATCAGGGAAGAGCTGGTAATGAGCCTCACAAGCTACATAGGACCGAGGAAAAACCTGCTCACCGAGAGTGCCGAGCACTGTAAAATGATAAAGTTTTTCAGGCCGATATTTACAAATACAGAAGTAGAAAAAATCAGAGGAAGCAAAAATCCTGATATAAAATCCATAACTCTTGATGCTGTTTTTAAAAATGACAGCTCCGCCGGTGTTCTGGGGGCGGCTCTTGACAGGCTCTGCAGAGAAGCTGAAGAGGCAGTTGATAAGGGATTTAAATATATAATACTCTCTGATAAAAAAATTGATGAGAACACTGTTCCAATGCCTTCACTTCTCGCATCAGCGGCAGTACATCACCATCTTATCAAAATAAAGAAAAGAACAAGAGCCGGCATTCTGATCGAAACCGGAGAGGCCAGAGAAGTTATGCATTTCGCACTGCTTTTCGGATACGGTGCGGATGCAGTTAATCCATATCTTGCATTTGCTACTATCAAAAATCTAAAGGACAGCAAAAAGCTGGATACAGACCTTTCATATGAAGAGCTTGAAGAAAACTTCATTAAAGCCAATGACAAGGGGCTTTTGAAGGTCCTTTCGAAAATGGGTACATCTACACTGAGAAGTTACCGAGGAGCTCAGATTTTTGAAACTGTGGGGCTTTCACTTGAATCCGTGGAGAAATATTTCACAGGAACATGCAGCAGACTTTCCGGTATAGGAACAGATCAGCTTGCCCTTGAAGCAATAAAGAAACATGAAAAGGGATTTAAGGAAAACAGAAAACTTCTTGAGTCCGAAGGTGTATACAGCTACAGAAAGACAGGGGAAAGGCATTCATGGAATCCTGAGTCAATATACATGCTTCAGTGGGCCACAAGAACAAATGATTATGATAAATACAAAAAGTTCACATCAATAGTAAATAAACAGGTTCTTGAACCTCATTCAATAAGGGGTCTTTTTGACTTTAAAAAGATGACACCTGTGTCCATAGATGAAGTTGAACCTGTTGAAGCCATTATGAAAAGGCTTACTACCGGTGCAATGTCATTCGGTTCAATAAGCAAGGAAGCCCATGAGTCGATTGCCATTGCAATGAATTCAATTCATGGAAGAAGTAACTCCGGAGAGGGCGGAGAGGATCCCCGAAGATTTCAGAAAAATTCTGACGGGACATCCTCAAGAAGTGCCATAAAACAGGTTGCTTCCGGACGATTCGGTGTTACGAGTAATTATCTGGCAAATGCCGATGAGATTCAGATCAAGGTCTCCCAGGGGGCAAAACCTGGAGAGGGAGGACAGCTTCCGGGGCACAAGGTTAACAAGATAATTGCAAAAACCAGATTCTCAACTCCAGGAGTAACGCTTATATCTCCTCCGCCTCATCATGATATATATTCAATCGAGGATCTTGCACAGCTCATATTTGACCTGAAAAATGCAAATCCAAACGCAAGAATAAGTGTAAAACTCGTTTCCGAGTCAGGTGTTGGTACAATCGCTTCAGGTGTTGCAAAGGCATATGCTGATAACATTCTCATAAGCGGTTATGACGGAGGAACAGGAGCAAGCCCCCAGAGTTCAATCAAGCACGCCGGACTTCCATGGGAGATAGGACTTGCCGAGACACATCAGACTCTGGTAAAAAATGACCTCCGCGGTAGAATCAGGCTTCAGACAGACGGGCGACTTAAAACAGGAAGGGATGTTGTTGTGGCTGCTCTTCTCGGTGCAGAAGAATTCGGATTCGGGACAGGAGCTCTAATTGTCCTCGGATGCGTAATGATGAGAAAGTGTCATCTCAATACATGTCCGGTTGGTGTTGCCACTCAGGACCCTGAACTCAGAAAAAGATTCAGGGGCAGACCTGAATATCTCATAAATTATTTCAGATTCATGGCTCAGGAAGTCAGAGAGATCATGGCTGAACTTGGTATAACAAAATTCAGCGATCTCATAGGTAGAACAGATCTTCTTGAGACAAGAAAACTTGACCACTGGAAAGCGGCTTACCTTGATCCAAAGGATCTGCTTCACAGACCTGCTGAAGCGGATAAATATGCCAACTACTGTGTTACAGACCAGCTTCATAAAATAAATGATGTCAAGGATCTGAAACTCATTGAGAAAATTAAACCTCTTCTTACACCTGCAAGGGATACTAATATTTCAGTGGACATGAACATCTGCAACACTGACAGGTCAGTGGGGGCAATGCTTTCATATGAAGTTTCAAAGGCCTATGGTGAAGAGGGGCTTCCTGAAGATTCTATCAGGTGTAATTTCTCAGGAAACGCAGGACAGAGCTTTGGTGCATTTCTCGCAAAGGGAGTTACTTTCAGGCTTGAAGGGGATTCAAACGACTACTTCGGAAAGGGACTTTCCGGTGGTAAGCTTATCGTGGTTCCTCCTGCTGAGTCATCCTTTAAAGCAGAGGAAAATATAATAATAGGAAATACTGTTCTGTATGGAGCTACAAGCGGTGAGGCCTACGTCAGGGGTGTTGCGGGAGAGAGGTTCTGCGTGCGTAACAGCGGGGCTCTTGCCGTAGTTGAAGGAACCGGTGATCACTGCGCGGAATACATGACAGGCGGTAGAGTCATAGTTCTTGGAAAGGTGGGAAGAAACTTCGCTGCAGGAATGAGCGGCGGTATTGCATATGTGCTCGATGAAAGAGGTGATTTTGATTATTACTGCAATAAGGGTATGGTTGAACTTACCCCCGTTAAGGACTATGATGACCAGGAATTCATCATTGATATGCTGAAGAAGCACATCAGGTACACTGACAGCTCCGTTGCAAAAAATATAATAAATAACTGGTACGATTATCTGCCTAAATTTGTAAAAATCATGCCTCTGGAATTCAAGAGGGCAATGAATGAAATGAGAATTGCACAGATAGATGAGAAACTGGCATCAATATGTGAAGAAGAACAGCTTAAGGAGAGTTTCTAATGGGAGATCCTAGAGGTTTTTTAAATATAAAGAGAAAGGAATCGGGTTACAGACCCGTTGAAGAGAGGGTAGGAGATTACAGCGAAGTCGAGGTAACTCTGCCCGATAATGAGAGAATGGAACAGGCCGCAAGGTGTATGGACTGTGGTGTGCCTTTCTGCCACTGGGGATGCCCTGTGAGTAATGTAATGCCGGAATGGCAGGATAATATATTCAGAGGTGACTGGCAGGCAGCCTATGACATTCTCAATGAAACAAACAATTTCCCGGAATTCACAGGGCGTGTCTGCCCTGCTCCATGCGAGGCTTCATGTGTTCTTGCCATAACCAATGAACCGGTTACCATCAGACAGAATGAAAGATCTGTTGCGGAGAAGGCATTTGAAACAGGTTATGTAAAACCAAGAATTCCTGCCGGAAGAACAGGAAAAAAGGTTGCCGTTATCGGAAGCGGCCCTGCGGGGCTCGCCTGTGCAGATATGCTTAACCAGTACGGCCACAGTGTAACTGTATTTGAAGCTACAGACAAGGTAGGAGGATACCTGAGATACGGCATTCCGGATTTCAAACTTGAAAAAAAAGTAATAGACAGAAGAGTAAACATACTGAAGGAAGAGGGAATTGAGTTCAGAACATCTGTCAATGTCGGTGTTGATGTCAAGGGCAGTGAAATACTGAAGGAATACGATTCAGTAATGCTTGCAATAGGAGCAAGAAAACCGAGAGATCTTTCAATTGAAGGAAGGGATCTGAAAGGTGTTTATTTTGCCATGGAGTATCTTGAACAGAAAAACCGGATTGTCAGCGGTCAGTCATTTACCGAGGATGAACTGATTGCTACTCTTAACAAAAAGGTTGTTGTAATAGGCGGCGGTGATACCGGGTCAGACTGTGTGGGTAATGCGAACAGGCAGGGTGCTTCATGTATAAGCCAGATAGAGATTATGCCTGAGGCTCCGTCTCACAGAAACGATGATGAACCATGGCCCCTATGGCCCAGGCTCAGCAAAAAATCCAGTTCACACGAAGAGGGATGCGAGCGACATTTTCAGATAATGACAAAGAAATTCATTGGAGACAATGGCGTTCTCAAAAAGATTCTGGCCTGTAAAGTGGAATGGGTAAAAGATGAAAAGGGAAGTATGTCCATGAAAGAAATTCCCGGATCGGATTTTGAAATTGAAGCTGATGTTGCGCTGCTTGCAATGGGATTTGTTCATCCGGTTCATGAAGGGCTTGTAAAAGAGCTTGGACTTGGTCTGGACAGCAGGGGTAACATTACTGTAGATGAAAAATTCATGACTTCAGTCAAGGGAGTGTTTTCCGGCGGAGATGCTTCACGCGGAGCTTCACTTGTTGTATGGGCCATTCGTGAGGGACGCGAAGCTGCCAGGGGAATAAACGAATATCTGTCATAACTGAATCTCTGTAATATAGATTTGGTTGTACCCGTAATATATACCACCGGCAGGCTGTGTCTGCCGGTGGATTAGTCATATCAGGAGAAAATAATGTCATTGAAAGTTGGGATTGTTGGTTTGCCTAATGTTGGAAAATCGACAATGTTTAATGCCCTGACAAAGGCTCAGAATGCCGAAGCTGCAAACTATCCATTTTGTACAATCGAACCGAATACCGCTGTTGTAACTGTACCTGATGAGAGACTCCGGAAACTTGCTGAAATTGTAAATCCGGAAAGAATTCTGGGGGCAATTGTCGAGTTTACTGACATTGCCGGTCTTGTGAAGGGAGCTTCAAAGGGAGAGGGGCTTGGAAATAAATTTTTGTCACATATCAGGGAAACATCTGCAATAGTTCATGTTGTTCGATGTTTTGAGGATTCAAATGTGGTTCATGTTGACGGTTCAATTAATCCTCTGGGGGATATTGAGGTAATAAACACAGAGCTCCTCCTTGCTGATCTTCAGACTGTGGAGAACAGGATACAGAGAATTGAGAAACAGGCAAGGGGAGATAAAAAGTTTCAGCCCATGGTTGATATTGCAAAGGAACTCATCGATCACCTGAACGAGGGCAAGCCTGTTTTTACCTTTTCACGGAAGGAGGAAGATTCATTCTTCGAGATGGAGAAGGAAACGAGATTCCTCACAAATAAAAAGGTTATATTTGCAGCAAATGTTGATGAGGACGGCCTTGCAGAGGATAATGAACATGTTGCTGCCGTGAAGAAATATGCAGATGAAAACGGCTGTGAAGTTGTAAAAATCTGTGCCAAGGTTGAGGAGGAGATGAGTGACATGTCCGATGAGGAGAGGCATGAATTTCTTGAATCTCTGGGTGCCATAGAGGGAAGCGGCCTTGAACAGATTATACACAAGGGCTACAAGGCTCTCGGGCTTATCAGCTATTTTACTGCAGGAGTGAAAGAGGTAAGGGCCTGGACAATCAATGAGGGATGGAAAGCACCGAAAGCCGCTTCTGTGATACATAATGATTTTGAAAGAGGATTTATCCGTGCTGAGGTAATCTCGTATAATGATTTCATTTCTGAAGGCGGTGAGGCAAAGGCCAAGGCCGCCGGTAAAATGCGCACTGAAGGCAAGGAGTATGTCGTTAAAGACGGAGATGTAATGCATTTTCTTTTTAATGTTTAATTGTTATAATATAAAAAACCGCCTTCTGAGCGGTTTTTTATATTTCAATATCTTCCTGTGTTATTGCTGTGAAAAATTTTGCGAAATCATATTTTTCAATGTTTTCATCTTCCAGTTCCATGAGTGCAAGTGCAGCCTGAGGATGCTGATTAAGCATTCCGGTGAGCATATATGGTATGCGATAGCCCCATTCAATTTCTTTGGTTAAAGGCAATATGTCTGTGCCTATTACTTCAATGAGGGGTCTTATGCTGTATTTTGGATTCTTGAGAAAAGCGACGAGTAGTTCAAGTGGGCAGTTGCCGGCAGCACGGCCGATCCCGTAAAGTGTACCATCAAGGTAGTTTACGCCTTTGATTATGCCTTCAATTGTGTTGGCAAATGCCAGCTGCATATTGTTATGGCAATGTATCCCGATCTCCTTCCCTGTGATGTATTTTTTGTATTTATCAACGTAGTAGTCTATGTCTTCAGAGTAAAGGGAACCGAAACTGTCCACTATGTAACATGCAAATACATCTGTTTCTTCATTTATCTGCTGCAGCGCTTCATCGAGTTCTCTTTCAACACAGTGTGACATGGCCATTATATTTATTGCAGATTTGTAGCCCATTTCACTTGCAGTGTTGGCAAGATGTATGGCCTTGTCAACGTCTTTTACATAGGTGGCAATTCTGAAGATGTCCACAACACTCTGCTCTCTGGGCAGTATGTCGTCAGCTGTAGCCTTGTGGGAATCCATCATTACCGCGATTTCCATTTTCAGGTCAATATCAGATACAGCTTCCCTGAGTACATCTTCATCACAGAATCTCCATGGGCCGTAATCTGAAGGTGAAAAGAAATTTTTGCTGTTTCTGTAGCCAAGTTCAATTATATCTACTCCGGAGTCATTTACGGCGCTGACTATTTTTTTTACCATGTCCATGGAGAAACGGGAATTGTTCATCAGCCCTCCGTCTCTTATGGAGCAGTCGATCACTTTTATTTCAGGTCTGTACATTGTTTTCTCCATTATCTGCTTCTTTAAATAGAAACCGGAATTGCTAAAATGTTAATAATGTACAGATAAAATACAAAAAAAATTCAGAAAAAATATTTTTTGAAAGATGGAGGAGTTTGCACTGCGGGAAATTTGAGTATGAGGTACAGTCTTATACCTGTACCTCATACATAAAAGCTATTCGTTTATGCCGTACTCGGATCTTATGCTGTTCAGAATATGTACCTCTTCAGGGGACATCTCCTTGTCAGCCATTGCCGCTTCCTCCATGAGTTTGAATATTTTTTTCTGTTTTTTTCTGTCATCAGGCATCTTTATGGAAAGACTGCCTGACATAGCCATATCAAATATAGGTGATATTTTATCTGTGTTATATCCCCATTTAGCGGCAAGCCTTTCGGCAAAGTTTTTTTCATCTTCATTGAATACTCCGTCAGCAGCAATGAGTATCATTATGTTGTTAAGGGCATAATCCCTGACATCATAGAGACTTTCAATTTTGGATGGTTTTACTGAGTAGGTCATGTTCATTGAAGTGTTTTCGAGCCAGCTTGAGTAATCACCCAGGCTCATGAGTTCTGTAATTATCCATTCAGAAGAGGTGCTGTTAAATGTTGATCCGCAGTACTGACATTCTGTTGACAGGGAGTTTTCAACTGGCGCACCGCATGAAGGGCAGCAGTGTGCATAGAGTGAACCCTTTGAAGTTTTGTATGCTTTGTCCCGTGACATTACTATTACATCGGTTCTTGAGATCATCACAAGATCCAGCAGTTCAATGTGATCTCCTTCAATCAATACCCTTTGGTATGATGAACGGAGAGCAATGTGTATATGGTTTTTTTCAGAAGTTTCCGAGATACCTATGACATAGACATCATTGAGAAAAAGTCTGTTGTATGCGATTGTCTGCCCCTTGGCGGGCATGTCAACGGAGTTAAAGACCCTGTCATTTACGAATCTGCGCATCATTGAAGGATTGTTAAGAGACCTTGATGAAACTATCTGAAGATATCCGTTGCTTGCCTTGTCTTCAATGAGCTGCACTGAGAAGTCTTCATCCTCACTGGCGATGCGTTCTATTTCATTGCTTAGAGTCTTAGAAAGCTTCAGTTTGTGGTTTGAACTGACATAGTCATCGGCCTGGGTGATCTCTGAAAGGACCCAGTCATATTCCCCTGAGTTGGTCAGGGTACCGCAGGCGGGGCATTTGCTGACTTCCCCCATGTCTTCCGGAAGAGGGGAGCCGCAGTTGGGACAGAAGTCAGAATCGTAGATATCTCTGCTTTTTGCTCCGCGTTTTTTCAGGAACGACCAGTATTCAACAAATTCTTCCTTCCCGCCCGAATTCAGGGATGAGTCAAGTTCACTTATGAACCTGTCATCTATTCTGGCATGAACTGCCGTGTGGATTATGTCAAACTTTCCGTCTGTCTCAATGCGGTCTATGTATACATTTATAATATCAAGATCTTTAATTTTGTTTGTCTGCTTCAGCAGGTTCATCATGAGAAACTGGGTGTTGAACCTCTGGTATACACCGTCTGAAATAAACTTTCTTACTTCTGAAAGGTCTTGCTTTTCCCATGCTGACTGAATTTTGACAAATGCGGTTTTAACCTTCTCTTTAAAATTTTCTTCATCAAAGTATGGATTGTTGGCAATAAATTTGCTGTAACCGTCTATTTTTTTTGCAGGTTCGCCGGTAGGCAGCTGATTCAGTATTGTCTGTTCCTTCAGTTTTTTTCTGGCATGTCTTGACATGAAATAAACAATGAAAAGTAATACACCGGCTGTTATTACATTTGCCGGGAATGGAAGCTCGATGATTATCCTCAGAATAAGGTATATGAGAGTGGCGATACCGTCCCCGCCATCACCTCCTCCGCTGGAATCTCCTCCTGCTCCGCCGGCTCTTGCAAAAAGATCAGGAGCAATGGTGATGAAAGCAAAAAACAAAAGCGTAAATAATTTTATATTTTTTCTTAGCGTATACCAGAGCATGACATCTCCTTGTGATGGATGAATTTTATTTTATAAGGATGATGATTAAGATTTAACACTATTATTTGATATTGTCAATTTAATAAACGCATAAATTTTATTATGATGAAAACAGGTGTTTTTTGTTCCCTGAAAACCAATTTGAAACGGCTGACTGCATCAGGTGAGTGGGAAGAATAATTATCAAAGTGACAAGGGGCATGAAAAGAACAGGTGAGCTGTATGATGACAGGAATGATACATTGCACATGTTGAATACACAGTTTATATCAAGTGAAGGTTCTGTGAGGTATAGTGACATTAAATATATTATGGCCATATATGCAAGTGATACTTTCAGTGTATATTTTTCAGGTTCTGTTTTCCATGTCATGAAAAAAGCCGGAATCAGCGTTGATGTATGGAGAGCTATGCTCACTGTATGGCCTAATGGGGAGTAGCTGTTGAAAATGTATACTGTTGATCCGAATATGTAGTGATTGAATAATGCTTTTCCAAGCAAATCAAGTACCCATCCAGCCTGAACAATGAGCCCGACATTTATAAATGATTTTATGAGGCTGTATTTTTTCAGTAAGAACAACAGGGCCAGAATTAACGGAATGTGATTGCACACATAGAGCATGTATTCCGGAGTATCCATTACAGCATTTTTTATTACTACCAGGAGCTGTAGAAAGAAAAGATAAAGTATAAAAAATTTATGTTTAACCGGTTCTTTGATTTTTTTATTCCTTGTGAATCCGGGCTCTGTTTCGGAACCCGGATTAATTTATCATTCAGATTGTGTTGAGTCAACAAAAGTTCTTGAGCCAAGTTCCCTGTCCAGGAAAAATATACCATGTTTCTGGTCCCCGATCATTCTGAGCTGTTTTAAAATCTCATCGGCATTGCTTTCCTCTTCAACCTGTTCATCAATGAACCACTGAAGAAAGCTTACTGATGCGTGATCACGTTCGTCAAAGGCAATGTTCATGAGGTTGTTTATTAGAGAAGTAACATGTCTTTCGTGTTTCAGGGTTTCTTCAAAAATTTCAACAGGCCCTGACCATTCTACGGGGACCTCGGAGATAGGCTTCAATGTAACACGGCCGCCTCTCTCTGCCAGATAGCCGAAGAACTTCATTGCATGAGATACTTCTTCCTGGTACTGAACCTTCATCCAGTTTGCAAAACCTGAAAGATTCTGGTCAAGGAAGTAGGCTGACATGGAAAGGTAAAGATATGCTGACCACATTTCGGCATTTATCTGGTCATTTATAGCTTTTTCCATTTTTTCGCTTATCATAAAATTCTCCTGAAATATTTAATGTAAATAAGATAGCAAAAAAATGGAATGAGTCAAACAATTATTGAAGAAAAAGCAGGGCGCAGAACCGGTCTATTTTGCCGATTCTACGATTCTCTCTTCAATTGCTGTCTGAACAGGGTTCTTGAACATGAGCTGTACTCTGATTGAGCCGGAGTTTGAGTTATCAAGTCTCTTGTTGATCCAGCCGGCCGGGTTAAGTACAATAACGATGAGGTCCCGGAATACTGAAGGACGCATGTTTCTTTCAATATAATTTGTTGTCTGTATGAGGGTCTCTCCTACAAGAGCTCCAAGCATGGGGGTAAAAATCATATCGTTTAATGATACCTGCTCTCTCCACTCTCCGACGAATTCCCAGAAGAAGCTTCCTCCGATTGTCCATGCAAGAGATTCAAGTACTGTGTAGTCATTGCTTCTTGCGACCTGGTAATATGTATTCCCTGCATAGAGGTGGTAAAGTGTATTGGTGTTGAAGTTGTTCGGATCCCAGTACCATCCGTCCTTAACCTTCTGCTTTGCATCGTGCCATGAGTATTTGTACTGCCAGTCCACCATGTTTTCGTGTTTTGTTGCATAGTAGTTGGCAACACCAAGTCCGCATGCCAGGAGAATTTCTGTAGTTGTTCTCACGGCACGGTATGTCGGTGATCTTTTTATTCTGTAGTCGAATTCATATCCCTGAATTTCTTCTATCTCATCCTTTTCATTTTTTTTGTAAAGGGGGGAGAGATTCTCTATGTGCCCGTCATTGTAAAGCTGATCGGTAAAAACAGATTTTATGTCTTTCTCCCTTGATTTGAAGAACAGTTCTGAAGTGAATTTCAGTGATTCATCGTATCTGTTGTCGAAGTAGTTCCCCTTTGATATTCTGAAATTGAGGAAATACTGTTTGTTTAAAATATCTGTCGAGTTTGATTCAAGAACAGCCCAGTCGTTGTCTTTGTCGTCCCTGTTTTTGTATGAGATTTTAAGAGTATCTGCTGAGGGAACTGTGGAATATATTCCTTGGCCGTAGAGCCTGTCAATATTGTAAAGTGACAGCGGCATTTCCTTCAGCATGTACTCATTAAAGTCCGACTCATCAATATTGCTGAACTCAATTTTTACACGTTTCTTTGAACTGCTGTCAGCCCATGCAGATGCTGTGAAAACTCCGGTAATAAATATCAGGAGTTGTGCCGTTATAATTGCTTTTCTAAACTTCATGATCATATTTCTTTTTCGATTTTAAAATTTATTCTGTGCCACATATGGCTTTTATTTTTTTCGTTTTCCCTGCTGTCTATACGCCAGAATTCATATCCGAAACCGATTGTTGTACTGGAGGTAATGTAGAATCCGTAATCAATACTCAGCCTGTTAAGAAAGTCATGAACCTTTGAATCCTGTATTGCCTGAAAGAAGTAAAATGAATATTTGAAGTCGAGCTTGCTGTTCAGGTATTTATCCGCCTTCATTTCCACAAGAACAGGGAATGTCATGCTGTAGTAGTAGTTGTGCCGCCTGTCTCCATGCCCGTTCTGACCGTACCAGTTGCTGACAAAAATCGGGTTCAGGTAATTATCTTCTTCATATTCAGAAATATTTGTCGTGGCAAGGGACGAGTTCTGCCCCGGCCCCATTCCGATTTTGTATGAGAGGAAGAGTTCCTTTCCATTGTTAATTCTTGAAATGTCATGCCTGAATGCGATGGGCTCCCAGTAACAGTATTGCAGGTATATATGATCTGTGTATATGTCGTCACTCCAGAGCAGGGTGCTGTTGTTAAGATATGGCCGGTAATACTCCATCGATGTGAAGAGTCCGTAGATGCTTCTTGTTTTCCTGTTTTCTCCGTAGTCAGAGACTTTATGTTTCCCGTATATCATAATATCAATGCGGAAGTCAAATTCGTCCAGTACTTCAAAGAACTTATTCTTCTCTTTGTTGAAGGAGATGTTGAAGTTTGAATCCAGAAAGTCTCCCAGGACCATGGTCCTCTCCTTTACGCGGCTGTACCTGAGCGGGTCAAGGGTAAATTTCCAGTTAAGGAGAATCATTCCGTTTTCCTTGTCCGGAATCATGTCGGAGTTGTCGTTTGTCCTGTAATAACCCAGGCTCACGGAAGAATGGTATTCCCGGGCAGTCATGGTACTGTCAGATTTAACTCCATACTTTTCAAAGCTCAGGAGATATGGAAGGAGCATTGAGACAGATTCATCGGCCATGTTTTTCCCGGGAGAGGTTTTTATGAGAAAAGTTCTGGTTTCAGCATGATCATTAATTCTTGACTGAACATTTACTGTAACCGATTCCCTGCCGGATTCAGAAAAGGTAAGGATACTTTCTCCTTCAATTGATGATGAATTGTATCTCCAGAACCTGAGAGTGGAGCCTTCTGAAGCTGTCCTGTATCCGTGGCGCTGGAGCCCTGTGCTGAGCCTTTTTACCACCACCGTTGTCTGAACAGAATTGACTTCTTCTGCAAAGGCTGAATTATCTGTTATCCCGTTTGTAATGCATAATGAAAGGAATAATATCAATGTTGTAAATTTTAATAATTTTTTTTTCATATTTGAGTTCTCTAATAAGTCATAAAACTGGATTTTGTCAGATTATTAAAATGGTGAGTTTTATTACAATAACAATTTTAACTTATTGGTTAAATTTAAATTTCACCGGTGTACGGATAATAACCTCTCTTCTCTTCACATATTTGTGATCGTTATGGTCCCTGTTTTTTATTATTATTTCCGATGAATTTTTTTTAAGAATTATGACCCTGGATTCCGGGTTGAAGTGCATGTCTCTTCTTATGCGGGACATGTTTATGAAAGTAGTGTTGCTGAATTCTTCTACTCTGCTTTCGCTGAAGCCAAGCGCTGAAGGTATATGAGTGTGGCCGCTCAGCCAGAGATCAACCCTGTATTTTTTCATGACATCCTCAAATCTCTCAGAGTTGAGGATTGTTCTGCTCTCTACATACTTTGCCATGAAGAGCCCGCTGTGCTTTGGATAGGCATGTGTGACCGTGATTATTATTTTGTCCTGGTTTTTTATGACCATGTCCTTCCACCATGCAAATGTTTCATCTGAGATATATGTCGGGGGAAATCTGTCCTCGTCAGACATGAATAAAATAAGAAGGTTCCCTTTCTGAATGGAGTAGTGGAGCGGTTTTCCGATGAACCTGTTGTAGTTTGCGGTATCCTTCATGTCATGGTTTCCGGCAATTTCATACCAGTCCTTTATGCCTGTTTTTGCCTTCTGCTTCAGGTACCAGATATAGTCATTCACTGCATTTCTGCGGTGAACAATATCTCCGCCGACTATTGCCATGTCTATTTTTGGGAGGTAGTCAATGACATCGTCTACAGATGTTTCGTATGCCTCTCTGTCGTCATCTGTCCGCGGCTGTATGTCAGAATGGGCCCAGATAACATAATAGTCATCTCTTGGCTGATTTTCCCTGAGAGTTTTTTTTTCATATGTACATGAAACTGTCAGAATTATAAATAGTATATATGCTATGTAGCTTCGTATCTTAATGGCGTAACTCCGTTTATCGGGTCTAATTTATATTAGTTGCAGAATGGGGGAGATTGTTTATTTTTTTTTCGGGCGGATGTACCCGCCCGAAAGAGTGAATGTCTCTTAAAGTGTATCCATTCTTTTTTTAATGTTCATGGATATTTTTTCAATGAGTGGGTAGTCCTGAACTCTGTCCACCATGAGATAAACTCCCACTGCATCTTTTTCCAGAACAATTGATCTGTCGCTGTTGTATTTGACAAAATCCCTGAGTTTTGTCATTTCAATTTTTGCAGTTCTGTTGTCGCTGAAAAGAAATATATAACAGACAATGTCATCACCGAATGGATTTTTATTGTTTGCAATAATTGTCATATGTACCTGGTTGATGTTTTTTTTGTCACCGCCGGGGTATATTCTGTGTGCCAGTTTTGAAATAGCGTAGTTGTCAAGGGTCCAGGGGTTGTTCTTCAGGACATTTTTTGCAAAATCAGGAATTTTTCCAATCTGGAATCCTGCAGGAATTTCATCGGAAGTAATTTTAAGTTTATCTATGGAATGTAAATTAGACATAGACATAGAATTGCTTACAAAAAAACATATAGTTAAAATACTTAATAGTGTAGGAAATATAATTTTTTTCATGGCACCCTCACAAGGTTTATACAAATGATGATAAATAAAAAAATCTATCTGTATATTTTATCGGCAGGTTAAAATTAATTAATAATATTTTTTAGTGGGACATAATATTTTTGATTGACTTTAATTTTTGATATTGCATGATCTTGATTAATCAAAGGGCAAATGCTTTTTACCCGCTTAATAAATACAAATAAACATCGATAAAATTTTCAAGCTTAATCAGTCTTAATATAAATAGAACAAATTTGAATATGATTAAATCTTAACTTAAGTACAATTTTTTTGATAAAAGGACCTGTTACCAATGGAGAATGATTCCTCTAAAACATTTATCAGAAAAAGGGATGGCCGAGTAGTCCCCTTTGACGTTGATAAAATTACTGATGCCATATTCAAGGCGGCTCAGGCTGTTGGGGGGACCAGCAGAGAGATGGCTCTTACTGTTTCAAACTCTGTTCTTGATATTCTGAATATTATATATAAGGATGGAAGGATTCCCACTGTTGAGAATGTGCAGGATCTTGTTGAGAAGATGCTCATTGAAAGAGGCCATGCAAGGGTAGCCAAGGCCTATATTATATACAGGGAACAGCACCGAAGAATCCGTGATGGAAGAGATCTTCTGAACGAGGGGCTCGAACTTATTGATGATTACCTGAAGAGAGCAGACTGGAGAGTAAATGAAAACAGCAATATGAGCTACTCCCTTCAGGGGCTGAATAATCACATATCCACATCCATAACTGCCAAGTACTGGCTCGAAAGAATATACCCTCCTGAAATAAGGGAGAGACATATAAAGTGCGATTTTCACATACATGATCTTGGACTCCTCTCAGCCTACTGTGTGGGCTGGGATCTGAAGGATCTCCTTATAAAAGGATTCTGCGGTGTTCCTGGAAAGGTTGAAAGCAAACCGGCGAAACATTTCAGAAGCGCACTAGGCCAGGTTGTAAATTTTTTCTACACACTTCAGGGTGAGTCTGCGGGTGCACAGGCCTTTGCAAATTTTGACACATACCTTGCGCCCTTTATACGTTATGATAAACTGACTTATGAAGATGTGAAGCAGAGTCTTCAGGAGTTTGTATTCAATATGAATATCCCCACAAGGGTTGGATTTCAGACTCCATTTACAAATATAACCCTTGATCTTAACGTCCCGAAAAATATTGCAGAAGAGTATGTTGTAATTGGAGGAGAGGTCCAGGAGGAAAAATACGGCGAGTTCCAGAAGGAGATGGATATCTTCAACTCGGCATTTGCCGAATGCCTCACAGAAGGCGATGCAAAGAACAGAATATTTACATTTCCAATTCCCACATACAACATATCAAGGGATTTTGAGTGGGACAACCCAAACCTTGACAATGTATGGGAAATGACCGCAAGATACGGTATACCATATTTTGCCAATTTTGTTAATTCCGACATGGATCCGGAAGATGCCAGATCAATGTGCTGCAGGCTTCGTCTTGACAACAGGGAACTCAGAAAAAGAGGAGGAGGCCTATTCGGCGCAAATCCCCTGACCGGAAGTATCGGCGTTGTTACAATAAATCTGCCGAGACTTGCATACAGGTCGGAGACGGAAGATGAGTTTTTTACTGAACTGGAAACTCTAATGGAACTTGCTAAAAATTCACTGGAGATAAAAAGAAAAGCCCTTGAGAATCTTACGGCAAAAGATCTTTATCCCTACACCAAGTTTTATCTGTCCGGCATATATGAAAGAGACAAGAAGTACTGGGGGAATCATTTTTCCACAATAGGACTTGTGGGAATGAACGAGGCATGCCTTAACTTTCTGAACACAGATATAGCTTCCATTGAAGGCAAGACGTTTGCCCTGAAGGTGCTTGATTTCATGAGAGACAGAATTATGAAGTTTCAGGAAGAGACTGGAAACTTCTATAATCTTGAGGCTACTCCTGCTGAGGGTGTAACGTACAGATTTGCCAAGAATGATGTTAAGGAATTCCCTGACATAAAAAGATCAGGAGTGAATGAGCCTTATTATACAAATTCGATTCATCTTCCGGTTTCTCATACTGATGATCTTTTTGAGGTTCTTGACCATCAGGATGAACTGCAGTGCAAGTTTACAGGCGGAACTGTTGTTCACCTGTTTCTCGGTGAAAAGATTGAGAGTATAGAAGTTGTGAAAAATCTGGTCAGAAAGATTTCTTCGAATTATTCTCTGCCCTATTTTACACTGACCCCGACATTCAGTATCTGTCCAATACATGGTTATATATCGGGAGAGCATAAATACTGTCCATATGACCATTCACCTGAAGAACTGCTGAAGTATGGAATTGAAGTTGAGAAATAATTTTTTAATTAT
>QKCL01000060.1 GCA_003246895.1 Spirochaetota bacterium | reverse complement strand
AAACTCGAAGGTGGCTTCAGTTATCCTGTTCAGGAGATAATCATAATGGTGCTGATTACTCACATGTCCCCCGCCGACAAAGTGTATTCTTTTCACCATGACCTTCAGGGTACAGGAATAGATGTCCCCCTTCTCCGCCGGAGGAGAAACTACCTCAATTATCTCAGCATCCATGTCAGTTGTAATCATGATCGATGCACGGGCCTCTGCAAAATACAGAACAGCAAAAGAAAACAGAAAGGCAGAAATATATCTTTTCATATTTTATCTCCCTGAATTTTTTTATCTCTTTGATTGTAATAATACAGAAAAAGTTCTCAGAAAAAATCAGTTCAATAAAAAAACGGTGCGGTAAATGCAGACTGACACTGACAATAAAATTAAAAATCATTAGCGGAATTCCTAGATAAATCCATACCGTTCATACAGAACTTTACCCTTTATTTTTATTGACAGGGACCCTTTTTTTCTGATTCTATTATCACTAAACAATAACAGTCATCAGGAAACGTGAATGCACATAAGAGAAATTTTGGACCGAAACAGATACAGCTTCAGCTTTGAATTTTTCCCGCCCAAGAGCGAAAAAGCAGCGGAAACCCTTTATAAAACAATATCCGAGCTGGTGGAACTTGAGCCCGCCTATGTAAGTGTCACATACGGTGCCGGCGGTTCAACAAGGGAACTGACCAATGACCTTGTGGTAAAAATCGAAAAGGAAACCCATCTCACGGTCGTTTCACACCTCACATGCGTCGGTGCAACAAGAGAAGAGATAAGAGAAATACTGACACGCTACAACAGCGAGGGTATTACAAATATCATGGCCCTGCGGGGAGACCCTCCTGCAGGAGAAAAAAAGTTTGTCAAACCCGAGGGAGGTTTCGGTTACGCAAATGAACTTGTCGAGTTTATAAAATCGGAATTTCCGCACATGGGTATCGGCGTTGCGGGGTACCCTGAAGGTCACCATGAAACACCAAACAGGCTCAGGGAAATGGACAATCTTAAAAGAAAGGTTGATGCAGGAGCCGACTACATCTGTACCCAGCTCTTCTTTGACAACAATGACTTTTACGATTTCAGGGAAAGATGCGAAATCGCCGGAATAAGCATACCCATAATCGCCGGCATCATGCCCATAACATCAAAAAGCAGTATGGAAAGAATGGCGGAACTTTCTCTGGGAACAAGATACCCGGCAAAACTTATCAGGGCACTTGAAAGAGCAGAAGATGATGACTATGTTGAAAAGGTGGGACTGCACTGGGCGACACAGCAGGTACACGATCTAATAAACAACGGCACAAAGGGTGTCCATTTCTACACTCTCAACCGATCAAATGCGACGAGAGAGATATACAGATCCCTTGGAATTTCAAGCTCACAGAGTTTGAACAGGGATATAAACTAACAACCTACTTAAGGAATTATGCCATGAACTTTACAGAAGAGATGAGACAAAGAGCAAGGGACGCAAAGAAGGTTCTGGTTCTGCCCGAAGGAACTGAAGAAAGAACCATTAAAGCAGCAAGAATCATCATGGATGAAAGAATCGCATCAAAGGTCTGCCTCATTGGCAGCAGAGATGAAATTGCGAGGAAGGCCAAAGACCTGTCAGTGAACATTGAGGGTATTGAGCTCATAGACACAGCCGATTCAAACCTTACTGAAGGCTACGCAAAGGAATTCTTTGAGCTCAGGAAGCACAAGGGTGTTACCATGGAAGAGGCAATACATGCCATGAAAAATAACCTGCGCTTCGGTGCAATGATGGTAAGGATGGGAGATGCATCATCAATGGTTGCAGGAGCTGAAAACTCAACAGGAAACGTACTGCTCGCTGGCTTTCAGATAATAGGAACCTCCCCCGGCACAAAGTATGCATCATCGGCGTTTGTAATGGCCATGCAGAACAAAAGTTTCGGCAAAGACGGCCTCATGATCTTTTCAGACTGCGCAACCATTCCAGATCCCACTGCAGAACAGCTTGCGGAGATTGCAATACAGGCATCTGAATCGTGCAGGGCCTACCTGAAAACTGAACCTGTTGTGGCAATGCTCTCATTCTCCACAAAGGGATCTGCAAAACATGAAAATGTGGACAAGGTGCTTCAGGCACTGGAAATAGTAAAGACCAGAAAACCCGATCTCCTCATAGACGGAGAAATGCAGCTTGATGCTGCAGTGATACCTGAAGTGGGATCGAAAAAGGCCCCGGGTTCACCTGTGGCAGGAAAGGCGAACACACTGATATTCCCTGACCTTCAGTCCGGAAACATCGGTTATAAAATCGCACAGCGTTTCGGAAACGCCGACGCCTATGGCCCATTTCTGCAGGGGTTTGCAAAACCAATCAGCGACCTTTCAAGGGGCTGTTCCGTTGATGACATAGTCAACACATCAGCCGTGACACTGGCCCAGAGTTAGAATCATGGAAAATCGAACAAAAAGTTTTTTAGTACTGATGATGGCCCTGTCCTATCTGTTTTCGGGAGGGGCCTGCATAAAAGGCGTATTCAGTGTAGCAACAGGGGGACTGAATGACCCGGCTACTGCACGTATATTCATGATAGCTATATGTTTTTTTATTGCAGGGAAAATTTTAAAGGGTGTTATAAAAAGGAATGGTTAATGTTATTTGGTCAGGGAGGGAATCGAACCCCCGACACGGGGATTTTCAGTCCCCTGCTCTACCGACTGAGCTACCTGACCACATATCGTCAAAGACTTAACCTTTCTAATCTGCGTGACCAATATGTCAATTATAAAAATTATTTTTGCCGCTTTATTTCTGATATTTTTAAACTTTTTTTCATATGCCTCCCTTAACCCCATCAATGACTGGTCTTTCTACTTTAAGAGAGGCGTGAAACAGTACGATGCCCATATGATGAATGAGGCAATCGACAGTTTTAAACTTTCCCTATCCATGAACCCGTTAAATTACCCTGCACTGAATTATCTAGGCAGACTCCATCTAAAAAAAAATTACAGAGAGAATGCTCTGGAATACTTTCTTAAATCCGTTTACATAAAAAAAGATCAGCCTGAAATAAATTTTAACATTGGACACATATACAGATACTTTCTGGATTATGAAAAAGCACTGAAATATCTCGCCTATTCATCTTCCGATGGGGAGTACGGCACAAGAAGCAGAATCCTGATGTCGCAGATACTGTTTCGTACAGGGAAACAGAAAGAGGCTCAGGTCATTATAAAACAGATAAGGGAGGAGAAGCTCCCTCACAGCATCCCTCTACTTAAAAAATCAGGAAGCCGCGAATTAACAGCATACCCGTTACAACGTCTGAAGCTCCTTAGATCAGCAATTGAAATAAACCCGGCCCATGAGAAACTCTATATTGAAAGTGCAACAATATACAGATCCATTGGAAAGTACGCCGATGCTGCAGTAATTCTGGAAGAGGGAAAATCGGTGGATCCGGAACAGAAGGAATTTTACATACATCTTGGAAATCTCTATTTCAACAGGACATTCCCCGATATAAAAAGAGTCAGGGCACTTGAACTCTCCATTAAAAACTTCAGGGAAGCCCTGCGCCTTGACCCTTCCGACGACGAGACACGAACCGACCTTGTCCGGGTACTGAGATTCTGCGGAAAAAACGAAGAAGCAGACAGGGAGAAGAAGAAAATTACAGAAAATCAGAAAAAGTAACGGGCTCTAGATCCTTTCCAGTGTCCCGCCGTTATCCCTGAACTGACATGTTTTCATGACTCTCACACCGTTATCCGATACAAAGGGAACCCCTGTTGCGGCGGACACGACTGCATCAATTCTCATGGACGAAGGGGTTCCGGTCACAAGAATCATGTTTACCGAACTCCCCGAGTGTGAACAGTTGAGAACAGACTGATCTTTCTGCACAACAACATCCTTTCCGCTTTTGTTCTTTCTTGCGAAAGAATCCACCTGCTGGAATTTTTCATAAAACCCGCAGGCTTCTTTCTCATCTGCAAAATGAAGTTCATACTGAACTGCCGCGGTTTCGGCCATTACCGATTCCTTTCCGTATTTCGGCTTCACCGAATTAAGCCTTATTCCATCGGGAAGATGCCCCACTATACTTTCAGCAAAAACGGACAGTTCTGATTCCGAGAGGTCTTCGCAGGATTCCACATCCACAATTTCAGATGATGATTCGATTCCAAGCGGCACAGGATACCCGGCCGAGATCTTCTCCCTCTTGTTAAAACCCTGGGTAAAGGCCATCGGAAAATCCGACATTCTCATGGCCCTCTTGACTATCTCCATTAGGTCAAGATGGGGTATAAACCGTGCAGTGCCGGCCTTTGAGAACTCAAACCTGACCCTTGACTTCGTTTCATACTTTTCCTCAAACTTCTCCATGGCCTGAAGCACAGCCACTTCATCAACGGCAATGCCGTAGCGGTTTTCAGGCTGGCTGTAGTTTTCAAGATCCAGCGTCCTCTCATACATTGACTCAACCGCTCTCTCATTTCCGGTTTCTATTACCTGCCATGGATAAGAAGAGTTCCTGTCTCTTTCGGAGAAGTAGGCGGATACATCTTCAATCTCCTCCTCAACTGCCCTTTGCCAGATTCTGAAGTCAAAATACTCCTTCCATGAATCAAGACGGGCTCCGTACTCATATGCCCTGAGTATGACAGACCCGAGCCTGCTGTCTCCCCTTGAAAAAAGCCCTTCAAGATATGATGAACGTGTATCGTGATTTTTCACCTTCACAGACCTGGGCACCATGGACTTCACCTTCCTTATTACATCCATGAGATAGTCATCACCCTTCTGCTGGGCCCACTGAAAAGGCGTATGGGCCTTTGGAATAAAGGGGGAGATAGTGACATTTATTTCCCGCTTCCCCTTTCCCGGAACCGCAAGAACAGCCCTGACAAGCTCTGCAATTTCTGTAGCTTCATCAACTTCATCACATCCTGGTAGGCCTATCATGAAATAGAACTTGATGAGCCTCCAGCCGTGGGAAAATACAAATTCGGCAATATCCAGAATGTCCGCGGTCTTCACCTTCTTGTTTGAAATACTTCTAAGCTCCTGCGAAGCAGACTCAACGGCAAAGGTAAGAGATGACTTCCTGATCTTTGAAAGAAGCTGCAGAATGGGGAGCGTGTTCTTGTCAACCTTCAGTGAAGGCAGGGAAATTGATATCCCTCTTGAAGTAAGCTCCGGCAGTATTTCATTCATGAGAACCGCGAGATCCCTGTAGTCACTGACAGAAAGCGCCGCGAGGCTCACCTCATTGTAGCCCGTATTTGAAAGCTGACGGCATAAATTCTCCTTCACATCTTTTACTGAACATGGCCTGTAGGGAAGGTTATAGTAGCCTGCATGGCAGAACTTGCAGAGGTTGTAGCACCCCCTGGCGACCTCGACAACCGCCCTTTCATGTGAAATTCTGATGCTGGGAACAACGGGTTTCTCTGTCGACCATCCTATACCGGCATGTTTTCTCATCTTCACCCTTTTGTATGGTGAAATATCAACGGAAGTGCCTTCCCATGAGAAGTTATAATCCGCCGGATTTAGCACTCCCTCTATTTGCGAAAGTTCCGAGATTATTTTATCCCTTGTCATGGAGGGGTCTTCCTTGCATTTCTTTATAACTGCAAGCTTTTCAGGGAACCCCTCTTCCCCCTCTCCGATAAAGAAGAGGTCTATAAAGTCCGAAGCGGGAAATGGATTTGACGCAGACTCCCCTCCGCCTATTATTATGGGGTCACCGTCCTTTCTGTCCCTTCTTTGAAGCGGAATCCCGCCCAGGTCAAGTATCTGTAAAATATTTGTATACATCAGTTCATGGGAAATATTAAAGGCAATGAGGTCCAGTTCATTGAGCGGAGTGAAACTCTCAAGTGTGGAGAGCGGTATTTTCTCCTCCCTGAGCCTTTTCTCAAAGTCCGGAGCAACTGCAAATACCCTTTCACAGGATACCCCTTCCATTGCGTTTGCAACATTATAGAGAATCCCGATTCCGCTGTTTGCCATGCCCACTTCATAGAGGTCGGGGTAGCACACTGCGGCCCTGACAGATGCATTTTCTTCAGGCATGAAGGTATTGAGTTCTCCGCCGATATACCTTGCAGGGCTCTGGACAGTGAGAAGCACAGATTCTATTTTTTTAAAAAGTTCAGTATTTTTCATATTTTAATAATCTCTTCCGTAAGTCTTATATAATCTGCCAGTCCGAGATTTTCAGCCCGGAGGGTCTTTTCTATTTTACAGTTTTCCAGCGCCCTCTCTATGATGTCTCTGGATAATTGAAGATGAGGCGAACCGGACAGCGACTTCACCAGGGTCTTTCTCCGGCCCCAGAATGCGGATTTCACAATAAGATGAAAGAGGGACGTAAAGCTTTCATCATAACCTCTTTCAACTCTTTTCAGGTGGAGAAATGATGACTTCACATCCGGTTTCGGATAGAAGCACTCTCCCGACACATGAAAAAGAAGCCTTATATCGAAGTAATAGGAAAGGGACACTGTCATGGCACCGTATTCCGGAGTGCCTGCAGATGAGGCCATGCGCTCCCCCATCTCCTTCTGAACCATGATAAAAAGATCTTCAGCGCATGTTTCCTCGGCGATTTTAAAGAGAATTTCAGATGCGCAGTAGTATGGCAGATTGGAAACAACCAGCGGAAACTTTTCATCAAGCTTAACCTTCAGGTAGTCACCGTGTATGAGCTTTACATTATCACGGCCTGAAAAGAGATCTGTCAGATACCTGTAGAAACCGGAGTCAATCTCAACCGCAGTATATGATTCCGCCCTCTCCGCAAGTCCCCTTGAAATTGCCCCCAGTCCGGGTCCTATTTCAAGGACTTTCCTCCCTTCGGGCTTGCAGTGCGAGATTATACGGTCAATGATATCATCATTGATCAGAAAGTTCTGCCCGAACTTCTTTGTCGGGGCAAGCCCGTACTCGCCTGTTATCTGTAAAATATCCGCCTTGTTCATTCCATTCCGTTTTCAGTATTTCTATATTGAGTGAAAGTACAATAAGTCAAAAAACACGCAATATCTGCAAGATATTATAAAAAGTTTTTTCAAAATATTCATTTTTTCCGTTAAGACAGGCTACATCATATGAGAAACATTTTAAAGAAAAATAATAATAAGAAATCCATTATATCTGCAATTATCAGAACATAATTATTTTTCATTTACCCTATTTTATCTTAAATTAGACCTTATTAAGAACCGATATTAAAAAATAATTCTTGATTTACTTCAATAAATCGGACAGATAATAGCAAACATCAATTTCAGGACATTGCAATGACTAAAAAAACCGGCCACAAAAAAAATATGTCAATCAAGACAAAAATCATAATCGGCGCCACCTCGATCATAGCCATTATTTCAATACTGAATGGTTTTTTTACAATAAGAGATATTCAGGACGTTGCCAAGGAGGGTCTAATACAGCATGTGCGGGCTGTTCAGGCCATGGGTGTTGCTGTATGGAAAAAGACATCACAGAACTGGGAAGAGAACATTTTCAACAGGGAAGAGGTGAAGAAAAAACTCGAGAAAAAGGACTTTTCTGTTATACCCATCGTTTCCGCTTTTAATATAATCAGGGCAGGCGGAGAGAGCACCATATACAAGTTAAGGACTCCTGTCCTGAAGCCCAGGAACAAGGAGAATACCCCCACAGAAGAGGAACTGAAGATATTTGAAAAACTCCAGAAAGAGAATCTGGACGAATACTATCATTTTAACAGTGACACAAACAAATTTTCATATTATCAGACAATCAAACTTTCAGACCAGTGCCTTCAGTGCCATGGTGATCCTGAACTGTCTCAGAAATACTGGGGGAATGATCAGGGACTTGACCCAACAGGCCACAAAATGGAAGGCTACAAAGCAGGAATTTTCTACGGCGCCATGAGGTTCACCTATGACATTGACGCACTTTCGCCTACCCTCTACAGGGACCTTGCGGTGAACTCTTCAGTTGAACTTTTAATATCACTTATTGGAATAATCATTATCATTGTCCTTGTGGGGAGGGCACTTTCTCCTCTCTTCAGAATTAATAGATCACTGGAAGAGATAAATGAAGGGGAAGGAGACCTTACAAAAACAATAAATATCGAGCGCCACGATGAAGTGGGAGAAGTTGCCGAAAATTTCAACAAATTCAGCGGCAGCCTCAGGGAGATAATGTCCATCATCATGAAGGCATCGGATCAGGTCAAGGCATCATCACTGGAAATGACCAATTCAAGTACATCACTTGCAAATGTTGCCCAGGAACAGGCTTCTTCAATTGAAGAAACCTCTGCGGCCATGGAGGAGATAAAAGGTAATATAGATGATGTCTCAAACAATGCAAAAACACAGGCATCAAGAGCCGGAAACAACAGGGAGCTCATGGAGTTTCTATCAGAATCGATCAAGAAAATAAATCTGAATGCCCAGAGTGCAAATACCATGGCCGAGGACACCCACCGCCACGCAATCGACGGAGAAAATGTTCTTGGCCAGACCGTCACAGGCATGAAGGAGATAAACGACAGTTCCAGCAAAATAACTGAAATTGTTACAATCATTTCAGACATCTCCGACCAGATAAACCTGCTTTCACTGAACGCAAGCATTGAAGCTGCACGGGCAGGAGAGCACGGAAAGGGATTCGCCGTCGTTGCCGAGGAAATTGCCAAACTGGCAGAACAGACAGCAGGAAGCACAGGTGAAATAAACAAGCTCATTCAGGAATCAAACAACAAGGTTGAAATGGGGTCAGAACTTGTAAGCAAAACTGCAGATTCCCTGAGGCTTATTATCACAAATGTCAAACAGACTGCAGAATTCATGGACGAAATAGCCAAGGCTTCAATTGAACTTGAAAGGACCAGCACCCAGGCTGCGGAAAACGCAAAGAATGTCAACCAGATGTCAGAGAACATTTCACATCTCATGGAGGAGCAAAGCATCAGCAGCAACGAAATAATAAAGGCCATAGACAGAATAAACGGCGTAACCCAGAATGTTGCAAGCGGCTCCGAGGAACTTGCAGCAAGTGCAGAGGAACTATCCTCCCAGTCCGAAGTGCTGAACGATATAGTTAAAAGATTCAAAATATAACGGCAGCCCCCGAAAGGGGGCTTTTACACTCAATAAAAGTGCTTTACTTTTTACACCGACCTTGTTTATAATTAAAAAAAATTTGTTATCAGCTCTGTTTAACAATATTATTCCTTTTATAATCCGTAAAGGGGTCAGGGGTGTTTCCATCCAGATTATTTACAGCAATTACAGCCATCCTTATCAGTTCAGCTCTATGGGCGGGCAATAATGATTCCTCTTCAATACATGTGAATCTGGACAGCACTATTGCCGAACCTTTTTACTTTAAGGATAAAAAATCCGGCAGCCATGGAATAATTGAGGAATACCTGAACAGAATTTCAGAAAAACTCGGGGAAAAAATTGAATTAAGCAGTTTCCTCCATTCCTCCTGCAGAGATTTTTTTATGAGCCGCCCCCTGAACAAGAGTGATGCATCAAAATGGAAATACAGCACCAAACCTGTTCTTGAAGTACCCGTAGTAATAGCTTCCCTCTCGGAAGCTCCATTCCTGCGAGGACTCCAGGACCTGGCCGGAAAAAAGATAATAGTGCTCTGTCATAATCCTCTCATTGAAGAACAGTTAAAAAAAATAAATAATTTTGAAATTATACGAAACTGCAGGCCCGATCAGGCCATTTCCCTGGTTTCCGAAAATATGGCGGATGCCGTTATCGGAGACATAGCCTCAATAATATTCCATGTAAAATCCGGCAGTTACAGAAACATAAAGATCTCGGGGAATACCGGAGTTTATGAATCATTTATTATATATTCAAATTCCAGCGTATTATCTACAGTATCCGCTCTGGACAGGGCAATTGAGGAAACCGGCAGTAAAATCGAAGCAGAAATATACCGGCACTGGCTTAATCTTTACTCAAATTCATTTCTGACAAAACCACTTCATATCCTAGCACTGGTCATCATGATTCTACTGGCCTTTGCTCTCTGGAACAGAAAGCTGTCAAGACTAAACAGGCTCCTCAATTCCGAAATAGAACAGAAAAACAGTGCTGCAAAAAAACTGGGACAGGCTCACATGCTTCTCAATAATATAATTGAGTTCCTGCCTGACCCCATAGTGGTTGTGGACAAGGAAATGTCGGTAATTGCCTGGAATAAAACAATGGAGAACCTTACCGGCGTAATGAAGGAGATGATACTGGACAAAAAACTTCCTGAATTCGAGGAACAGATATACGGCCTGAACAGGCCGACTCTAATGGAGATAATGCTCCGGGGAGAAAACAACTTCACGGAATACGGTTATACATCGGTGAAGCAGGTTGATGACATCGTCTATGCTGAAACAAGGAGCAACTCTCTCATAGAAGGCCGGAAAGGATTTATCTGGATTGCCTCCACTCTTCTCCGGGACTGCACAGGCAATATTATGGGAGGAATATCCTGTCTCAGGGATATATCAGAAAACAGATACAGGGAAAACAGACTTCACGATCTAATCGAACAGCTGCAGTATGCAAACAGAAAAATACAGGTGGAGATATCACAGAAAGAGGAATCTGAAAGAAAATTCCGGGAAATGTCAGACCTTCTGCCCCAGATGGTATTTGAACTGGATATGGATGGATTCATCACATATACAAACAGATACGGTCTTGAACTCATGGGCTGCAGCGAATCCGGTTATAAAACAATAAATTTCTTCAATTTCTTTTCCCAAAAGGACAGGGAAAAGGCAAAGAAAGATATCTCCAGAAACATAAGGAACAAAAAATTTACACCCGATGAATATGAATTTATAATTTCAAAGGATAAAAAAATACCGGTGATTTTCTGCGCCACTCTCATAGAAGCAGAGGAATCGGTCAGGGGGATGAGAGGAATAATAATAGACATCAGTGACCGCAAGAGAACAGAAGAAGCCATTAAGGCCGCCAACAAGGCCAAGAGTGTTTTTCTTGCAAATATGAGTCATGAAATAAGAACACCCATGAATGCCATAATAGGCCTCTCCGAAATTATTCTGTCTGAAAAAATAAACAAAAAGGTCCGGGACTATTCAGACAAAATATATTACTCCGCCGCATCTCTTCTGAAAATCATAAACGACATACTGGATTATTCAAAAATTGAAGCGGGTAAACTCACCATTGAAAAAATTGATTTCAACGTAATGGACATATTCAGGTCGGTATCTGACCTGCTTTCCCACAGTGCCCGCGAGAAGGGCATAAAACTGTTTTTTGAAATTGCCATGAATGTGCCGGAATACGTAAACGGTGATCCACAGAGATTCCGGCAGGTTTTGATAAATATCATAAATAATGCCATAAAATTTACTGAAAACGGTTCCATAACAATCCATGCTGATTATGAAAAAACAAGCGCAAAAATCAGACAGGGACTTCTAAAAATTTCTGTGGAGGACACAGGCATAGGAATGACTGCCAAGCAGGTTAAAAAACTTTTCAAATCCTTCTCCCAGGTTGACAGTTCTCCATCAAGAAGATTCGGCGGAACAGGACTGGGACTGGTAATTTCAAGGGATCTCATAGAAAAAATGGGAGGGACAATTGAAGTAGCAAGCGAACCGGGCAAGGGGTCTGTTTTCTCATTTCACATAAAAATAAGGGAAACTCGTGGCAAAAAAATTACGCAAATAAAGGGTTCGGGAATTCATGACATCCCCATAGCTCTGGTAATGAATACTGAAAGCAGCTATTCCAAAATTCTGGAAAGCTGCCTCAAGGAAAAATCCGCAAGCATTTACCAGTTTAACACTCTTCAGGAATTTCATGAAAACCCGACAAAACCGTCAAGGGGCAGGAAGAATATCATAATAATCGATGGAGATTTGCTTCTTGATGAAACAGATTTGAAAATAAAAGAAATAGTTAAAACCACCGGACAGTATAACCTGATCATATTGCCTGTGTCCGGAGAGAATCTCACTTTTTTTGAAGAAGCAGTTTCATCCTTCAGCAATATAAAAATTATTTTGAAATCCGGGCTTCAGAAAGAAACAGCAGATTCACTTAACAAAATAATTCCTGAATATTCTTCTTCCATAATCAGGAAAGATGAAAACGACAGCCCCGACTATGGTATGATTAAAGGCGCAAAAGTACTTATCGTAGAAGACAACAAAATAAATCAGATTGTAATAATGGGACTTCTCAAAAACACAGGACTTAAAACTGTTGTTGCAAACAGCGGGCAGGAATGCCTTACCCTCATTGAAAAAAATGACTTCGATCTGGTACTTATGGATATACAGATGCCTCTTCTTGACGGGTATACCACAACAAGAATCATCAGAGGATACTACAGGGACATTCCCATAATCGGCCTTACCGCCCATGCTCTGGCCGGTGAAAGGGAAAGATGTATCGGAGCCGGCATGAATGACTACATAAGCAAGCCCATAAATGCAGCTGAATTGAAATCGAAAATATTTAAATGGATAAAATCAGCGGGCCGGATAAAAAAAGAGAAATCTCCCGGAAAACCGGAAGAAAAAAAGTATTTTGAACTTCCTGAAAAACTGGGCAAAATTGATGTCAATAATTCGGTAAAGATGCTTGATAAAAATTCCTCACTTTACATAAGCATCATCAGAAACTTTTATTCTACCGGCTATGACGAGATGAAAGAAATAACAGACAATATAAGGGATAATAACACTGAAGACGCATCCCGCAAACTGCATACCCTGAAGGGCATTGCCGGAACAATCGGTGCCAACAGTCTAAGAAGCAGAATAGAAGAACTTGAAAGAAACATTAACTCCGGTGCATCCATAGACAGGGATATCCTTATAGAAAAATTTCAGAGTGAAATGCTTGAGTGCCTTGAGACGATTGAAAAAAATTATCATCTTTTTAACATTTCTCTCAATGATGAAAAATCAAAGTCAGACGAAGATCCGGTCAATCTCATAAATGATATCCTTTTTTTTATAGACGAAGACCAGTCCCAGGTCGTCTCAATAATAGACAGAATTGTTTCCGTCATTGACTCCGGCAACGAAGAGCTTAAAAACATCAGGACCCGCGCTGAAAATTTTGAGTTTGATGAAGTCAGGGAAATGATTATTGAATTTGCACAGAAATACGGCTTACTTCCGGAGAAATAAAAATATGGAAAGCTTCAGGCAGAAAATACTGATTGTGGATGACGAAAATATCAACATTGAAGTTCTTATGGGAATTCTCAAATCCGACTACCGGATAATAACCGCTAAAAACGGAGCTCAGGCTCTTGAAAAACTTAAAAAGGATAAAATAGACCTCATACTGCTTGATATAATGATGCCTGATATGAACGGCTATGAACTATGCAGAAAAATTAAAAATGACCCGTCACTGAATTCCATCCCGGTAATATTTGTTACGGCCCTCAGCGATGAAATAAACGAATACGAAGGGCTTGAAATGGGAGCCCTGGATTATATCACTAAACCGGTAAACGGCGCCATAGTCAGGGCAAGAGTTGGAAATCATCTGAAACTCCAGTCAGCCATACAGAAACTTGAAATGCTTAACCAGATAGCACTTGATGCGAATCCCAATACCGGACTTCCCGGCAACAACAGTATTATGCACAATATCCAGCAGGCCATATCTCAAAACAGGAATTCAACTGTTATATATGCAGACCTTGACAACTTCAAGGCATACAATGACAAATACGGTTTTGCCAAGGGGGATGAGGTAATTGTTTTCACTTCTGAAATTTTCCAGGACATCCTGCACAGCAAATTTTCAGAGTCTGAGTTTTTTATCGGCCATATTGGCGGAGATGACTTTGTACTGATTACACCTTCAGATTATGCAGAATCAATCTGCAGAGAAATTATTGAACGGTTTGACCATGAAATTACTGAATACTACAGTCAGGAGGATCAGGAAAAGGGATACCTCATAACAAGAGACCGGAACGGCATTGACCAGAAATACTCCATTATGACAATCAGTCTCGGATGTGTCGGCCTTTCAGGAAAAAATTTCAGGGAATATCTCGAAGTAAACGACGCCTGCGCCGAGACAAAGGGTTTTGCCAAGAACATTCCCGGAAGCAGTATATTTTTTGACCGAAGGTCTTCGGAATAATTTTTTTCTTGCATAGCCGGAAGCAGTTACTATTTTAAAGGTATGATAAATCTCGATATACTTGAAGAAGTCTACAACAGTGCCGGAACAGAAAGCTTTGTAACTCTCTATGAACTTGAAATCAAAACCGGCAGATCCGGTTTTGAACTAAGAAACATACTCGAAGACCTTAAGGAAGCCCAGATGATTACCGAACATCCTGAAGGATATCAGATCTCCAGCAGCGGCATTCACTTCTGCAGAACAAAGTGGGTATAATCAGCATGAAACCTGTTACCAAAATCAGACACACAGCATCACTTATCATTATGATCCTGACAATGTGCGGAACAGTTCTAGGGGACACCTCAGAAAGGGACCTGGGGAAGCAGCCGGTTCTTGACCTGAATAAAGTAAATGAGTTCATATACAGATTCACGAATGATGAAAGGAGAAAGAACAATCTCCCCCCATTTATCATAGACAAAACACTTGAAAAAGCTGCCATGATTCAGAGTGATTACATGTCAAAAATCGGATATATGACCCACCACGGAACAACCTACCCCAATCCCAGAGACCGGGTCAGCGCTGTCTGCGGAGAAAAGAAACCGGACTGTCTTAACAGATACAGGGAGACCCCTAAAGGGCCGGGAAGATATTACAACTGCTGCTCTGAAAATGTAATTGAATCTTTTGCCCTGACCATGAACGCAGTCCCATTTCATGTTGTAACAGACAGCAAAGGGACATACCGTATCTGGAAGGGAGAGGTAAAATGGCTTAATGAAGAGGGACTTGCAAGGGAGATGGTACAGCGCTGGATGGACTCCCCTCCTCACAGAATGAATATCCTGAACAGCCGCCTGAAGGCCATGGGCACTGCTGTTTCATGGGACAAGAATGAAAAGTACTACGGCACCCAGGTTTTTGCGCCCCTGGCTGACTGAAAATCATATATATGAATAGTAACGTCCTGACTTTTCAAATATCTCTATTTTTCTCCCGAAGAGGCCGGAGAAAACCTCACGCTCAACCGCGTCCCTGACCTGACCGCTGAAGAAGCATTCACCCCCCTTTATTATAAAAATATTTTCAAATGAAGGCATTATTTCATCAATATGATGGGTCACATATATGAGTGAAATTTTCTCCCCCTCCATGATGCTTTCAAGTGACTCAAGAAGCTCCTCCCTTGAAAGAATATCAAGCCCCACAGTGGGCTCATCAAGAATCAGAAGTTTCGGTTCATTCATCATGGCCCTTGCAAGGAGAACTTTCTGTTTCTCCCCGAAAGAAAGCCTTGAGATTTTGTCATTGCACCTTCCGGAAAGACCCGCCTTTGATATAAAGCTCATTGCCCTTTTTCTCTGTTCTCCGGTAAAATCGTTATAAATGCCTATTGTGGCGTGTATGCCGCTTAAAACGGTGTTAAGCACTGTTTCGCTGCTTCCGAACTTCTCCTTAAGCGAATTACTGATATAACCTATGGATTTCCTTATCTGCCTGATGTCATGACCCGCCTGGCCCATGCCGAACCTCTCGACAGTCCCCGCAGAAGGATAAAGATATCCCGTAACAATTTCCAGAAGTTTGGTTTTACCGGAACCGTTTCTGCCGAATAGAACCCACTTCTCTCCGTCTCCGATTTCCCAGTCAATTCCCTTCAGAATCTTTTCAGGGTTCCCCTGTATGCTGAGTTCTATGCCTCTTAGTTTTATCATTTCTCTCCTCCCGTAAAATCTTTCTATTTTAGAATATTTTAAAATATTTTACTTATCAAAAATTGTGAACATCCGATAATAAAAACAGGTAATGAGACATAAACAGGAAAGGAGGTATCAGTATGATAATTACATTTCCTGCAAGAACAAACGCTCTGCAGAAGAAAAACGGTAATGAACAGACCTATGGTCATGAAAAAAAACCGCTTTATCTTCTCAGGAACAGTTCAAGGCATGACAGTCTTGAAATATCAAAGGAAGCCCGTGCCAGGTTTGAAGAGAACAAAACCATAGACATGGGAAAGGAACGTCTGAAAAAAGAAGCCGCAGAGTACAGAAGAATGCTTGAGGGTGAAATCCGTTTCAAAGAGGCTGACCTGAGAAAGGTATACAGACTCGACCGCATTCTTGAGGCAAAGGAAAAAATTGAAAGCGGCTTCTACGATCATTTATCAAATGATGACCTTTCCTCAATTTTCAAAAAACCTGTAATATAACCCCGCACCAACCGGAGAGTCTTCAGCTTTACTGAGGCTCTCCGCCTCCATAGAATCCCGGTTTTAACATTACCCTGTTCCGGTTTAAAAATTCTATAATTACTGAAATGACCGGCATACTGATCAAGGCTCAAACCTCTTCACAAGAGGAATCCTTCTGCCCGTTCCAAAGGCCTTTGATGTAACCTTTATTCCAGGTGCGGCCTGAAACCTTTTGTATTCATTGAGATTTACCAGCCTCAGTATTCTTTTTACAGTTTCACGGTCATAGCCCTGTTTCACAATTTCATCAACAGACTGTCTCTGTTCAATGTAGAGTTCAAGGATCCCATCAAGTATATCATACGGAGGCAGGCTGTCCTGGTCTTTCTGGTCTGGCCGCAGTTCAGCCGACGGTGCCTTTTCTATTATCTCAACCGGTATTATATCACTTCCGTGTTTACGGTTTATGTGGACGGAAAGCCTGTAGACAAGCGTCTTGGGCAGATCTGAAATAACGGCAAGTCCTCCGTTCATGTCTCCATAGAGGGTGCAGTAACCGGTTGCTGACTCGGATTTATTTCCAGTTGTTAGAAGCAGCGCTCCTGTCTTGTTGCTCACGGCCATGAGGAGAGTCCCTCTTATTCTGGCCTGAATATTCTCCTCTGTAACATCCTCCTCCATTCCGGAAAAAAGCGGATGGAGTTCCTTTTTAAACAGATCAAAAAGACCTGAGATATTTATTTTTTCAATTTTCATGCCCAGATTTTCAGCAAGAACCACGGAGTCGTCAATACTGCCAGATGATGAATAGGGAGAGGGCATTGTTATTCCAAGCACATTTTCAGATCCCAGTGCTTCACATGCCAGGGCAGCTGTGAGTGCCGAATCGATGCCTCCGCTGAGGCCGAGAACCGCGCTCCTGAATCCGGACTTGAAACAATAGTCCCTGAGACCGGTTTTCAGGGCCAGATGTATATACTCAAGTTCATCCTCCTCCCTGAACCCCTTCACCTCCCCTTCCATGTCAATGATTCTGAGATCTTCAGTAAATGAAGGAGCTGCATCCAGGACATTGCCCTTTTTATCAATTGCCATGCCGGTTCCGTCAAATACGAGACTGTCGTTCCCTCCGACCTGATTTGCGTAAACTATGGCCACAGAATGCTTTCTGGCTGTCTCCTGGAGCATCCATGTCCTTGCCTCAATCTTTCCCTTAACAAAGGGAGATGCTGAAAGATTAATTACAAGTTCCGCCCCCTTCTCCGACAGAATTTCAATGGGGTCGAGGGAGTAGCGCCGCTGTTCCATGAAAGGGCTGGAATCCTCATGGAGAGCGTTCCATATATCCTCACAGATAGTGAGGCCAAGGGTCTTACCCCTGAATTCAAGAACCTCATGCTCTCTTGCAGGAGAAAAATACCTGTACTCATCAAAAACATCATAGCCTGGCAGAAGTGTCTTGTGCTGTTTGAGAAGGATCTCTCCTCCATATATAAACGCAGCGGAATTAAAAAGCATTGGGGGATTTTCAGGATCCCTGTCCACATAGCCGAGACAGATGGCCATTTCATGCTTTCTGCTCTCCTCCACAACAGACTCCAGAGAATCCAGATTGTCACGTAAAAGTTTTGAGTTCTCAAGAAGATCCATTGGAGGATAACCGATTGTGGACATTTCCGGGAACACAACAATATCTGCCCCGGAGGAGGAAGCATCTTTAATATACTTCAGTATTATTTCCCTGTTTCCGGGAATATCCCCCACAACCGGGTTAATCTGGGCAATTGCAATTTTCATAGTTCTGCATTCAACTCCTGCTTACTCTATTTTCGCCGTAGAAATTTCCGCAGTCAACATAAATGTATCATTCCATACCTGTTTTTTTTTCATATATGTTAATTTAGTACGGATTTGTTCATTTTAATAATAATTAATTAGGAATATTTACACCCTCCTGATTACTATCGTCCATTAGCTGTTTCTTATGGTAAAGAAACGAAGGGTTTGAAAGTGAATATGATAAAAACAAAAGATATTATTGACGAAGAAAAATTCTCCATTGATGAAATAATCGAAAATGAACTGATTACAACCTGCTATCAGCCCCAGGTGTCCATGAAGAAGAAGCAGATAATCGGCATTGAGGCCCTGAGCCGGGGAATAAACAAGGAATCCGGCAGGGAGATAGGCCCCCACAGGCTCATAGCGGAGGCGGAGAAATTCGGACTCATGCTTGAACTCGACAGGCTCCTGCGCAAAAAGGCACTGGAAGGATTCTGTGAAATACACAGAAACAACAAAAACCTGTTCCTTTCACTCAATGTAGATAATTCAGCGATAGAACTGGGTTCAGGCTCAAACCATCTTTTCAATGAAGTGAGCAGATGCGGTATATGCCCTGAAAACATAATTATTGAAATACTTGAGTCAAAAGTGGAAAATACCCATAAGCTGCTGAAATTTATAAATACATACAGGGAAATGGGTTTTCTCATTGCAATTGACGATTTCGGAGCAGGTTACTCGAACTGGGAAAGAATGATGCTTGTAAAACCTGACCTAATAAAAACTGACATGTCAATTATCAGAAATATAGAACTGGACTTTTTCAAACAGGAAACCGCCAGATCACTTGTGAATCTTTCACACAAAACAGGAGCACTCATCATTGCTGAAGGTGTTGAAACAGAGGATGAAGCCGTTAAATGCATGGACCTGAATTTTGACATATTCCAGGGATACTATTTTTCAAGGCCCAGGACATCTGACAATCTAACCAGAGAATTCCTGAACATGAAACTTGAAGACACATTTTCATCCCTGAACCAGGCCAGATCATCCAAACTTGTTTCAAAAAAGGAAAAACTGAAAACTCTCAACAAAATTCTCAGCGAAATTACAGAAACCATCAAATCATGTGAAAGCTATAATTTCAATGACCTTCTGCCCGGTCTCCTGAACAGGTACGATGATATTGAATGCATATATATTCTCGACAACAGCGGAATCCAGATCAGCCAGACAATTTTTGACCAGACAAAGGTAAAATCCTGCAAGAGCCGCCTTTTCCACCCCGACCCCATGTACACCGACCAGTCCAACAAGGAGTACTATTTCAGCCTCATAAACGAAACAGACTGGTTCGTGTCTGATCCATATATTTCACTGGCCACGGGAAACATGAGTATAACCATTTCAAAGCCCTATTATGACATCTACGGAGAGAAAAAAATTATCTGTATTGATATATCCGAAAATTCACTAAACTCTCCTTCAATCTAAACTTGACAATTTTCTCTCCTGTAATAAGTTATACCTAATTTTAAGAGAAGAAGGAGCATTGCATGATTCCCGTTAAAAAAATCAAGGACCTTTCACAGGAGGAGCTTGACAGTCTCTTCAACAGGTTCGGAGAAGACTTCAGTTCAATAATGATCGAAACAGTAGTTCCCATAGTAAACGACGTTAAAGAACACAGGGAACATGCTGTCCTGAAATACACTGAAAAATTCGACGGAGTCAAACTCGACTCTGTTTACGCTTCTGAAGCTGAAATAGATGAAGGGCACAGAAACACCCCCAAAGACGTGCTTGATTCATTCATGACTGCGCGGAAAAACATTGAGGAATTCCACAGACGCCAGCTCAGGGAGAACTCAATATACACAAGGGAAGACGGAATCACTCTGGGCATAACATATCAGGCCATTGAAAGTGCAGGAATATACGTCCCCGGAGGGAAGGCATCATACCCATCGTCGGTACTTATGGGCGTAATACCGGCCCAGATAGCAGGGACAAAGAATATTACCGTAATAACCCCTCCAAACAAGGAAGGGAAGATTCCGGATATAATCTGCGCCATCTGTAAGGAACTTGGTGTAAAAAATATCATAAAATCAGGCGGAGCCCAGGGAATTGCCATGGCCGCTTTCGGTTCTGAAAAACTCCAAAAGTGTGATATAATTGTGGGTCCCGGCAATATCTTTGTTACCGCTGCCAAGACATACCTTTTCAGCATGGGTGTAATCCAGATAGATTCCATGGCCGGACCAAGTGAAGTTCTCATTATATCAGATGAAAAAAGCAATCCCTCGTGGGTTGCATGGGACCTGCTTTCACAGGCGGAACACGAGGAGAGGGCAATTGCAGTCCTTGTGACAACATCCGAAAAACTTGCACAGGAAGTAAAGGAAGAGATAAACAGGGATATAGAGTCAGGAAGAGGGAGACATGAAATAAAGAAGACCTCCATAAAAAACGGAGGCCTCATTCTCATTGCGGATTCACTCGATGAAGCAATCGACTTCAACAATAAATACGGCCCCGAACACATGGAGTTCATGGTGGATAATCCCCTTGAATATGTCGGACGCATCAAAAACGTAGGCTCACTGTTTCTCGGAAGATACGCCCCCGTTGCAGTGGGAGATTACTATTCCGGAACAAATCACGTGCTTCCCACCGGCGGAGCTGCAAGATTTTCCTCAGGTACATCGGTGGAGAGTTTCATGAGAAGAACAACATTCCAGCTTCTGGATGAAAATTCTTTGAAAAAGGCAACGGCACATGTGAAGCTCATGTCGGAATATGAAGGATTTGATGACAAGCACGGAGACTCTCTGGCAATCAGATTCAGAAAATGATATTGAAAGGTAACCTTTAAACGGTTACCTTTTCTTATGGTATTAATTTAAAGATTTTTTTTTTGGTATTGACAATAAAGGGTATCACGCAAAAATTTTACAATTTGTCAAAATCTGATAGAAACTTTGGGCAAGGGACTTCCATAACAAAACCTGGAGAATAAAATGAATAAAAAAGCATACTATATACTTGAAGACGGAACGGAATTTGAAGGTACAATATTCGGCCATGTGGGTGAAACAATCGGAGAAGCGGTATTTAACACTTCAATGAGCGGATATCAGGAGGTTCTTACAGACCCATCATACCGCGGGCAGATTGTTGCCATGACCTATCCGATGATAGGAAACTATGGAATAAATGAAGAGGATGTTGAATCTTCAAAGGTTCAGGTGGCGGGATTTGTAGTTAAGGAATACTGCAAGCACCATTCAAACTTCAGGGCCACATCATCACTGGATGAGTATCTGAAAAAGGAAAAAATAACGGCAATCGAAGGCATTGATACACGAAAACTCACAAGGCACATAAGAAACAAGGGAGCAATGAGAGCGGGAATTTTTCTCTCAAGAGAGGGAGCACTGGAAAAACTGAAATCCTCCCCCAACATGGAGGGGCTTGACCTTGCTTCAGAAGTTTCATGTGATAAAAAATATACATTCGGAGAAAAGTCCGGTGAAAAAATAAATATTGCGGTCTATGACTTCGGGGTAAAGACAAACATTCTCAGACTTCTGAACAAATCTGGATTCAACATTACGGTTTACCCTGCCAAAACTCCACTCAAAGAGGCCATAGATGACGGAGCAAAGGGAATTTTCCTTTCAAACGGCCCAGGAGATCCAGATGCAGTTGAGTATGCAAAAAAACTGGTACAGGACATTGCCGCGGAAAAAATTCCATGTTTCGGAATATGCCTGGGGCACCAGCTCCTTTCCCTGGGACTTGGAGGAAGCACATACAAGCTCAAATTCGGACACAGGGGCGGAAATCAGCCGGTAAAAAATCTTTCAAGCGGAAGCGTTGAAATAACTTCACAGAATCATGGATTCTCTGTGGACATGGCATCACTTGAGGGAAATTCCGACATAGAAATAACACACATCAACCTTAACGACAATACAGTTGAGGGGATAAAACATAAAACACTGCCCATATTCTCTGTACAGTATCACCCTGAAGCAGCTCCAGGGCCAAATGATTCAACATATCTCTTCGGACAGTTCAGGGAACTCGTGGAGAGAAGTATTTAATCAGGCCCTGTCCCATTTTTCAGCCGCATAGGCAAGCACATTAAGCGCCTCCTTCACCTTTTTGCTCATTTCAGAAGATGAAGGAAGGTCTTTCTGGGCATAGCGTTCCATCGCCTTCACGGACCTTTCAAGTGAATTTTCACACTTCTCATCGTTAAAATAATTTATAAGAACCTCAATACCGCTTGGTGTCATTTTATGGTCAATAAAAGCTTCCGTGGCATTGATCAGTATTTTTTTAAATTCGCTGTTATCCATACTCCTCCTAAAACATCAGACATCAAGGCTTTTTGCTATATCTTCCGCATCACGCGGGTCGTGGGGCATAATATCCGCAGGTTCAGAACCCAGTTCCGCGACCTGATATCTCCTGCATAGACCCCAGCTATCTGTACCTGTTTCACAGTAGTTTCTTTTAAACATGGCAGTTGTCAGGTTGGGAGACTTCAGTTCTCCGCTGTATACCGGGCAGGTTTCTGTGTACTTGCATTTATTCAAAACAATACCTCATTAATTTATATTCGGAAGGGAACATTCCGGTTGATTTATAATAAACCATGTGCTATGATATTGCAATGAGAAAAATAATTTCAGTAATACTCAATGCGCTCCAGGGCCTGATTTACATAACAGTCCCTGGACAAAAAAGATACAGCATCTCCATAATAATGCTCATTGCTGCAAATTCCATACCGGCATGGGGAATCATCTTTTACGAATGGAATCCTGTTTATCTTCTTATCATTTACTGGATTGAAAGCGGTATAATAGGTTTATTCAACGTTTTCAAAATGCTCATTATCAGCAGCCGGTTCTCCGGAAAATTCTCCCCCTTCTCGCTCATGGGCGGCCTGTTTCTCTCAGCATTTTTCACGGTACACTACGGTGGATTTATGGCAGTACACGGAATTTTTCTGGGTGTTTTTCTTTCAGGATTCCAGGATGCTGCAGGGGATCCATTCAGTTTCTCATTCGTACGGGAGATACTTCCACACACGACTGATCCCATGACAATTACAAAGAGCGGATTCATGGCGGTTATCGGGCTCTTCATAAGCCATTTATTCTCGTTCATACTAAATTTTTTAATGAATAAAAGAAAATATGAGACCTCACTGCCAGGCCAGATGATCAGGCCCTACAAAAGAATTGTGATAATGCACCTGACAATCATTCTGGGGGCATTTATTTTCTTGGGTCTGGGCAGAAACAGCATATTTATTGCCATTCTATGGATATTTATTAAGATATGTGCTGACATCTATGCACTTTCAAAGGATTTAAGAAGATGAATAACAATCCGGATAAAAAAATGTCTAAAATACAAAAAAGTACTTAACAAAATAGGAACAGTTCTTAATTAATCCTTCTACAAAAATCAAAAGGGGAAAGAATGAACAGGCATATAGATATAAAAATTGAATCCGCAATTGAACCTTATCTTTCAGATACAGCACGGACCGTACTTGAACGAAGATATATGATACGTGATGAAAAAGGCGACATAATAGAAAATCCAAGGGGACTTTTCGAAAGGGTCGCCAAATTCATCGCCTCGGGTGACACGATCTACAACGAAGGCAATGACATAAATGATACTGCCACGAAATTCTACGAAATGATGGCAAAGATGGAGTTTTTGCCAAACAGCCCTACCCTCATGAATGCAGGCCGTCACAAGGGGCAGCTGGCAGCATGTTTTGTACTGCCCGTTGAAGACTCAATGGAGGGGATATTCGAGTCCCTCAAAAACATGGCTCTTATACATAAAAGCGGAGGCGGTACAGGTTTCTCGTTTTCCAGTCTCCGCCCGAAAAACGACATAGTGAGCAGTACAGCAGGTGTTTCCAGCGGCCCTGTCTCCTTCATGAACATATTCAATACCGCGACCGAAACTGTAAAGCAGGGCGGAACAAGACGCGGCGCAAATATGGCGATACTGAGAATAGACCACCCGGACATTCTCGATTTTATCGAAGCCAAAAAGGATCTCGAACATCTTACAAATTTCAACATATCCGTGGCAGTTACCGAAAAATTCATGGAAGCGGTGCGTAAAAATGAGGACTATGAGCTCATCAGCCCCAGAAACGGAAGCATAACCGGCAAACTCAATGCTGCCGAAGTCTACAACAAAATCACAGAGATGGCATGGCAGAACGGTGAACCCGGAATAATCTTCATAGACAGAATAAATGAAAAAAATCCCCTTAAGGACATAGGAGATATTGAGAGCACAAACCCATGCGGTGAACAGCCGCTCCTCCCATACGAATCATGCAATCTTGGGTCAATAAATCTGAGCATAATGGTGGAGGAAAAGGATGGGAAATCCGTCTTCAATTATGAAAGGCTCAGAAGGGTTACACGCGAAGCAGTCCATTTTCTTGACAATGTAATAGACCTCAACGCCTACCCGCTTGAAATAATTGCACAGAACACACAGGCAAACAGAAAAATCGGCCTTGGGGTAATGGGATATGCTGATACCCTCATCAAGATGGGAATCCCCTATGACAGCGAAGAGGCGGTAAATCTGGCAGGAGAGATAATGTCAGCAATACAGGATGAATCCACCAGAAAATCTGTTGAACTGGCAAAAACAAGGGGCGAATTCCCAAACTTCAGGTTCTCTGAATATGCCAAAGCAAAACATGAACCCCTCAGAAATGCCACAACAACAACCATTGCCCCCACAGGGACAATAAGCATTCTGGCAAATACATCAAGCGGCATTGAACCGATTTTCGCACTTGCCTACACAAGAAACATCATGGATGATGACAGATTCGTAGAGGTGAACCCCCTCTTCAGGGAAGTATTATTGAAGGAGATGGGGGCTGATTTTGACTTTGATGCTGTAATGGAGAAGGTGGCAGATGACGGTTCAGCAGCCCATGCAGACGAAATACCTGAAAGCCTTAGAAGAATATTTGTCACAGCACATGAGGTTTCACCAGAATGGCACATAAGAACACAGGCACAGTTCCAGAAACATGTGGATAACGCTGTTTCAAAAACAGTGAACTTCCACAGGGATGCAACCGTTGAGCAGATCAGGGAGGTCTACGACTATGCAGATTCTCTGGGATGCAAGGGTGTTACGGTTTACAGGGACTGTTCCAGAGAGAACCAGGTTCTCATAAAAAACTCAGACAACAAGCCCTCAAAGAAGGACGAAGAGCATGAAGTAACAATCACTGCCCATACACCACGGCCCAGAAGCGAGGTAACCTGGGGTGCCACACGCAAGATGGCAACAGGCTGCGGCTCTCTATACGTAACCATAAACGAAGACGAGCAGGGTATTTTTGAAGTCTTCGCTGCCATGGGCAAAGGCGGAGGCTGCGCAGCGAGCCAGACAGAAGGTATAGGCAGGCTTATTTCACTTGCACTCCGTTCAGGAATCCCCAGAGAACAGATAATCAGGCAGCTCCGTGGAGTGAGGTGTCCCAATCAGGCATGGGAAAAGGGAGGCAGGATATATTCATGTTCAGATGCCATTGCCAAGGCCATTGAAAGATATTCAGGTCTGGATTTCAACAGGGTTGATGCGGGCGATCATGCCTCTGCACAGATCATGGCGGAAACAAACGGTAAAACAAATGACAATGAAATGACAGGAGTATGCCCGGACTGTCACGGTCCTCTGGAATATGAATCGGGATGTTCAGTCTGCAGGGGATGCGGATATTCAAGATGCGGTTAAAGACCGCATCTTTTTAATTCAAGTGTCAGTTGACTTTGATTATCTCAATACCCTTTCCAAACCCTGTGAGGTTAATCTTCTGGGCTCTGGCACCTGAATTTATTCTTGTGCCGGAGAAACTGACATTCACTTTCAGATTCATTTCCGGCGCAATAATTCTGCATTTCTTTATAAAAGCGCTTTTACCCTTCGTGGCCATTGAATCTATGTAAATCTCCGCCTTTTTCTTCGTAAGCTTATGCATCAGAAGAATCTTTTCGGGCCTGTTCTTTTTAAAGAATATACTTTCATAAAAGTCATTGTTTTCCAGAATAAGAAAAAATCCGTCAGTACCGGACTGGACACAGTTTTTCACACCTGCCCCTTTCAGAACAGGGATATGCCCCGTAAAAAGCCTGAAAAGAAAATCAAAATCTGCATGAATTCCGGAATACCGGTTCAGATCAATCTTTAAAGCATCGTCAACAAGCAGCTTTTTGTCAGATGGATAATAAAAGTAAAGTTTGCTTCCATCCCTGTAAAATTTTACAATTGGACTCTTGAATATATAATCCATGAGGAATACATTTGCAAATCCCTTCTTTTCATACCTGTAAATTCCCTCGAATTTGAATTTCTTATTTCCGGTATTCCCCGAAATGACAAATGAGGCTCTGGCATCATCGGGAGAGTTTGCATTGATCGTATTTATGACTTCAAGCAGTTCCCCGGACTTTTCAATGGCAACACTGTCTCCCTTTCCGGAAACAGGATCTTTTTTGGAAGGAGCAGTAGTGCAGGAAACAATAATAAAAGATACGGCAATGACACAAAATAATACTCTATTCATCAGTTCATATTCCTCAGTTTCTATTAATCTTCATCATTACAGATTTGTCTTTGCTCATTTCATAGGATTTTTTCCAGTATATCATGGCCATTTTCGTGTTTCCAAGTTTCAGATATGTATCCCCAATATGGTCATAGACAACGGCATCCATTGAATCGCTGAGCCTCAGTTTCTCTTCAGCGATAAGAAGATACCTGAGGGCATCTTCATATTTGTTTGTCTTATAATAGAACCACCCCATTGAATCCAGATACGCCCCATTTTCAGGTTCATATTTGAGGGCTGTCTCAATGTATATAAAAGCTTCATTAAGCTTTATTCCCCTTTCCAGATAAAGGTAGCCTAGATAATTATTTGCCCTTGCACTTCTTGGATTCTGTTTAAGGGCCATCTTGAGACTTGAAATAGATTCATTAATTTTGTTGAGTTTCTCATAGGCAACGGCCTGGTAAAAATAGTATGACTCCTCATCATCTTTGAGTTTAATGGCTTTCCTGAAATTTTCGTTGGCCTTGTTATACTCGCCGCTCCAGACCTGTACCAATCCCCTGAAAAAATACTGCGACGGATTTTCAGGATCCATGGCCCTGGCCCTGTCAAAATATATGTGTGCTGTTTTATAATCCTTAATTATGCCGTAGAGATAGCCTATATGCGTAAGAATGTTATTCTCTTTCGACATCCTGTAATAATTTTTATAAAAACTTATAGCCAGCAGATAACGCCTGTTCTCCTCATGTGTCCGGGCAAGGTAATAGTATATACTGTAATTATCATCTGTTTTGACAGACAGAGCCTGATAGAACAGTTTTTCAGCAAGACTGTAAAGCCCGTCTCTGAATGATGCTGTACCGGCAGAAACAAGCGCCTTGTATGCTTCCTCCTTGTTATCCTGCCTCATTTTTATACGGCTAAGGGCAACAGATACTGATAGAATAGGAGTTTTATATTTCATAATTGCATTAAGGAGCTTTTCAGCTTTCACATCATCTCCTGTAAGCTCATAGTACAAAGCAAGTGCCGTGACACTCTCAAAATTTCTGGCCCGTTTGAGTTTTGCGAAGGCCTCTATTGCTCCCTCATCTCCCTTCAGATACTTTATCCTGCCCATAATAAAATTCATGGACAGATTGTCAGGCCTTGACTTCAGAAAGAGAACTGCATATTTCTCCGCCTCATCCAGATTATAATAACTCATGTAAGTCCCGGCAAGCATATAGAGTGTGTTCAGATCACTTGAATCCAGGTCATATGCCTTTTTAAATCCCGTGCCTGCGGATCTGTAGTCCCTTCTGTTCAGATAGACAAGCCCCTTCAGATAGTAAGCTTTCTTCATCACGGGCAGAGGTACAATTTCCTTCCTTGAAAGAACTTCGATCCTTTCAAGTTTATCAAGGGCTTTATCAAAATTTTTCATTTCCCTGTAATAATGAAGTGCAAGAGTGTATACAGGATATGGATCATCAGGTTTTATGGTTATGTATTTTTCAAGTATCGCTGCAGCCTCTTTATTTTTACCAGAGGCAACATACAACTCAAAAATCCTGTTGTACGCAGGGAAATAGTCACTTTTGGCTTCCAGAGATTTTTCTGCATAAAGCCGTGATTTTTCAGAATTACCCATAAGATAATAGCACTGGGAAACCTGGAAATAAACCTCTTCCAGGGAAGTTCCAGATTTTTCAGCTTCAAGAAATTCGTCAATGGATTTCTCAAGAAGCCTTACCCTTTCATCACGGGTTTTGGCCTTAAGGGCCTGACTCTGATAATAGAGACCGTTACTGTAATTTTCCCAATCCTGTTTTGAATCATTTGCGAAAACTGAAACCGATAATAAAAGAGCAAGAACCAGAGAAGAAAAAATTTTTACACCTGAAAAATTAACCATTGTACCACCTAAATAAATTATTAATTCAAGATTAAGAAGCCGAAACATGCCTGTCAATATATTTGCCTGCGGCTGGAATATTATGTGTTTTTTTTAATCTAAATGTATCAATAATGCTTCCTCAAAATTTTTTATTTTCAATATTTATCAAAAAAACAAGGATTTTACAATGAATCCTTCTAAATCAGTTTTATTTTACATAAACCTGTCATTCACCTTCTGTTTTTTTACGTCCCCTGCCTTTAGGGGGAATTACGTCCTTTATTTTATTGCCGGGCAAAATTCCGGAACTGCTGTATTTTTCAATTTCTTCCCGCACAATGCGTCTCAGATCATCATCATTACTTAAAGTATCGAGGGTCTCTTCTTCTCCCACTCTCAATTTTGAAGTTGAATCCTGTCTGCGTGTCACGATCCGTCTCAGGTCACTCAAAAGACCATATATGAGAGGAGTTCCAAAGAGCGTTATAAAAGTACCGAAGAGAAGACCCCAGGACATGGACACTGCCATTGGCTTAAGGAATGGATCGTATCCTCCTATTCCATATGCAGTAGGAATAAGACCGAAAAAAGTTGTTACAGTTGTAAGGTAAACAGGCCTGAGACGCTTTACTCCGGCATCTATTGATGCCTCCATGGTGCTCATTTTAAGAGCTCGGTTTCTCCTGATAAAATCCACAAGAACAATTGAATCATTTACCACTACACCGGCAAGCCCCACAATACCCATGACCCCGAGAAATGAAAACGGCATCCCATGGAGATAAAATGTCCATATTACTCCTATGACTGTCATTGGAATCACGCTGACAATTACAACAGGCTGAAGGAGAGAACCGAAAATCGCTACAAGAATAAGATATATTACCAGAAGGGCAATTATGAAAGACCTGATCAGATTATTCATGGAATCCTTTGTATCCTTGAACTCCCCAAGATAATCCACTATTATACCCGGGTGTTTCTCCTCAATCTTAGCAAACTTTTTCTGCAGCATTGTATTAACTGCCACAGAACTGATTCCCTTGGCCTTTTCATCAATTTCCGCAGTTACAACAATAGAACGTTTCCAGCTTTGTCTGTTTATTACAGATATACCGCGCCCTTCACGGAAGGATGCAATTTTACTCAATGGAACAAGGTTTCCAAGTTTATTGGGGACACGTATATACTTCAGGCTCTTCAGATTATTTCTGAGACTGTCAGGGTATTTGACTCGGATGTCGATTTCCTCATCACTTCTCTTTATCTTTGTTGCAACAGTTCCCTCAAAATAAGACCTCAGTGTCGAAGCAACATCATAAACGCGAATGCCCGCGATTGCCGCGATTTTCTCATCGACGATTACCCTAATCTCCCGCTTCCCTTCTTCAAAATTATCCTTTATATCTTTCAGTCCCTTTATGCCCTTAAGATAGGTTTTATACTCCCCGGCAATCTCCTTAAGAACAGAAAAATCATCCCCCTTTATTGCAACACTCACAGCTGCTCCAACGGGCGGGCCGTTTCGAACAGTACTCATTTCAAGTGATTTGAATTCATTTCTCAGATGGAAAGTTTTTCTCCTGAGCTCCTCTATTATCTCTGATGCCTTTCTCTTCCTTTTCTCCTCGGGAGTGAGATTGACAATTATATTTGCATAATTTGCTCCACGCTTTTCACCGGGATCCATGGGAGCTTCTCTCATGACCCCCACTGTGGAAATATAATTATCAAGTTCCGTTTTTGAAATCTTCCCTATATATTCCTCAATGAGCTGTACTTTCTTTTCCATCTTGAATATGTTTGTTCCGTTTGGAGCCTCCATTTTAACTACAAAACGCTCAATCTTGTCCTGTGGAAAAAGGACTACTTTCATGTTTGCCTTTGCAAAAACAATTGTCCCCAAAAAGAACAGAGTTGCCACACCAAGTGATTTGTACTTATGCATTAAAACAACTGTAAGAATTGATTTATACCTTGTCTTAAAAAAATCATGAACCCTGCCGCCCTCTACCCTCTTGTCGTGCTCTCTTATCTTAAGATTTCTCTTCTCAATATCATATATGTGAGACGGGAGAATAAACATCGACTCAAACCATGAAGCCAGAAGAGACACTGAAACAACGGCAGGGAGAGTCCACATGAATTTACCCATTATTCCGGTCATGAACATAAGTGGGCTGAATGCAGCAATTGTAGTAAGAATGGTTCCCGCAACAGGCAGTATTACCTCTGAGGTACCCCTTACAACAGCCTCCTTCACAGGCCACCCATCCTCAAGATGACGGTATATATTTTCTGATACAACAATTGCATCATCAACCAGCATCCCCAGAACTACTATGAGCCCGAACATTGACATGAGATTGATTGTTACACCTGAATAGGACATCCAGATAAAGGTAAGACAGAATGCAATGGGAAGCCCCACTGCTGTCACAACTGCTATTCTCCAGCCAAGAGCCAGGAAAAGAGTGACAAGGACAAGAATGAATCCCACGATCCCGTTATTTATAAGAACCGATAATCTTCTCTTCACATAATATGAAAAATCATTGGACAATACAATATCATAGTCCCTGCCGAACTGAGACTTGTATTTATCAGTGACCCGCGTAACCTCATCTACCAGTTTAATAATATCGGCAGACTCCTTTTTCAGAACAGTAAGAGTTATGGACCTGCTCCCCATGGTTTTGGTCAGGATTGTTAATTCTTCAAAGGTGTCCCTGACATCTGCAATATCACCTACCGTAACCCAGTTGCCCAGATCATTGGCATTGACAAGAACCTTCTTAATGTCATTCACATTTTCTACTTCCCCGATGGTCCGTATCATTGTTTCTTCTTTGTCTGTTTTTGAAACGCCCCCAGGATAATTGAGATTTTTGCCTGACATTGCATTTATTACATCGGCAATCGATATATGGTAGTTTTCCAGTTTATGGGGATCAACCTCTATGGTCATTTCCCTGTCCCTGTACCCGATCTTGTCAATTTCGGCAACACCGGAAAGTTCCAGCAGGGAATCCTCTATTATCTTTGCCTTTTTCCTGAGATCCCTCTCTTCAGAATCATCAGTGACCCCGGACTTTTTCATAACAGATATTTCTATAACAGGTACCAGAGACGTACTGAGTTCGGTAACGATAGGGTCTTCCGAATCTTTGGGAAGGTCATCCACCAGATCTACTGCATTTTTTATATCATTGATTACCTTATCCTTTTCCTTAACATCAGGGTCAAGTTTTACAGAAACAACCGATCGTGACTCAATTGAGCTTGAGTATATCTCGTCAATACCTTCAACACCGCGGATTTCATTTTCTATGGGAATGCTTATATGTTTTTCAACGTCCTCGGCAGTAGAACCGGGATAAATAGTGGTAATAACTACCCAGTCATATTCAATTTTAGGAAAAGCCTCCCTGTTCGTGGAAAAGAGAAAAAGCATTCCCGAAATAAAAATACCGATTGTCAGGATATTTACAATCAGTGATTTTTCAGCAAAATATTCTACCAGCCCTTTCATAACGTACCCTGTAATTTTTTTTATAGAAATAGAAATAAACAGCACATAAGCTCTTTTTGAAAGTATTTTTTATAGAGTCAAAAAAAAATAGAGCGGAATCAAATTATTTGACAATATCCCGGTTTACATTTTAATTAATACATTATGATGCCTGTAAAAGACAGAAAACTCAAAGTGGCAGCCCTTGACGATGATAAGCTGGTCAGAGAATTCATCAAACGCGCACTCAACGAAGACAATGAACTTTACCTTGCACAGACGATAGAGGAATTCAGCGGAATCATTAACACAGTGAAACCGGATATATTCCTCATTGACATCAACCTTCCAGATGGCAACGGTATAGACCTGTGTCTGGAAATAAAAAACAGACTGGAATTCAGGGATGCATTTATAATAATTCTAACCGGACAGATTAATGATGAGACAATTGAACTGGCATATTCAAATGGTGCAGATGACTATCTGAGAAAACCGTTTAACACATATGAGTTAAGCTCAAAGATTAGAATTCTTAAAAACATTATTGATTCCAGAATCAATCTCAGGCAGTCATACCAGAACCAGCTCGACCACAATGTACAGCTCTTCAAGCTTGGAAATTATGTTAAAAAATTATTTAATCAGAAGGATCTGGACAGCATTCTCCGCAGTTCAGAAGTTCTAATGGATATGATAGACCTGAGTTATATAGAAATAATTAAGGTCAGACGGGGACTGCCGTTAAGCATTTCAAACAAGAACAAACTGTCAGATGACGAAATAATACCATTCAAGGAACTCAGAAAAAACCTCTACCAGGTGGACAGCACAGGAAAAGATTATAACTTTCTGAGAATAAGAAAAAAAAACAGGAACATCCATATTTGTTTTATAACTTTTAAAATATTCAACAACATATACGGTTATGCACTTCTCCAGAAAGAAGTGCCCTTCAGCCAGAGTGAGAGGGAGATCATGTTTCTCTACCTTGACTACATAAAGCTTCTCAGCGGAAACATATTCATCCAGAATGAATTAAAAACCATGAATGATAACTACAAAAAAGAAATTGAAGTTATAAGAAAGTTTGAACTGAACCTGTTCCCTGACTTCAAACAGGTAAAGGAATTTGACATGGCCTATTCATTCATGCCGGCACTTGAACTTTCGGGGGACTTCTTCGATGGATATTTCATTGATGATGACATATACCAGATCGTTCTTTGTGACGTTGCGGGACACGGTATCGCCTCATCATATATCGGAAACCAGATCCGTACAATGTTCAGAAGTCATTCAGGGCCGGGGAAGACTCCTTCTGAAATTGCAACTATTGTAAACAACAGCCTGTCAAAGGATCTTGCAGAACTGCACCACTACTGCACAGCACAGATACTCCACATTTTTACAGACACAGGTCAGGTAATTTTTCTTTCCGCCGGCCATCCGGCCGCACTCATGTGGGAAAATAAAAGTGAAGAATTCAGGGAACTTCAAAGCAGAAATCCGGTCATAGGAATGTTCGATGATATAAAATACAAGGACAGCCTGATAAATATGAATCGTGGAGATTATATTTTCCTCTATACAGATGGTATAATAGAAGAATCCGCCCGGGACTCTCATGAAATGTTCGGACTTAAAAGACTGAAATCAAGCCTCATGGGCAGGGGGAAAAACAATTCACTTGAAATTGTCCATGGATGTCTTGGTGATTTTTATGAATTCAACGGCTACAGGCCCCAGCACGATGACATAACAATGCTCTGCATAAAAAGATGCCCGGAATCACGACCTTTTAAAGGCACTGAGCCTGAAATCTGATATGATTGCATCGGACTTGTCATGTACCTTTAAAATGGCTCCATACCCGGTCAGATCCCTGAAGTTATCTATAACCGCCTTTTTCCGGTTCTCTTCTATATGGAACCTGTCAAAAGTTACCGGATAATTCCATTCCTCAACAGGTGTATCGAGGGCACTGTCACATATTCTCACTATATCATGCAGAAGAAAGGCGCACTCCTTGAGGTAACTGTTTCTGTCTTTTTCAATATCAATCTCTCTTATTCCAGGCCTGTTTAAAACAAGTATATGATCCTCAATCCTCTTGGGATACTGACGGGGACCTGATATTGCATGATACTCAAGCATCTCCTCAATATTAACAAGTTCAGTTCTGGTATTATGATCACGTATGAGATACCAGAGGATGGGATAAAATGAATATGTAAACTCCTTCATTGCACCGTAAAAATAGGCGATTTCAACTCCACAGGAAGGATGAAATATTATCTGGGGATACTTTTTGATCCTGGCCATGTTTTCATCAATTATCTGATCAACCTTTTTCGAAAATGAATTATCCCTGGCTTTTTTCGTCTTCTCATATTTTTCCCGGAGTTTTTCAAAACCTGATATCTCGGCAAGGATAAATCCCTCCAGATTCATTCCGCTTCTTATTGCTAGAATATACCTCTCGTTAAACTTATCCAGGTCAAACCACTTTGGACTGTATTTTTTTGCCAGATCCCGGTAACTGTCACGAATCTTTTCAATGAGATGATCAATCTCGTTCCTGTTTAAAGCCATTTTATATCCCCTGGGAAGAAAATCATTACTTTATACAGCAGTTATTTCAGATGTCAAGGATAAATGGAATGGGCAGGTTCAACGCCTTTATGTTGCCGTCTTTTTTAAAAAGAATTCATGGAGGAGAGACTCCCCCTGCCGGAAACTGCCCACAGGGGGAGGAGGTTCACAAATATAATAACTAACTTCTGGGGGACATTATCTTCGAAATTACTATAGTAGCCCCAACCAGTTTCCTCTCTTTTGTTTCGGAACAGGGTGCGCCGCAGTCGCCGCATCCCTCCCCGCAGGAGGTGCCGCTTTTCCCGAACCTTATGACATCTTCTGCCTCAAGTTCCAGAAGACAGGCTATTATTTCATCAAGATCTGCCCCGGTGCTCTCTGAAAATTTCTCGATTGTGGCCATTCTCAGTCCGCCGAGTATTCCCCTGATTTTTTCTTTTATCTCAGTATTTACAGATACCATGGCACTGCTCCTGTATGCTCCACCTACTCATCATGGAACTTTATTTCTATGTTTTCCTCACCTTCAACCTGTTTCATTTCAAAGGTCCCTTTACGGATTACATCAAGCTTGTTATTTTTAGCCAGATCCATAATTGTCTTATATATTTTATCCGCATCCTCAGCGGGACAATCAACATTAAAATACAGATCCGCATTGCCGTCATCACTGAATTTAAACATGAAGGCACTGTGCTCAACAAAGACTATATCATCATACTGATGGGTTACCTGAAGCCCCATCTCCTCGACAACCTGTATAACCTTGCCAAGGGGGCGTAATGGAATTTTCATAACTATTCTCCTGCTCTTTATATCAAATTAACTGAAACAGAAACCCGGGGCAAGCAATTTTGCACCATTAAGGTTAACAGAATGTTAAATTAACAAAACTTTTCTAACCGGATCTAACATATATCTCTCCAATTTATCTTGACATTTTGATTCCGGAAAATTTTTTAAAGCAATGGAATTCCCAATCGTTTTACAAGATTGAAAACAGGTGAAACATATGAAAATACTGCATACCGCAGACTGGCACATAGGAAAACTTGTACATAAAATACACATGACCCATGACCAGAAGTATATACTTGAAAAATTCAGTGATTACATAGGTGAAGCAAAACCTGACGTTCTCATCATTGCAGGAGATGTATACGACCGGTCCATTCCTCCAACGGATGCAGTTGAACTTCTTGACTCGGTTCTAACAGGAATACTCATTGAACACGGCACAAGGATTATCATGATTTCCGGAAACCATGATAATCCCGAGAGGCTGAAGTTCGGAAGTTCCATTCTAAAGAGCCAGGGCCTCCATATCTCGACCATGATCGAAGATATATACAATCCCGTTGTAATTGACGATGAACATGGGCCGGTCTTTTTTCATACAATCCCCTTTCTTGAACCGGAAATTGTCCGCAGTCATTTCAATGATGATACAATCAGAACATTTGACGACGCATTTGCGCGCATCATAGACTCAATGGACATTGACAAAACCGCCAGAAACATATGCATCACTCATGGATACATCACATCAGGATCAGACATGAGAGAGAGCGACTCGGAGAAGCCCTTCTCAATAGGCGGCACAGACATAGTCAGCCACAGGCACTTCGAAAAATTTGACTATACAGCAATGGGCCACCTCCATGGGCCGCAGACTGCAGGATCCGACAGAATAAGGTACAGCGGTTCCATCATGAAATACTCGTTTTCAGAAGCGGACCACAGAAAGGGATTTCTTGAAATAAACCTCACTGACCGGAACCTGTCAGTTGAAAAAATTGAACTCAAACCGGAAAGGGATTTCAGAATAATCCGGGGGGAGATGAAGGAGCTCATGAAACCGGAAAACTATTCCATGGGCAACAGCCAGGACTACATAAAGGCAATACTCACAGACCCCGGTGAAATACTCAGCCCCTTCCCCACCCTGAAATCGGTCTACCCGAACCTTCTTAGCCTTGAGTATGACCGGAACTCTTCAGAAAATCGATCGGACAATGAAGAGAAGAACCTGACGTCCATTTTCAGGCAGAACCCGGCAGACCTCTTTGAAAAGTTTTACAACACAGTTGAGGATGATCCGCTGAAGGAGACTGACAAAAACATTATAGGCGAAATATACGGCGCAGCAATGAACGCCATGAGGCAGGAATAATGAAACCCCTTGAACTGACAATGACAGCATTCGGCCCATACTGCGGAGCCGAAAAAATCAACTTCACTCAGATAGCGAATAACTCGCTCTTTCTTATTACAGGCCCGACCGGTGCAGGCAAAACCACCATTTTCGATGCAATATGCTATGCCCTCTACGGAGAAACAAGCGGCAATGTTAGATCGGGAGAATCCCTGAAAAGCGGATACAGCTCAGGAGAGGATCTGACATCTGTATCATTCAGGTTTCAGCTCAGGGATAAAGAATATTATATTGAACGGTCCCCAAGACAGGAGAAGAGGAAGGCAAAGGGCGAAGGGTACACCTCCCACAATGGTAATGCTGTACTGGTGATATCCGGCAGGGATAAACCCATAGTTGGGATAAAAAAGGTCAATGAGGAGATTGCAGAACTAATCGGCCTCAATGCCCAGCAGTTCAGGCAGATAATGATGATCCCTCAGGGGAGCTTTCAGGAACTGCTTACAGCTCCTTCAAAGGACAGGGAGGAGATATTGAAGACTCTCTTCAACACAGCAATTTTCAGCAGAATTCAGTGGGCCTTGAAGGAGAGGGAGAACAGCCTCACCTCCTCCATAAACTCAAGAATACTTGTCCGCAATACACACATAAAAAGCATCACCGCCAGGGAGAACACTGAACTTGGTGATGAAATAAACAGTGACACACCCCATGCAGAAAGGGTACTTGAACTTCTCAGGCAGAAAATAACTGAAGACAAAAAAATTCAGACCGAACTGAAGAAGAGCCTTAAAACAATTGATAATGAAAGAAAGGCCGCGGCAGCAGAGAAGGAGGAATCGCCGAGTTCAAAGAATTAAAAGAAAAAGAAAAGGAACTCAGAAACAGAACCGGCGAAATAACTCAGATGAAAGAAGCGACAAAGAGAGCAAAATCAGCAGCGAAGGTAATACCGGTCGAGGACAGGTTCAGGTCGGCGGAGGAAAGAAACAGAAGTCTCAAAAATGAACTTGAACAGATTGATGAAAAGATAAGAAATCATGAAAAAAAACATGCAGAAAATGAAAGTGCAATAAAGAAACTCGATTCCGAAAAGTACAGGTCAGAACTGGACCGTGAACGTAATGAAATTTCCGAAATGAAACGTCACTGCGAAATTGCCAGGACACTGAACCACAGGCTAAAAGAAAAAACAGACCTCCATAAGGACTGCATAAAAACTAAAAATGAAGTGCTCTTGCTTGAAAGAAACAGGGATGAACTTGCCGGTACAATCCGGATGCTCAATGCAGGCCTCATGGACCTGAGTTCCCTGAAAGAAAAGGCTGCGGCTATTGATTCTGAACTGAAAAATTTCAGAGACACACTCTCCAGAATTGACCAGATTGAGGATGTGAATATTCAGATTGCAAATACCGGAAAGGAAAGGGCCGGGGCCATGGAGGAAATAAAGAATCATGAATCCTGTCTCTCCCGCATTGAGGAGAAAATAAAAAGAATAAACAGCCTCAACGCCATGGACATGGCCGCAAAACTTGCATCCATGCTCGAAGAGGGCAAACCATGCCCTGTATGCGGCTCAAAAGATCACATATCTCCTGCCCGTCATTCCCATGACCCGGCTGAAGCAGGAGACATGAAAGCATTTGAAGCTGAACATAAAAAGCAGACAGCTCTCATACTTGAAACCAGCGGAACCCTGAAAATATGTGAAGGTAAAATAATAGAACTTGAGAAACTCAAAAAGTCACTTGAAACAGAACTGATGACCCTTGCCGGAACTGATACATTTGACATTTCCGGACTCCCGGAACTCAGAAGTGAAGTACAGAGAAAGGCTGACAATCTGCAATCCAGAAAGGCTGAATCCGCTGATTCGATAAATCTCCTCTCAGAAAACGAAGGGAAACTCAGGGAATCAGAAAACCTTTTAAAAGAATACGAAGCCCGTCTGAAGGAGAAAACCGCGGAAGACAACAGGCTGAGCAGTGACCTGAAGGCACTTGACGCGCTCATTGATGAATCGGAAAATGAACTTCCGGAAAACTTTCTCAATGATACTGAAATTGAAAAAAAACTCTCACTGAGGGAAACTTCACTGAAAAATAAAATTTCCGAAATCGATGATTCAAGAGCACAGTATAATGAAAGCGCCAGAATCATGACTGAACTCACATCATACAGCAGACACATAAAGGAACAGGCAGAAAAGTTGTCACTTGAGCTTGACCAGTGCAAAACAGAACTCAGGAATGCAATAGTGAATGAAGGGTTTGAAGGATTTGATTCCTATCATTCTTCAAAAATGGACTCATCTGTCATTGAAAAGAGGGAAGCGGAAATAAGAAATTTTGAAGACAGCCTGAGCAGGGTAACTGCGCAGATTGATGTAATGGCCAAGACCATGAATTCTTCAGAGCCCGAACCCATTGAACCGCATGATGAAAAGATCAGAATCCTGGATGACAGATATGAAGCAGAAAACACAAGGCTTTCAGATCTGGCCGGAGAGCTTTCCAAAAACAGTGAAATTGAAAATGCCATATGCGGCATAAACAGTGAAATAGGCAGCCTCGAAGAGGAGTACTATACCATGGGGCGGCTTTCACGTGTCGCAGAAGGCAGAAACAGCATGAAACTTTCCTTTGAGAGATACATACTCACAGCCTTCCTGGATGACATCATAAACGCGGCCAATTCCAGGCTCCACAGAATGTCATCGGGAAGATACAGGCTCAGGCGTTCAGATACGGTTGAGGACAGGAGGTCAGCAGGGGGGCTTGACCTTGAGGTTTCAGACTCATACACCGGCCTTTACAGACACGTCAACACACTATCGGGGGGAGAATCGTTCAAGGCTTCCCTCTCCATGGCTCTGGGGCTCTCAGATGTGGTGCAGGAATATTCAGGAGGAGTACAGCTTGACACAATGTTCATTGATGAAGGATTCGGAACACTGGACCCTGAATCTCTGGACAGTGCAATGGACTGTCTCATGGATATACAGAAGTCAGGAAGGCTTGTCGGCATAATCTCCCATGTACCGGACCTGAAGGAAAAAATTAAAACACAACTGGAGGTCTATGCCGGTACCACAGGAAGCTATACAAACAACTTCAGAAGTTCACCGGGGGAACAGTCCTGATGCAGAGTGTTTTATTGATTTTTAAAAAACTCTACCTGTAGCTGAAATGTTCACTTCCCAGGAAGCCCTTTATCCTTTTCACTTCACCAGACTTAAGCCTGTTCAGTCCGGCTTTGATCTTTTCAATATGCCTGAGCCCTTTAAGGTCTGCAGGGAATTCACTGATCCGGTTATATCTAACATTCAGTTCTTCAAGAGACTCAAGTTTCACTATCTCAGGGGGGAGAATTTTCAGCCTGTTCCCTTCAATATTAAGCCACCTGAGGTTTTTCAGTTCCCCTATGGATTCAGGAAGTTCTGTCAGCCTGTTGTGCCCCAGATGGAGAACCCTGAGCTTCTTCAGTCTGCCGATTGAATCCGGGACCTTATCAAGTCCCCTGCTGTTTAGAAAAAGTATCTCTGTCTTTTCCGGGTTTTCAAGAGCCATATCAAGACTGACCTCACCTTTGAAATGAGGAGTAACAACTGCAACTGCCACAAGCAGAATAGAAATTGATGAGGCAATACTTCCTGGTTTACCATCTGATCTTTCAAATATAAAATAAGGCATTCTAAGTGGCATGTAGAGCATAAAAAAAAGAAGAAGAATAATAAACAGATTCATCACCACTAGAGGTTTTGCATACCACGATGCAAAAAGATAGTTTTCGTATCCTCCGGGCTGGAGAATATTTCCTATTACTATGGTATAGGCGAGTGAATAAAATATGGCAAATATTATATCACTGACCATTGATTTCCACATCACACGGCCGGCCCCTTTCGCATTGTCTTCTCCAACAGCAACCACCCCCAGTATGGCCAGTTCCTTTATGACAGTAAGAAAAATAACCAGCGTAATCTGCCAGCCCGGATTATCTATTCCGTATCCAAGCAGTGTCATTGCAGTGATTGACATAATTACCGCTATTACGGTATGAAAAATCCATAGTAAAAAAATCCCGGTAGATGCCCCGGATTTTACTCCCGATGAAGATTTCCACAGATATGCAAAGAATTCAGCAATAATGACAGCCAGAAGAATAATGCCCAGAGGAACATTTCCCCTGTTTTCCATAATTGCGCTTTTCGAAAGTCCCTGAACCATATCATGGAAAAAATAATCATATAAAATCTCATGAATAAAAAAAATATAACCGCTGAAAATCAGATTTGTAAGTACTGAACCCGATTCAACTGCATTAAGCAACCCCCTGTATTTCATAGCCACCCTTTACTTTTTCTAATTACTCATTTTAATTATCAGAACATATTGCTGTTTTCAAGAAACAATTCTCAGTAAAATTCCAGAGCTCCAATGGACGGAGGGGTCCTGAATGGGTTCCCTGAAAAATCATATACAACACCTGTTCCTGTTTTTCCTGATCCATAACATGGAGAGGAGATACCCTGAATTTTCATGTCCGAATTAACCAGAGGATCTAAAGCACCAATATTTCCGGCTGCAAATGTTACACCCGAATTAAAAGCGGCTGCGGTTGTATATGCTGTAATATAACCTGCCATAGCTCCTCCATGTTCAGTAAAAAAATTATTCTCAATTTCAGCACCCCCGCTTAAAGTTACAGAATAAAAATGCACGCCTGAAAGAGTTGTATGGAAAAGATTATTTGTGATGGTTACGGAACCCGGATCAATATTTAAATTAACCCCCTGAAGAATATTATTATAAAATGTATTATGATAAAGGGTGATACCGTTTGTGACCAATGCATTATATGCAAAACCATTTTTAGAATTTTCCATTATTATCGAACCGGTGACCCTGACCATGAGAGTGGAAATGCCTGTTTCCTGCACAAGAATGCCGTCAGAATTATTACCTGAAATCCTGCATCTGCTAATAGTCACTGTTCCGGAATTACCTCCCAGGAAAACGCCCTCCCCCTTTGACCCTGAAACAGTACAGTTCTCTATGACCACATTATTTATTGTTCTGGTTATATTGGTTCCGTCAATATCAGCAGAAATTTTTATACCGCGCCCCTCGTTGCCGTTTCTTACTCCGCTCCACCCTGTACCGCAGTCTGTTATTTTGACATTACTTATCCTGACACCGTCAATACTGCTGTTTTCCTTATCGGTATTTCTCAACACTGCAACTTCAACTCCAGCAAAACCGCATTTTTCAATAACTGAATTTTCAAGTGTAAAATTTGAAGCATGCATATTACTGTCATATATCTGGGGGGAGAAGCCTGAGTCGAAGATATCACGTACTGTAACAGAATCAACGACACAGTCGGAGGATGCATTTCCAAACTCTATACCGTTCCCGGCGTAAATCACAGGTGACAGGGAAATCACTGCTCCGCCGACCTTTTCTACGGTACATCCTGAAACAGCGATATGACTGCTGTTTTCAAAGGAAATTCCATGGAGGCTCACTCCTCTCACTGAGAGATCCTTTATTGTAATGTATGATACATTTTCTCCATGTATGCCATAGAGACGCCTGCTGACTTCAATTGTATGCATTGACGGAGCTGAACCGTCACTTGTCCAGACATAGACCTTTCCGGCACTGTAGTCATATGAAAAAGCACCTGCCGCTGCTCCTGAAAAAGTCACAGCCGCATCAGTATCCCATTTGCAGAACCTGAGGACAGCTCCGTCTTCAATAACAAGCCCAAGCCCCTCCCCTGATTCGAGAGCAACAGTTTTACTGTATATACTGCCGGTTTCATAGTTCCACCCGGTTTCAAATCCCGAACCGTCTATTACCGGACTGTCACCGGCCCCGTAAGCACCTATTGTAATGAGGGATGAAGAAGTTCCTGATTCAGTTATTATTATTTGTTCCTTTGCAACAGTTCCCCTTTTCTGAAGATATGTTGTACCGGGTTTAAAAATAACTGAAGACCACGTGTTAAATGGGGAGGAGATTGTCCCAGTTCCGTTAACCGTTGATGAAGGATCAATATATACTGCATCAACTGATGATCCATTATTGCCGCCGCAGGAGAGGAAGACTAAATAAAACATCAACGGCAAAATGAAGTTTCTGTAACTAAACAATAAACAAACTCCTCTATAGTAAATGAATATTTTATTAAATAAACTGTCTCTTCAAAGCAGAACCTTAATATACATTACTCCGCCTGCATAGGATATATTCATTTTTTTGGATTTTGAACTTGAATTTATTATATTACTCTCAAAATATTTTAACAAGAAAAAATCAGGAGTTCAGTTATGAAAAAAATTGTCTTACTTATGTCGGTCATGATGATGTTTACATTTTCATGTAAAAAAACCGTTGATTCAGAAAAGAAATCATGGGAGTATAATCTGAAAAAACTGTCAAAACTTTCCTATGAATACCCTACGTTCAAACAGGTACTTATGATGCAGCAGAAAGATGCTGAAAAAGTAATGAATGAAGCCTCATCCATAGGGGATGAAAAGGCTAAAATTGAAAAGATGGCACAGGCTAATTCAATGCTAAGAGCCACATTCATTAGAAATCTTGAACAGGTATCATCTCTAAAAGAATCAATCAGCAAAAAATCCATAAGAGTCCGCGGCCTCACAATGCCTTACGAAAAAAGAATGAGTGCAACGCAAGCCATTTACTCTGGCGAAAGAGCAGTAAGAGATGCAGATGCAAAACTGCAGAGCACTGTTACCAACACTACTGAAGCTGAAGCGCTCAGTTCACTGGCAATGTCCGGCTTAAAGATTGCAGAAACGTCTTTAAATACCATTATCAAAGATGCCGAAACCAAAATGAAGGCAGATGAAAAGAAAAACAAGGAAATTGAGACTGCAAAAATCAATGCAGAAAAGGCAAAAACTGAAGCTGCAAAACCGATTAAATGCCCTTACTGCGGAACATTGAACATTGCCGGTTCCACAACATGTAAAAGCTGCGGAGCACCTCTTACAAAAAAATAATCTGAACCCGTAAGAAAGGAAGCGCCCTCTGCGCTTCCTTTCTTCACATAGAATACCACCCGGGAAGATAATATTGTTATTGTAAAAACGCCATGAAGAGTTGACATATGCATTAACTCGATAAAAGTATGGATTTCATCTTTATACAAAAAAATGCTCAGGCATATTGTTATTAAAATTTCCTCATTAAATATATATTTTATAAGGTTCTTTCTTAAACAAAAGAGCAACTCCAGTAATAATAAGCCAAACCGCAAGCATTTTAGCACCGGTCCTGTTAAAGATGAAAGCAAATTTTACACCAAACTGTTCAAGATTGCCGATTATCATTACGATCATTGTGATAAATGAAAATACAGCAATCCAGCTTGATATAATTTTTGTTCGAATAATTGACATGCCAAAAAAGAACATCATAAACGAAGTAAATGTGAACTGCACATGTTCTGCCAGAGAATCACCAATATAACTATTCATTGATTTAAATATCAGATCGATAGTTTCTGTATTATACATCCCGGAATGACGCATTACGGCAAGTCTTGGAAAGAGAATACTATAACGGATAATTCCGGCATAAAGCAGAACCCCTGTTATTATACCGCAGACCTTTCCAAGAGAAGACCAGACTTCTTCACCTGAACTATTCAGGAGTTTCTCAAAAAGTATTGAGAACATAAGGATACATATTCCTGCCCCTCCGACACCGATATAATAAAGATAAGGCACAATTTTTATATTTTCAAAAAGTCTTTCAAGAATGAGACCTGATTCTGCCCTGATTATATCCGGATACCCAAATATAACCTTTAAAGCTGTTACACCTGCTATTATTACAACTCCTCCTGATACTGCAATAACACCTGCTACTTTAAATAGCGGTTTTTTCGATAACATAATATACTCCTTTTCAATATTGTTTAGCTGCTTAACTATTGTGTAAAAAATTTACCTTTTGCTGAAATCGGCAATTAAATTAACTATTAACGTAAATCTATCTACGTCCTCCATACTGCATTTTTTTAATTCAGTCATGATCTTTTTTCTAAGTTCCTGCTCATGTGCAGCATGATAAGATAAAACCTGTCTCCCTTTCTCTGTAAGATATAGTTCCTGATTTTTCATATTATCTTCCTGAAAAAATCTTTCTACCAACCCTTTTATTAGAAGTTTCGATATAATTTGTGAAATCGCTCCCTTTGTAATTTCCATATCATTAACAATATCGGTGGCCGTACATCCTGATCTCTTCCCGATTAAATCTAGTATATGTACTTCAGCCCGAAAAAGAGTCGTGTTGCCATACACAAAAGGTTTCTTTTTCCCTGCTGTAAGCACATGGATAAGCCTTTTAAAAGCCAGGATCAATTGTTCATCTGTTTTCATTGACACAATGGTATAGCTACTATACCATTGTGTCAATTCTTTTTTACTTTGCTGTTTTCTTTTCTTATCAGGTCTTCCCAAATTCAGGACATGTTGTTATTAACATATCAATCCGTGGTTACGAGGAATTTAAACCACTACACAAAGATTTAATTATATATTATAGGGCATATACCATGCTGTAAATTTAAATTTAAAAGCACAAATTACATTGATCAAAATATTGCTTAACAGTGTTCCAACTGAAGCAGATTTAAATCAAGGCATGATATATTTAACCAAACATTCTATTTTACATATTCCATTATATAAAACAAACATAAAAATAAACATCAAAGTTTAAACTCAGATATACGTGAATCAATATCTCCTACAAGTCTGTCAATTTCACTGGAGATTCCCAGAAGCTCTCCCATTGTTCTTGAAATTGAATCCATCACGGCAGAAGCTTCTTCTGTACTGGCAGCGTTCTCTTCAGCGATAGCCGAGAGCCCCTCAACAACATCTATTACGACCTCCCTGCTCTTGTTCATTCTGCTGCTGAGATTTTCAAGATTGTTTATCTCCACCTGAATGGACTTAATATTATCAACAATGAGAGTGTATTTATTTTTTGTAAATTCAACATTTTCAACCTGTTCATTTACAGCCTTCTTCACAATTTCACTCTGCCCCAGAACTCTGCCGATATTTTCCCTCAATCCTGCCAGCATTTTATTGATCTTCTCTGTTGTCTCTCCAGACTGTTCAGCAAGCTTCCCAACCTCATCAGCTACAACGGCGAACCCCTTACCGGCTTCTCCGGCCCTGGCCGCTTCAATGGCCGCATTAAGGGAAAGAAGATTTGTCTGCTCTGCAATATCAGCAATAAGATTACTGGCATCACCAATATTTTTAGCACTCTCATTTGTTGCATCAATTATACTGAATATATCCTCAAAAGAAGCCCTGTTGTATTCAGTCTTCTCAGTGAGAACATTTACCACTTCAAGTCCCTCATGGCTTATATCCCCTATACTGACACTGAGATCTGCAAGTTTCCTTGCACACTCGATATTCTGATTCATAACCTCTCCGAGGTCATTGACATATTCTGTAACATGGGCAGTATCATCTGCCTGACTTGTAGCTCCCACCGATATTTCACTGACAGTTTTTGAAATATCATCCATTGATCTGTTTATACCGTCAGATGACTCCCTCATCTGTTCAGAATTTAAACTAAGGGACTGGACAACCGTTTTGAGATTATCAACAATATCGCGAAATGAGCTAATAAGTACATCAGCCGATTTACTTAAAACCCCGAACTCGTCCTTTGTAACTATATAATTACCATCAATCTTTATTGTAAGATCTTTTTCCGATAGAGATTTCATATTTCCGCTTATTGCAATTATCCTCTGCCTGATGTACCTTACGATAACAAAAGCAATGAACCCGATAAGAATAATGACCATAAATGTTAATATGGAGACAAAAATTATTAAACGGTTCTTCTCTGACTTCAGACTGTTCATCTGGTACTGCCCGAATGATTCTATAACATCATTCATTTTATCAATAGCATCCCTTGTATCGTCAAAGGCCTTTATCCTTGCATCAATATCTCCCTTTAAATTTATAACATCATAACTGCTGCTCCACTTCTTGTAATTCGCCTTAAATATAACCTCCAGTTTTTCCAGAGTCATACCCGACTCATTCTTATAGTCCCTGTATAAAAACTGATCTTTTTTTATATTCTCAAAAGCTTTTCCTATTCTTTCAAGTGTCTGACTTGAATTTTCTATAAATGCCTTAACCTGTTTCTGTCTTTCTGCTACTGTAAGACTTTCATTATATATAAGTTCCTTCTCTGCCACAAATGCCTGATAAAGGTCCCTGTCGGCATTTATGGTAAGATTGATATTGGTATATAATTCATCGTAGAGGACACGGTATGTTTTTTCCGCGACATTATTTAATTCATAGACAAAAATTCCAAGACCCACAAAAAGTCCCATAATTGCAGGACCGATAAGAATCATCAGCTTGCCGAAAATTTTCACATTCTTTATCATAAAGTAAACCCTTAATAATTTTCAGATATTATCCAACATCTTGTAATATAAAGAAAAATCATTATAATGGCAAATTTTAATGACAATTAATTATTTCCATATGTAGTCCCCCCAAAAAACCATTGCTTTTTTAAGTAGAATTTCTTAATAAAAAAGAAGGAGATTCTATGAGAAAGTCAAAATTTTCAGACTCAAAAATTATGAGCATTTTAAAAGAAGCCGAAGAAGGCACTCCTGTATCAGAC